>CAJXLK010000030.1 GCA_913055635.1 uncultured Bacteroidota bacterium
ATGGAGCGGTAATCGGGGTTGACCCGGCGGTAGGTGCCACCCACCGTGAAGCCGTCCAGGTTGAGGGTCAGGCTGGTTTCGCCCGACCAGCTGAAAAGGGAAGAAGTGCGCGGTGTATAGAGGTTGGTCAGGAATGCAGGAACCTGTTCATTTTCCAGGTCGATTTTTCTCTGACGTATATCCCTTGTATAAGCGCTTCCTGCCACATCAAATTTCCAGGAGAGGGCATCGTTGAAAAAGTTGACCCGGCTGCTGACCCCTACAACCATGTTTTCGCGTGCCGGTATTTCCCGACGCAGACTGTCGCTTGCTCCTGATAGGGAGTTGAGTTGGTCGCGAGAGCGGAAAAAGATCAGGTCCAGGTATTCCTCTTTTGTGCCCACACCAATCTTCCCACCCCATGCCATGCGTTTGTACTGGGGTTGCAGAATGTTGCCGGTGCGGGTGCGGCTGGCCTGGTCGAGCCGCCCATAAAAGGCTCCGAACCGGAATTTGCCGGGATTAAGTTCAATACCACCCCCGGCAAAGGTCTGCCCATCCAGGGTAAACGGTGAAAAATTCATCCGGCGATAACCCAGGTGCAGTTGGGCCCATTTGTATTCAGGCGACATGCCAAATTGGTTGAATGGCTGGCTGAATCGCGTACCCTGCTTGTTCAGGGTTAGCGAGAAAGGCAGGGATATGCCGTAGAGTTGAAGCGTTGGATTGAAGCGCAAACTGTAATTGTAAGGCTGACGACGCGCTCCAATGCCACTCATTTCATAAAAACCGGTGTTGAGTGATGCTGAACCGGACATCTGAACAGGTTCTTCATCCGTGATGTTTTCCACATCCTGCGATTGTACTGGCAGTGTGCATATCGAACAAAGACCAAACAGACAAACGGTGGAGAGGAATTTAAATAACATAGGCTGCAATTTATAAGGCGTTTTGAAAAAAAATGGGATGTCGGGCAAAGGCCCTGAAAATTAATTTATATTTTATTTTTAAAACATTGAAAATCAGTATTTTATTTGTGTTTGTTGGTCTGAAATTTCCGTATTTTCTGTATTTTGTGTAGATTATTATCAGTTAGAATTTTATGTAAAATTTTCACCCTTGAACAATGAAAAATGAGCAATTGTTTGCCGGAGCAAATAATCTTAATAAATGTTAAAAGCGTTAGATGCTTCTAAAATTCTTTTTTGCTATGGTTTCCCGATTCAAGTTTTTTCTTCTGATTTTTTTTCTCTCCGCAGCGGCTGTTCATGCACAGCAAAATCCTGTTAATGTGAATGTTAATGTGGTCCCGCCCTATTCCATGTATCTTTCCGATTACATGCAGGGATCCAATAAAGTGGTGGTCACGCTGGTCAATCAAAGCATGAGCGAAACCCAGCGTTTCAAGCTACAGTGGCGATTGACCGGCAACAACGATGTCTCGGCCAGCACAGAACAGGACGCCATGCCGCGTCAACCTATTGTTTTGCAGCCAGGCCAGTCCATCACCCTTTCCGCCCAGGAATTGCGTTCACGTTATCAATCTTTTAGCCGCAATGATATTGAAGTGGAAGGAATGGACCTGAGCAGCAACCTGTCCAATCAAACCCTTCCTGAAGGTACGTATAACCTTTGTGCCCAGGCCCTTCAGTATGAGACCAACGAGCCCTTGTCAGCGGGCAAGCCGGTGGGCTGCAGCCAGCCCATCCGCATCTCCATTGTTGATCCGCCAAGGATCATGAAGCCACGCGACCAGGCCAGCATCACATCCCCTTCCCCCCAGTTCATCAACTTCAACTGGATTCCTGTGAACACCCGCAATGCCCGGATAGAGTATAAGTTCAAACTGGTAGACATCACCGGTGCCGACATCAGTCCCTATGATGCCATGCGGAGTCAGAATTTCAAGGTCTATGAGTCCCGCAATTTGAACCAGAATTTTCTCAATTACGGCATGGGCAAACCCATGCTGGAAGACGGACACCGTTATGCCGTTCAGGTGCAGGCCTATGATCCCACCAACCAGATCCGCATCAAAAACGACGGCAAAAGTGAGATCCATACCTTTACCTATCAACAGCGCCAGGTAGCACAGTCCCTGCTGCCCGATACCCTTGACTTGCTGCCACCTTCTCCTTCACCCACGCCCACGCCCTCCGATGACGATACCACCGAACTGGCGCAGACGGGAGCCAAAGGGAAAGGAAATTTTCAGTGCGGCGGCCATTGCACGGTGGACATATCCAATATCTCCAAACAGGCCACCGATAGGTTTGGCGCTGGCGATACGGTACTGATGGGAAATTTCGAGCTGGTGCTCACCAATACGATTGCCAGTGGGAATGACAATCAATACATCGGGAAAGCCAACCTTGTCAATGCCACTTTCATTAAAGGCGGAAGTCTGCCGGTGCTGATGACCAATGTGAAGATCAATCAAAACGGCCGGGTTTTTAAGGGAAAAGCTGCTTTGGAAGCCGACAGGCAAACCCTGAAGAATAAGATCAATGAGCTGAGTGGCAAACCTAAACTGAAGGATTACATTAAAAATGGGGTGCCCCTTAAAAAGGTATACAAGGAAATTTCGGGTAAGTCCAGCAAACCTAAAAAAGCACCGGTCAGTCTGAAAAAAGGTTTTGCCCACATCAAGATGGTGGGCCTGGAGTTGACCCCCACCAAGGCTACAGCCAACCTGATGGCCATGCTGGAGTTGAAGGACGACCGCATCCGCAACAAGTACCTGACTTTTGCCACCAATGATTTGTGCATCAACCCCAAGGGACTGGCCATCTCCGAAGAAGAAGCCTACCTCAGGCTTATGAAGCCGGTCACCGTAGATGTTTCAAAAAACTATACGGTGACCCTGCTGCCGGCTGATAAGAGGGGTAAGCAAGATAAGCAGGCTACCTATCTGAATTTTGACTGCGATGGTTTCCGTGATGTTCAGGCCTATGGCATGGTTAAGTTTTCGAGGGACCTGGTTAAACCCAAAAACAAGAATGGGAAGGTAAGTCAGCAGGATACCCTGGCTGCCACTTTTTCAACAGCCTTCAAGAACTGGGACAACTGGGTAGCCAAGCTGGATTTTACATCGCTGCCTTCCGGGGTGAACGCTACCAAAAAGCTGGCCACCCAAAAGTTTGGTTACGTCAAGCTGCCCGGTTATACCTTCCACGTTCAAAAGGCCTACCTGGATCATTCCTCCAAAGAAGATATGTTCAAAAAGGCCGGTGGGGGTGGCAGTCCGGTTGGTCTCAACGCCGGTGCCGGATGGCAGGGTGTCTACCTGAGCAGTGCCGATGTATGGCTGCCCCAATTTTTCAACAAGAAGAGTTCTGTTCAGCAAGGATCCGGCCATGGCAGCACTCAGAATAATTCCGGAAACAGCGAGCGCATACGCATCACCGGCGATCAGCTGGTCATTGGTGCAGCAGGGGTGAGCGGCCACATCTTTGCCACCGACCTGATGGATCGGGGTACCCTCGAGAACATGCCCCTTTCCATCGATACCCTGGATGTGGATATCCACCGCAATATGCTCAATACCGCCCGGATGACCGGTGAACTGACCATACCTTCCTTCAAGAAACCTCTGGGCTATGAGGCCAACATCACTTACGTCAGCCAGCAGGCTTCCTACAGCTTCTTGCTGGAAACGAAAAAGACCATTCGCATTCCCATGTGGCTGGCTACAGCCGACCTGGAGCCCAACTCCACGGTCAACCTGAACATACAGGGCAGCCAGGTGGATTTCAAGGCTGTGTTGAATGGTAAGTTTACTTTCGACCGCACCCTGGGTAAAGTGCCGGGCGTTGCTATGAACGACCTGAGGTTTCAGAATTTCAAGATCACCAACCGCGATCCATACCTGGACATCAGCAATTTTGGAATCAACACCAACGCCAAAGCTCCTAAAGTAGTGGGATACCCAACCGATCTGAAAAACATCGACGTTCAGTTTGGACAGCAAAAATACTATGCCAACCTGGGATTTGATCTGCGCTTCAACCTTTCCAAAGGGTTGAGCCAGATCTCCGGAGAATCGGAGGTGAGGCTCTACAGTGAGATCAACACCAACCAGAATCAGGGTGGAAAATCCATCCCGGAGTTCACATTCAAACGGGCTGAGATTGACAGCATCAAGCTCAATGCTCAGTTTGGTCCGATGAAGATCCTGGGCTCGCTGAATATGTATAAGAACGATCCCACCTTTGGGATGGGCTTTGACGGAGACCTGGAAATGAAGGTATTCGATACACAGGGCTTTAAAGGCAATGCCCTGTTTGGCCACAAGCAGCAGTCGAACAACCAGCACCTGCGCTACTGGTATGTCGACGGCATGGCCACCTTCTATCCCGTGGGGGTCCCCTTTGCCAAACCCCTGGCTTTTTACGGTTTCGGTGGAGGGGCCTATTTCAACCTGGTCCAGAAATCGCAGGTGAGCTCCTCAAAGCTGAAAAACAAGTCGCTTACCCAGGATCCCAATGTGCGTGAGCGTTACAAGCCCCAGAAGAATACCATCGGGATGAAGGCTTCCACCATCATTGGGTTGGAAGGCGAACCCTTTATCATCAACGGCGATGCCACCCTGGAGGCTGCCTTTAAACGCCAACCCTTTGGCATCAAGACCCTGGGATTCTCTGGCGATGCTTATGCCCTGACCGGTGTACGCAACAGGGGAAATACCCCGGTGAAAGGGTCCATCGATGCCGAGTACCAAAACAACATCTTTGATTTTCAATCTGCCTTTGACATAAAGGTGCCACCTAAAAGCCCGGTAATCCAAGGCAATGGTGATCTGCGTTTCCATTTGAACGACAACAGCAATTACTGGTACCTCCATTTTGGAACGCCCAAAGACCGGGTCGGATATTCCCTTGGACTGGGCAAGGTTCAGATAGCCAGTTCATCGGGATACTTTATGGCGGGAGATAAGATACTGGCCCCCGAACTGCCGGACAAAGTGAGCAAATATCTGGGTGGCTATACTTCCAAGTTGAAGCAGGTCAACCTGGGAGATAAGATGTCGGGTGTGGCCGCCGGGTTGAAGTTTGAGTCGGGATTTGATTTGGGCGGTAAGGTGGCCCGTGCCGAAGGTGATGTGATAGCAGGAGCGGACGTGGTGCTGGGAAAATATGCCCCGTCCATGCTTTGCAATGGCAACAGTGATTTTGGCCTCGACCACTGGTATGCCCTGGGACAAGGTTATTTCTACGGCAACCTGGGATTTTATGTAGCTCAGAAAGAGATCCTGGGCACCACCGCTGGATCGGTCGTGGAAGTGGGCCTGCCTGATCCGGTGGGTGTGAAAGGACAAATCAAAGCCGATTTGGTCGTCCTTGGCAAATCGCTGGTCTTCAACCAGAATTTTTCCATTGGCAGCATTTGCGACTTTCAGTCTAAAGGAGGAGGCGCCGTTTCTGTCAGTTCGCCTGTGGAGCGGATGCAGTTCATCTCTTCGGTCACACCCAACCACCATCAGAAAGGCGTCGGGCTGTTTGTCGAGCCTACCATCACCTTTAACCGGGGCATTTACCACGACTCAAAGATGAGTTTTACATACTCCGATGGCAAAGGGGGCTCGCAAAAAGCCACTTACCGCTTTGATATCTCCTATACCTGGGAGAAAGAGTATCAGCCGGGCAGGTGGACCGATATCTACCGGAACCTGGATGACCAGATCATGGAAGACTACGACAAAAACAGTGAGACCCTTACCCTGACGCTCAAAGAAAATGTGGGCTCTTTGGCTTCCAAGGATTACCGGAAAATCATGTTGGAAGGAAATACACGCTACCGGCTGAAGGCCACGGTGACGGTCGAAGAAAAAACAGGGGCCAATACCTGGGAGACTGCAACCTACAACGTGGATTCCCTGAAAGGCCAGAAAATTCAGCATGTGGAGACTCATATCTTCACCACGGGCGGAACACCGAAAAGCATACCGGAACAGCAGGTGGTGGATGTGATTCCCACCCCCCGCCGCCGCTATTTCACCCAGGATGATTATGATGAGGGATTCATGCGGTTTAATACCGATATCTCCGCTGTCTGGGACAGCCTGGAGACCGAGGGCTATGATCTGAAAGCCCGTTTTGAACCGATCAACAGCAGCGGTGATCAGAATGAGATCCTTCAGAGTGTTCGAAAAACCAATGATGGGCGATTGGTAAAATATGATATTCCTACCTTGAAGCAGCAAACCATCTATCGGCTGGAACTTATCGCCACACCTCCTGAAGAAGAATCCTCCCAATCAGGTGGCCTGACAGGCAAGGATAAGAGCCCGGGTAAGAGCATCTGGGGAGATGACGACTCCGACAAGCCGGTTACCAAAATGGCGGGCAAGGCACAGGAAGGTGCCCGGAGTATGGGCAGGCGCCTGAACACGGAGGTGTTGTACACCAGCTATTTCCGGACCAGCCAGTTCAATACCATGAAAGCCAAAATCAATGCCTTGTCGGTGAGCCAGAGCAAAGTGGTTTCCAAGCAGGCCAACCGGGCCAAACAACCCCATCTGGAAAAATTCAATGCCTACGATGTGGTTCAGATCACCCTGAGCGGATCCGAACCCTTTGGCTATTATGATCTTCAGCCTGCCAATTCGCGCAATGCCTCCCATGTGGATGTCGAAACGCCTACGGGTAAGAGCCAGTGGCAGCTGAAGATGGAGAGGCTGATCGACGGGGATGATTTTTGTGTAAGCGCCCCGGGTCGTTTGACACCGGCCATGCGATTGCCTGCTTATGATATCGACTCATGGGCATTTGCCAAGAAATCACCTTCTGCCGTATGGTCTGGTTCGGGGGGCAGCAGTTACAAGCATGTGGACAGTCCCCTGAGCGATTCGGAAGTGGGCATCGACCAGTCATCGGGCAACAGCAATGACAACACCTATTTCCTGATGCCCATCAATTATGGTGCTGGTGGCGGGCAATCCACCAATCAAAAGGTGCTGACCGTAAGCTATCGGGACGATTATCGCGGACGGCTCAACCACGAGAAGCTTCGGGAATGCCTCAACTTTCAGTCGAATCACCCCGGCCTGAGTCCTTATCCGGCCATTCAACAGGGAACAACCATCAACCTGGAAGTTCAAGGGGCAGTGGGGACTAAGATCCGCGGCAGTGGTGCCAATACCTTTTCTATAACCCTGAATCCCTAATGTCATGGCAATGAAATGCAATGACCCACAAAAGCAGGAAACGAATGAAGCAGCCAGGTCTACAGAATGCCATACCCAATATCAATTTATTGATAATCAATAAAATACCGACATACAGTATGGTCATTAGGTCCTTATACAGACAGAAATTGATATAATCATCTTTCAATAAGCCTTATACTGATACGAATTGATATGATAAGCGAATCATCCTTTAAAATTAACATCAAACCATTGAATTGAAATTAAAAACAAAAGATACCATGCGATATTTTACAACAATTTTATTCCTTTTGGCTTTTTCCGGCTTGCCTGTTGCAAATGCCCAGCAAGCCAACCCGGATTTTGCAAGGGAGATGCAGCAGGACACCGCAGCAGGCAGTGACTCCGGTCTGGGTCTTAAGATTCGTAAGTACCAGGGCGATGTGTTGATCAAAATCGTTCCCCGTCAGACAGATGCTTTCATCCATTTCAAGAACAATGGTTGGCACCTGGAACGGGCCAGGGTCAGCAACGGAGACACCAGTGATTTTCAACTGCTTAATGACGAGCCCGTTCGCCCGGCTTCCCGGGAAAGATGGGAGCAACTGGCCCGGGATAACCAGTCGGCCGGAGCCATCCTGGAGCTTTTGTTTCCCACCCCCCCGCAACAAGCACCCCAAACTTTTATGGAACGGGTGGAGTCACATACTACCCTGAACAACAGGCATTTTTTCTATCTTTTTCTTTCTGCCGACAACCGGGATATATCTGAAGCTTCGGGCCTGGAATATCGCCATGAGATAAGTGGGGGAAGCCGGGAATATGTATACAGGGCTTTCATCAAGGGCTATCAGGATTCAACCGGGCACAGCGGCAGCAAAACTCTTCAAATGCAGTATGTTCCTGAGCAATACAGGGCCCCTGAACTGGAGGGAGGCAGCCTGGATTCGGCAGCGCTCCTGTCGTGGAACCACACCGATTATGATGATGTATTCGTTTCCTATGATCTGGAAAGATCTCAGCCGGGAGGTGATTATACCCGCATCACCGATGTGCCCCTGGTTTATAACCGGCAAACGCGGCCCTCGGATACCGTGGAGGGAAGCATGTATCACGTGGATTCCCTGAAGGAAAATGGGGTGATGCATCATTATCGTTTGGTGGCTCATGATTACTTCGGCATCTCCTCCCAACCCTCCAATGTGGTAAAGGTGGAGGGCAAAGACCAGACTGCCCCGCCTGCCCCTGACAGATTGCGCGCTCAGCCAACGAGCCGGGGAGTGGAGATCGTGTGGCAGTATCCCCATGAGACGGAAGATCTGGCCGGATTCTACGTGGTGCGATCAGGCCGCTCCCTGGATGGACCTTTTGAACGCCTGCACAAGGAACTGTTGCAACCCGGACGCATGCAGTATGTCGATGAATCGTCTCTCCCGGGCAACAACCAATATTATGCCGTGGCGGCCTTTGATGAAGCGGGTAATTACAGCATGAGCGATGGCATAAGTGCTGCTGTGCGGGATACGGTACCTCCTGATCCCCCGGCAGGTCTGGAAGCCCGGCTTGACTCTTCACGTGGGTTGGTGGCCCTGAGATGGAATACCGGGGAGGCGGATGACATCACGGGTTACCGTGTCTTTCGATCGCTCAGCCGCGACTATGAATTTGTACAGGTCACCGACACCCCCACCGTGTACAACGCCTATGTGGACACCCTTAACCTGAACGCGCTCAACAGCAAGGTCTACTATAAAGTGGTGGCCGTCGACGACCGGTGGAACCATTCCCGGTTTTCCGATGTGCTGGAGGTGACCCGCCCCGACACCATCGCCCCCACCAAAGCCCTGCTCACCGGGGCCAGCTATGCCAAGGGAAGGGCCACACTGGAATGGGAACCCAGCTCCAGCCAGGATGTGGAAAAGCAATATGTAATGTACCGGGGCGAAGGGCAGAATCAATGGCGGATACTGGATTCGCTCAGCGACCCCGGCAAAGATCGCTATTCAACTCGGCTGCCCGATACCATCCGGGCCTGGCAGCTGGCCATCCAAACCGTCGATGACAACGGACTGCGCTCCGGGTTGTCCAACATCCGGAAGGTGGTGGTGGAGGGCTACAACCCCTTGCCCCCTGTAAAGGATTTTCAAGCCGAAAAGGGGGGAGGCGACCAGGTGCAGCTCTCCTGGGAAACACCCCGCGGGGCACAAAATTATCGTTTGATGCTGTATCGTGCCCAGGGTGAAGGCCAACCCTTGCTTTACGAGACCCTGGAAGGGACCCGTACCGCCTATACCGACACCGGCTTACCGGCTGATACCACCTACCGCTACCAGGTGGCCCTGAAACGAAGATCTGACGGAGTGGTCTCACCAAGAAGCCAAAGTCAACAGGTGCAGCTGGGCCCCACCAGTAAAGGCGACCGATAAAGGCGCCCGGCCGGGAGTGAACCCTCTTTAAAGAACGGCAGGCTTTGAAGAAAAAATAAACCTGCTTATGCCCAATATCCTGTTCTGATGACCATCTTGTCCTTTTTTTACAAGATTTTGTGGCTATTATATTGTAATTTAAAGCAATGGTTTTGGAAATTACACCCTTTTTTCCGATCAGACCCAACATCCTGGTGAGTTAGCTTTATAACCCCAGATAGACGGTTCCCAGAGGAAAGGATGGCGTTTATAGCTATGGCGAAACCAACTCATGGCTACACAAAAATCTGGGCTGTAACTGTTGATCATGATTTTTCTGTAGGGCCGGTCACTAAAAAAGGGGTGGCTTTCAGCTGTTATACTGGTGGAAGCCGGAGAACCTACTGACCCGATAGGGGTCCGCTATGGGGTTGTTCCCCGCAGTGTTTTTTTAACGCTGGGCTTTGAATCGCCCAGGCTTCCAGTATGCTGGAGAATTCGTCTGAGATGGATGAGATTGAGCAACATCGGAGGGTTCACGCTTTGATCGAACCCACAGTGCTGGAGATCATCCGCAGCCTTCACCTTCCTCTTGGAAGCAGTGGGCTGGATGCCGGATGTGGTATCGGTCTGCCTGCCTTGCTTTTGGCTGATGAAGTGGGCCCTACCGGGAAGGTTACTGGTTTGGATCAGTCCGAAGAATTGATCAGGGAAGCAGAGCAAGTGGTTAAACAGGCTGATTTGTCGGATCAGGTGGTTTTTCAGAGGGGAGATGTTCAGCAGTTGCCCTTTGAGGACAACACGTTTGAATGGGCCTGGAGCGCCAGTTGTGTGGGATATGCCCCCTCCATTGACCCCTGGTACTCGGTCCGGGAATTAGCCCGGGTGGTCAACCCCGGCGGTACCGTGGCCCTGTTGGCCTTCTCGTCCGAGAAACTCTTGCCCGGTTATCCTTTGCTGGAAGCACGCTTAAATGCCACCGCCTCCGGAAGGGCACCCTTCGTCTCAGAGGGCAAACCCGAAATGCATTTTATGCGGGCCCTGGGTTGGTTTAAGGCTGCCAGGCTAAGAAATGTCGCCGCCCAGAGTTTTGTCGGCGACCTCCAGGCTCCCCTCAAACAGCAGACCAGACAGGCTTTAATTGCCCTTTTTACCATGCGCTGGCAAAATATGGAGAATGAACTGCCGGAAGAACTCTACAAAGTGTACCAAAAAATATGTCTTCCCCAATCCCCTGACTTTATTGGCGACCATCCCGATTATTACGCTTTTTTTACCTTTACCCTCTTTACCGGATATGTGTAAATGCTCCCTGATAACTATGTGTCAATGGAACCTGATAAAAAGGTCCTGACTTAAACCCAATCCATTCGCCCATTCCCCTCATTCCCTCATTTCCTCATTCCCTCATTCCCTCATTCCCTCATTCCCCTCATTCCCTCATTTCCTCATTCCCTCATTCCCTCATTCCCTCATTTCCTCATTCCCTCATTTCCTCATTCCCTCATTTCCTCATTCCCTTATTCCCTCATTCACTCATTTCCCCATTCCCTCATTCTCTCATTCCCCTCATTCTCTCATTGCTTCCCTCTACCCCATACCTTGGAATCTCCTCCGGGAGCCGGGTCAGCAATTCGTAGTTCATGCTGTTGTTCATGTCGCTGAATGAGCTGACCGTGATCGTGTTGTTACCCTGGGTACCGATTAGTACCACTTCATCGTTGACCTGTACATCGGGGAGGTCGGTGACATCGATGACCATCATGTTCATGTTCACCGTCCCCACTACCGTTACCCGCTTGCCTTTGACCAGTACGTGGCCCAGGTTACTCAGATTCCGACTGAAACCGTAACCATATCCTACCGGGACAACCCCTATCAGGCTGTCGCGATTGGTCAGGTAACTGGTGCCGTAGCTCACGTATTCGCCCTCCGGGACGTGGTTGACGCTCATGATCTTGCTTTTCCAGGAAAGCACCCTTTTAAGGGGATCGGTGGGGATCACCCCGTTTTCTCTCAGATGCAGCATCCGGGTCTCCTCGCTGGGCCAGAAACCATAATTGGAGATGCCGATGCGGACCAGGTCGAGGGCGGAGTCCGGAAAATTCAAAAGGGCTGCCGAACAGGCTACGTGCCTAAATCGCGGTTTGAGACCGAAATTGTGAAACCACGTGCACCTTTTTCGAAAACGCTCCAGCTGCTTGCTGGCCCGGTCGAAGTTGACCAGATGTTCGGCCCCGGCCAGGTGGGTGCATATGCCTTCCAGAAAAATGTTCTTGTTATTTTTGGTGAGTATTTCAGCTACTTCGGTCAGTTCGTGCGGCAAAAAACCGGTGCGGTGCATGCCTGTCTCGAGTTCTATATGTACCCGGGCTGGCTTGCTGGTTGTTTTGGCCACTTTTTGTACCGCCCGCAATCGTTCCATGGTGAAGACAAAAAACGATACCTCATGCTCGATGGCCCATTCCAGGTATTCATCATCGATGAACCCCATCACCATGATCTCACAGTGCTCCTGCTTGATCTTATGTGCTCGCATGGCTTCATCGACGCTGAAAACAGCAAAATGATCAATACCCGCTTCTTCAATCATCGGGAGTATGCTTTCGATGCCATGCCCGTATGCATTGCCCTTGATCACCATGGAATAGCGAACCCCCGGCTTTAGCTTCTTCTTCAAAAACTGGATGTTGTTGTTCAGGGCCGCTTTGCTGAGCTCAATATAGGATGTATGTAACATGCCGTTGATTTTTGGAGATCTTTTTCAAACGGCTAAACTAAGAAACATTGGGGGTATTATCAAATGGATGGGGCAATTATAACCGGGATACCAGCAGGGCCACAAATATGGCTATACCGAAGCTCAAGAGGGTGCCCACCCAAACATACTCCGACTGTTTGGTGTTGCGGAACCGAAGGATGGATTGAGCCGCTATGATCAACCCTACTGCACTGTACTGACCAAATAATATCAGGAAGAATGCCAACAGCCGCTCGACGATCCCAATCAGTTTGCCGGCATTGGGAAGACCCTTCGTGTTCTCTTCTTTACCCTGCTCCACCAGTTTATTGGACGGTTCTGCAGAGGCATCAATATGGAAAACATCCAGTATGTGCTTGATGATGATGTTTGCCGGTTTCAGGCAAAGGAGGACTCCGGCCATGGTGGCCAGAGTGGCCAGACGTACTCCAAATGGAAGGGAATAGCCGAAATAGTGCTCATACCCGGTAGTTACCAAAATAAGCATCAAAAGATGGATTCCCTGATCGGTAAAGAAATAGTTCTTGTTTTGCTTTGATTGAAGGGTGCTCTTCAGTATATCCTGCCCAAAATGAAGTATGGCAAGGGTGGCGGCGGCCTTCCAGAACCCCGGATCAAAGGAAAGCAGCCAGGAGGCGGTAAAAACGATCAGGGTATGCCACACATGTTGTTTGGTCAAAGGACGGGTTTCCTTGGAACGGCTCCATTGGGGACCCTGTAACATAAAGTCGGCCAGGATATGAGCCGTGAACTGTAGAATGAGCAGTTGATAGAGACTTGTCATTGTACCCATTTTTCGAAATATATTACAGCCGCTTCTATTGCATGCCAACCGGCTGCCGTTGAATGTTCGTTGATGGTCGACCTGTATTTGTTGAGTTTTTCAGCTATCTGACCTTCATCCAGACCCATTAATTTGTAATAAACAACCTGGCTTTGTTTACCTGTACATTTGGTAAGTAAAGTATCCAGCAATGCAAACAAGGGTTCAAAATGTTCCTCTGTAATGGGATTGGCGGCACGGAAGAACAGGGTTCTTTTTATGACGATGTTTTGTTTGCCTGAGGTGTCCTGCTTTTGTATGGTTCTGCCCGACAGCTGAATGGCCTCGCCATCGATGATGCCTGCCCTGGTATCAAATGTCTCAAGCGGGGCAACAGCGGCAGCCAGTCGGACACCATGTTCTTTAAACAGCCGGATGCGTTTATCCCTGCCGGGTTCTTCCGGTATTTCAAGCGACTTGATATAGGCTTTAAGCAACAACGCAATTCTCAATACCTTTTGGGGAGCATCGAGTGCACACTCTATGTGATCGCCCTGTACCAGCCTTCCGAAGAAGTTTTCCTTCTTATATTGATCGGTTAACTTCTCCAATAAATCATGAATTTCCTGCTCCAACTTTCTTTTCTCGGAAGCAGACAGAGCCGTGTAAGATATTATATCTGCCGATAGGGTACCCCTGTTCATAGGTTTCGATTTGGTTGCGAGCGATAATGAAACTGATTTAATTTTTCGGCATTATTACCGAAAAAAATGTAATTCGGTTAAATTACCGAAAGTTGAATCTTTCGGGGTTTTGATCGAATGACGAGTGAAGTAGATCAATGGTATGGAAATATTTTGTAACTTGTTTTCGGAGAATTTCAATTTATACGCTATTATGAAAGAAATCAAATATCACTCAACTGCGGTTTTTGTCAAAGACATTGACGCTTCCAAAAAATTTTATACCCGGGTTTTGGGCCAGGAAGTGGCCTTTGATTTTGGCAAGAATGTCATTTTAAGATGTGGCATCACGTTATGGGAGGTGGATCCGAATCACATCATCCCGGAGAAGCTTGGGAAAAACCGGGTGGTGGAGACCCGGGCCAATTGTTTCGAACTCTATTTTGAAACCGAAGCCATTGAGGTGGTCTTTAAGAAGCTCAGCGAGCAGGGGGTTGAAATGCTGCACGCCCTTCATGAGGAGCCCTGGGGGCAAAAGACCATGCGGTTTTATGATCCTGACCGTCACCTGATCGAGGTGGGGGAGAAGCTGGAGCATTTTGTCCGCCGGCTGCATATGGAAGGCAGGACCCCGGAACAGGTGGCTGAGAAAACCTCTATACCTCTTAATGAAATCAGGGATTGGATTTATCATTGATGCGATCGGGTATCTCCCGCTATAAAATTAACCCGCTGGAAAAGTTGCTGATGATTCGGGGCAGCACGATGGCTTTGGGATTTGCTGTTTGCGGTCCTGTCGTGTAAGAAGCCCTGAAACATCCGGAACTGGAGATTTTTGAACCCGGAGGTTGAATCTGTTGAAAGGGCGGGCATTTGAGTATTATCTGCATTAAAAGCCTATGGCGGACAGGTTAGTTGGAAGCATTCAGTCAGGCTAAAAATAAGGATAAAAAAAGGAGTCGACTTTTAGCCGACTCCCCGGGATGATTTTGCTATAGCATGTTGCCTACTTTAATGCCAAAGTGAATGGTGCGGGGATTGGAAGGGCCGTAGATGTAGCCCGGGTCACGGTTGATGCCCCGGTCAAAATCGCTTTGGTAGGAGTTGAACAGGTTCTTAACGCCTGCCGACAACTCCATTGTGGATTGTTTATTGATATTTAAGGTATAGGAAATTTTAAGGCCCAGGTCAAAGAACCGGGGGGATTGCCTGAGGGTTCCTTCTTCGGGATGGGCCAGTTCGTTGCCGAAATAGGGCACCAGCATCCGGCCGGTGTAAGCCCCCGAGGAAGATATAGCCAGATGATCGTTGGGATTCCAGTTCAGGTTCATATACCCGTAATCGTCGGGTGTGCGGAAGAAAGCCTCTTTGTTGAAGGCATGGGGGTCTTGGTAGGCGCTTGTTTGTAGCGTGAATCCGCCCTTGAAGGATAGTTTCTGCGAGGGCACCAGTTTCATCTCGATGTTGATGCCCTGTACCGATGCCCCGTTGTTTGCGTTATAACGGGTATACACCACCGTGCCGTTTGCATTGGGTTGACCGAAATCATTGACAAAGGCATCTGTCAGTCGGGTATAAAAACCTTCCACGAGAACCCCCACATAGGTATTGCCCAGCCGTTTGTTGTAGTCGAGCGAGGCCATGTAACTGTGGCTGGTCTCCTGGGTCAGGTCGTCGGCATTGCGGTGGATCACCCTGCGGGCCCCGGAAGTCTCAATGTGCAGGTCCTCATTATAGATCTGGGGTGCCCGGTAGCCCTGGGCGAAGCTCAGCCTGGCCTGAATCGATTTTCTGATGTCGTATTTCAGGGTAAGGCGGGGGCTCAGTACATTGCCGGATACCCCTCCGCCATCTCTTTTTTGATCGGTGATTTGGTAATGGTCGTATCGCAACCCGGCCGATATTTTCCATTTGTTCCATTCATACTTGTACTGGGCAAACATCCCCAGGGTATTGGTGAACTGATCGGCAATGGTTCGGCTTTGGGCATAGGGTATGCTGAGGGTGGAATCGGCAAAGTTGATCTCGGCATTGTCTATATCCGGATACCCCATCTTGCGGTCTTTCAGCCAGGCTCCCTTGTCCTCAATGCCCACGATCAGGTTGGACTCCCCGAGGGAAGCATTGTATTGGGTGCCCAGGCTAAAGGAGAAATCTTCTGTTTTGCCGTAATCTTTGAGCGATCGGTTTGCCCCGTAGTATGAATCTCTTTCCACCCGCTGCCCGGAGACGTACACCGACAGCTTGTCCTTCTCCCGGAAGAACCGCTCGTAGTTCAGGGCACCGGTGGTGATCTTGTGGGTGAGGGCTTCGGCTATTCCAGCCATATGGGGGAGCTTTTCGTGCTTGTTGCCGCCCCGGCGTTGTTCATTGATGTGGAAGAAATCGGCCGTCAGCTTTTGCCGGGAACCGAGGCGATGAAAGAGGCGGGTGCCGGCGGTGATGTTTTTCAGGGCGGTGCCCTCTGAAAATCCATCGCCATTGGCATCGAAGGGTTGTTGATCCCTGTAAAAACCGTAAAGCGACATGCCCGATTTGTTGTCCCCGCCAACAATCGAGGTGTTGAAACTGGCGCTGTAGTCAGAGGCAGGTTCACCCGAGCCATCCAGTCCCACACCGGTTGATCCCCCATTGATGCCAAATTCGTAGGTATTGTTGATGGGATCTTTTAAGATCAGGTTGATCGTACCGGCAATGGCATTGCTGCCATAAAGGGCCGATCCGCCACCGCGAATCACCTCCACCCGCTCGATCATGTTCGAGGGGATCAGCTCCAGACCATACACACCGGCCAAGCCACTGAAGATGGGCCGGCTGTTGATCAGGATCTGTGTATAGGGGCCTTCCATACCATTCATCCGTACTTGGGTAAAACCACAGTTCTGACAGCTCTTTTCCACCCTTACCCCAGGGGTGAAAGTCAACCCCTCACTGAGGGTCTTCGATTGGGTGGATTCAAACAACTTGGGCTTTAGGGAATTGACAATCACCGAAGCCTCTTTCCGCGGCGTTCCGGTACGGTCGCCTGTTACGACCACTTCCTCCATGTTGAGCACATCTTCCTCCAAGCGGAAATTGATCTCTTTCTTCTGGCCCGCTTCAATTTCTATTTTGATGCTTTTAGGCCGGTATCCCAGACAATTGGCCTGCAATACATGGGTTCCCGCCGGAAGCCCGCTCAATATATAATGCCCCGAGGCGTTGGTGATCGTCCCGATGGTGGTTCCTTTAACACTCACCGAGGCAAAAGGAATGTGGTTGCCTTTCGAATTGATGATGTGGCCTTTGATCAGTGGATGGGTCTCATCACCGTCTGCCAATGCAATTTGGGTTATGAATATTATGATCGGTATTAGTATGACTGCTATGCGCTTCATGGTTAATGGCGTATCTGGTGTGTAAAAATTTTAGTATTCAGGTCCTGACATGATGGTCTTAACCCCGGATTACACCGGTGGTATCCTGGATATCATAATGACGTATAAGGGAATGTTGATGATGCAAATTTACTGCATGGGAGGATCACGGCCCTGTTGATTGAAAATGATGGCCGAGTAAACAGGTATGATGCTGTGTATCGGTCTTTTGACCGGGGTAGGAGTGGCCAATGTGAGGTATACCAGAAAAAGTAACGGGAATAGTATTCCCACATGATTCAGGAATAGAATCTGTGCTTTATTGTGGTGATGGGTTTGGGCAGGCTTATCATCCGAGGATGTGTTATAGGGATGGGAATGGGTGACGATCTGGCCGTTGATGTGGTGGGTGTGTTTAAAGGCAGCTTCGTTGGCCACCATTAAACCGACCAAACCTATGAGCAGAAGGGCAAAAGCTCTGTATGTTACCTTCTTGAATGTTCCCATAGGGGGCAAATATATAATCTTTTGCTCAACAACAGCCTCCCCAGATGTTGGGATTTTTTTCATCAGTCTGCAAGCGATTGTTTGTGCATCGCCCAAAAAATATTTTCGTCTATATTAAACGGCAGATCTCATGGTTTAAATGTTTTTATTATCTTTATAGGCCGCTGATATCCAGTATAAAATTTTAACAGGAACAACCAATAATTTCCTTAATTTTTAGAACAGCAATGTCGATCATTTATTTACCCCGAATCTGGCTGGCAGGTGTGATGTGTCTGTTTTTTCTGCCGGGGTTTTCCATGGCTCAGAAACCGGGCAAAAGGATTTATACCACCCGTCGCATCCATGGAAAGGCGCCAAATATTGATGGTTATATCAATGAAAAAGCATGGAACAGTGTTGACTGGTCGGCCGATTTCACCCAGCGGGAGCCTCATGACGGGGAAGCTCCTACCTATCAGACCGCCTTCAAGATCCTTTATGACGAGAACAACCTGTACATTGCCATACGCGCTTATGACGGCGAACCCGAAAAGATTGTCCGTCGCATGTCGAGGCGCGACGGCTTTGAAGGCGATTGGGTAGAGGTCAACATCGACAGCTATTTTGACAAACGCACGGCTTTTTCTTTTACCGCGTCGGTCTCGGGTGTAAAGGGGGATGAGGCCATCAGCGACAATGGAGATAACTGGGATGCGACCTGGGATCCCATCTGGTACCTGGAGACATCGGTTGATGAGAAGGGGTGGGTGGCCGAGATGCAAATCCCATTTACTCAACTGCGTTTCAGCAGCAATCCAGAACAGGTGTGGGGTTTGCAGTTCACCCGGCGTTTTTTCCGAAAGGAGGAGCGATCCAACTGGCAATATATCCCGCAGGAAGAAGCCGGGTGGGTCCATCATTTCGGTGAGCTGAGAGGAATTAAAAGCATTCAGCCCCAGCGCCAAATTGAGATTTCACCCTATTTCGTATCGAAGCTCAATAACTATAAGGCAGAATCGGGAAATCCTTTTTCCGACGGCAGGGATTTTGGCTATGATGTAGGGGTAGACGGTAAGATTGGTCTGACCAATGACCTTACACTGGATTTCACTGTCAATCCTGATTTTGGGCAGGTGGAAGCCGATCCCTCCGAGGTGAACCTGACGGCCTTTGAGACCTATTTTCAGGAGAAGAGGCTTTTTTTCATTGAGGGCAAGAACATCACCGATTATCAGCTCAGCAGCGGGGGCAATCCTTTCTCCTCGGACAACCTGTTTTATTCGCGCCGCATTGGCCGGAGTCCGCATCATTACCCCGATCTGGATGAGGGTGAATATGCCCGGGTGCCCGAGCGAACCCGCATCCTTGGAGCCGCTAAGATTACCGGCAAGACAAAGAACGGGCTTTCGCTTGGGTTCATGGAAAGTGTCACCACCCGGGAAAAAGCCGATGTATTGTTGGATGGAAAAAAAAGCCGGCAGGTGGTCGAACCCTGGACCAATTATTTTTTGGGGCGGGTTCAGAAGGATTTGAACAATGAAAATACCCTGATTGGGGGCATGGTTACTTCCACCAACCGTTTCCGACTGACCGACGAGCTGGATTATCTCACCAAAAATGCCTGGTCAGGTGGCCTGGATTTCACCCAGTTTTGGAATGAGAAAAAGTATTATCTGAGCTTTAAATATTCGATGAGCCATATTCGGGGCAGTGAAGAGGCCATGGAGCATCAGCAGGAATCTTCCCGCAGGTATTTTCAACGACCCGACAACCAGTATGTCCAGTATGATACGACGCGTCGGTCTTTAACCGGGCACGGCGGCACCCTGCATTTCGGCAAGCAGGCGAGCAGTGGCCTGCGGTATCTTACCTGGATCACATGGCGCTCTCCCGGTTATGAGTTAAACGATATGGGGTACCTGCGCCAGGGAGATGCCGTCTTTCAGGTGCTGTGGGCAGGATATCGTTTCCATGAACCTTTTTCCATTTTCCGGGAGGTCCAAATCAGCCTCAATCAATGGACCGGCTGGGACTTTGGCGGCAACAGCTTATTCAGGGGAGGCAACATTCAGTGGTGGAGCCAGTTTAAAAACCATTGGTCTTTGGGCAGCGGCATCAGCCTGGAAGGCAATGGCCGTAGCAACGACCTGCTTCGTGGAGGCCCGGCAATAAAGACCCCTGGCGACTGGAATTACTGGCTCAACTTCGGGAGCGATCGGCGAAAAAAATTTTCCCTCCAGGGTTGGCATTCCAATGTCTTCGGTTTCGAGCAGGCTTTCCGGGGGCAGTCCTACGGACTGGATATCGGTTACCGGCCGTTTGATGCCCTGAACATTTCGTTGACTCCAAATTATTCCATCACCAAACGGGTGCTTCAGTATCTCAATACAGAAACAGTGAATGCAGAAGATGCTTACATCTTCGGTCGGTTGCATCAAAAAACCCTGGACCTGACCCTGCGCATCGATTATACCATCTCGCCTGAACTCACCATTCAATATTATGGGGCGCCGTTTATCAGCGGGGTGGACTATTCCCGGCCCAAAAAAATTACCGATCCCCTGGCAGAGGTGCTTCGCGATCGGTATTCCCTTGATGTTTCCTTTTCCGAAGAAGACTACGTGAACGACTATGATTTTAATTTCCGCCAGTTTCGCTCCAACCTGGTTGTACGGTGGGAATATCAGCCCGGTTCCTTGCTTTACCTGGTTTGGACCCAGGGCAGAACCGGTTCGGCTGAAACCGGGCGCTTCTCCTATGGCAGGGACCTGAGGGGATTATATGATATATACCCGGAGAACGTCTTCCTGGTTAAACTCTCCTATCGTTTTATTCGCTAAATCTTTACCTGGCCCCCCCCCATACAGAGACTTAACAACCAGACAGGGAATAAAGCATGTGGGCTTCATAGGTAGCTTTCCATTTGGAATTTAATGGTGCCATGCCAGAGCGATGATCACTTTAAATGTCGTCTATCCAAATGTAATTTTTACAAATGGTCCATCCTTGCCGGGGTTTCGCCTTGAATTTTCGAAGCCCTGTTCTGTAACCATTGGAAAAAGTCAGGTCTTTTATACCAGGTAAAAAAAAGCCGGTATCCCACAGGGGTGATACCGGCTGGTGACTAACCAAAGGTTTTTCTTACATCATTTCCTGCATGGCTTTGTAGGCTTTGTTGCCATAGACAACCGAGGGGCCTCCTCCCATCAGGACAGCCACACCAATGGTCTCGACGATCTCATCTTTGGTGGCACCTGCCTTGATGGAGTCCTGCACGTGGCAGGCGATGCAACCTTCACAGCGAATGCTGATGGCGATGGCCAGGGCCTGCAGTTCCTTGTGCTTCTTGGTCAGTGCACTGTCCTGGCCCGTTGCTTTGTGCATGGTGACAAAGCCTTCTGCAATCTTGGGCTGCTCTTCAGAGAGCTTGCCTATGAAATTAAATACTTCTTGTGCTTGTTCGGTGTAATTGCCGTTGACTTGGGTTTCTTGATAATGACTCATATCTACTGCTTTTTTTTATTTGGTTTGTGTTAAAATGGTTTCATTGTTATAACGCTAACAAATACCTTTTGGTTTTATCCAATTGTATGATTATTCTCATGAATGGACATTCTCGAGAACAGATGTGTATGTTTAGCTCCTGAATTTAAAGATTTTAAATAGCATAAGTTGTAGTGTTATTATATTAACATTATAATTTTTTCGGGGAATTATAACAGAACACTAGAACTGAACGGTTATCCCGAAGAAGTCACTGAACAAGCCCGCACCCTGGCCGAGCGCTTTGCCCGGATGAAAACCTATGAATCGGACCGATAAAACAAGCCACCCTTTGAACAAAAGGATGGCTTTGAGAGGGGATTAAAAGGACATCCGAAAAAATTGCGGCTCATTCATGGTTGTGCTCGTGGAAATATGCATCCTCAAACTTATCCACTGTTTGCCTTAGCTTTTCGATGTATTGCAGGTCGGTGGTTTGTTTGGCTTTCATGGCATAGACCAGGATCTCGTGCAACAGCTTTAGATGGGTGACATACCGCTGGTGCATTTCCTCATTTTCGGGCGAAACGGGTTTGATCCTTTGATGGAGGAAATATTGGCTGACAATGTCCTGGATTTTATTGGCATGGTCGTCCTTGTTGTTGATCCACCGTACCAGTTGGTTGTAATTTTTGTCTCCTTCCTGGGACAACTCATTGATTTGATTCATTGATTTTTCAAGGGTCCGGATGTGTTCTTCGATCTGTTCAATCCGCAGTGAATCACCATAGATGCCACAGGGAATCTCACAGTGCGCCTGAGCAGATCTGGCCTGGCTCATAAACAGAACCGCAGCCAATACAAGTGAAAAAAGAATTTTTTGGGTTTTCATAACGCATTATTTTTAAATTTATTGAACATTTTATGGATAACAACTGAAATCCAAAATGGTTTGATGTGGATATTTTACCCCGCTAAGCGGGGGTAAATTTCATCCCACCCCGCTAAGCGGTATTTGTAGACCCCGCTAAGCGGGGTCCGGAGGGGTCCGGAATAACCCCCCGGGTTGAATTGCGCTTTTAAATTTCTTATCTTGGGTGAATCCAAATGGATGCGGGTGGATTATCACCCGATGGATGGAACCTGGATATAAAGAAAGCCCCGGCCTATGATTTCCCTGATGCGCTGTAGCATTCTAATGTTGTTGTTTTCCCTAATCATCCCTTCTGGTTATACCATGTCAAACGATTCTATTATGCACTTAATGCCCAATGGTGATTCCGCCCTTACCATTGAATCCGAACAGGTCATCGTAACGGATAAGGCCTTTTATGATTACATCAATGGAGCGGCAGAACTATACCTCAAATATGGTTTCCAAAAGCTTGGCAGGCGCAGCTATTTGCTGGAAGACAAAGATGAGCTCAAGGTCGAGGTCTATGACATGGGGGCCCCTGAAAATGCCTTTGGGGTATTTTCTTATTCGAAAGACACGGCCAATCTTGCTTTGGGCCAGGGTGGCCAGTATATGGCCGGCTCATTGATCTTTTGGCAGGACCGCTATTTTGTCTCGATTTTTGCCCATCGTGAAACCAAACCCATCAAGGAACAGATGCACCGCATCGCTGAACATATTAGCCAGGCCATCGGCCAAAAGAAAGCGCTTCCCACCTTCTTTCATGTCACCCCCAAACAGGAGAGGGTGGAAGGGAGTCTCTTTTATTTTACTCATCATGCCTGGCAGAATAAATACGGGTGGCTTGCCAATGAAAACATTTTCCGCGTTGATCAGCACACAAGAGCCCTTCTTGCTCAGTATGGCCCGCGAAAGGATCGATATCTGCTTTTTGTTGTAGAATATCCAACGCCCCGGGAAGCCAAAAAAGCCCGCAAGAAAGGACTTCCCAAACTGAACCCTCAGCTTGGAAAGCATCGGTTGGTGCGCACTTCTGATTCACGTTGGATGGGATATAAAATGAAAGACCGCTTGCTGGTATTTGTTTACCGGGCTCCTTCCCAAAAAAAGGTTTCCGGTTTGCTGGAACAAACCGTTGAAAATTATTCCGGGAAACCGTGATTAATTGGCCATCAATCTGTATGGTGTTCAAAGATGATCATTTATTATCTGAACCATGTCCTCCATCTGCCTTATAGATAGACTTGTTGTGCAGGTTCCTCCATGTACGTTTAATTCATCAAAACGCCTATATTATGAGACGATTGACAAGAAGAGAAGCATTAAAACGGCTGGGGCTGACCGCAGCAGGCAGTTTCCTTTTAACAAGCCTTCCCTGGCGTGTTTGGGGTCAGGGTGGGTCAAATCCTTCCCGGGTGGTATTGATCCGTCGCCAGGAGCTTACGGGTCGTTCAGGAAAACTTGACAAGAAAGTGCTGGCCGAGATGCTGGATCGGGCCATACTGAGCCTGACCGGTAAGGCAGAGGTGAAGCAGGCCTGGGCCGAAATGATTCAACCCGATGATGTGGTGGGCATCAAATCGAACGTTTGGCACAACCTGCCTACCCCAGACGAATTGGAGCAACTCATTACCCAGCGCGTTATGGGAGCCGGTGTTCAGAAAGACCAGATTAGCGTGGATGACCGAGGGGTGTTGAATAATCCGGTTTTTAAAAAGGCCACCGCTCTGATCAATACCCGCCCGATGCGTACCCATGATTGGGCAGGCGTGGGGTCACTGATCAAGAATTATATCATGTTTCATCCCCGACCCTATGAATATCACCCCGATACCTGCGCCGATCTGGGCAAACTGTGGAAAAAACCCATGGTGCGCAACAAAACACGCCTCAACATCTTGGTGATGATTACCCCGCTGTTTTATGGTGTTGGCCCTCACCATTTTAACGAAAAGTACACCTGGACCTACAATGGCTTGATCATGGGTTTTGATCCTGTGGCAGTGGATGCCACCGGCCTGCGTATCATCCAGGCTAAAAGAAATGCTTATTTCGGGGAAGAAAGGCCCGTTAGTCCATCGCCTCACCATATTAAACTGGCTGATAAAAGGCATCATCTGGGCAATGCCGATCCTTCAAAGATTGAATTGATTCGGCTGGGCTGGCAAAAAGACATTTTGATCTGACGGATCGATGCCTCGCCGGAGTGTGGCCCCGATTTTTCAAACCTTTACCGGCCACCCCATAGATCTTCTTTTCCTTAAAATTAAAGATCGTTCCATCCGAAAAGATAACCACCAGGGCAGGGGAGAGGATCTTATTCTATCCGCCAGCCCTGGATTTATTAAGAACTGAATGTTTCATTGAAGGCCCGGATCATGATCCATGTTGTCCGGCATTGGAATTTCATGGATTTTTCCTCATTTTTGTCATTATTCAGGCAATAAAAAACCATGATCTCCATGAAAAAAATATTCCGGATTTTATTATATGGTCTGTTCATACTGGTAGGAGCCGTTTTGGTTCAGTTTGCTTACAACGAGTACCGGGCAAACCGTTTGGACCAGCCCTATGATGGGAATACTCTATCATCAGAAGACCTTACTACTTTAAAGGAGCTTCGTTCTTTTAAAGACCAATATGGCGGATTGATCTGGCCCGGATTTGATCGCGAAAACATACCGGTGGTTTTGTTCAATGACCGGTATGAATTCATGGCCAATGTTGGAAGCAATCCCGATGGCTGGAAGCGGGTAGGAGAGAGTGATTCTTCAGCGGTGAATTATTACCGCAGGCAGGCCAAAGATCCACAGGCTTTCGCGGTTCAAACCCAGGTTGGATGGGCAGGAAGATTCACCACCCTCAACAGGCTCAACCGTCGGCTGCTGTTGAACCTGCGCCGTGATATACCGGTTCCCCTTAATAAGCTGATGCCTTCCCAAATGATTTTAAAAGATAACGATTACCATATGGTGGCTCTGGTTCATGAAATGTTTCATGCCCATCAGGCCAACCAGGCCCCCGAAAAATTTGCCGCCAGCAATAGCCTGGCCCCTTTAACCGACCAGTATCCTTATCACAGGGATAGCCTGAACCACCTGTTTTCTCAAGAAGGCAAATATCTGGTGGCCGCCCTTGAGACCGACAGCATCGCCGAAAAAAAACGCTTGTGCAGGAAATTTCTCCAAACCAGGCATCAACGAAGGGAACAATTGCCTTCTCAAATGGTGAAATTTGAAAAGCACTATGAATGGCTGGAGGGGCTTGCCAAATATGCGGAGGTACAGGCTTATAAAGTGGCCCTGGACCACAGAGAATCATTGAGCCTGGACTATCAGGAAGGCATGCCCCATTGGCAGACCGACCGAAAGAACCTTCGTGGTCTTGGTCGGGTGGATGGTTCAACGCGTTTTTATTTAAGTGGCATGGCCCAGGCCCGACTTTTGGATCAAATCGCCGGTAAATGGAAAAAACAGGCCATGACGCAGGATGTATATCTGGAAGGGCTCATTCGTCAGGTTTTAAAATGATTCACAGATCATGAAAACAGCCCTTGTGTATTCTTCCCATCACGGCACCATGGAGAAGGTGGCACGCCGAATAGGTAAAATGAAGCCCCCTCGCTGACAAACCCAAAACAGATGAGACATATGACCCCCATTCTTGTGACCATCATCCTGATGGTTTTCCTATCGTTCCCACTGACGGGCAGGGCTATTTTGAAAAGCCGCTTTCATAAAGAAGTGCGCCTGCTTTTTGACCGGGCCGCGCCCCTGAAGGACAAAAAATTTTCCTATGATCAACTTGAAGGGCTTCCTGTGCCGGTTCAAAATTATTTTAAGCATGTTTTGGAGCAGGGCCAGCCTTATATCAGCTATTTAAGGCTTCAACATGGGGGTTGGTTCAAAACCGGTTCGGACAAGAAGGCCATGGACATAAAGGGTGAACAGTATTTTACAGCTTCCCGGCCCGGGTTTGTCTGGAAGGGCAAAACCTCTCTTTTCACGGCCCGGGATATGTATATGGGTGGCAAAGGCAGGCTGGTGGTTTCGCTTTTTTCTCTTTTTAAGGTGGCCGACCAGCAGGGGCCAGAGGTGGATCAGGGTGAGTTGCTCAGGTGGTTGGGTGAGAGCGTTTGGTTCCCCACCAACCTTTTGCCCCGCGAAAACCTTCAATGGTCGCCGGTCGACTCAAACAGGGCCAAACTGACCTTCACTTACAAGGGATTGTCGGTCTATTATATTGTGACTTTCAACAACAACCACGAGGTTGTTAAGTTGGAAACCCAGCGGCATATGGAAGATCAGGGCCTGAAGCCCTGGGTGGGCCAATTCAGTGATTACCGAAACATCAATGGCATTCGGGTGCCTACAGTCATTGAAGCTTCATGGGATTTGGAAGAAGGCCTTTACACCTATGGCCATTTTACAGTGAAGCGCTTTGAATACGATGTTCCCCGGCGGTTCCCGTAGAGGGGGGCTTTAATAGGGACTATATACCCGGATGGGTTTAGATTTTCCCTTGAGAAAGAGCTCTTTAATAAAACGGTAATTTTTCGGCGCTTGTAAACTCTTGACCGTGTTTTCACTGATTAAAATATGCCCGGGCTCAGCGGCTTCTTCTATGCGATAGGCGGTGTTGACCACATCGCCTACCACCGTCCAGTCCCTTCGGTCCTCCGACCCGATGTTCCCCTGGATCAAATTGCCCGTATTGATTCCAATGCGCAGGTTGATCGGGTTTAACCGCCTGTCGGCCAGCAATCGGTTGAGCTCATTGAGGCCTTCAGGAATCATATCTTTTGCCGCATTTACCGCATCGGGGGGATCTTTGAATATGGCCATGACCCCGTCGCCCAGAAATTTGTCGATGTCCCCGGAATTTTTTTGAACCACCCGGGCCGTTCGGGTAAAATAGACATTGAGCATCTCCACTACTTTTTCGGGCTTCAGTCGCTCGGATAAGCCCGTAAAGCCTACAATGTCCATAAACAAAATGGTCAGGTTCCGGTTGTAAGCCTTGATGCGGTATTCATCGGAACTGACCACCCTGATGATCTCTTTATAAGTGGTTTCTGAAACATACTGCCGGATGACTTCCTTATAGCGTTCCTCCAGGTGGTGAAACCGCTCTTCTATTGATATGTCGCGGAATATAGTCACGAGCCCGGTGATGTTCTCATCGCTATCTCTCACCGGTTGGAAAAAGGCGCGAACAGGGAAGCGATAACCATATTTATGGGTCAAATATAACCGGGTTTCATAGGTGAAGCCTTTGCTTATAACTTCTTGAAAAACAGTACTCGCTGTTTGGTCGGGTTTGCCATTGTCTTCGTTGATCTCCAGCAATGCGTCTATCCCTTCATTGCCTGTGATATCCCGGCTTTGATAACCAGTGATCTGCTCTGCACCCTTGTTCCAGAACAGCGCCTTCTGGTTTTTATCAACAATGATGATCCCGTCATATATGGAATTCATCCATTGCCGGGCGGTTTCGGAAATAAGTGGTTGGGCTTTCATGGCTATGTAATTCGCACAAAATTTAACCAAAAATATGATGCGATTAAATGACCTGGCAAGATTTCATTATTTTGCCCGCATTCCTCAATTTAGGCCATAAAGAAGGTAACACGGGAGGAATCCTTTTCTTTGGCTTACCCAATTTTAACTGAACCATCAGATTCCTGCCTGATCATTATAGATGCTGGTTGTAATTTATTACCTTTAATTTCCAGGATGTGTGAGGTTCTGGCAAAGACCTCGGATTCGGGACTTATAGACTCTGGAATCTTTGCCTGTGGGGGGATATGTTCAATGCAAAGCCAATTGATAACTTTTAATAAGTCTTGATACCAATGAAACATTTGTTTATTCTTTTAATCCTGGGGTTAATGGCTTCGGCAGCCTCTGCCCAGTTAGGTGTTAGCTACCATCAGTCGAGTGTTCCTTATCTGGGCATTAACTATGAGTTGAACAATCAATATATGGCGGAGGTAAGGGTGGGAGCGAATAATTATTTTGAGCACCTGGCCTTTGAGCTCACCGCAAATTATTTCATTGTTCATGACCCGTCTTATGATCTATATGGTGGGATAGGAGGCCGAACCACCCATTTTGCCGGGTTGGTGGTGCCGGTTGGTGTAAATTTATATCCTTTTGACAACAAGGATTTTGGTTTTCACATTGAGGCTGCAGGCATGTTCGGCGAAACGGCCGTATTTCGTGCGGATTGGGGCATCAGGTATCGCTTCGGATCGACTGGTGTCCCCTCCGAAAAGGAGGAGGAATGATTCCGGCCAGCCCCCAGGAAATAACCCAAAAACGGTGAAATAAGTCCTGAAACGGTGAAGCAACCCCTTTGCCGTTGATTTTGTGAGGTCTTTCTGAAGGTTAAAAGCCTGGGAGCCCACGGTAATTGAAAGACATTCCCTTAAGTATATTTGGTGAAGCTTTTGAGCAGGTACCTGACCTGGGGCGTTATTTCACGAAGCTTTTGATCGGGATTGGGGTGGTCAAGCAAATCAGTAAATCCCTTGAGCCGGGAAGTTTTTCGGGCTGAAATATCCCGAAAGCCCATAGACCAGTCGGGAAAGCCCCTCTTTTCAATGGGTTCTTCCACGAGTTTGACAATGCGGCTGTGGCGCCTGTCTTTTTGAATGACCTCAAACAGGCTATGAATGGCTTGCGAAGGCCCTTCGATGACCTGTATGAAGGCGCCATTCTGAAAAAGCAGAAGCCCGGTGATTCCCCGCTCAGCATTCTTAGGACGGATGTCCCCCAAAAGTGCCTTGAGGTCCTGCGGGGTAAAATGCTTTTCGGCAAAGCTGATGTAGACAATATGAATCAGTTCGTTCATTAACCCGAAATCATTCAGAATTTATGCAGCAAAAGGGTTGCTTTTATTACAACCCCGGTTGCGATCAAATGTTCATTGAACCCATCCAGTGGGATGTATCATCCTTGGTCAATTCATTTTTTATCATTTTCCGATTGTTTTTTTTAAAGAAAAGGTTGTGATGGGGGAAAACGTGTTGCTTTCAGAAGTGGCAAACGATTGGCTGCGTTACCTGGTGCACTATGGGCTGCATTTGCTGCTGCCTGGAGTGGTAGCCTGGTCCTTTTTCAGGCCTCGATGGAAACGGGCCTGGTTGATCATGGTGGCAACCATGTTGGTGGATCTGGATCATCTGTTGGCTGACCCGATCTATGCCCCGGGACGCTGCAGCATAGGCTTTCATCCCCTTCATTCCTGGTATGCCATTGGTGGATACGGCATATTGGCTTTTCTGCCCCGTTTTCGCCTGCCGGCCATCGGATTGCTGATCCATATGCTGGCCGATCTGGTTGACTGCCTCTGGATGGGCGGCCTTTAAAGGGATCATAAGGTTGTGCTTTTGGCCGCCTAACGCCACATTTGCCGACCTGCCATTTTCGTTGCGGGCATCCACCTTTCGTAGGGATGCACTTTGTTTAAACTTTTGGTTGACCATTCACGTATGGGAAGCAATCATGAAAGTTTTTTGCCATGAGAAGTTTTCTGATCTTTTGTCTGTTTTGTCTGGTGTTTTTTTCCTGCAGCCTGCTCCGGCAAAGGATCGAGATGAACCGGGGTCGTGCTGAGCGAAAGGTTTATCATGACACCCTCGCTTTTGATTATCTGAGCGATAAACTCATCTTACCGGTGAAGATCCAGGGCAAGACCTACCGATTCATATATGATTCGGGGGCCCTTACCGTGG
The DNA here is from genome assembly GCA_913055635.1 of uncultured Bacteroidota bacterium. Lineage (GTDB taxonomy): Bacteria > Bacteroidota > Bacteroidia > Bacteroidales > UBA12077 > JAGXLC01. Next base: position 29,721 of record CAJXLK010000030.1, read on the forward strand.
TTTCAAAAGCCCTCTATCGGCAAATGGATTACCCGGTGATCGGAACCCATCACTTTTATGATGTGCATCGCAATACCGATACTTCCCGGGTTGTGCGAACCGGTCAGCTGTCCCTGGGAAGGGTCACCTTTACGGGCACTCCTGCTTTGGTCTATGACCTGAGCAAATTGCCCTGGTCGTGTTTTGAGGTGGATGGGATCATCGGCAGCAACATGCTCCGCAATTCCGCCATTCAAATCGACCTGCAGGACAGCCTGTTTATCCTGGCAAATGAAGTCGAAAAGCTGGATGTGAAGCAAAAGGCATCTTATTCCATGAAGCATGACCACCAGTACACCCCTTATTTTGCGGTGAAATTTGGCCACGGCCCATCCCATCAAGTGATGTTTGACAGCGGCAGCGATGTTTTTATCAATATAGACCGTGAACTGTTGGCTTCATTGAAGGAAACGGTCAAGCTCACCCGGACCAAAACAGGATATGGCTCTCATAATATGGGTGTCATTGGTTCGGGTGAAAAAAACAGGGTTTACCGGTTTGTTTTGGATTCGCTTACCCTGGCGGGGAACCCCATCCACCAGCCCGAAATTGAAGTGACTGCAAATGCCTCACGCATTGGCAGCAACTTACTCCGTTATGGACGGGTTACCCTGGATTATCCGGGAGAAAGGTTTTATTTTGAGCCCGCTTCATCCCCATTGACTTATCAGGATCCTGAGGGGTCCGGTCTCGGTTTCAGTCCGGTGGTAGAGCAGGATACTTTTCGCGTGGGCCTGGTATGGCAAAATTCTTTGGTCGATAGCCTGGGCCTGGAACCCGGCAACCGCATCCTACGCATCAATCAGTACAACTATGCCGATTCCCTGCAGCAATCTTTCTGTAAATCTTTCCTGAACAATGCCTTTCGGTCATCGAAAATGATTGAGATGATTTATCAGGATGAACAGGGGAATTATAAAAGGATAAAGATCAGAAGAAAAAAATAGCATCGTCCCTGTTCTACGTTTGTAAATCTTTTGCGCAATGTTTCCCATCCTCGGAACTACCAGTCATTCATAACAGGCCAGGATGATAAGCGGATTGTAAGTTTTGAAGATTCTTTTGAAGCTATGGGATGGCCCTGGATTTTCTGTACCTCTCAGACCTGATGAAAGCTTTGTCTGATGAATTTCAGCCATTGACCTTTAATTGTTCATCATCGCTTGGCTCAGAATTGGTAGAAGCTTAATTTGCAGTATTTCAGTTGTTTAATTCTGTGCTCCCTCATAAAGGTAATGGGTTCAGAATTGATGGAAACTTTCTCCGATGAATTTCAGTCCGTCTATTATTCCGCTGCGCCAGTAGGGCCAGGCATGGCTCCCGTCGCGAACCCGGTATTCATGGGGAATTTTTTTATTAAGCAACAGATTGTGAAATGTATTGTTGGCCACTGAAAGCGCGTCGTCATCGCCACAGTCAATATAGTAACGAACGGATGAGGTTTTTTTAGCCGGGCGGTTTTTTACCAGGTGAAAAGGATTATTGGCCAGCAAATGATCAGTAATCCGCTCTTCCCCCTCTAATCCGGGCCCATATACCACACTTTCGGTATTTTTCCACCTTTGTTCACTCATCTCGATCACTTGTTCGCGGGTATATAGAGCAGCACTAAATGCAGCACAGGCAGCAAATTTATCGGGATGTTTCAGGGAATAGACCAGGGCACCAAAACCTCCCATCGATAAACCTGAGACCCCCCGGTATCTTTTCTCCTGACGGATGCGGAATTTTGATTCCACCTCCGGGATCAGCTCCTGGAAGAAGAAATCCTCATAGGCCACCGATTGATCGTAGTTGTTGATGTACCAGGATACCCCGCCATCGGGCATGATGATGATCATCGGAGGTATTTCTCCCCGGGCAATGGCTTTGTCGGCCTTCAGATGAACTTCCCCAAACTGGATCCAGCCCGTATCATTGTCCGTATAGCCATGCAAAAGATAAACCACCGGATAAGAACGCGAGGAGCGTTCGTAATCAAATGGCAGGTAAACACTGTAGCGTACTTCTTTTCCAAGGATTTTGCTCTCCAGGGTCAAACCTTCCAAAACTTTACCATGGGAAACCTGCCCCTGCGCAGTGTTGGCAGAAGAAAATAACATAGCTCCCGTCAGCAGCATTAAAAATGCGGTTGAAAATTTCATGTTTTGTTTATGTTATTGGTTATTCCTATCTTTTGAATAATCAGGCATGGGATTGTTGCTGCAGGTAGATAAATTTTTTCCCGGGGCAACTCCTAATGAAACCCTCATGCACCGACTAGCACAAAAGGTAATGAATAAAACATGAGGGTTCCATGGCAGAGGTTACCGAGACCAACGAATTGTTTGCTATTATTATACTGAAATACAAACTGTTAATTAAACTTTATACGAATGAAACCCGCATGCAAGGACTTACACAACAAGGACATGGATATACATGCGGGTTCCATAATGATTGACCACATAATGTCTGTTTTAAGATTCAGACCATATTGAGTTACAAACTATTAATTAAGTTATATACTTATGAATTGCACCAAAATTTAAAAAAAAAGTTGCTGAATCTAACAGGTTTATGGAAATTTTTACGAATTTTAACCCTGATAAAAAGGGGAGATGGATTTATCATGGACATAAAAGTATTGGAACATGTTTACATCCCGATGTCGGATGGGGTTCGTTTGGCGGCCAGGATATGGATGCCAGCAGATGCTTATGAAGTGCCGGTTCCGGCCGTTTTAGAATATATCCCATACCGCAAGCGTGATTTTAAGGCCGTGCGGGATGATCAGATCCACGGTTATTTTGCCCGTCAGGGTTATGTAGGGGTAAGGGTTGATTTGAGGGGAAGTGGTGATTCGGAGGGGATATTGAGGGATGAATACCTTCAACGCGAACTGGATGATGGGATAGAGGTGATCCGGTGGTTGGGCCGGCAGAGTTGGTGTACAGGGCATGTTGGTATGATGGGCATTTCCTGGGGCGGCTTCAATGCCCTTCAAATTGCTGCCCTGCAACCCCCGGAGTTGAAAGCGGTGATCGCTGTGGCCTCATCGGACGACCGGTATGCCGATGATGTTCATTATATGGGGGGTGCCCTTTTGACCGATAACCTTTCGTGGGCTTCTACCATGCTGGCATACAATTCTTGTCCGCCTGATCCTCAGTTGGTTGGTGAGAAATGGAAACAGGTGTGGTTGGATCGTTTGGAAGGCAGTGGTTTGTGGGTGAAAAAATGGCTGGCCCATCAACGGCGGGATGATTACTGGCGCCATGCCAGCATATGCGAGAATTATCACAATATTCGTTGTCCTGTTTTTGCAGTGAGTGGATGGGCCGATGGGTATACCAATGCGGTTTTTCGGTTGATGGAAAATTTGTCGGTCCCCCGCAAGGGGCTTATCGGCCCGTGGGGGCATAAGTATCCCCATATGGGGGGGCCGGGACCGGCCATTGATTTTCTCAGGGAATGTGTAAGGTGGTGGGATCAGTGGTTAAAAGGCCGGGACAGGGGGTGTCAAAGTGATCCTATGATCCGGGCCTGGATGAAGGATACGGTCTCGCCCATCTCCAGTAAAAGGCCGGGCCGCTGGGTGGCGGAAGAACGCTGGCCTTCGCCCGATATTCGCACCCGCTCAGTGGGTTTATCGAATGGAATGTTGAGTTTTAACCCGGATGAATCTTCCCGGGAGGTGCTCAGCCTTCAGAGTCCACTTAGCGTAGGGCTTTTTGCAGGTAAGTGGTGCTCTTATTCGGAATCCACTGATCTGCCGAGTGATCAGAGAGAAGAGGACGGGGGCGCCCTGGTCTTCGATACCCCTCCGCTGGAAGAGGAGGTCGAAATATTAGGGGCCCCACGCCTGGCATTGGAAATAGCCAGTGACCAACCCATTGCCACGGTAGCTGCCAGGCTTTCTGACGTGGCCCCCGACGGAAAGGCTACGCGGGTCACTTATGGCCTGTTGAACCTGACCCACCGCCATGGCCACGAAAACCCAAGTGAACTTACTCCCGGGCAAACTTACCCCATCGTGCTTGATATGAATTATGTGGCCCAGAAATTTCCCCCCGGACACCAACTCCGCCTTTCCATATCCTCCTCCTACTGGCCCCTTGCCTGGCCCCCTCCGATACCCGCCCGGCTGAAGCTCCATCTGAACAACAGCCACTTGTATGTGCCTGTTCGCGAACCCAAAGAAAGTGACCTTCATTTGCCTGACCTGGGAAAACCCCAATACCCAGCCCCCATGCCTACTACATTACTGGCTCCGGCCCTCCGCGAATGGGAGGTGAGACATAACCTGGCCACCAACCAGGTGAGCCTTAGAATAACCAACAATGACCCCCTTTACCGACTCGATGCTTTCAATTGGACCATCCAAAAAGATGTTACCGAAAACTATTCCTACCACAATAACAATTATGATACCCTGCGGGGAGAAATTACCAGCAAACGCAGTTTCCAGCGCGACGACTGGCAGGCTTCCATCATTTCACGAACCATACTGACTTCCGATCGCCATCGTTTCCGGATCAGAGCTACCCTCGATGCTTATCAAAAGGATACCCGGATTTTCAGTAAAACCTGGGATGAATCTGTTTCACGCGATTTGCTTTAAAATACAGAAAATCAGCCTATAGCTAATCAGCTCCGTGGCTTCTAGAAGATGCTTGAGCAATGAACAACGGGCAATGAGCAATGCACAATGAACAATGAACACTGAGCAATGGGCAATGATTCCCCTTCACCATTGAATCAACCAACATATAGAGTTCAACCACCATTTTTAATCCATTGAAGTAAGATGAATCTAAAATCTCAAGTTTTCGTTATTGGCCTGGACGATTTTAACCTGAAGAAGCTTCAGCGTTTGCCCGTGGCTGCATCCTGTGAATTTTTACCGGCCATTTATTATGCCGAAATGCGGGGTGTACAAAAGTATGACATGAAAAGCCTTATCGACAGGGCTATTCAACGGATCGATGCCCATGGCCATATAGATGCCATTGTCACCTACTATGATTTTCCCGGAACCAGTATTCTCCCTGTTATTGCGAAACATTATGGCCTAAAGGGCCCTTCGCTTGAGAGTGTCATGAAATGTGAGCATAAATACTGGAGCCGTCTGGAGCAGAACAAGGTGATTCCAAGAAGCCTGCCGATTTTTAAAGCCTTTGATCCATTTGATCCCAATGCCTATCAGCATATTGAGATGATTCCCCCTTTCTGGATCAAACCCATCAAGTCGTTTCGTTCTTTTTTGGCTTACCAGATCAATAGCGAACATGAGTTCCACCATTATATGAAGGAGGTGCAGAGCCACATTGAATACCTCTCGGAACCGTTTCATTATTTGTTCGGGCATTATGACTTGCCCCGGGAATATGCCGGGATGAAGGAGACCATGATTGCTGAAACGCCCATCAGCGGACATCAATGTACAGTGGAGGGATATGTCTTCGAAGGAGAGGTGGTGATCTATGGCATCGTCGATTCGATCCGGGAAGCTGATCGCTCATCCTTTGCCCAGTATATCTATCCCTCCGGTTTGCCCCAGGAAATTCAGTTCCGAATGGCTGATCTGGCCCGCCGGGCAATTACACAGATCGGGCTGAACCATTCCCCCTTTAATATTGAATTTTTCTATAATTCTACCATTAATCAAATTTTTTTACTGGAGATCAATCCAAGGATATCCCAGGCCCATACCGATATATTTGAAAAGGTCCACGGGATCTCTCACCATGACATCATGCTGAACCTGGCCCTGGGTAAACGCCCGCAAGCCCTTGAGTACAAAGGTCCCTTCCGAATCGCAGGAAATTTCATGTTGCGCACTTATGAAGGGGGGCGTGTCAGAAAACTCCCGGCCGAACAGGAAATCAAGGCACTTCAGCACCAATTTCCCGAAATGTATCTTAAGCTGCACGTCACCGAAGGCATGCACCTGTCTGAATTACAGGGCCAGGATAGTTACAGCTATGAACTGGCCAACCTTTTCCTGGGGGCCAGAAACCAGGATGAATTGATCGAAAAATATCAGCAATGTCTGGAACAATTAACCTTTGACATCGATTATGATGAGGTTCCCCATGTACACTAAGCCGGGGCTTTTAACCCGTTTGCCTTTACCCGGCTGCAGGGATAGGCCTCCGGGAAACCTTCCCCGGGAATCGATCAAAAAGAAAAGATCCTAAATCACTATCTTTCAGCCCATCTTTTTTTTAATATAAAAAAATGACCGATGAAAAAACTACTTCTTTATGCATTGTTCATACTCCTTGTATTTGTTGCCTGCAGCGAAGGCGATGATTATTATGTAAGGAGAACCGACCGGGTCAATATTGTTGAGTTCACCACCCCCGATACCACTTTGGTAACCGATACCATTGACCTATATGCCAAAGCCCAGATGGATAACGGATGTTGGCGCGATCTTTTCTTTGTGTTCAATGAATTAAGTGATTCTGCCGCTTACCTCTCTGCTTACGGAACTTTTGAAAGTTACGGCAGCTGCCCGGATATAAAGGTTACCAAAGATACGCTCATTGAATTCAGCCCCTCACGTGAAGGCATCTATATTTTTTATATCGCCAGGAATTATTACCAGTTGATCCAGGATACCCTGATTGTTGAATGAAGTTGGGGGTGAGTTTTTTTTATTCCTGGAAGCATTGACTTGAATGGGGATGACAATGAATTTTTTCATTCCATGCGGGTGTTTAATCTGTGTTTCGCCACCCTTCAGAAGGCCGATGGCATTGTTTTGAGCAGGCTGAAGGCCTTTTCTTTGAAAAGCTCATAATTCTTCTTATATTAGAATCGCCTGTGGACAAGGTCCTCTCTTAATAAAAAATTTTTATATGACGATATTGCTACAAACGGGGGATATGAATGATTTGACCATGACCCTGGGGTTGATTGTGGTCCTTTTGGTAGCATGGCTTTTTCTCAGGCGGATGGGCAAGCGCGACAAACGCACTTTCCGCAGCACAAGCCTCAGAAATCTGCGCCAGCGTTATTTGCGGGGAGAAATAACGGATGAAGAGTATGAGCGCCAGAAGAAGGATTTTGAGCAGGAATAGCCCCACCCTAATCAAGCATTTGAAATAATTCGCCGGGTTGATGCAAAAAATGCCGGATGCCTATTCTGCGGGCCTGTTCCAGGAAATCTTTTTTTTCCTCCGCAGACTTGGCCCAGCAGGAGGCAGCAAATTGCGTGCCTGCTTCGTAGGCTACATGATGGTCCATCAGGTTATCTCCAATGTAGAGCACCTCATTGTGGTCCAGGGAAAGCAGATGGCAGGCTTTCTTTAGCCCTTCTCCATGGGGTTTGTAGTGTTCCACATCGCTGTCGGTGATCACCACATCAAAGTCTCCGAAAGCCTCTTTTCGTGCGGTGATCTCCCAGGCCGGCCTGCTTTTACCGGTGACAATACCCATGGGATAATCAGCGTTTCTGATTCGCCCAAGCATATCTTTTATTCCTGGATATTGCCCCTTGGATAAGGTATCATAAAAATGGGCGTAGTGGCTTAAAAAACGTTTGTAGGCGTGATCCCGCTCTTTTGCCGGAACGGTTAATTCAATAAACTGACGCTCAGGGGTGGGTTTGGAATTGGCAATGTCCTGGGGGGTAAGGGTCTTCCTTACATAAGGCTGCAGCAACATTCGGTATACCTCCATATAGAGGTCCCAGGTGTTGATCAACGTGCCATCCAAATCAAATAGGATACCCGATATCTTCATGGTCGACAATATTAGTGATATTTGTTTGATTAATCAACATCATAGGCCTTTAATTGTTTATCTTATGGCATCAGCCATTCTTTGAATCTGAATGATCTGCTTTTTGGGAGATTTTGAACTCAAGTCAGTTTTTATCAATTTTGCAGGCTTTGATTCAGCGCTGTTTTTATGTACATTTTCGTAAAATTCATCAGGGAAGCCCCCTAAAATAGTGCAGTAGTATTGTGAATTAATAATTCGGTGAAAGGAGCAGGAAACATGGAATTAATCAAGGTGGATCAGCTCACCAAGACTTTTGGCGATTTGGTGGCAGTGGATCACGTCAGTTTTTCCATCGAGCAAGGCGAAATATTCGGTTTTCTTGGCCCCAACGGTGCCGGTAAAACCACCACACTATCCATTCTTTCTACTTTGCTCAAGCCCACTTCGGGGCAGGCTTTTGTGAACGGATATGATGTAGAAAACCAGCAATCCCAGGTAAGGCGGTCTATAGGGGTGGTCTTCCAGGATCCCACCCTTGATGAAGAGCTGACCGCCCGTGAGAATATGGATATTCACGGGCGTTTATACGGGATGAAGCATCGAAAGGCACGTATTGATGAATTGTTGAAGCTGGTGGAGCTGGAAAACCGAAAAAATCAGCTGGTTAAGCAGTTTTCGGGTGGGATGAAGCGCCGTTTGGAGATTGCAAGGGGATTGCTACATGATCCCCAGATTTTGTTTCTGGATGAACCCACCCTGGGGCTTGATCCCCAAACGCGCAATCATTTGTGGGATTATATCCGGGATTTGAATCAAAAGAAGGGGGTCACCATCATTTTAACCACCCATTACATGGATGAGGCGGAAAAGTTGTCGGACCGTGTGGCCATCATTGACCACGGCCAGATCATCGCCCTTGATACGCCCATGGCCTTGAAGGAACAAGTCGGGGGAAGCCGCATCCGCATTGAGTCGAAGGAAAATCAAAAAATACTTCAAAGGCTGCAAGGCATAAAGTGGTTGAACAACCTGACCAACTACAATGGTTTCACCGATATAACCTTGCAAAACGCGGAAAAAAAGATTGCCGGGGTCATCCGTGAGATCAACGACCTGCCGATTGATTCGGTTTCGCTGAAAATACCCAGCCTGGAGGATGTATTCCTTCATTACACCGGCAAGACGATCCGCGAGCAGGAAGCCAGTGCCAAAGACCGCATTCGTCAACATCGTAAAGCATCAAGGAGATGAGAGGACTTAGCGCAATTTATACCATCTGGTACCGCAACGTATTGAAATACTTCAGGATGAAAAGCCGCATCATTGGAAGTTTGGGCATGCCCTTCTTCTTTTTGGTGATCATCGGCTTTGGATTGAATTCGACCATCCAGGTTCCCGGCATGGAAGTGGATTATGTGGAATTTATTGCCCCTGGCATCATTGCCATGAGCATTTTGTTTTCTAGTATGTTTTCCGGGGTGCAGCTGGTCATTGATAAACAGATTGGCTTTTTAAAGGAAACCCTGGTGGCCCCGGTTTCGCGCCTTCACCTGATGATCGGTCAGGCCCTGGGAGGGGCCACCACAGCCCTGATGCAGGGCATCCTGGTGCTGATCATCTCCCTGTTCATCGGGGTCAATTTGCCCAGCCTTTCTGGAATCCTGATTGCCCTGGTGTTTATGTTCCTGATCGGACTCTCCTTTACCTCAGTCGGCATTGCCTTTGCCTCGAGAATGGAGGATACCCACGGGTTTCAATTGATCGTCAACTTTATCCTTTTTCCGGTTTTCTTCCTCTCCGGCGCCCTCTTCCCACTGGATCGAATCCCTGATTGGCTCTCTTTTTTAACCTATATTGACCCCTTGACCTATGGGGTCGAAGGCATTCGTTACGGGCTGCTCGGTGCCACCCAGATTACACCGGTGTTGAGCTTTTCTGCCCTTGGCGGGTTTTTAGTGGCCATGCTGCTGCTCGGGAGTTTCCTGTTCAATAAAATAAAAATTTAAAGGCAAAATGGGTCGGCCCCCTACAAATATGAAATTGTTGCATCCTGACCATGAACATTCCCTGTCCAAATAAAGACCTCTTGCCCGGGCGTTATGCTTTACGGCTCATAAGTGTTGTGATCCTGGCCCTATTAATGGGTGCCTGTAAGCCCGATTACAAAAAACATCAGTTGGAGGTCACCGCCACTGCCTACAATTCCCATGCCAATCAGACCCAGGGAGACCCCAGAATTACCGCCTGGGGCGATACCCTTAAACCGGGCATGAAAGCAATAGCTGTTTCCCGCGACCTGATTTCCCGGGGACTTACATCCGGGGTGGAAGTTAAAATAGAAGGCCTGCCGGGAACTTACGTGGTCCGCGATAAGATGAACCGGCGTTGGGAGAAGAAGATCGACATTTATATGGGAAATGACCTGGAAAAAGCCCGGGAATGGGGGAGGAAAAAAGTGGTCATTCACTGGAAAACAAAAATTCATTAAATTTATTGGTCTCAGCAAAACCATTGTATATATGCTGGATCCTCAGCAAATAGAGGAAGAGCGCTATTATCAGGTCAGTGAATTGATCCCCGCCTCGCCCATATCCTTCCACAGTGATCAGATGAAGGGTTACTGGTTGTTTTCGGATCAGATAAAAAGCCTGTTCAACCGGTTGCGAAAGATGGCCTCCAGCCCTGATATACCCCTGCTTATTAAAGGGCACACCGGAAGTGGCAAAGAGGTGGTGGCACGTTTTATGCACCATGAGGTGGATCAAAACCAGGGCCGGTTTATCGCCATCAATTGTACCAACATGAACAGGGAGCTTTTTGAATCTCAACTTTTTGGTTATAGCGGGGGGGCTTTTACCGGGGCCCAGAAATCCGGACACCAGGGATATATCAAACAAGCGGGTTCAGGAACCCTCTTTTTGGATGAGATCAGTGAAATCGACCCGGAGCTTCAGGCGAAACTGCTCCGGGTGATCGAACAGGGAGAGTATTTTCCCTTGGGAAGCAATCAGAAAGAAACCGTACGGGCCCGGATGATTTTTGCTTCCAACAACGACCTTGAAAAAATGATGGAGAACGGCCGCCTTCGTGAGGATCTGTATTACCGCCTAAATGTGGTTGCCGTCGAAATGCCGGGTTTAAAAGACCGACGCGAGGAGATTATACCGCTGGTGGCCCTTTTTATTGACCATTATAACCGGGAATTTCAAAAGCAGATCCATTACGTGCAGGGAAAAGTACTCCGCTTCTTTTATGCCTACAATTGGCCGGGAAATATCCGCGAGCTGAAAAATTTTATTACCCAGATGATGATTTTCATTGAAGGCGATACCCTCAGATTTGAGCATCTCCATATAAAAGATGAAATGGAGCGGCAGCAAACCCAAAGCTTTTCACAGCAGCTTTCGGGAAAAGAACAATCCAAACAGGATATTATCGATGCCCTGATTGAAGAACCTTTTGATTTGGAGGCCTTTACCTCCGAAGTGGTGCGGCGCACACTGAAAAAGTTTGGAGGCAATAAATCCAAAACTGCCCGTTTTTTGGGAATAAAACGAGAGCAGCTTTATCATCGATACCGAATTGATAAATAAGGGGTCCCCGCCCCAAGGATAGTGTATGATTTTTTACAGATGGTTTTTTTCAGGATATGAAGGGTGTAAGATTTTTTACACCGCGAAGGGGAATGAGCGGGACGGCCTTTTTTAAAATCATTGAAGATCAGGATTATGTATACCTTTGGCACATTAATTGATATGATTTGCACAGACAAGGGTGTTCTATGAAGATTTTAAACATTGATGATTCTACTGTGAACAACATGCTGATGGAAAACATCATCAGCTCCTTCGGGTACGAGGCTTATTCGCTTTTGCAGGGATCCGGGATTGCTGAAAAGATTGAAGAGTATCAGCCTGACGTGATCATCCTGGATCTGATGATGCCGGATAAAAGTGGGTTTGATGTGTTGGACGAACTCAATAAACTGGGCTTTAATATTCCGGTTATTGTGGTAACGGCCATGAACAGTTCCGAACTGAAGCGTCGGGCCTTGGAGATGGGAGCAGTGGACTATCAGGCGAAGCCGGTCAATATGAAGAGCCTGAAAAGGAGCCTTGATAAGGCCTTTCAGGGAGAGGCCTGAGTTTTGGCGATAGAACATCCTCCGAACCGCAAATCATATCGGAGGTACTATGTTATCTTTTTCCCGCATCAAGTGGTCAAAATGGATTATTTTTCTTACTGTTTTTTTTAGTTTTAACCCATTAATGGCTCAGCTTTCCGAATCTCCCGGGGATTATTTTGGCGCCCGCTTTTACCAGGAAATTAACGGGCTGGTTAACAACAGAAATGTTTTAGGTGCCGAGTACACGCATCATCGACGTACCTACGAGTTGGGATTGTTGCTGAACAGGATGAAGATGGTTTCAGGGTTTGTTTTTCGCCATCAATTTTTCCTGAATTCCACCCGGCCAAACCATAATTATCAAATCGATGACTATACCTGGCGTCCCTACCTGATCTATCATTTTGTTTATAACACGAATATTTCGGAGCGTTACCTGAAAAATTCGATAGGCACTGGTACTATAAGGTTTAAGCAGGAGTATCCGGGTGTTCCAACTGTCAATACCATGGAGCATTATTTGGGTTTTGGAACCGAAGTGGATATGGTAGGGGCGTTTTTTATGAACGTCTATGTGGGGGGCGGGTTATATTTTTACCGCAGCAATTCCCGGGTAGTCACCCGGGATGATCGGCTGTTGCCCGAACAACACATCGGTTTTACCTGGAACATGAGCTTCGGGATAGGCTACCGCTTGCATTGATATCCATTACCCTGCTTTACATCACCCCGCTAAGCGGAGTTCTTTTAATCCTGACCCCGCTAAGCGGGGTTCTTTTAATTATGACCCCGCTTAGCGGGGTGATTCCATAAATTGTGATATATTTGAGGGGCAAAGCAACCTGAAAATTGAAAGGTATGAGAGCATTGTTGTTTAATGGCAGTCCCCGTGAGAAAGGCAATACCGCTGCTATGCTGACCCGGATCTCTGATGTGTTTTATGAATCAAACGCCCATGTAGATTATATCCAGCTTGGCGGCCAATCAATCCACGGATGCACCGCATGCATGGAATGCAGGCAGAACAAAGATGAACGCTGTGTACTGGAAGACGACGGGGTCAATGAATACATCCAATTGATGAAGAAAGCCGATGCCATTGTGATTGGTTCACCGGTATATTTTTCCCAGATCACACCGGAGACCAAAGCCTTAATTGACCGGTGTGGTTATGTGATCAGGGGCAACAAACAATTTTTGAGCCGCAAGATTGGAGCAGCCGTAACAGTGGCACGCCGTGCCGGAATGATGCCGGCTTTTCACTCCATCAACGATTTTTTTCTGATCAACGACATGATTGTACCCGGTTCACAATACTGGAATGTGGGGGTTGCCGGAGGAGCCGGTGAGGTACAGCAGGATGAGGAAAGCCTTGCCATCGTAACCCGCCTGGCTCATAATATCCTTTGGTTGCATGATCAGATTCACCGATAAAATACATTTATTCAATTTAAATAAATATAAACCGGCCAACGCCTCCTGTAATCCTTGCCGATAGCCTTCTTTGGGTTCACCCCCTGGGCCCCTCTTGACTGGTTGAGCCAGATTGTTTATCTTACCCGTATACACCTGCAGCCAGGCATTTGGGATTATGAACCACTATGACTATTTATGGCCCGTTCTCGAAGAATTCCGCTCTTATTTAGGGCCGCAGAAAATGCTCTTTACCTATATCGCTCCTAAAGACCGGGAGTTGTATTATACTTTCCTGCGCAATATTTATAATTCCTCCATGTCCAATTGCCTGTATCTTACCCTGTCCAAACCCGATACGGTCAGGAAACTGCTTTCTGATATGAACCTGCTGGAGGATACCGAAATGGAAATTTATATCGCCTCCAATGACCTTTATGCCACCAGGTGGTTCAATGAATCGCTGCAGAATTTTATCCGCCGCAAACACCTCGATTTTGAGTATTGATGAAGCCCTCATGCTTCAAATACCCGGCAGGAGCAATGGTTGACCATGTTAAACTGTATACCCCTGGAGCCCAGGTTGTCATGCAGATCAGCAAGGCGCTTCCTTCGTTAAGGAGGCTTTTTTTGATCCCACAAGCTTTTCTATAGGATGTTGACCCCCATTTTTTTATAGTTGTCTGTAAATCAGTTGATATATTTGTTTACCCCTTGAGTTCGGTTTTCAGGCTCAATTATTTTTACTATTTTTAAACAACGAATGAACCACGATTTGATAAATTTTATTGATTATGAAATGTATGTACCGATTTTTAATGGTTTTCTGGCTGATTTTCCCGGTGATGACCCTTCAAGGCCAGGAACAACCTTCCACGGATCAGCTTCGCGAGGAGATTCGGCGGATTTGCCGGGGCCTGGAACCTACCGGCGTTGCAGTTGCAATTGTAAAGGACGGGCAAACAAAGATGACCTATACTTATGGCCAGGCCAGCGAGGCATCAGGCGCAGAGCTTACTCAATCTTCTTTGTTCAACATTGCTTCCTGCAGCAAAGCCTTTACGGCTGCTTCTGTTGCCATGCTTGTGCAGGAGGGAAAGTTGAGTTGGGGTGATCCGGTAACTGAATATATTCCTGAACTGAAACTCAAGGATCCCTATATTACCCGCAATCTGAATATTGTGGATATTTTGTCGCACCGCAGTGGCCTGTCCACTTTCACCGGTGATTTGCTGTGGTACCATACCGATTATTCCAATGAGCAGATCATTAAACGGATGAAGTACCTGCCCATCGAGAATGATTTTCGTTCAGATTTTGGCTATCAGAACAACATGTACATGCTGGCGGGTGAAATTGTGGAGCGTGTTACGGGCAAAACCTGGAGCCAGTTTGTGAACGAGCGGATATTCACTCCCCTGGAAATGGAGGCTTCGGTGCCCTCTCCCTCAGAGTTGGAAGCTGATGCCCATCTGGCCTATCCCCATTATAAGGATCAGCAGATGGAGGTTTATGAGTTTAACGGGACCAAACCCGCCGCCTCCATTTATTCGAATATTGAGGAGATGGCCCATTGGATGGGTATGTGGTTGAATCAAGGAAAGTGGCAGGGGCAGTCGCTTTTACAGCCGGATCGGGTCAACCGTTGCATGGCCCCTCAAACCCTGTTGAACGTATCCGAATCGGAGAGGCAGCAGGGAACGCATTTTAAGGCCTATGGCCTGGGCTGGTCGATGTACGATTACCATGGTCTGAAAGTGGTGGAGCACGGCGGAGGCATGCCGGGCTATCTGAGCAAAGTAACCATGGTGCCGGAAGCCGGCCTGGGAGTGGTTATCCTCAATAACGGGTTTGATCTTTTTATTCGACAAACCATCAATCAGACCATTATGGCACATTATCTCGGGGAAGTCCCTTCAAAGGACCGTCTGCAGCAAGCTTTGGATGCACGCAAAAATTACCGGGCCCGGCAGGAAAAAGCCCGCCAAAAGCGCCTGAATCAAAGGGTCAGCAATACCCGTTCCTCCCTGGATTTAAAAGCCTATACGGGAAACTACCGTGACCGGTTTTACGGGGAAGCCCGCATTGACCTTCAAAACGACAGCCTCAGACTTACCTTGCTGCCGGCCGGAGAAACTTTTACCAGCAAAATGAGCCATTGGCATTATGATACGTTCCGGGTGGATTTTAATGACCCGTTTTTGCCTTTTGGCCTGGTTACCTTTGAGTTCAATGCCAAAGGAGAAGTCTCGGGCTTTCAAATCAACCTGCCCAGCCAGGATTTCCACTTTGACAATTTGCATTTTATCAAGCAAGCCAGCCGGTAGGAAGAAGTAAGGAGGCAGAAAGGAATTTATCAATAAAAGCCAGTAGCAATCCGGCAAACCTTTTGCTTGAAATCCGCGGCCGGGGTTTTTATCGCAGCCAGAGGGTGTTGGATGTAATATGCACGGGCGGTCAATCCATTAAAATCCGCCCTTATCCAAATGAACAATACATTCCATTAAAGTCAATCCTTATGAGTAAACAAATAGCATATGCCGGCAATAAAGGTGACAATGTCCGCTCGGACTGCCATATAACCCTGGAACTTCGGGACAGGGGAGGCCGGCAAATTGAGGTTGACAGCAAAGTCAACACCCTGTATGGGCAGGCCATTCGTTCGTTGGTAGAGGATATGCTCGGTTTTTTTGAGCTTCCCCATGTGTGGATCAGGTTGGAGGATACCGGGGCCCTTTCGTTGGTCATTGCAGCCAGGGTGGAAGCGGCCATCAGCCAGCTGATTGACACCGAAACCCAATACCTCTTGCCGATGATCGAAGAGAATCAATATGGGGCCGCAAAAGAACAGTTTCGCTTTTCGCGGCTTTATTTACCCGGCAACATGCCCAAGATGATGTTGAATGCAGGCATCCATCATCCCAACGGGGTGATACTGGACCTTGAGGATTCGGTGGCTCCTGACAAGAAGCATGAGGCCCGTTTTTTGGTACGCAACGCCTTGAGGGGCATCAACTTTTATGGAGCTGAGCGGATGGTGCGGATCAACCAGCTTCCCCGCGGAATTGAGGATTTGCCCTACATCCTGGGCCACAATGTGCATACCATCCTGGTGCCCAAATGTGAAGGAGCCGGACAGATCCGGGAACTGGAAGAGGCCATTGACCGTTATCGAAAACAGACCTCAAGGGAGGCGATGTTTTACCTGATGCCCATCATTGAGAGTGCCCTGGGAGTTGAAAAAGCCTTTGAAATAGCCAGTGCTTCGGCCAACATTGTGGCTTTGGCCATCGGTTTGGAAGATTATACCGCGGATATTGGTGCCCGGCGTACCAATCAAGCAAAAGAGTCTTTTTTTGCCCGCAGCCGGCTGGTCAATGCCTGTAAAGCTGCTGGCATACAGGCCATTGATTCGGTTTTTTCCGATGTAGCTGATCAGCAGGGATTGCGTGATACCGTTAAGGAGAGCAAATCATTGGGCTTTGAAGGGATGGGTTGTATTCATCCCCGCCAAATAAGGATAATCCATCAAAGTTTTGCCCCCGATGCCGATGAAATAGAACAGGCCAAGAAAATTGTCAATGCCTATTATGAGGCTCAGGAAAAAGGCCTTGGTGTGGTCTCGCTCGGCTCAAAGATGATTGATCCCCCGGTGGTTAGAAGGGCCCAGAAGAACATAGACCTGGCTTTGTATTTGGGCCTGATCCCCGAAAACTGGCGGGAAGCTTTTGATGAAGATCACCATTAAGGCTGCTTCCACCGCTGAATTGGCTCATCTTAGCATTGATCGGCCTGTTCCACCGGCCTGAGTTTTGTTTGTACACCTTTTTATTCCTATCTTTACAAAAACGATGCATAGAGGGGCGGAACAATCCACATGAATACTTAACAAATCAGCCATGGGACAACCAGCAGACCATTTAGTAGAGAATGCCATTGGCCGTGAGGTACCTGAGCAGATCAACGGTGAGCAGGCGATCCCCTTTCAGGGGGTTGGCCAATATAAACCTTCGGGATATAAACACGCCCCCCGGATCAGATCTTGCAGCGATTATCCCTCCAATGGGGATAAGCGGGTTGCTTCGCTGAAGGAAGCATTGAAGAAGGCGGGTATAGGTGAGGGGATGACCATTTCGACCCATCATCATTTTCGAAATGGTGATCTTCTGGCCAACCAGGTTTTCGAGGCGGCTCATGAGCTGGGGATCAAAAACCTGCGGTGGTTTCCTTCGGCTTCTTTCCCCTGTCACGAGCATTTGATCCGGTATATGGAGGACGGCACCATTCATCACATAGAAGGCAGCATGAACGGCCCGCTGGGTAAATTCACCTCGGAAGGTAAGATGAAGGGCACCGGAGTGCTTCGTTCACATGGCGGCAGGTATCAGGCTGTGCAGGATGGGGAGGTTAAAATTGATATTGCCGTGATCGGGGCCGGATGCGCCGATGCTTTTGGCAATGCCAACGGTCTTTATGGCGATTCTGCCAGCGGGTTGCTGGGATTTGCCCTGGCCGATTCCGAATATGCCGATCAGGTCATTGTGGCCACCGACCATATGGTGGACTTCCCCTGTGTTCCCTGGCAGATTCAGGGAAATCATGTTGACTTTACCGTGGAGCTGGAACAGGTTGGTATCCCTGAAAAAATTGTCTCAGGCACAACCCGAATTACGAAAAGTCCCGACCGCTTGTTGCTGGCAGAGATGACCGCCAATTTCTGTGAAGCCACCGGCATTTTACATGACGGTTTTTCCTTTCAATCGGGTGCCGGGGGCACATCGCTCGCCGTGGGCGAATTCTTTGCCCAAAAAATGCGGGACACAGGCATAAAAGCCCGTTTTGCCCGGGGGGGCAGCAACAAATATTTGGTGGGCATGTTGGAAGAGGGCCTGGTCGATTATATCCTGGACGGGCAAACCTTCGACCTGGAGGGACTCCGCTCGATGAGGGATAATCCCAATCATGTATGGACCAGCCCCTTCACCAGTTACAATTACCATGGAAAAGGCAACTTTGCAGGGATGGTCGACGTGGTGGTCCTGGGAGCCACTGAAGTGGATGTGCATTTTAATGCCAATGTGGTGACCCATTCTGATGGATACCTGCTTCATGGCATCGGCGGATGGCAAAACTGCTTGTTCTCGAAAACCGTTATTCTTCCTTTGCCCCTTTTCCGCGACCGGATACCGGTAATCACCGATCAGGTTACCACGGTTTGCGGACCGGGTGAAATGATCGATGTGGTTGTCACCGAACGCGGGATTGCCATCAATCCTCAACGCAGCGACCTGATTGAAAAGGCCAAAGGATCCGGCCTGCCCATTCGTGATATTCATGAATTGAGGGATGAAGCTTTAAAAATCTGCGGTAAGCCAGCCAAACCCCGGTTGGAGGATCAGGTCATTGCTGCCATCAAATGGGTAGACGGCACCGTGATCGATGCCGTTCGCAAGGTCGGCAAGTAAAGGCGGGGTCCCCGCCAACGGCTTTGATTGAAAAAACTCCTGTTCGTGAATGCCGTGGAAGGCATATGGGGATCCAGAAAAGAGCTTGGTGATGTTCATTAAAATGGGGTCCGATTCATGTGAAGACGCATCCATCAAGGGATCAGGCCGAAACAGGGCGAAAGCAGCCCGGAAGCAGACCAAAACAACGCGGATCAGACCCGAGCAGCCCGGAAGCAGGTTACACCATTAAAGAGAAAATGAACATTATCTCCACAATAAACGTCAAATCGCATAAATCTACGAACCTCTAAATCCAAAGTCTATGAAAAAGTACAAATGCAGAGTCTGTGGTCACATTTATGATCCCAAAGAGGGGGATCCCAAAGGCAACATTAAACCCGGCACACCTTTCGAAGAAATCCCTGACGACTGGAAATGTCCCATATGTGGTGCAAGTAAAGGGGAATTTGAACCCATGGATTAAGCCACCTGAATGAATGCATCCCTAAAGCCGGCGGTTGTTTTCAACTGCCGGCTTTTATATTGCGGTTGGTTTGGATGAAGTAGCCCCCGGCAATAAGGGCCAGCAGGAAAAAGGTAGCAGCCGCCAGGGCCAGGGCACTGGGCAGGGTGTAATGGTCGGTATACCAACCCAGGAACGGACCAATACCGGCAAAGAGCATGCGAATGAAAAAATTGCGCACCGACAGCACCGTTGCCCGGCTGTGGGATTCGGTGATGCGGTTGATGTAATCCTTGAGCACCGGCGTAGCGATGCCCCGCACCAGGTAAAAAATGAAGAGCACTGCAATACCCCAGAGGGCATCTATATAGCTGAGGACAAAATACAGCAGCGGGAGGGCAATGGTGATGAAGACAATCATTTTTACCGGTCCCAGCCTGTATTCTACTTTATAGGCCAGGTATGAAGTGATGGCTACGGAAAGGTTGAGCAATGACCAAAAAACCCCGAATAAGGGCAGATCCAGATCAACATGCCGGAAATAAGGCTGTACGAACCAAGCCATGGTCAGAGTAGAGGCCCCGATTACCGCTGAGTAGATGATGTTCCATTTAAGCCGGGGCTTTTTCACCAGGGCTTCCTGCACGATGAGGAGGATATCGCGAAACCTCATTTTTGAGATCTTTTCTTGCCTGAATGGTTCCACCAGCAGGATAGCGGCAGGAATTCCGATGAAGGAGACCCCTGTTTGTGCAATAAATGGGGTTCTCAGGCTGATCTCTGCCAGCAGCCCCCCTAAAATGCCCGCGGTGGCTTCGGCAAAATTTCCCACCGAAACCATCCTGCCTTCCAGCCGAAGATATTGATCCCTTCGGCCCATGGCTTGAAGGCTGTCATAGAGCATGGCCGAATCGGCCCCGGATATCAAACTCTGCCCAATGCCCATGGTCATCTCAGCCAGCAAAAAACCCCAGAATCCAAAGGAAACACTGTAGATGGCAAACCCTGCGCAGCCCAGGGTGGTGCCGATGATCATCGTGGTCTTTCGCCCCAGGGCATCAGCCAGATAACCCGAAGGAATCTCCAAAACCACAATCGCCACTGAATATACCCCCTGCAGGATAAATACATCCTGCATCGTCAACCCGTTTTCCTGGTAAAACAGCACGATGATGGGCATGAACAACATGAACCACTTGGCAATCTTGATCAGGTAGAGCTTGGTAATATTGGCCCCCAGACTTTGGTTCATTCGAATAAAATTCAATTAACAGTTTGTATTTCAGTATAATAATGGTATATAATTGGTTGGTCTCGATAACCTCTGCCATGGAACCCCCATGCTTTATTCATGTTTTTGTTGTGTAAGTTCTTGGATCGGGGTTTCATTCTGTTTTTTCATTTATTTGAAAAACGACCGATTGGCTCCTTTACCATGGCCGGTTTTAGGCACGTAGTTGTGGTATAAGTTCATGGATGTCTATGTTGTGCAATTCTTTGCATGCAAGAACCATTGCAGGGGTGTTTCACCTCTGCAATGGATGCTGCAAAAGTAATGGATCAGCATAACAATTAAAAGTTAAACCCAACCTGCTACTTTCTGGGAGGCGATGATCCGGTGAGTTGGCTTTTTTATAGTTGTCTGGCTATGGGGGTAATATAAATTAGGAGGAGTGGGGGAAAAATGTTAAATTTGTTTAAGTAGCAAACTCGAAATTTATAAAGTCATGGCTATGACAATGATAGAAAAAATTCTTGCCCGTCATTCAGGGCGAGAGGTTTTAAAACCTGGGGATATCACCGATATTGAGATAGATGCCCGGGTTGCCCGGGATTTTGGTGGGGCCAGTGTGGTCAAGCATCTGGTTGACCATGACCTTTCGATTGATGATCCGCTGAAGACTTTTTTCACCTTTGATTGCAATCCCACCGGCTCTGATCAGCGATATGCCCAGAATCAGCAGATATGTCGGGAATTTGCCCGTGAGCGTGGCATAAAGATATATGACATCAACAATGGCATAGGCACTCATACCCTGATACATGAAGGATGGGCCTATTCGGGGACAACGGCGGTAACGACCGATTCGCATGCCAACATACTGGGGGCGGTTGGTGCTTTTGGACAGGGCATGGGCGACAAGGACATTGCTGCGGCCTGGCACAAGGGCAGTGTATGGTTTAAAGTCCCCAGGTCGGTGAAGCTGAACCTGACGGGGCAGCGTCCGGAAGGGCTTACGGCCAAGGATATGGTGTTGAATTTGCTGAATCGTTTTGGGGCCAATACCCTGCTGGGCTATTCGCTCGAGATGTATGGGGATGAGGTAGGGCGGTTATCTCTGGATGAGCGCATCACCATTTCCTCTATGGCCACCGAGATGGGGGCGATTATCATTCTGTTTACCCCGAATGAGGAAGTGAGAAAGTATAGTGAAAGCCGGGCTGGCAAGGCCATTGAGGTGGTCAAAGCCGATGCAGATGCCCGGTATGATCAGGTATTTGATCTGGATATCAGCCAGTTTACCCGTCGGATTTCACTTCCGGGTCAACCCCATGATACCGTGGAGATGGATCAGGTGAAAAAGACCAGGATTGACAGTGGTTTTATCGGTTCATGCACCAATGGGCGGATGGAAGATATGCGGGCCGCAGTCCGGGTATTGCAGGGCAAGCAGGTGGCCCCCGGAGTGGTCCTGAAGATTGTTCCTTCGACCAATGAAGTTTGGATGCAATGTATGGAGGAAGGGCTGTTGCAGATTTTTAAAAATGCCGGGGCACTGGTCTCCAATGCCGGATGTGCCGGATGCGCTGCCGGCCAGGTGGGGCAAAACGGACCGGGCGAAGTGACGGTCAGTACCGGTAACAGAAACTTCCCCGGGAAACAGGGAAAAGGCAGCGTTTATCTTAGCTCCCCGGCGGTGGTGGCAGCTTCTGCGGTGGCCGGTTACATTACCACCCCCGATGACATCCCTGAAAAACCGCCCGCCTTCACCCCAACCGAAAAAACCGTAAAAAAGAAGAAGGCCAAAGCGCAAAAGAAGGTTGTCCATGATCAACCCATTGAAGTCGAGGGCCGTGTGTGGGCCATCAACCGCGACAACATTGATACCGATATGATCTACCACAACAAGTACCTCTCTGTTACCGATATCCATGAGATGGGCCAATACACCTTCGATAACCTGGAAGGCTATGAAGATTTTGCCCAAAAAGCCCAACCAGGCGATATTGTCATTGCAGGTAAGAATTTTGGAAGCGGCAGTTCCCGGCAACAGGCCGTTGATTGCTTTAAATCCCTTGGCGTACAGGCCATCCTGGCTGAGTCTTTTGGGGCCATCTATGAAAGAAATGCCATCAATGCCGCTTTTCCGATTCTTATGTATGATTCACTGGCGGAACTCGGGTTGCAAACCGGCGATACCATCCAGGTCAACTTTAAAACCGGGGCCCTTACCAATACAAAAAATGAGCAGACCATCAGGGTGGAACCTTTCTCGGAGGTTCAGATGGAGATCTATCAAAACGGGGGATTGTTTTAAGGGGCTGTGGCTTGCCGGGGGTTTATTTATATTTTTTTGTGCCGGGCCAGAGGATGTGAAGTTGCGGGCTTCATTCAATAGCAATTTATTAAATCTTATGATATGGCGAATCCTCAAACCTTTGTTGAAAAGATACTCAAGGCCAAGACAGGTTCCATTGTCTTTAAGAAGCCGGGTATTGTCCTGACCCACGACAATACGGCAAGCATCATGAATACTTTTGCCAGGATGAATGGGGTAAAAGTTGCTGATCCCGATCAGTTGCTGGTTGTATTGGATCACAATGCCCCGCCAACCAATGCCAAGCTGGCCAACAATTACCAGATGGTGCGTAAGCTGGTCAAAGAGCAGGGAATTAAAAAGTTTTATGATGCGGGCCGGGGTATTTGTCACCAGATTATGTCGTACCATGCGGAGCCAGGGATGGTTATTGTAGGCAGCGACAGCCATACCTGCACGGCGGGTGCCTTTAATGCGCTGGCTGTCGGCATTGATAGGACGGAAGCGGCCGGCATCTGGAAAGGGGGGGGAACATGGTTCCGTGTTCCTGAATCCATCAAAATTACCTTAAGAGGCAAGCTCAATCATGGTGTTTATGCCAAAGATCTTTCTCTTTGGATTATAGGGATGATTGGCTCGGCCGGGGGCAATTACAAGTCGATTGAGTACCATGGCCCGGGTGTCCAGACCCTTTCGGTGGCTGAGCGGATGACCCTGGCGAACCTGGCCTCGGAGATGGGGGCGAAGAATGCCGTTTTCCCGCCCGACCAGGTACTGGCCGATTTTTATGGGGTGAACACCGTGGAAGGTATTTGGGCAGATGAAGGGGCCCATTACGAGCAGGAAATAGAGCTCGACCTGGATGATATCTTCCCCTTGGTAGCGGCCCCCCACCACGTGGATCATGTCAGGGCTGTTTCTGAAGTGCAGGGAACACCCGTTCATCAGGGTCTGGTTGGGACCTGCACCAATGGCCGGCTGGAGGATCTCAGGCAGTCAGCACGTGTTTTACAGGGCAAGCAGATTGCAGAGGGGTTTCAGTTGCTGGTTATCCCTGCCTCCCGGAAAATATACCTGGAAGCCCTGGATGAGGGCATCATCACCGCCCTGGTGGAAGCCGGGGCTACCGTTTTGAGCGCTTCCTGCGGCCCCTGCCTGGGTACCGGCCAGGGCATTCCCGCCGACGATTTTACAGTCATTTCTACGGCCAACCGCAATTTTAAAGGCCGCATGGGCAATAAAAATGCCCAAATTTACCTGGCATCACCGGCTACAGTTGCCTGGTCGGCCATTCACGGGGTCATAACCGATCCGAGGGGTAAACCCCGTCAGGACCGGTTCCCCTATGAAAAAAAACAGAGCCCCACCGTTACCATTGCCGCCGATGACCACCGCCGCTTCAACGGGGTCTGGAATTATAAGGATGTCAACAACCTGAACACCGATCAAATGTTTGCCGGGAACCTGACCTATGAGATTGCCAGCTCTGATCCAAAGGCCATTTTACCTTACCTGTTCCAGGGTTTTGATGCCCATTTCGCCAACCAGGTTCAGGAGGGTGATGTGATCATAGCCGGGGAAAATTTCGGCTGCGGCAGTTCTCGCGAACATCCCGCCGTCGGGCTGAGCTATGTTGGAGTGAAGGCGGTTATCGTTAAATCGGCCAACCGTATATTTTTTCGCTCTTCCATCAACCAGGGACTGCCGGTGATTGTGCAGCCTGAAGTGGTCGAGGCCTATCAGCCGGGGGATGCCGTAAAGGTTGATTTCAACCAGGGGGCCCTCTACCTGAACGAACACCAATATGGTTTCGCCCCCTTACCGGACAAACTCATGCAGATCATCGAAAAAAAAGGCCTGGTCAACTGGATCCGCTCGCTGGCATGAGGATTCAAGGTAGCAATTGCTTTCCCGATCCACTTTATAGCTGTGCCGGACGACTAAATCCCATTCTCCGCCAAAATCCCAGGTTCGAATGCCAAGTTCGAATCCGGGCAGGATCACTTTTTAGGGGATTCTTTTTATGGGGGCGATATTTTTTATATTTTTGTATCGCTTTACAAGCCGGTCCTGTAGCTCAGCTGGATAGAGCAACGGCCTTCTAAGCCGTAGGTCCCAGGTTCGAATCCTGGCAGGATCACTACGCCACCTCCAACGGG
>CAJXLK010000031.1 GCA_913055635.1 uncultured Bacteroidota bacterium
AACAATAAAAGCATAATATAATAAACTGGGGAAATAACATTGCGAAAATTTGATGGATATTTATTTGCTATTTACACCATCACCATGGAAACCCTTCAGAAGATCATACGGAAAGTCTTTCCCGTGCTTAAAAATAAGTTCGTGCTGACCCTGCTGATCTTCCTGGTGTGGATCACCTTCTTTGACCAGAACAACCTGGTGGACCGCTTCCGGCAAATGAATCGCCAGGAAGAGCTCAAAGAAGAAAAGGAATACTACCTCGACAAAATCCACCGGGACTCCGTCAAACTCCACCAACTCAAAACCAACGAGGAAAACCTCGAGAAATTCGCCCGCGAAGAATACTACATGAAAAGGGAAAACGAGGATATCTTTATCGTGGTGGAAGAAAAATAAGAAAACTTCTTCGAGACCAGACCTCACATAACGTAACCAACGACCTAACAATCGAAAAATGCAACTAAACAGCTCTTAATTCGTTCTATTATTGATAGAACACGAATTTTTCAATACTTTTAAATGTAGTTATCATGGAAAATTCCCTAACAAAGGAAATAAATAAGCATCTTAAGGCTATGAATTATAGCGACCTAAACAAGGTATTGGATTATGTGCGTTCTTTGCTGAAAAGCAAGAGAAAAGAAGATAATTTTATGGTTTACCATGGGAGTCTTAATAGTAAAGATGCGGAAAAAATAAGAAAAACCATTGAAGATGGCTGCGAAAAAATAGATCGGGATGAGTGGTAAAAGATTCCTGCTGGATACCAATGTCATAATAGATTTTTTGCAAGGTCGTAATGATTTGAAGGATAAATTTCTATCTTCTGAATATATGGCTGTTCCCCATATTGCTACCGGTGAGCTGTATTATGGTGCTGAACTATCAAATAATTCAGCAAAAAATCTTAAAATCATAAAAAAATCTGGATTCATTTGATATCTTATCAAGTGACGATATCACATCAACCTTTTATGCTAAAATAAAAAAGGAATTAAAAATAAGGGGTAACCCTATACCCGAGAACGATATATGGATTTCTGCCTTAGCATTACAACATGATCTGATATTAGCCACAAAAGACAAACATATGCAACTTGTTGATAAATTGACAGTTGAAATATGGTGATTTGTTTATCATGCTGTTTAGATAAAAACAAACCTGTAATAAAATGTGGCACAATAAAACCGGAATCGGTGGCACATTTTGAACCAAAATAACCATTAGGTGACCAATTGAAGCTGAAAAAGGAAATAAAGCAGAAATATGCATTATCTCTATACCGGGATGAAAAAATTTTCCTTTCTGCCGCTGCAGAGATTGCAGAAATGGATCTTTATGAGTTTATAGCAGAATGTAAAAAGAATAATATACCCGTGATCGGTTATTCATCAGAAGAGCTGGATAAGGAACTGGACTTTTATACTAAAAGATGATTAAGATGGCAAATAAGAAACTTAATATGAAAAAAGTAAGAGAATTAACACCATTATGGCTGCAGGTTCCAAAGAAGCTTCTTTGGAACCTGTAAGCAGCATGGTGTTAACCCATGGAAATGGCTCAAGCGTGTACTGGAGCTGATCCCTGAATATCCCGCCAACCAGTTGGATGATCTCTTGCCCCAGAACTTGAAACTTGACTAAATATCACCCCAAATTTTTTTGCTGCACAAGGGGTACTTGCTCGGATGGATACTTACAAAAAGACCATGCAGCTCGCCATCAGCCATCTACCTGCAGGATCAAACCTTTCAAATACTCTCCTTCGGGGTGATAGATGTTGATGGGATGATCAGCCGGCTGGTTCAGCTGACCCAGTATACGCACCCGCCGGCTGGTGTTGGCTGATGCAGCAAAGGCCATTTTTCTGAAATGATCGCGGCTCATCACCTGGGAACAGGAGAATGTAAAAATAATACCACCGGGGCGGATTTTTTCTATGGCCATGCGGTTGAGCTTCTTATACCCCTGGATGGCATTGGGCAGGACATTGTAATGTTTGGCAAAAGCCGGCGGATCGATTACCATCAGGTCGAAGCCCCCGCCATTGTGCTGAAGATATTTAAAGGCATCACGGGCCAATGCCTGATGGGCCATATCCTGGCCAAAGTTAAGGCGCATATTTTCTTCAGCTTGTTCAATGGCGACCTGGGAGCTGTCTACGGTAGTCACCGACCGGCAACCACCGGCTGCGGCATAAACGGAAAAGCCACCGGTATAGCCGAAAAGATTCAACACATCGGCATTAAGGGCATAACCCCGCACCAGCTCGCGGTTCTCCCGCTGATCAATGTAAAAGCCGGTTTTTTGTCCTTCCTGCCAGTTTACCTCAAAGGTAAGGCCATGCTCCTTTACCCTGGTCGTTTGTTCAGCTCCCCACAAATAACCTTCCTGGCGGTCCACCTGGGCCTGATGCGGCAGGGATTCACCGCTCTTATTGTAGACAGCAACCAGGCGGGAACCCATCAACTCCCGAAGGATATGAACCAGCTGATTAAACCAGCGGTACATACCCACTGAATGGGCCCGGATAACGGCAGTTCCGTTGTAATAATCAATGATCAACCCGGGTAGCCCGTCGCCCTCGGCATTGACCAGGCGAAAAACATTGGTGGCATCATCGTCCATCAATCCCGCTTTCTTCCTCAAATCAATGGCCGATTGCAACTTTTCCCTGAAAAAAGCCTGATCAATCCCCCGCTCTTCAAAGGTCAGCATGCGAACGGTTATGGCAGCAGGCTGGTAATGGCCCTTGCCCAAAAAGTGGTCCTTGTTGTTGTAAACATCTACCACATCGCCTTCCGTAAAAGATCCTTTGGTTTTTTTGACCGCCCCTGAAAAAACCCAGGGGTGGTAACGCATCAGGGATTGATCTTTGCCCGATTTTAAAATCACCCTTGGCGCTTCTGCCATAACCTTCTGATTTTATGAGTAGTTAATGAACCAACAAGGTACTGTGTTTTTGTCTGGCAGCTCCTGCTCAACTTTTTGACAGCCGGATCGCTTCTGAGCACCGCCACCTTCATGATCTGCAAATGCGATCGTCGGGCCTTACTGACTTTTTGCTTTGTAATTTCCGGCCCCTTGCAGGTTAACAAAGATCATCCCTGTCTTCACCGGCGATCATTCCTATCTTTTCCAGTTATCATCCATATTTTCCCCGGGTATCTTCTATATTCCCCGAAGAGCTTCCATATGTTCCCCTGAGATATTCCATATATTTCCCGGTTACTGGCCCAGATCCTTCATCACCTGGTATAATTCGTAGCAGACCCAGGCATCGGTAGCGGCATATCTGACCTGTTTGGGCCCCAGGCTTTCTGCTTCCCAGTTGGAAAGCCTTTTGGAACGGGCCTTGGAGATGCGAATGCCCAAGAATTTGGCGGCCAGTTTCTTTAGTCCATTATGGGGGACTTCATGGTGATTGGCCAGATCCTGCAAATCAACAAAACCGGCAGGCTTAAAATGGGCTAGGCGCTGAAGGCCGCTGACATCATCCCTCAGAGCCAGGCCGATCTTTTGTATGCCGGAATTTTCCAAAACGTTCCTCAGGGCTTTGGGCAAACCGATATGGTTGAGCCTGAACAGGAAAGCCCGCTGACCGGTGGCCAGTTGCAAGAGGGAGACTTCATAATTCTTGCCTTTTTTGAATGAGGGTCGGGTCTCGGTATCAAAGCCCAGTATATCGGCCTCCTCCAATAAAGGCATGGCCTGTTGAAGCTTGTTGAAAGAGTCAATTAAAAAAATTTCCCCGTCAAATTCCTTGCGGGGCAACTGCTTAATCTCTTCGTCGGTAATGGCAGCACGATGTTTCATCACCTCTCCCCTTTTTTGTATTGTTGTTTGGTTTGTTCGAACAGCCATCCCCCACGGGTGGTTTGTTCATCTTCATCCTGCTCCTGATCCGGCTTCTCCTGCTGCTCTTCCTCCTGGAGGTTCTCTTCACTGAAAAACAGGCGATGAAGGATACGCAGGGCGCTTAACAGCTTCGGCCCCCAATATTCTTCAAAATTCATCCGACATTCCCACAAAGCATCTACCATAACCTCCTCGTTCCCCATGCTGTAGAGGGTTACAAAATCCTTCATATCCTGGTAGATATCGGCAAAATTATCGGCCAGGCTAACAATGCTTACATCCTGATCCTCCCTGGCTACCGGATCATAAACATCTACATAGTCGTCATGATAACCAAGCTTCCGGTTGATCTGGTTGTAAATGCGGTGCCAGTCACTCTCATTGACATACTTCTCATTGACCCGATCAGTCACATTTGTGATGTCGGGCATATTTGCCATGGCGGCATACAATCCCGATAAAAGCCGGATGGATTTTTGAATGAAGTCGACCTTGGTAAAATTATCGACGTTCTCAGTTAGCGTACAATATTCGGCTGCCCGGGTGACAAATGCACTCACCGTTTCATCGTTGAGCAGCTGCTGATGGTATTGTTGTTCCTGCATAGACAAAAATGATTGGGCAAAACTATAAATTTCTTCTCAAGACCATAAACGAATAGAAAAGAAAAAATTTTACATCCAACGCAACGAAATGGGTTGAACGATCATCTTTATTAATGAATCACCTCCATTAGCATCGGCTCCAGGCAGGATAGAGTATCTTCCTTAACTTTTACCTGCCTGGTTTTTTTGTTTCCATCGCCATTTTCCCGCCTGCGAAGTAACCAGTTTGCCGCTTTCGGTAAGCCAGTCTACCACTTTTATGACTTTATCTTCCTGGAATGGCAGGGCATCGACCAGTTCTTCGGTGGTGAGTTGGTGTTGGCCGAGCTGGCTGTGTATGTGGCTCATGATTTGGTCAAATTCCTGAACCCCCAGCTGGCGTTCCTGTTTACGCATACAGACATCACACTGGCCGCAGGCTTGTGCATCGGTTTGGCTGAAATAGTGCAACAGGTAAAGGCTGCGGCACTGAGTGGAAGTATCGGCATAATTGACCATGGCCCTGAGTTTTTCCACATAGTGTTCTTTGCGCCGGGCATATTGTTCGCGTGAGATGCGCAGGTTGCGGCGATCAAGCCTTTCTTCGGTATAGACGATCATCGGGGTTTTCCGCTGGGGGATATAATCCAGCAGTTTGAGTTTTTTAAGCTGTACCAGGTATTTGTAGATCACTTGTTGGTTGGTATTGGCTTTGCGTGCCAGGGAACGCTCATCAATCTTTACATATTCGGTAAAAATGCCCGAATAGCTTCGCAACAACAATTTGATGAAGTTGTCATAACCCGAGCGGGTAAGTTGAAAATTGTAGAGGTCATCGCGGCTGACATGAAAGTGCACCTTTGACTGGTTGGCCCATTCATCGGTCAGCTCCAGATAACCCTCTTTCTGGAGGAACTGTATGCTGCTGTATATGGTTGAAAGGCTAAAATGATAGCGGGAAGCAAATTCATACACATTGAAATCAAAAGCCTTGTTCTTCCCCCCTTCCACGGGTATTTGAAAATAATTGCCCAGGGCCTGATAGACGGCTTTTATATCTTTTATCGGGGGAAAATTACGCTTGATGCGTGCCCGAGCCTTCACCTTATCGGTGTTGTTGTAGAGCAAGACGGCATAAGCTTTTTGGCCGTCGCGTCCGGCCCTTCCGGCTTCCTGGAAATAGGCTTCAATGGTATCGGGCAGGTCATAATGAATCACAAAACGCACATCCGCCTTGTCAATGCCCATTCCAAAAGCATTGGTCGAGACCATGATGCGTTTTTGGCCTTTCTGCCATTGGTCCTGCTTTTTTTGACGGGTCTCATAGTCGAGCCCGGCGTGGTAGTAATCGGCCGCGATGTGATGACGGGCCAAAAGCTGGGCTATCTCTTTGGTTTTCTTTCTGCTGCGAATATATACAATGCCATAGCCCTTGTTTTGGGATAATGTTTTAAGCAAATACTTTGGTTTGTCTTCTATCTGGCGAACCAGATAAACCAGATTGGGCCGTTCAAAGCTGGTTTTCAGCAGATTTTTCTCTTTAAAAGCCAGCTTCTCCTGAATATCCTCAACCACCCGGGGGGTTGCCGTCGCCGTTAAAGCCAGGAAGGGGGGTTGGGTGGTCAGATAATCCCTTATTTGGGCAATTTTAAGATAGGAAGGCCTGAAGTCGTAGCCCCATTGAGAGATGCAGTGGGCTTCATCAATGGTAACCAGGTTCACCTGCATTTTCTCAACCCGGGCCTTAAAAAGATCCGTTTCAATGCGTTCGGGTGAAAGGTAAAGAAATTTGTAGCCCCCAAAAATACAGTTATCCAGTGCCACATCGATCTCCCGCCTGCTCATGCCCGAATGAATGGCCATGGCCTTGATTCCAAGCTGGGTAAGTTTATCGACCTGGTCGCGCATCAAGGCAATCAGGGGTGTCACCACCAGGCAAATGCCTTCGCGGGCCAGGGCCGGGATCTGAAAGGTCAGCGACTTACCCCCGCCGGTCGGCAACAATGCCAGGGTATCGCGATCGTGCATGACCGAATCAATGATCTGTTCCTGCAGCGGCCTGAATTCCTTATAACCCCAGTACCGATGAAGCAGTTGACGATATTTTTCCAAAACAAACAGCCATTTAAAAAATAGAATTCCTGCAATTTAATGGTTCAAAAAATATCATGATCCACAAAATAACGTTATCAATAACAAACATTTGTCAGCGCCGCGGATCCAATATTTTTAGCAAGGAATCCCATTTATTTTCTCATTTTTTTGTATTTTGGCGCGATTTAAAATTAACCAAAATTCATCAATCCATGTCTTTCGATAAGGATAAAATACAGGCGGATGGCTATACCTTTGATGATGTGTTGCTGATTCCCCAGTACTCGGAGGTATTGCCCCATGAGGTAGATTTATCGAGCCACTTTTCGCGGAACATCAAGATCAATATACCGATTGTATCGGCTGCGATGGATACGGTAACCGAGGCGGAGCTGGCCATTGCCATCGCCCGGTTGGGGGGTATTGGTGTGATCCATAAAAACATGACCATTGAAGAGCAGGCCCGCCAGGTTAAATCGGTAAAGCGGGCTGAAAACGGGATGATCTATGATCCGATCACCATCAGGAAAAACAGCAGCATTGAGGATGCACTGAACATCATGAAAGAATATAAGATCGGGGGTATACCGGTGGTGGACAACCACAATGTATTGATCGGCATTGTCACCAACCGTGATTTAAGGTTTGAAAAGAATTTCAAGCGGCCGGTGGAAGATGTAATGACCAGTGAGCACATCATCACCACATCGCAGTCGACAGATTTGGAAGAAGCCACCGACATATTGCAGAAGCACAAGATTGAGAAGTTGCCGGTGGTGGATAATGGCTATAAACTGATTGGGTTGCTCACATACAAGGACATCACCAAGGTAAAGGACAACCCGAATGCCTGTAAGGATGAGAAAGGCCGGCTTCGCACGGCAGCGGCTGTAGGGACGACCCGCGATGTAATGGACCGGGTAGAAGCTCTGGTCAGGGAAAACGTGGATGCATTGGTCATCGACACCGCGCATGCCCATAGCAAGGGGGTATTTTCCACCCTAAAAAGAGTTAAGCAGCGATATCCCGAGATGGAAGTGGTGGTAGGCAATGTAGGCACGGCCGAGGCGGCTCGTGACCTGATCAATGCCGGGGTGGATGCCCTGAAAGTTGGCATTGGTCCGGGCTCGATTTGTACCACCCGGGTGGTGGCAGGTGTTGGATTGCCCCAACTCTCGGCCATCTACGATGTGGCCAAAGAATGTGCCAATACCGGGGTACCCCTGATTGCCGACGGCGGGCTGCGCTATTCAGGCGATTTGGTTAAGGCCATTGCCGCCGGTGCCGATTCCATCATGGCCGGTTCCCTCTTTGCCGGGGTGGAAGAGTCGCCCGGGGAAACCATCATTTACCAGGGCCGCAAATTTAAAACCTACCGGGGAATGGGTTCGGTCGAGGCCATGCAGGAAGGCTCCAAAGACCGCTACTTCCAGGACCTGGAGGAAGACGTGCGCAAGCTCGTGCCCGAAGGCATTACCGGAAGAGTCCCCTTCAAGGGCAACCTCTCCGAGGTCATCTATCAGTTGATCGGCGGATTGAAAGCCGGAATGGGTTACTGCGGGGCCTCAACCATTACCCGCCTGAAAGATGCCCGGTTCATTAAAATTACCAGCTCCGGGATGACCGAAAGCCACCCCCATGACGTGTCGATCACCCGGGAAGCACCCAATTACAGCAGATAATGCCCATGAATGCTAAAACCCTCAAACCATGAAGCTACGCAACCTGTTCTTTGTCATCCTGCTCATTCCTTTTAATGTCCTTTGGGGCCAGGAGCAAGAGGTGTTGTTGACCATTGATGACCATCAGATCACCCAAAAAGAATTTTTACGCATTTATCAAAAAAACCAACAAAACCTGGCCTCTGGCGATCAAACCCCTGTAGAGGATTACCTGGACCTGTTCATCGACTTTAAGCTAAAGGTCATTGAGGCAGAAAACAGCCAACTCGACACCCTCCCCTCCATTGAGAACGAGTTGTCCAAATACCGGGACGAACTGGCCAAACCCTACCTGATCGATCAAAAAGTGCTGGAACAGCTCATGCGGGAAGCTTATCAACGCAGCAAGCAGGAAGTCAGGGCCAGCCATATCCTCATCTCAATTCCCCGGCCCGCTGCCTACCAGGATACCCTGCGGGCCTACAACAAAATCAAATCCATCCGTAAGCGGATCAGGAAAAAAAAGACTTCGTTCAATGCCGTGGCCAAAGCCACCTCGGATGATCCATCGGTTAAAAGCAATTCCGGTAACCTGGGCTTTTTTACAGCCCTCCAGATGGTATATCCCCTGGAAAACAAGGCTTATCAAATGAAAACCCATCAAATCAGCCAGCCTTTCCGCACCCGCCACGGATACCATCTGCTGAAAAAAACCGGCGAAAGAAAAGCCAAAGGAAAAATTAAGGTTGCCCACATTATGCTGCTGGCCCCTGAATCCATGTCGGAAGCCAAGCGCCGAGAAAAGAAAGAAAAAATCAACGAACTTTACCACCGCATCAAACAGGGGGCTTCCTTCGAAGAACTGGCCCGCAAACATTCAGAGGATAAAACATCGGCCCGCCAGGGCGGTGAATTGCCCTGGTTTGGAGTAGGCCGTATGGTACCCTCCTTCGAAAAAGCCGCCTTTTCACTCGAACAAAAAGGAACCATTACCCAACCCGTCAAAACCCGTATCGGATGGCATATCATTAAACTCCTGGACCGCAAAACCCTGAAGACATACCAGGAAGAAAAAAGCCAAATCAAACGCAAAATCACCCAGAGCCCACGCTACGAAATTGCCCAGGATTCACTCATTGCTGAACTAAAAAATCAATACCGGGTCAAAGAGAATAAGTCCCATTTCAACAACCTCTTACAATTCGTCGATGAAAAAGCACACCAGGTTCAGTGGGATCGCCTGAAATCAAGGGCCCCCAATAAAACCCTGTTTTCCATTAAAGACCAAAATTATTCGACCACCGATTTCATCGCCTACCTCCAGAATCTGCCCGATGAGCTGGAAGGAAAATTCCGCGGCCATTATCTGATCGATACCGCTTATCACAGCTTCCTGAAAGATAAGATCCTCGACTACGAAAAGCAACGCCTTCCTGAAAAATATCCCGATTATCAATACCTGCTGCAGGAATACCATGACGGGATTCTGCTTTTTGAGATCATGGACCGCCAGGTATGGTCGAAAGCATCGCGCGATACCACCGGCCTGAGACAATATTATCAAAACCATAAGAACCAGTATATGTGGGGCGAACGCTTCCGCGGTAGAGTCTATCTGTGCGATGATCAAAAGACCCTCAAAAAAGTACGCAAAATGAAAAAAGGCGGGTTGTTCCGTAAAAAGTATTCCGACCAGCAGGTGCTCGATGAACTCAACAGCGACAAAGAGCAACAGGTCAGGATCCAATCGGGCACCTTCAGCAAAGGAGAAAACCAGGTGATCGATTACCATGTTTGGAATAAAGGCAGTGAAAAGCAGGTTCAGGATCAAAAACCCTTTCTGGTCAAAGGGGAAAAGATTCCGCCCCAGCCCAAATCGCTGGATGAAGCCCGGGGTGCTGTGCTTGCCGATTACCAGAATTACCTGGAAGAACAGTGGCTGGAAAAGTTGAAAGAAAAATACACCATACAGGTCAATGATCAAGTGCTCGAACAGATCAAACAAAACCAATGATTGCCATGAGATACCTGATAACAGCGATGATGCTGGCGGCCCTGCTGTCCGGGGGATGTCAGAATCAACAAAACAAGAACAAAAAGCCCATCGCTAAAATTCACGATAAATACCTTTACCTGTCTGACCTGAACGATGTGATCCCGGACCAAAAATCCAAACAGGACAGCACGATGATCGCCAAGAATTACATCAACGACTGGATCAAAAAGCAACTGCTGCTGAAAAAGGCGGAGAAAAACCTGGATCAGCAAAGCAAAGATATACAGCAACAAATAGAAAATTACAGGGCTTCCTTGCTGATTTACCGCTACCAGCAGCAATTAATCGACCAGAAACTGGATACAACAGTAAATCCGCAGGAAATCAAATCCTATTACCAGCAGAATACTTCCAATTTCACTTTGGACCAAAACCTGGTAAGGGTCCTCTACATCAAACTCTCTGAGAATTCGCCCAATATGGACCGGGTAAGAAGATGGTATAAGTCAAATGACAGCGAAGATCGGGCCCGGCTGAAAGACTATTGTTATCAATACGCCGAAAAATTCGACGATTTCAACAACAAGTGGGTGGAATTCAGCGGTTTAATTAACAACCTCCCTCTACAGGTAGATGATCCGGAGCATTTTATCAAAAACCGCAAATACGTGGAAATTAAAGACAATTCGGTTTACCACTTTTTACGCATTCACGATTATAAGCTAAAGGGCAGTGAAGCCCCGTTGAATTATGTAAAAGAGCGAATCAGAAGCATCATCATCAATAAAAGAAAGCATCAGTTGTTGGAGAAAATGGAAAACGATATTTACAACGAAGCACTGAATCACAACGAATTTGTCATCTATTAAAAAAGCAAAATTTATGCAGGCACCAATGAAGCAGATCATATTGATCACGCTTTCTCTTTTTACTCTCATACCAGCTAGTGAAGCCCAGAACGGCAAGCTTATTGACCAGGTGGTAGCTATAGTGGGAGATAAGAAGATATTGCAATCCGACATTGAGAGTCAACGGATGCAGTACCGGGCAAGAGGTATGAACAAGGATAACTTAAGCTGCCAGTTGCTGAATGATCTGGTGACCCAGAAACTGTTGCTACGTCAGGCCGAGGTGGACAGCCTGGAGGTCAGCGAAAACCAGGTACAATCGCAACTGGACATGCGGTTAAGGTATTTTATCCGCCAGATCGGCTCGCGCGAAAAGCTGGAACAATACTACAATAAGAGCATTCCTGAAATCCGGCAGGACTTCAGGGAATTGCTCCGCGAGCAAATCCGAACCCAGAAAATGCGCCAGCAGCTGATCAGCGATGTTTCGGTTTCCCCTAAGGAAGTCAGGGCTTTTTACCGGAACATGCCGCAAGACAGCATTCCGATGATCAACAAAAAGGTTCAGATCTCACAGATTGTGAAATACCCCCCGCAAAGCGTTCAAGCTGAGCGACAAGCCCGCCAGCGGTTGCTGGAGCTGAGAGAGAGGATTCAAAAAGGCGACAAATTTTCCACCATGGCGGTGCTTTACTCTGAAGACCAGGGTACGGCCAGCAAAGGCGGCGAACTGGGCTTCCGAACCGCCCAGGAGCTTGATCCGGCCTATGCCGATGCCGCCTTTAGCCTCCAGGAGGGAGAAATCAGCAGTGTGGTCCAGTCGGCCTACGGTTATCATATCATCAAGTTAATTGATCGGCGCGAGAATGAAGTCAATACACGCCATATTCTCATTAAGCCTGATATCAAGGTCGCTCAAAAACAAAAGGTAATGAACCAGCTCGACAGCATTGCCACAGAAATACGAACGGGCAATATATCTTTCGAGCAAGCCGCCATTAAACATTCAGACGATAAAAAATACAAGATGAATGGCGGGATCATGGTCAATCCCAAAAATGCCAGCAATGAATTTGAACTGGATGAATTGCCTCAACCCGACTACAATGCGGTGAAAGACCTAAAGGTGGGCCAAATATCCGATCCTTACGAAGCCAAGGATGACAAAGGCAAAAGCATCTTTAAAATCATCCGCCTCACCTCCAAAACCGACCGCCACAAGGCGACCATTGAGGAGGATTATAGCAAGCTCAGCCAAATGGCCAAACGCAAAAAGCAACAAGAGATCATTCAGAAGTGGATCAACGACAAAAAGAAAGAAACCTACATCCACATTGATGAGGCATTTCAGGATTGCCAAATCACAACCCATTGATTTTCGTTGACCCCGATTTTTCTGACCCCGCTAAGCGGGGGTTGAAAAAAATAAGACCCCGCTAAGCGGGGTCAGAAAAAACATCACCCCGCTAAGCGGGGTGCAAAAACGGGGTGGCAGAAAAATTCCGCAGGATGAAAAAAACCTCCCTAAAATTCGGCCTGCTCCTAGGGGGATTGATATGTGTAATGGCCAGCGCCGGGGCACAGGAACAACAGCCTGGCAAAACCCGGAAAATTGAAATCCTCCATGCCAATTCGCTGGTTTATAACAAAAAGATCAACCCCGATGTGCGGCGCTTCATCGGCGATGTCAAATTCAAACATAATGAGTTCATTATGTACTGTGACAGCGCCTATTCCTATACCGGCCAGAACAAGATCGACGCCTTCAGCAACGTACATATTACCCGGGGAGATACCCTTCACCTTTACGGAGATTATCTCAGCTATAACGGCAATACCAACCTGGGGAAAGTCCGCCGCAACGTCAAGTTAAAAGATCCCCAGGCCAGCCTCTACACCGATTCACTCAATTTTTACTCCGGGCGCAATTATGCCTATTATTTCAACGGGGGTAAGATCATCAATCAGGACAAAACCATTACCAGCCGGGAAGGTCATTACTACTCGGACCGTAACATGGCCCATTTCAAAGACAGTGTCAAGATCAAGGACCCGGATTACCGGGTTCACGCCGACACGCTCAATTACAACACCAAAACGGAGATTGCTTACTTTTTCGGGCCTACCCGAATATACAGTGATGAAAACTACCTCTATTGCGAAAACGGGTGGTACAAAACCATTCCAAACCAATTCTTCTTCAGAAAGAATGCGTTGTATCAGAAAAATGACCGGATCATCAAAGGTGATACCCTTTACTATGATGATTCCCTGGGCTACGGCGAAATACGGAGCAATGCCGAAATCAGGGATACCACCAAAGACATCATCTTGCGGGGAAATTATTCGGAATATACCGACGAGCCTGAAAAAGCCTATATGACCGACAGTGCCCACATGATCGCCGTGGATAAAGAATCGGATTCGCTATACCTTCATGCCGATACCCTTCGCTCTTTGATGGACTCCACCGGAGAACACCGGCTGTTTAAGGCCTATTATCAGGTCAAGATCTTCAAATCGAATATGCAGGGTAAATGCGACTCCCTGACCTTTGCCCAGCGCGACTCAATCATACGGATGTACCGGGATCCGGTCATCTGGAGTGACAGCACCCAGATCACAGCCGATTTCATCAAAATCTATACCCGCAACAACAACGTCCGCAAGTTTGAACTGGAAGAATCGGCCTTTATGGTTAGTATGGAGGATACGGGACGCTTCAACCAGATCAAGGGCAACAACATGACCGGCTATTTCAGGGAAAACCAGCTGCGGCGGGTCCTGGTCAATGGCAACGGCCAAACCATCTATTATGCGAAGGATAAAGAAAATGTGGTGGGGGTGAACAAAGCCATCAGCAGCAATCTGCGCATCAAATTACTGGACAATCAGGTGATTAGTGTAACGCTCCTCAACGAGCCGGAAGGAACACTTCATCCGGTGGGCAATCTGAAGGAAGACCAACTTTCCGGTTTCCAATGGCTCATGGGCCAAAAGCCTAAAAGCAAATACGATATATTTAAGAAAGATCAATTGATGAGGCCTGAAAAGAAGAAGTCTGAAAAGAAGAAGTCTGAAGAGCAGGAGGCTGCGGAACAGGAAGCCACATCAAAGGCAGCCCCCCCGGCCTCAGGCCGTTAGTATTCATCTTCATTGAAAAAGAAATCATCTTTGCTGGGGTAATCTGGCCAGATGTCCTCAATGCTCTCATAAACCTCTCCCTCATCTTCAATCTCCTGCAAATTTTCAATCACTTCCATTGGAGCACCGGAACGTATGGCATAATCAATCAGCTCTTCCTTGGTCGCTGGCCATGGGGCATCTTCCAATTTGGAGGCTAACTCAAGTGTCCAATACATAACAATTCTATATTTTATAGGTTTTTCAAAGCGTCTGCAAATTTACAATTATTACGTTAAAACCAAAATTTTATTATTTGTTGGGTTGCCATTTCACTTCATGAACATCGAGATCTTTCGACAATTTTCTGGACAGCACAAACAAATAATCGGACAGGCGATTCAGGTATTGGATGACCAATTCCGGGAATTCTTCCTCTTCGAACAGGCGTATGGCATTGCGTTCAGCGCGCCGACAGACATTGCGGGCAATATGGCAATAGGATACGGTGGTATGACCACCGGGTAAAACGAAAGACTGAAGCGGGGGTAATTCGCGATCCATGCGGTCCATATTGGCCTCCAAACCGGAGACATCCTCTTCATCGAGTTGCGGCAGTTGGCTTTCACAATCGTCACATTCTGCGGCCATCAGCGAGGCGCAAACCATCAGTCGCTCCTGCACGGATATGAGTTCCTCCCGGATGCGTTGTGAGACATTCTGATCGCGGATGAGCCCGATATAGGCAATCAATTCATCTACCGTGCCATAGGCTTCAATGCGCAGGTGGTACTTGGGCACCCGTTTGCCCCCAAGCAGTGATGTCTTCCCCTGATCGCCTGTTTTGCTGTATATTCGCATAATTTTTTCCGGCTATAACAGCGCCATACCCGATTTGTTCACCCATTGCCCGATTCCATAGCCGCATTCGATGTATCGGCCTCAATCCGGCCATCCTTCAGACGGATGACGCGATGGGCATGTTTGGCGATTTCCTCTTCATGGGTGACAATGATGATGGTATTGCCCTGTTGTTGTATTTCGTCAAAAAGTTTAAGGATGTCTTCTGAAGTTTTGCTGTCGAGGTTACCCGTGGGCTCATCGGCCAGGATAATGGCCGGGTGGTTGACCAGGGCCCTGGCCAAAGCCACACGCTGGCGCTGGCCGCCGGAGAGTTCATTGGGCTTATGCTGCATCCGCTCGCCCAGGCCCACCCGGGTAAGCACTTCCTTCCCCCGCTGTGTCCTCTTTTCCTTGGATAACCCGGCATAGATCAATGGCAAAGTCACATTGTCCAGGGCCGTGTAGCGGGGCAACAAATTGAAGGTCTGAAAAACAAAACCAATCTCCTGATTGCGAATCTCGGCCAGCTGGTTGTCACCCAACCGGCTCACATCCTGATTGTTTAAAATATACCTTCCGGATGTAGCCGTATCCAGGCAACCCAACACATTCATCATCGTCGATTTACCTGAACCCGAAGGCCCCATGATGGCTACATACTCATTCTTATCGATGGCCAGATCAATCGATTGAACCGCCCGGATGGTTTCAGCCCCCACGTAATAATACTTGCACAGCCCTTCAAAAGTAATGATGTTTGCCATGATCGTCTCCTGATTCGTCTATACGAATATATAAAAATTCCCCATCATTCAATATCTGATTTTAAAACTTTGCCGCGATAATTCCTCTTTAAAAAACAACATACCCATCCGGTAAAGGTCGATGCTCAGGCGAACCCTTTCATCCTGGCTAATGGTCTGCCATGCCTGGCTCATCGGCTTGGACCAGTGGATATCATCGAGGATCAACAGGCTGTTGGCATGAAGGTAAGGACAGATCATATTGAAATAGCGGATGGTGGCATTCTGGCGGTGGTCGCCATCTATAAAGGCCATATCCACTTTGTTGATTTGGTGCAGCACTTCGGGCAAGACCTTTTCAAAAGGACCTTTCACAGGGGTGATGTTGCCACATCCCAGCTCCTGCAGGTAGGCCCCGGCCAGGTCCTGCTTGTGGGGGCAACCCTCTAACGTATAGATGTGTGCCCGGGGTGCGCCCTGGCACAAATACAGGGTGCTGACCCCCACCGAGGTGCCAAGCTCCAGGATGGTAGCCGGTTGAAGCTCCCGGGCACAGGCATACAAGAGTTTCCCCTGTTTAAATGAAACAGACGAGCGGCGAACAATCCGGCCTAATGGGGCTTTGCTGCTGCCGGTAAATGTCGGGCCTGCCCCATAATCACCGCTACAGCTCACCAACCGCCTGTCCCGCTTCATCCCTCTTACCCTTCGCCTGAGATCCTTCAGGTTAGCATCGGGGCGATAGGCCAGCACCCGGTGATAAAAACGATACAAAAAAGGTGAATGAATGCCATACCCCCAGCGATGACCATGGGTGAATAAATGTCTGAAATAACCGAAAAACCGGGCAACAAGCCTTTGCAGGAGGATAAAAAATTGCATTGAATTTGAAGATTTCTATTCTATGAATATTATTTTTATACAAATTTTCCAGCCCATGAGCGTTCCTGTCTTGAACAAAGATATCAAATATCTGCCGGGGGTCGGGCCCAAACGGGCCAAATTATTGAGGGAGGAACTCAGCATCACCACCTATGAGGATTTATTGTACTATTTCCCTTACAAGCACGTAGACCGCACCACTTTTCACCAGGTCAGGGACATCACCCCGGGCATGTCGAACATTCAGCTTCAAGGGAAAATCGTCAAATTTGAATTGGCAGGCAAACCAAACAAAAGGCGGCTTATTGGTTATTTCAGCGACGATACCGGAATCATTGAGCTGGTATGGTTCCGGGGGATTCAATGGATCCGTAAGTCTTATGAGGTAAACCGCACCTATGTGGTTTTTGGCAAGCCTACCCTTTTCAATCAAAAAGTGAATATGGTTCACCCGGAAGTGGAATCGCTGGAAAATTACCAGGGGAAGATTCAACAAGGGTTTGAAGCCCACTATCAGACCACCGAACGGCTCAAGAAGCATTATATCAATTCCCGCACGCTCCGGAAGCTGCAAAACAACTTGCTGCAGGAGGTCAAGGATGAGATCACCGAGAGTCTTCCTTCCGGGCTGGTGGAAGAGCTTAAACTCATGCCTTTAAATCAGGCGCTTTTAAACATCCATTTTCCAAAAGATCAGGAGATGCTGCGCAAAGCCAGCTACCGGTTAAAATTTGAAGAACTCTTTTACATCCAGTTGAACATCCTTCAATACAAAAACCAGCGGATTCAGCGTTTCAACGGCTTTGTTTTCCAGCAGGTGGGAAATTTGCTCAACACCTTTTACCACGATCACCTGCCTTTTCCCCTGACCAACGCTCAAAAAAGGGTACTCAAGGAAATCCGCAAGGACCTGGGCTCGGGGCAACAGATGAACCGTCTGCTGCAGGGAGATGTGGGCAGTGGAAAGACGCTGGTTGCGCTGATGAGCATCTTGATTGCCCTGGACAACGGTTACCAGGCGTGCATCATGGCGCCCACTGAAATACTGGCCATCCAGCACCTCCACAGCATCCGCAAGTTTGTCAATCAATTGCCGGTATCGGTACGGCTGCTGACCGGTTCCACACCTCAGGGCGAGCGCCGGGAGATCCACGATCAATTGCAGCGGGGCGAGCTGCAGCTGCTGATCGGCACCCATGCCCTGATTGAAGACACCGTTCAGTTTTATAACCTGGGGCTGGTGGTCATTGACGAACAACATCGTTTCGGTGTCGCCCAACGGGCCCGGCTCTGGAAAAAAAACACCAATCCGCCCCATATACTGGTGATGACGGCCACCCCCATCCCCAGAACCCTGGCTATGACCGCATACGGCGACCTCGATGTGTCGGTCATCGACGAGCTCCCGCCGGGGCGAAAACCGGTTAAAACAGCCCATTTCTACGAATCCAAACGCTACCGGGTCATCGAATTCATGCGGAAAATGATCCACCAGGGCCGCCAGATCTTCATTGTCTACCCCCTGATCACCGAATCGGAAAAGCTTGACCTTAAGGCCCTGGAAGAAGGTTACGACAATATTCTGCGCCATTTCCCCCCACCCAAATATGCCGTTAGCGTGGTCCATGGCAAGATGCGCCCCGAGGAGAAGGACCGGTCCATGGAGCTGTTTGTCCAGGGGAAAACCCATATCATGGTCGCCACCACCGTCATTGAAGTGGGCGTGGATGTGCCCAACGCTTCAGTGATGATCATTGAAAATGCCGAAAGATTCGGCCTCTCACAACTCCACCAACTGAGAGGCCGCATCGGCCGCGGCCGGTTCCAATCCTACTGTGTGCTGATGTCTTCCGATAAACTCTCCGGTGAAGCCCAAAAAAGACTTCAAACCATGGTGCGCACCACCGATGGATTTGAAATTGCTGAAGCCGACCTTAAAATAAGAGGCCCCGGCGATATTGAAGGAACCCAACAAAGTGGCATACCTTTTGAATTTAAAATAGCCAACATCACCCGGGATAATGAACTGCTTAAAGTGGCCCGTAACATGGCCATGCAAATTCTTGAAGAAGATCCTGAACTGAAACAGGAAAAAAACCAAATCCTTGCTGAGCAGCTCCAGGCTATAGCGAACAAAAAGAAGAATTACAGTGTTGTTAGTTAAAACATTTTGAAAATGAAAAGTTTATTCCGCATATCTCTCCTGCTGGTTTTGATGGGATGGGCA
This sequence comes from uncultured Bacteroidota bacterium, assembly GCA_913055635.1. Lineage (GTDB taxonomy): Bacteria > Bacteroidota > Bacteroidia > Bacteroidales > UBA12077 > JAGXLC01. Next base: position 18,860 of record CAJXLK010000031.1, read on the forward strand.
TTGACCGGAGAAGCTCAAAAAGATGGACCCTCATGTATTCCGGCTTACAAAAATTTTCAGTCCGGAGAAAAAATCAAATATGTACTGACCTATAACTGGTTCATGGTGTGGACTGATGTAGGGGAAGTAACCTTTGAAGTGGAAGAAAAGGAGATCAATCAACGCCCGGCCTATCACCTGGTGGGCAAGGGCAAGACCTACGGCTTCTATGACTGGTTCTACGAGGTTCGTGACATCTACGAAACGTGGGTGGACAAGGAGACGCTCCGGCCCTACTACTATAAGCGGGATGTCAATGAAGGGGGCTATAAAATCGACATCATTTACCGCTACAATTGGGAGGATAGCGTGGCCTATGCCCAGTCCAAGAAGACCCGCCAGCCGTTTAGAAGGGATACCATTGCCCTGAACAACTGTACCCATGACATCATGTCGATCATCTACTATGCCCGCTCAATCGACTTTTCCAAGTACGAAAAAGGGGAAAAGATTCCCCTGAACTTGTTGCTCGACAGCCAGATAGAGCCGGTTTACATTCGATACCAGGGCAAAGAAGAAAAAAGGGTCCGCGGCATGGGCAAGTTCAACTGCATTAAGTTCTCAGGTTATCTTGTTCCGGGAGATGTCTTTAAAGGCGGTGAAGACCTGGAAGTTTGGGTGACCGATGATCCCAACCGCCTGCCGGTTTGGATCGAAAGCCCCATTAAGGTGGGAAAAATCAAGGCCCGAATGGTGGATTATAAGAACCTTAAGTACGATTTAAGCTCTAAGATTGATTAGGCAAAGCCCCCAACGCCGTCAATTTTCATGGCAGGATTTACACCAGGGTCCTTTTAGCTGTTGCCTGCCGTTTTTCTGCGGTCTGCCATTATCTGCTATCTTGCCATTAGCTGCTGTCTTGTCGTTAGCTGCTATCTTGCTGTTAGCTGCTATCTTGCCGTTATCTGCTGTCTTGCCGTTAGCTGCTGCCTTCCATTATCTGCTATCTTGCCATTAGCTGCTGCCTTCCATTATCTGCTATCTTGCCATTAGCTGCTGCCTTCCATTAGCTGCTATCTGCCGTTAGCTGCTATCTTGCCATTAGCTGCTGCCTGCAGTTAGCTACTGTCTGCCATTAGCTGCTGCCTGCCGTTTTTGAGCTTTTCACCGCGATACCATTCATCACCAAAAGTCCATAAAAGAAAGCAAACGGTAAGATTCCGGGCAAACGGTTGAGCATGGATTCAAACATAAAATGCAGCACAAATAAAAGAATCAATCCTGCGGCCAGATAATCCTTCTCTCTGAAAGAAATAATCAGCGGCCAGATCAGCAACATTAGCAACAGGATCAGCCCGAAAAAACCGGTTCCCATATAAGTTGATAAATACTGGTTGTGGGGATTAAAATTGTGGTCCATATACTGGCGGATGTTCCTGCGCTGATAGGCCCGGTTCAATTCTTTCTGTACATCGCCCGTACCCATGCCCCACCAGCAATGTTCGCGGGAAAGCTCGAGGCTGGTTTCCCAGATTAAAAAGCGCAGGGCATCGTTTTCTATCAGCTCCTGATGGCTAACCTGGTGTCCCTGTAGTAACTTCCGGCCCAGATCCAGGTAATTGTCGAAACGATAATTGGTTAACCCCAACACGGTGACCACAACCAAACCGGCCGTTAAGACCCCTTTAAGTTTGCGTCCCCGGGCATAATGCACGATGGTATAAGCGAACAAAACAACCAGTCCGATGATCCCGGCCCGGGAAGAAACCAGAAAAATCATCAGGGTGAAAAAAACGATCAAACCGGCTATCCATCTTCTGCTTACCGGGGGATGCGGCCGGTGATACAAATAGAACAGAAAAGCCACACACAATTCCATGTGAAGCGCATAATAAGTGGATTGATTAAGCAATGCAAAATCCGTATATATCCAGTAAAGGGGATAATCCACAAAATCCCGGAAATATTCGGGATGACTCAGTTTGCCCAGATAGAAACCAATGTAAAACAATGAAATCGCAAGATTGGCAGCAATAAAAGAAGCCAGGATATCATCCTTTCGCTTGCCCCGGAGGGCGGAAAGGGTTGAAAAGGCCAGCGGCAATAGCAGAATGGTCAGTTTGCGTTCCAGATCAAACAGGGCATGGCCAAAATCAGAAGAGGTCCATAAACTCACAACATGAAGCAAATAAAAGGCGATCACTATATAAAGAAGGGATTGACGGCCCCGGGTGGCGGAGGAAACCGTTACCGTGGTTTGTGGTAAGAAATGTTTTACCCCCGATGGCTGTATTCCCCCCCATTTTGGCCTCAATGGCTTTAACCTTGATGGTTCCAACCCCGCTAAGCGGGGGTGGGCATTTTTGAACCCCGCTAAGCGGGGTGTCATATTTTCAGACCCCGCTAAGCGGGGTGGGGTGAATTTCGACCCCGCTAAGCGGGGTATTACGATGCGCAGAAGCCACACCCCCATCACCCCGCCGGTCAGATAGCGGGTCAGCTCGATGTGAAAAGGCATGGAAAAAGCGGTCATCACAAGTAAGATGAATAGCCACTCATCCAAAGACCTTTCCCTTAACCTGCGAAAAAAACGAATCACACTCTTTTCAGGATACTTCATAATCCTTGCTAATCCATACATATCTGCCACTTTACCCCAGGCTTTTAATTAAACGGCCCCGGCCAGCCGCCTCCAAATGCCTTTGGCTGCGAGCACAGGCAAGTTCACCAACCCGGCCAGGGAACCAAACCCGTATGAAAAGTGAAGCACAATAAACGACCACATGATGGCGCCAACAGAGGTGGAGCGGTCATTGATCCGAAAGGCCGTGATTAAAAGCATGCCCATATAAACCAATAAAACAGCCAGAATCAGCCCATACATAAACGTATGGCCCATTAAACCAAGTACGATGCCGGCGAATATAAAAATCATAAAAAGAAGTGGCACCACATGGCGAAGGCTTATGGAAAAGACATTGCCGGTAAAATACACCGCCAGAATGTTCCACAAGCCATTCCTGAAGTTTGACCGGGCCAGCAGATCATAACCTCCTTTAAAATAATAATGACAACGGATGGTTGGGATAAGGTACAATTTACCAACCCTTCGGATGATCCGTTTGGAAAATTCAATGTCCTGATTTCGTACCAGGCGCTCATCGTAGTAACCGACCCGATCAAAGACGTGCCTTTTGTATAATCCAAAAGGAACCGTATCGACGGAAACGGGGTGTTTCATATTCAGGCGGAAGAGGGAATTCCCCACCCCCATTCTGTTTGAGAGGGTTTTGGCGATCGATTGGCCGATAACAGAATCATCGGAACGGGTGATCATACTGCCTCCCACCCCGGCCGCATCAAGGTGCTCCAGATGCTGAACCAGGGTACTGATGTAATTTTCAGGAAATGTTGTATGCGCACCGGCTACCATAATATAGCTTCCCCGTGCCCGGGCGATGCCTTTATTCAGGCCAGTGGGCGTGATAAAGGCAGGATTGTCGAATACCCGGATATTGGCATGGTTTTGTTCATAACCGGACAACACCTCTCTGGTGCCATCATCACTCAAACCATCTACCACAATGATTTCCAGTGAATTATAATCATTGCCCATCAGCGAATCAAGGCAGGAGCCAATGTAAGGCCGCTCATTGCGGCAGGGTACAACCACAGATACCAACGCACTCATGAAGCAAGCAATTTTTCATAGAGGCCCAGGAGCTTTTTCTCCTGGCCGGTCCAGTTATATGTTGATTGAACAGCCCGGCGGCCGTTGGCACCCATCCGGGAGCGCAGGTCAGGGCGGTTCATCAGGTAGTCGATGGTGGCGCCCAGTGCTTCAGGATCGCCCGGTTCTATGCAGAGGCCACATTGGTTGTTCTCAATTATGGAGCGCCAAAGGGGAAAATTGGAGGCAATCACCGGCAATCCGGCGGCCATGTATTCAAAGAGCTTAACGGGCAGGGCCACCTGGTGGTTTTGTCCCGGCAAGAGGGTCACCAGGCCTATTTTTGACCGGCTGAAGATCCTGCTCAGGCCCTTGCGGTTGACCACCCCATGGTATCTGATCCTCGGGCGGTGGGGTGAACGTTCAATCTGCCCGGCCAGCTGCGGGGGATAAAAATATCCGGCCAGCTCCAGGAGGGCCCCATGGTGGTCCAAGCTGCTTAAAAGGGTCTCAAAGCCCCTTTGCCGGCTGAGGGCCCCAACATAGCATACGGCTGCCTCCCGGACCTCTGCAAAGGCTTCACCTTTAATATCTTCAAACTCCCGCAGCCTGGGATAATTCCTAACCTGGATGACGCGTTTTTGCAATTTATCAGGAAAGGCCTGCTCCACCCCTTCGCTTACCGTGACGATCGCATCAAAAAAACGGGCAGCCATGTTTTCCAGCTGCCTTACCATCCAGGACACGCCCTTGCGAACCCACCGGGCCATATAGTATTTGGCCATAATTTGACGGGAAGTGTCTTCATGGGCATCATAGATAACTTTCTGACCGGATAGTTTCAACAAAAAACCAGTGGCCAGCAATTCCGGGTCATGTAGATGGTAAAGGGCTGCCCTTTGCCTGAGGGCATAAATAAAAAACAGGAAGGGGCTCCCGAAGATTCTGAGGATGCGGTTTTGAAAGCCGGGCAGATTCACCATATCAACGCCTTCCAGCTGAATTCCTTTATGTCCGCTTACCATGAGGAGCACATGATAACCGGCTGCAGACAGCGACCGACATTCCTTATGATATATCCGCACATCTTCAGGGGGATGGGCCGATGTGATATGGCATATTTTGGTCATCGGAGCAGCTTTAATGTTTTGCCTTCAATATAAGCAAACAGGAAGGGCAGGTTGGTAAACAGAACAAAAGCCGGGACACTAAAATGGCTGTTGCCGCTGACTGCTACAAACACACCGGTAAGCAGAAAGAGTGCCAGCAAGAGGGGATGTTTGGATCTGTAGCGAATAAAAAGGACCAGGGCCCGGGCCAAAAAGGCCAGGTATAAAACCGCTCCGAGTGCCCCGGAATATAGCAGGGTTGATATCATGGGGTTATGGGGATAGTCATAATACCGGGGATCGCTGTAGAAGACCTGGCCGTAGAGGGGCAACCAGCTCAAGCCAGCCCCGAAGATTTTTTGGCGGTTGTTGTAATGTTGATAGATCCGGGTGGCGAGGCGCCAGCGGTCAATGCGGTTGTCCTGATAATTCCCCGGGGCATCAGCTAACCAGGCTGTATCAATGGGCAGGTTGGCCTCCTTTTTGACCAGGGTCTGTTTCAGCCGAGACGGGATGGATATCAACTGCCCATCAGAAGGATTGGCTGGCTGCGTTTCCATGTCTTGTGGGGGGCCATCGGATTCAACCAACCTTGGGGCGAAAGCCCGTTTTATGTGTTCACCGGAGATCTCGGGCAATTGATGTGGGAGGATTTTTTCGTTGGCCTGATCACCGTAGCGATGCCCTCTTCCGCCGCGCACCCGGATGCCACTCCAGCAGGAAAAGCTGGGGGATGGTTGTGGTCCACCGCCGCCAATCCACAGGGGCAGGCTGCCAAAAACATCATAGACCACTTCCATTTCCAACCGGTGCCACTGGCCGTCTCCCTCCCATTGGGCAGGCGGACGGGCACAGGCCGGTTGATGGTTGTCCCGGTCGGGAATGCACATGCGCAGGGCCGGGCTCCACTCCAATACCTTAACCCAGGCGGAAACATGAATGGTATCCCCTACATCTGCATAAAACCTGCGGCTGACCCCCTCACCCGAAGTTGCAGCCCGAATGGCCAACATCCCGGGGCCTGGGTTGCCTTCAGGCAATATATCTGTCCGCGGATTCCCCTTAACGCGAAAATCGCCCATGCCATCGCGGAAAGATTGATCGACCAAAAAGCCGGAAGGCTCATGACGGCCACCCTGCCCATGACCTCGTTCCCCGCCCGAACGCCAAAGGCTGAAATAAGCCCCCCTAAAATCAAGTTCCGGTTTAACCAGCCTGCCATAGCGACAATACAGATTGGTGATGCGGCTGCGCAAATCAATCTTATAGAGGCCGCTGGAAATCAATAATTTCTTTTTAAAACCCGGTGAAGTAAACTGAAAGAACAAGCCCATCCCCAAAATGCCCACCAATACAATAACCAGAAAATAATCCAAACGCCTGACCCTTCTCAGGGAACGCCGGTGGTGAACAAGCTCCCCGGCAATCCTGGCCACCAGTAAGACAGCCAGCAGGAGCAAAAAAACCACCATGCCCCTTCTCGAGGGCACCAGGGCAATATTGAAGGCAAAAACAAGCATGGCCGCATTGGTGAACAGAAGTTGCCTGCGGCTTTCTCCTTTTCGACCCAGCATATGATATCCCCCCAAAACCAAACCATAGAGCAGGGTGAGCACGTAAAAATTATAATCACTGGCCGTGGAAATCAGGCTTTCACCAGGGGAAGTATCCACATCCCCCTTTATGATTGCCATTACAAGCTTTCCCAGACCCACCAGGGCCATGACCAGGGCAACCCCAAAAATCTGCTGAAAAAACCGGGCTTTCAATGCCTTAAAGTCTTGAGGCGTTCTTACCCAATAAAAGATCATCACAATGATCACAAGCATCTCCAGGGCATTGGCGATCTCTATCCAGGGCCGGATAAAAGGGGTATGAAAGACGGCGGCAGCAATAAAGATGCCGAGCAAAATCAGGAAGAACAGTTGGTGTTTGAGTATTTTGCCCATGGCATGGTAATCCCTTGCAACCACCAAATGGTAGATCAGCATTCCTGCGAAAAGGGGATAAAAGACGTATCTTACCGCAGGGAATGACATACGGAGGATAAAGGAGACCACCAAAGCGGCCGGCAAATGATATTGCAGTAAAGGGTTATTTTTCAGCAACATGATGCGATCCGGAATGTCTTTTTGATCTCTTGCACCACTTTATCGGCATCTTCATCGGTAAGGTTGGAACCGGAAGGCAGGCACAAACCCTTCTGAAAGAGATCGGTTCCTGTTGCGTTGAGGTATCGGGGATAGGCTTCAAAAACCGGCTGAAGGTGCATGGGTTTCCACAGGGGACGGGAATCGATTTGTTGGGCATCCAGATTGCGGCGCAACACCTCTTTAGAAATGCCCCGGCCGTTGGGGTGAACCAGTATGGTGGTCAACCAGTAATTGGATTGGCAACCGGCAGGTTCCTCCAGAAAACTGATTTCCTCTATATCTCCAAGGGCCTGTTTGTAATAATGAAACCGGTGTCGTCGTTGTTCGATGCGCTTGTGGAGAACTTCCATCTGTGCCCTGCCGATACCGGCCAATACATTGCTCATCCGGTAGTTGTAGCCAACTTCCGAATGCTGGTAATGGGGAGTATCATCTTTGGCCTGCATGGAAAGATAAAGGGCATGGTCGGCATAATCCTTGCGCTTGCTCACCAGAGCCCCACCTCCGGAGGTGGTGATGATCTTATTGCCATTGAAAGATAAGATGCTCATATCAGCAAAGGTTCCAACCAGTTGCCCCTGATACCTGCTGCCCAGGGCCTCGGCAGCATCTTCAATCAAGGGGATTTCATACCGGCGGGCAACAGAGCGGATCTGATCAATGCGGGCAGGCATGCCGTATAAATGAGCCAAAATAATGGCCCGGGGCTTTTTTCCTTGTTGAAGGCGATCTTTGATGGCCTCTTCCAGCAATTCAGGGTCCATGTTCCAGGTGGAGGGCTCACAATCCACAAAAACAGGGACAGCCCTTTGGTATAATACGGGGTTGACACTGGCAGAAAAGGTAAAATCAGACACGATGACTTCATCCCCCCGGTCCACTCCCACATTAATCAAAGCCAAATGCAGGGCGGAGGTACCGCTGTTGAGAGCCACCACATGGGGCATCTTCAAATATTGTTGAAGGGCATTTTCCAGTTGGGTGATGTTCTCTCCTACCGGTGCCACATAGTTCTTTTCGAAAGCCTCCTGAACGTACTTTAACTCATTGCCCGACATATGGGGAGAAGAAAGGTGGATGCGTTTGCTCATGTGTGCTAGGTTTTAATCAGGGTTTTCAACGTGCGGGACAACACCCTGAACTCATCAACAATCGAATAATCCATCAGTTCCCGATCAAGGACCGCCTTTTTCGGAATGGTATGGTTGATGTATTTTTCCCGGGGATTTGAAACATCCACATACAATTCAGGTTCACGGAAGAAGTAATGGGACGAGGGGCTGGTTAAACCTGGTTTCATTTCGAAATGGCGGGGGTTATAGCGTTTATACACCTCGTTGTAACCGGGTACATCGGGACGCGGCCCCACCAGGGTCATATCGCCCTTGAGCAGGTTGATCAGCTGGGGTATTTCATCAAGTTTGTAGCCTCTTAAAAACCGCCCTGCCCGGGTAATCCTGGGATCGCTCTCGCCGACGGTTATGCCGGCCTTATCATTATTGGCCTTCATGGTCCTGAATTTATAAACGGTTATCAGCCGCTCATACTGTCCTACCCGTGTACTCCTGTAAATAACGGGTCCCTTTGAATCAAGGCGAATCATGATTGAAATGATCGCCCATAAGGGCAAGGATAATATCATCAAAAAAATGGACAGCACGATGTCTAATCCCCTTTTCATCTTAGTAAATCCTTTTGCGGGTAGCGTGATAGGCATAATGTAAAAAATTCACCACACTGGGCAAGAAACGAATCTGTTCGATATCGCGGTATACTTTCCAGACATCCTGGGCTGCCCGGAGTTTACGTGCGGTGTTGGAACCGGGCAGGATTCGGTAATACGCCAGGGTTTCCGGCAATCCATAGGCTTTAAAGCCACGCTTGAGGATGTCACACCAAAGGGCCATGTCATGGCTGGAGCGGATGTTGGGCATCTTCAAAGGGCCTGTTTGGTGGCGGTCGATCATAACGGTGAGGGTTCCAATGATCGTATTTTTCAAATAATGTTGGTAATCGATGGCATGGGGGGCATGAATCACATTCAGAGGTCTGGCCCTGGGGCCTTTGATCCGCTGGTAACTGGTAAAAGTAAAGGCGTAACCGTGGTTCGCCATAAAGGCCATTTGTCGCTCCAGTTTTTGGCGATGCCAAAGGTCATCGCTGTCCAAAAAAGCAATATACCGCCCGTTGGCTGATCGAATGGCCAGGTTACGGGCCCGGGCCGGCCCAATATGTTCATCGGGGTGAATCAGCCGGATGCGTGCATCCTGCTGGCTGTATTGTTGCACAATGGCCCCGGTACGGTCGGTGGAGGCGTCATTGACCACCACCATCTCCCAGTCATTAAAGGTCTGAGCCATGACCGAAGCCATGGTTTGCTCGATATAGCGGGCTGCATTGTATGCCGGGGTTATGATTGAAACCATAATAGAGGGTTAGTCGCGAAAATAAGAATAATTGTCGCAACTACCGCTACTACAGGATGTCATTTTGGGGATAAAAACTTATTGTAGACCTTTAACATGGTATTGAGGCTGGATTGGAGGGAATAGTGGCGGCAGACCCAAGCCCTGCCCTCCTGGCCCATCCTACTGCGAAGCGCCGGATCCTGAATCAGCCGGTACACCGCCCGGGCTGTTTGTTCACTATCGTCCGGATCTACAAGAAATCCGGTTACCCCCTGGCGAACCACCTCGGAGAGCCCCCCCACCCCAGTGGCTACAACAGGCCTACCACACGCCGAAGCTTCCAGGACAGAGACCCCGAAGCTTTCAGCCCGGGAAACATTCACATAGATGTCCAGTTTGTTGTGGTATTCTGCCACCCGTGAATAGGGTAAATAGCCCGTAAAATCGACCGCATCGTCCAGGCCCAGGCTGGAGACCAATCCTTCCAACCGGCTGCGCTCGCTCCCATCCCCGACCAACAGCAAGCGCAAAGGTTGATGCGGTAGCTTCTCGCGTAACCTTTTAAAGGCCCATACCAGGATATGGATGCTGTATTCAGGTTTCATCTTCTTGATGGTACCAATAACAAGGGGATCGGAGTTTTTGTGCCCCGGCCGGTGGTTTTGGTCATAAAAAATCGTAGTGTCTACGCCAAAAGGGGTTATCCAGGAATTTACTCCGGCCAGCTTTTGAATCTTCCGGGCCATAAAATGGCTGGTGCTCAAAACAGCATCCGCCCGACGCAGGATGAAAACCATCATCCGCCTGTGAAGGGGAGAAACATAAGGAAAATGGGTGATGTCGCTGCCCCATGCCGAGAGGATAAAAGGGCGAAAACCGCTCAAAGCCCCAATCAAACCGTATCCGGAAGCATAATGAGCATGTACCACATCCGGACGGTGGTGCTTGATCACCCGTCTTAGCTTAGGTAGTACCCGCAAATAAAGGAGCTTGGAAAGATTGCCCTCCCGGCCGGTGATCAATTGATTGGAAAAACCACAGTCATAAAAAGTGATGTTCGAACCCCTCCCATAACATCCGGGATCGCCCCGGCTGAAACTAAACAGTATAACCTCCACGCCCTGGGGTTCCAGGGCCGTTGCCCACTTAATGATATGGGGCTCATGAGGATCCCCCAACAACAACAATTTCATCATTGCAGAATTTTTTCCATACTCCCAACCCAGTCAAATTCGAGGTCTTGGCGCCGCCGGGCACACAAATCATGCAATGTTTCAAACTTACCGGGTCTTAATAAAGATTTCAGCCGGTTATACAAATGGTTCGGGTCAGGCTCAAAAAGCAAAGTTTCATAATGCAACATCTCGGGGATTCCCCCTTTTCTTGCCCCCAGTACAGGTATACCAAGATAGAGGGCTTCCATGACCGTATTGGGGAAAGAATCGGAGAGAGAAGGAACCACCAAAAGATCCATTTGGGAAAGCATCGAGCTGGGCGCCTTGACATGTCCATAAAAAACAATGGACGAATCCTCCTGATAGCGGTTTTGATAGAACGGCAACAGGCGCCCGCCCCCCATCACATGCAAACGGCCACTAAAACTTTCCGCCATCAACCGGACAAAAGCCCGCAACAATATGTGCAATCCCTTGCGCCTGTCATCCAGATTGCCGATAAATCCGATATCCCAGTGCTCCGAATTGACCCTCGGCTGAAACTTTGACCCTGCGGTACTATCAAACTGACGGATCCAGGAAGGGTTGACATTGTTGGGAAGTACCAGGGTGTGCCGCCTTAAAAAACCCGCCAGGCGTGGGTGTCTCTTTAAAAGGACATCCCGGTCGTACCGGCATTGCACAATAATGCGGCCGCTGTACTTCAACGACCACCGCTCCATCAGCCGCCATAACAACCATAAAGGCCTGATCAGATAATTGGGGTAACCCCTTGATTCTAATCCAATTTGACGGTACTCGGGAAAATCTTCCCACAAGATCAAAGTATATCCCCTTAAACCAGCCAATACCGCCTGTATGGCATAAGGCACTGATATGAGCACCAACCGTTTCCGTTCCATGCTTTGAATATGACGCCATTGCCGGTAATTGCCAACAAAATTCAACAGCCCATTGGGCAACCAGCGGGCAGTCTTTCTTCGCAGGGGGTATCTGATCAGGTTCTTGTGTTCAGGAAAAATTGCATGGCCCGGAATGAACAAATGGATGCGGTGCCCCCTTTCCAGCAACCCGGTAACCAACTCCCTGAATCTACGGGTGCCGCCGGTAACCGGGTTGTTGATAAAATCATCGTTGGTGTAAAATATGTATTCGGCCATGATTGGGAAATATCCCCGGTTAATTTTACATTAATTTGCCAATGATTTGCTGCCTTTAATAAGAATATAATTCAATTAATAGTTTGTAAATCAATTTGATATAAATGTTAAAACAGACATTATGTGATCAATCATTGTGGAACCCGCATGTATATCCATGTCCTTGTTGTGTAAGTCCTTGCATGCGGGTTTCATTGATATAAAGACTTATTGAAGTCCCATTTTATCATAATCCGGTTCGGGTTGGTCGGTATAAAAATCCAGGCCAAACCGGTGGGTTACCTCCAGTACTCTTTTGATCTGATCCGGGCTCAAGTGGTGTTTCCAATGGTTCAGGGTGCTAGGGTCCCTATCCAAACGGGCAGGGCTGGAAGCCCGGCTGGGTTTTTTCAACAGCTGATCCGGCTGTTGAGGGGGATCAACATTCAGCCGGCGGGCTATCCCGTCTAATTCTGCGGCCCCGTGAGTAACCAGCCGTTCGTAAGGAATCACCTTCACCCTGGGATGCTTCAAATGGAACAATGGAATATAATAATCAAAGCCCCAGGTGACCGCCATTTTCTCTTCAGGGGTTAACCTTTTTTTCAGCAAAGGTTCCACCTGGGGCAACCGGTCTAAAAATTCGCGGTTCACTATCGGATAACGTTGATCATTGAGGATCTTTTGCGGGTTCCAGGAAGGATGATTCAACTGAGAAGCCACTACCGCACAAGGGTGACGGATGATCAGAAAAACCATGCCCGGAGAAAAGCGTTCAAGCAACCAGGGCAAAATGCGGTTGGCCCTGACAAACTTGATCAGAAGCCGGGGGCGGGGTAAAAAGTAATTCAGCAGGTGAAGCGGGTATCCCCGGTATATGGTATCAATACGGGCATTGCGTCCGGAAAGCAGATCGGCAAAAAATTTGATATAATCGGTATTGTTGTTGTCAGGTGGAAGATAGGGGCGCATGGTATAGGTAAGTTCGCGCATACGGGGATACTTGCTCATCCTCAGGGGTTCCCATAATCCCAGTGAACGGGGAATCATCCGCATAAGCATCTCGAAAAGCCAGGAAGTACCACTTCGGGGTGCACCTGCTATAACAACAGGTTGCTGCATGGGATGGCTGTTAAAACGCCACTGATTGATCTCTTGCAGGGGATAATCCAAAAGCGGCTTGAGCATATGGTTTAACGATTTGTTCATGAGGCCTTATATTACCCGCTCAATCAATTGTTGCCACTGCTCCATTATGTGGTCTTTGTTCAATTGCCGGTGAATATCTTTTTGTGCCTGTCGGCCCAATTGGGTGGCCCAATCGGGAAAAGCGGCCAGCTCATGCATGGACCTGGCCAGGGAAGCCACATCTTCGGGACGAACGAGCAGACCGTTTTTGCGGTGGTGAATCATCTGGCCCGGACCATACGGACAATTGAAGCTGATGCAGGGCAGGCCGGCGCCCATGGCTTCGGCCAGGGCATTGGGAAAACCTTCATAGCGGGAGCTCAGCACAAACATGGAGGCCCGGGCTAAATATCCGTTAATATGTTGGGTTAGCCCGGGCATATCCACTGCCGGGGCGACACCTAAGGAGCGGGCCAGGTCTTCGAGCCGTTGGCGTTCCTGTCCTTCTCCGGCCACCACCAGCCGCCAATGAGGGAACAGTCCCGAACGGGCATACGCCTGCAGCAGCAGGTCAAATCCCTTCTGGCGGGTCAGTCGGCCTACGGCCAAAATCATACGCTGAGGCGCCCTGGCCTGGTCCACTCCATTGCGCAGGGGATTGGATATAACCTGTGGGGTGATGCCCCATTGGCGGTAAAAGTCAGCTACCGGCCCGGTCTGAACAACCATCGCATCGGCAAAGGGATAAAGCACCCGCCGGGCCACCCTCCACCTGAAAGGAATCCGGTGCGCCCGGGGATGATTGCGCTCCGAGATGATCAGCGGCACAGCCAAACCCCTTACAGCCAGAACCGTCAGCGCATTGACATCGGCCACAAAAGAGATCACCACATCCGGGTTCAACCCACGCAGGGTCCTCCTTAACGTACGTACCCGCCTGTATGTATTGGCCAGGCCATGGACAAAATTTGCCGACTCCCTGGCGATGCCCAGTTGGAGCATCTCAACCCGCTCATCAGGCTTATAGAAAGGAGGCTCATCTTTCAGGCTTACAATGGTCACCCCCTGGCCATGATCTACCCAATGATCTGCCATCTCACATATAACACGCTCACTTCCGCCGGGCTTCAACGAATCGGTCAATATCACGATATGCCGGGAAGGATCCATCACCATCAAATATAATGAAGCAAATGCGAACCGAATGGATCAGCACTTGAGCCTTTTTTTAAAAGGCCTTTCAAAAACCGGTAAAAACCAGGCATGGTATCTTTAAAACCCTTTTTGAGCCGGAACAGCAAAAGGTATCTGAGGGCCCGGCTTTTGTTCGGCAGCCCCAAGAAAGGTATATCCATCAACTGCCGGCCGCTTTCTTTAAGGGGCCGGCGCAGGGCCTTTTGCAAAAACCAGACCTCCTCGGGGCTCAGCTCTTTCCGCCAGGCATGGGCCCGTTCAGGCATCACTTCCTCCTGCAGGTTCACATGCTGCTTCTGCTGAGCTCGCGGTATTTTCTGATAATAATGCTCCTTTTCCCGGGGAAGCTTTTGATCAATCCCCAAAAACTCCAGCAAATGTGCCATTTGTCGACGGGGTTCATCGAGCAGGTCTTCATAGCGGACCAGGTAAAAATAGGGGGCATCTGCGTATTGATTCATCTTTGAATGGGCCTGGAGGTATTGAAAAGCAAAAGTGATCGGGTGTTCAGCCATGATTGCGCCTGTGGTGCTGCGGGGGGTTTTTTTCTGCGAATTATAGATGGCCCTTGGATCCCGGTCAATGTGGATGAACCGTGCCCGGGGAAACAACCTTTTCACCTGCCGGACGTGCAGGTAATAAGGGCCTTTCTTATGAATGCGGCAAATGACCCGGCCCGGGGTAAAATATAAATCGAGCAGGGCCTCAAGCACATCACTGAAATGAAGGGGAAAACGGTGGTTCCGGGTGAGTTCATCCCGAAGGGTTTTTTTGGTGACAGGCCAGCCGGCCATTTTTGTATCCTGAAACGCTTTGTCAAGGTAAGATTCAAGCTGCCCGGGATCATGCAAGGCCACCGGCCGGCCCCACACAATGCCGTCGGGCAAAGCCTCTTCAATGCCAACGCCTACCCCTTCTACCCGGTCCAGCTCGCGTGCCAGAAGCGTCGAGCCGGATCGGGCCATGTGGGTCAAAAAACAAATACCCCGGCAATACACATCAGAAGCCTTATTTAAGGTCTCCCCGCTCATTTTACTGTAGAATTATGATGGATCATTAAAGGGCCTAAGAATCCAAAAATAGCCGTTGATGCCATTCACATTCCATATTGTAAATTTGTCATTCAGGGTAAAATCATATAAGCGACACAAAAAAACAAAGGGTCCAGGCTGCATGGTATTTGAATCTACATGGTACGGCTTAAGAAAATGCCTCCCGCCGCAGGTCTTCTTATAGAAAGTAAAGCAAGCGGTTGGCCAGGTAAACCCAGGGTTTGTACTCAGAGCGGTGAAAAGGCGCCCAGATGGAGCCGCTGGTTTCCAGGAGCTCGAAATAATCCTGAATAAGCCGGTTAAAATGGCGGTTCACGAGACGAATCTCCCCCGCCCGGATATGCTGTTTCCATTGTTCTAAAGGACGCCGGTCGATGCCCTCAAAATCGCCGTTAAACCAACTGTTGCCTTTCCACGGCCGTTCCATAAGGGTGGGGCGAAGAAGCACCTCATCAAAACGCAGGTCCAAAAAACGGCACAACCGCTCCATCTCCCTGCGGGGGTCAGCAATCAAATCATCATATACCAAAACATAAAACCGGTCAGGATAAAGGCGGGCATATTTTTGCATGAAATAGTAGGAATGTTCCATCCTTTTTAACTCCGGGCCCAAAAAAGGGTAAGGATGGGTCAGGGCTTTCAGGGTCATTCCTTCATAACCATCCCTTTTATTGGCTTTACCCGTATGGGTGCGCATGGAACGAACCGCTGAAACGAAATGGGCATAAGGATTCCTCAAAACATAAATAAACCGGGAGTCGGGAAACATTTGTCTGATTTCGGGGAAATATTCTGTCTCCAGCACCGATTTGGAGACCCCCCTCAGGCGATCGGGCATGGACTGTTTATAGATGGCCTGGTACATTGCTTGCATCAGACCCGTAAACACCTCATGTAAACGGATTGGCTTATGCGGGTCGATTTGCCGATTGATTTGCCGGTCAAAAAGGTTTGAATCAAATTCAGGCAGGTAGAAGCTGCTGGTGCGATCGGCCATTCTTCTGACGAAAGGGGTCTTCGCCACGGCCTGAAGCAGCCTGGCCGGCTGCTTGTAGCGGGCAAGCTTGTCTTTGACCAACGCAGGATGGTCCGAATACCTGAACAAGTGAAGCTCATTGGGCGGATAGACAAATAAATCGGGATGCCCGTCCAGCAATGACTTCACCAAAGATGTTCCTGATTTTCTCAATCCGGAAATGAACACCGGCGCATTCATCGGCATGGATTTTTTTTAAGATCCTGTATGATCAATGGGTTCAGTATTTTAAATACACTCCCGCAAATGGTTTCAGGAACGGATTACATGTAATATCTTGTTGTTCAATCGATTCCATCCATTTACAAGGTATTGTTGTTCAAATTTGCTAAGAAACACCTTATAAGTATAAATCAGGTAAAAAATCAGGATCAGCTCGCGGATCCAATAGCTTTCAATCCAGTAGCCCCCTACAAGGACACCGATATAAATCACAAAATTGGCGATCAGCCGCATGTAGGGATACGTGAGTTTCAGTTTTTGAGCGATGAGCCTCAGCATGATCAGGGGTTTCAAAAGGAATGAAGTTGTGGTGGCGATGGCAGCCCCATAAAGACCAAGGCGGGGCACCAGCAAAAGGTTCAACAATACATTAACAGTCAGGATCAACCAGTTGACCCAGGCGCTCACCGAAGGCATTCCCCTGGCGGTAAAAAGGGTTCCCACGGAAGTGACCACTGCTTTGGGGATGACCCCCACCAATAGGATCAGCAAATAAGGCACCAATTGGGTATAAAAGGAAGGCAACAGCAGGTCGATGATCTTTCCGGCATGCATAAAAAACACCAGGGCAGCAGAAGTCAGGAAAAAAAAGGTAAAGTTCAGGGAAAAGCCAAACAAGTGGCTGACATCTTCGGAGGCGGAAGCAAAGGCTTTGGTAAAGCGGGGATAGGTTACCCTGGAAATGCTCCCGCCAAAGAGCACAAACAAGAGGGCAAATTTCAGGACATAATCATACAGGGCCACATCCTGATTGTCGAGGAAGTGAGCCACAAATATCAGGTCTATTCGCTGGTCCAGCAGTACGGCAATGGATCCGGCAAAGATGATGGTGCTGAAACCGGCAAGCTCTCTGAGATGGAGCCAGGTATGGCGGTTAATAGAGAAACCATGTCTTTTGATGCTGAAATATGCAAGCGGTAAGATGGCCACAAGGGCGCTGCTGTAGAGCCCCCAAAAAACCCCTTTCAGATCAAGCCCCAAAAACAGAAGCAGTAGGGTGACCAGGATCTGGGCAATTGCAGCAGCCACGTTAATCAGGGTTAAAAAACGAAACCGCATCTCAGCCTGAAAGACATGCGAGAAATAACTGCGCAGCATCACCAGCATCAGCAGGGGATAAGTCATATAAAAGACATCGCGGGCTCCGGGTATTTCAAAAAGGCTGATCAGGGGGTTTTTCAGCAGGTAAAACCCAGTTACACCGATGAGCGAGAGCAATAGTACCGCCAATAATCCGGCCGTAAAATAGCGGGCAGGTTCCTGGGGGCCAGTCCGGGCATTCATCTTTTGCACCAGGCCGCCCCCCATGTTCAGGGTAAAAATATTGGCCGCATAAGTGATCACCAGCAACAGGGTTACAAACAGACCCAGCTCACCCGGCAAAAGCAAATTACCGATGATCAGGGAAAAGATAAAGGAAAAACCTTTGCCCAGCAATGCATTTGCCAGGCTCCAGGCAACATTTTTCATTTCAGGGGATGCGATTTTTGATAGACCTGGTGAAGGAGCTCAATCAATTCGTTGATGCGATTTTCATAGTGTACATGCTGTCGCAGCCAGTGGCGGATCCGGGCTGAATCGGGCAATGGCCTTTTGTTGTTCGATAAGGCTTTTCCCGGACCGGTCAATGGTTGGTTCGAATCCTGCAGGGTTTCTCTATCCTGCATTGCGTTTGAATCCCGATTGGCATTTATATCCGAAAACCTTTCCTCTGCCTCCGGCCCTGAATGGGTCTCCGCCCCCCCTTCTCTATCAGGCCCGACTGTTGTATCCGGCCCCGCTTCTGTATCCACCGTTTTTTCCAGAGAACCATTGTAAGCGACTTTTTCCATCGCAGCCACAATCTCTCCCTGATCAAAAGCTGGGATGAGCGGACAACCCGCCCCATAAGCCTTTACAAATTCCCGCGAGCGGATATCCGTGGAAGAGACCACCAACCTTCCCAGGGCCATGGCTTCCCGCTGAAGGCCACCCAAAGCATTGAGATTATAGGAAAACTGATCAAATACCACAACCTTTTCCAGGGAAAGCCAGGCATGTAAATCAGGTAGGGTCAAATGGCCCGTATATTCCATATAGGATTCCAGACCCAGTTGCCTGACTTTTTCCCGGAAAGCCTCCGGGTGAAGCCCGTGAAGGCCACTTACCATTACAACAGGCTTGTCCGGATGAAGGTCCATAAACCGTCGGTAGGCCATCAGCAATTTATCGACCCCTTTATAATCCATCCGGCCGGGATCCATGTTTTTGCGGGTGGGATTGAAAAAAATACACTCATAATCCCGGTATTTTTCCAGGAGTTGCTGACGCAAGTCCTCATTGATCCCTTGTTCAATGCCATCCATATCGGTTAAAAAGGGGAAGCGGTATACCCGATCGCCTACCCCAAGCAACCGGGCGGACCAGACACAATCTTCCTGTTCACTCAATATAGCCCGTACTTTATGAATTCTGCGGCTATAAAGAAGGCCATGAAGCCTGGCTACCAGTTTACCCGACCAAAAAGGCATCTGGGAAAGATCCCGGCCGGCAGGAAGGAAAACCACAGGTTTATTGACCCGCAAGACCGGCAAAACAAGGAATCCTGTCGTTAGAATCAAATCGTACTGCCGGGCCATTTTTTTAATCTTAGGATTTAAAAAAAGATAGGGCCAGCGGGTTTCACGATAGGTTAAAATCCAGGAAGGGTAACGGCCTTTTAACTGTGGATCCTCCCACTCGGGGAAACTGCGTGAATGGTTGAAGTTATAGGGAAAAAGCAATGTGGCATCCACACCTGCCTGGTTAAGCCATTTAACAATACGGTAGCCGGTGTTTCCCTGATTTCCGACAAAAAGTATCTTCATTCAATGTTTTTTTTGGACATCAGAAGCTATCAGAATAGAAGTTAAGCCCAAAGCCGTGAGCGGGAATTTATAATTAAAACCATCAGGCTTTCAACTGATCAAACGGCACCACATAGCAATAAGGGAAAGCTCGCTGGATATCCGCTTTGCTGTAATTTAAAATGCGGGGGTCATAAATTCGGTGATAGTAGTAATAGGGCATTTTTCGGGTATTCCATCTTTTTTTGAACCGGTAAACCCCGGGTTGTGTGGGCCACGTTCCGCCCCAGTTCCAGTATTGGTAGCCGCGGGTCGCAGCCTCCTGCATGGCCCGGTAAATGATGAGGCTTTGGGCCTGAAAATTTCGGTATTCCTGTAAAATGGCCGGTATATAATATTCCACACTCCGGTTGTAATACAACAGGAGCAAGGCAGCAATCATCTGGTCATCGACAAAAGCGGTCCAAATCTTATAATCCACCGCTGGCTCAAAAGCATCGGCCAGCAGTTCAAAAAAGGCGTCAGGTTTAACCTTGCCGCCAATTTGCTCCATATTTCGGCGGTGGACGGTAGCCAGAAAATCCCGGGCCTGAGGGTCGTTTTGTTCCTTTACCGTGACCCGGTTTTTTTGTGCTTTGCGGATCATTCGCCGGGTAAAAGGGTGAAAATATTCGTACAGATCTGTGCCGTTGGCCTGGTTAAGGGAGGACAAAACGGTGACCTGACCAAACCGCTTATCGGAAGGGCCTTCCCAATCGGTATATCTTTCATACGTATGCAGCTGGTCCTCAAAAGGGGAAGTAATGATGTTGGAAGTCAGACATTGACTCGAACGGGCATAACGCTCAAAGGCTTCCAGCAGGCTATGCCTTACCTTTTGATTGCCGCTCAATTCAATGATACCTCCATTGCTGCCAAAAAAAGGCAGGGAATTCAAACAGCTTCCCAATTCGCTCTCGCAACGGAAAGCCGGTAACGCCCCAACAATCTTCCCGTCTTGCCAGGCAATGAAATAATGGTCTTCCCCTTTCAGCAGTTGTTTAAGCAAATGTCGAAACCGGGTGGAATGGTAGAGCAGGCTGTGTTGATCCTGTGCCAGGAAACGTTCATAAAGTTTTTCATCCTGATCGGTGAGTTGGCGCACCGTAAGCATGTTCACGATTTAAATGTTTTCAGCCACCATTCAAAACTGAGCAAGGACCAGATGAACAGGCGGTCGTTCTTTTTGCCGGAGAGATGCTGGGAAATTCGGTTCATCACCTTTTCCGGCTGAAGGTAATCATAGATGCGGGCGTGCTTGTCATAAAGCAGGCTCTTGACGTATTCGATGCTTTCTCCTTTGAACCAGCTGGCATCGGGGGCTGAAAAACCCTGCTTTACTCCATTGGCGTATTGATGGGGTACATAGCGGTTGAGCACGTTGCGCAGGAGCACCTTTCCATCATTGGTTTGATGGAAATACCGGCGGGTTTTGGGTCCGGGATCGTTCTCGTTGATGCGCACCACTTCATTGAGGTTTTTCAGGTTATAGCGCACCGGCACCTTCATGGCAAAGTCCACCAGGTCGTTATCAAGGAAAGGCACCCGCAATTCAAGGCCATTGGCCATACTAAGCTTGTCTTCGACCATCAGCAGGCCATGCAAAAATGTTTTGATCTCAAAAAACAGGCTGTTGTTGATGTACTCTTCCGGGCTGCTGGGTTCGATGGGGCCGTGGGGATTGCTCAGTACCTGGCGAAAGACCTGCCTGGCCGGATGATTGATAAGTCCCTGGTAAACCTGTGGGCGGAAGAAATGGGACTTCTCGTGGTCGGCCACCAGCCGGGTCCAGTAATCATAATATTTGTCAATATAATGGTTGAAATCGTGGTTCACCACCGTTCGGTAATAGCGCCATGGATAACCGGCAAAAAGCTCATCCCCGCCGGTACCGGCCAGGGCCACTTTAACAAACCGCGAAGCCAGGCGGTGGACATAATAATTTGGATAACACTGCCCGACCCTTAGATCTTCCAGGTGCCAGATCAAACCGGGCATCACCTTCTCCATATCCCCGGCCTTAAGGACCACCTCGTACTGTTCGGTTTTATACTGATTGGAAAGGTACTCGGCCTTGGCGCGTTCATCAAAGCCCATCTCCATTCCCGAAGCCGACGACAAATCAAAACCGGCGGTAAAGGTTTTCAGACCGGGAAAACGCTCGGCGGCCACACTGGTAATGGCTCCCGAATCCATGCCTCCACTCAGGTAGGAACCCATCTCCACATCGCTGTATAGCTGACGGTCGACAGCCTGTCGGAATAACCGGTCGAGCTCTTCTACATACTCGCCCTGATCAGCAAACAGATCCGTATCCTGAAAATGAAAATCCCAATACTGATGATCCCTTACCCGGCCGGAGCCCAGCTTAAATGTCAGGCAATGGGCTGCAGGTAAAATGCGAATGCCTTTAAACAAGGTCAGATCCGTAAAAATATTCTGAAAGGTGAAATACTCATTTAATGCCGGATAGGAGACTTCGGTGGTATAGTCGGGATGTTGAAGGATGGCCTTTATTTCTGAGGCAAAGACAATTTTTTGCCCCTCGTCCCAGTAGTATAGCGGTTTAACCCCATACCGGTCGCGCGCAAGAGAAAGTTCGTTGCGCAGGCGGTCCCAAATGGCGAAGGCAAACATACCGTTAAAGCGCCTCAGGGCTTCCCTGCCCCAACAGCGCCATGCCTGAAGCACGACTTCGGTATCGGTATGGGAACGAAAGGGATATCCTTTCTGACGGAGTTCTTTTCTTATTTCGCGGAAATTATAGATCTCTCCGTTATAGACCAGCACGTAACGTTTTTGATCATCCTTCATGGGTTGAGCTCCGGCCGGAGACAGATCCAGTATTGCCAGCCGTCTATGGCCCAGGCCAATGTGTTGGTTGTGCCAGAACCCTTCACCATCAGGCCCCCGATGGGCTAAAATTCTGGTCATGGGGGTTAACACATTGGGATCGATCGCATCTCCCCTATAATTAAATATTCCGGCAAATCCACACATCACAGGTTAAGTTTTCGGATTTGATCAAAGAGGTATTGTTTTTCTTCGGGGCGCATGGTGGGATAAAAAGGCAGAGCAATGGTCAGGCGGTCGGCGGCATAAGCCCGGGGAAAGTCCATCTTCTGGTAGCCATATTTGTTTTGGTAATGCTTTTGAATAGGGACGGCATGGGTACCGGGGCGGGTGATGATTCCCTGGGAAGCCAGGCGCTCCATCACCTGGTTGCGCTGTTGGTGGAGGGTTTCCAACTTGCGGGCATCCCTGTGTTCAATGGCCTGATATGTTTCATGGGGTTTAAAAAGGGTACAGTAGGTTTGAAAGCCATGTTGATGGCCTGGGGGGATGTCAGGCAACTGCAACCAGGACAGGTCAGCGAGTTGATCCCGGTATTGGGCGGCCATTTCATTTTTGGTTTGCAGTATTTCGTTTAGTTTTTCATACTGGGCCACACCAACAGCTGCTTGCAAGTCGGTCATCCTCATGTTGAAGCCCGGACGGGTATAATTGCTCATCTGATGGGGCTTACCGCTGGTATGGCGCTGATGGTCGCTTTTATCGGCACCATGTTCCCTCAGGCTCATGGCTTGTTGTTGAACCTCGGGGTCATTGGTGATGATCATGCCCCCTTCGCCGGTGGTGATCGATTTTCTGGGGTGAAAAGACAGCACACCGGCCTGGCCGAACAAACCGGCATGGGTACCGTTCAGGGAAGCGCCCAGGCCACAGGCTACATCTTCGACCACCCTTAGGTTATATCGCCGTGCGATTTCCATAACCGCGGGCATATCGGCGGTAAGGCCAAACAGGGAAACCGGATACAGGGCCCGGGTGGCTGGCCCGATCCGCTTTTCCATATCCTCTGGATCAAGGTTAAAAGTGGCCAGGTCAATGTCACAAAAAACAGGCCGGGCTCCCTTGTACTCCACCGCATTGGCCGTAGAGATCCAGGTAAAGGCCGGCAGTATGACCTGGTCGCCGGGCTGAAGGGCGATGATCTCAGACATGATCATTTGCCCCGAGGTGCAGGAATTCAGGGCCACCGCATAACGGGCTCCGGTGAACGCGGCCATGCGCTGCTCAAATTCCTTAACCCGCGGGCCCTGGACCAACCAGCCGGATTGAAGCGATTCGCGGACCAATTCATACTCCCGGTCGGTGATGTAAGGCCTGGTGATGGGGATTTGCATAAGATCATTGTCTTGTCTGGGAGGGGTCATTGCGCCAGTCGATCAACTCCTTAAGGCCATCCCTGAGGCTGTAGCGCGGGGTGAAACCCAGCTCCTGGCTTGCCCTTTGGGTCGACCCGATGCGGTTTTTGACCAGTTGCCGGCTGTCACCCTCGGAATAGGGCTGATAACTCACCTGCAGACGGGAATCTTTCAGTTCAAGGAGGGTATTGCACAGTTGCCGGACCGAAGTCTGCACCCCGGTACCCACATTGTAAAAACGGTCTGGTTGACCATAGAGGGCCGCCAGGACATTGGCCCGTGCAACATCCTTCACATAAACAAAATCATAAGCCTGACTGCCGTCGCCGTGAATCACCGGGGTCTCATTGCGGTCAACCTTGTTCAGCATGATGGGGATAACCCCACTATAGACCGACTGCTGATCCTGATGGGGACCGTAAACATTCATATACCGCAAACCGCTGTAAGACAAACCGTAACGTTCATGAAAAGCCCGACACATCGCTTCCCCGCTTATCTTGGTGGCGCCGTAAAAATTGCGGTTGTTGAAAGGATGATCTTCGCTCATGGGCACCTCCTCGGCATTCCCATAAACAGATGCAGAGGAGGAAAATACCAGCCTGCCTACCCCATGGCGCACACAAGCCTCCAAAACATTATAGGTCCCGCGCATATTGACCTCAAAAGCGGTGCGGGGATAATCCCGGCAATGCAACAACCACATAGCGGCCAAATGGAAAACCACATCTTTGCCTTTGACCGCCTCATCCAGAACATCCGTGTCCCGGATATCACCACCGTGGGCAAAAAGACGGCACCGATCGTCTTCCAGTGCCCCACTGATGTGCCGGTATTTGCCGCGGGCAAAATTGTCATAGATCACCACCTCTCCCACCGGATGCTTCAACAATTCACCGACCAGAAAACTTCCTATAAATCCGGCACCTCCTATAACCAATACTTTTGCATCTTTTAACTCTACCATAGGTTTCAACGATTTGACGATATTCCTATAGAGGGTTGCCCCCCTACCGCTGATTACCAATAAACAATTTTAAGAACAATGCCCCTTCGCCATCGTTCATTTGACCGGGCAGCCTGACTAAAATCAACCACCATGTAAGACTCAGCTGTACTTCAGTTCATGATAATAAGCCCGGTACCAGTCAACAAAACGACCCACACCGGTTGAAATATCCGTAGCCGGTTTATAATCAAAATCCTTCATTAAATCAGAGACATCCGCCCAGGTTTTCTGCACATCACCGGGCTGCATGGGCATAAATTCCTTGATGGCCTCCTTGCCGATTTTTTCTTCGATGGCCCGGATAAAATCCATCAGGTGTACGGGGCTGTTGTTGCCAATGTTGTATATTTTGTAGGGGGCTGGCGAAGAGGAAGGATCGGGATCTCGCGGGGTCCATTGTGGATTACCGGAAGGGAGGTGGTCAATGACGCGGGTCACCCCCTCGACAATATCATCGATATAGGTGAAGTCGCGCTGCATCTGCCCGTTGTTGTATACATGAATGGGCTGATCTTCGAGGATGGCCCGGGTGAATTTAAACAATGCCATATCGGGCCGTCCCCAGGGACCATAAACGGTAAAAAAACGCAATCCGGTGGTAGGCAGTTCATAAAGATGGCTATAGGTATGGGCCATCAATTCATTGCTTTTCTTGGTGGCTGCATACAGGCTCACCGGATGGTCGACATTGTCATGGGTGGAAAAAGGCATCACTTCGTTCATCCCATATACACTGGAACTGCTCGCGTAAACCAGATGCCGTATTTGGTTGTGGCGGCAAGCCTCCAGGATGTTCATAAATCCCACCAGGTTGGCCTCAACATAAGCATGGGGATGGGTCAGGCTGTAGCGTACACCGGCCTGCGCAGCTAAATGGCAAACCCCGTCAAAGGATTCCTGCCGGAAGAGTTCCATCAGCGGCTCCTGATCCTGCAGATCCAACTGAATAAAACGGTAATTGGAGTACCGGGAGCTGCCAACCAACATCCCGTATTGAATGGATTCCCCGTCAATGCCACTCTGCTTTAACCGGTCATACTTAAGACGGGGGTCATAATAATCATTGATGTTGTCCAAACCGATCACCTGATCGCCACGTTCCAGCAAGTGACGGGCAAGATGATATCCGATAAATCCGGCTGTTCCGGTAATAAGTATTTTCATAATTCAGGCTTGTTAAATCAATATCTAAATCAATGTTGTAGAGATGAACCACAGGGCCGATCAATGGCTGAAAAATTCACCTCCCTCTGACCCGGCCCGACCCCGTTGCATCAAGGCTACCCTTCTTTGCAATTTCTTCCCCGAAAAATAATATGTAAATATACAGCTCCGCCTCCTCGGTCACAAATGGTTAACCGATGATACCGCCTAACCCAACAAGTCAGATGGTAAATATATTTAAAATAGGAAGAAATCACAGGCTCCAGTAATCCAAATGATGGATTTTATTTCTATAAATGCCCTTTACATCCACAAACAAGGCATCCGGAGCGGCCCGTTGGATAAATTCCTGCTCCGGCATATCGGTAAATTGATCGTGATTGACCGCCAGGATGATGGCATCGTAAGGCCCGTCGTTGCTTTCTGTAAGCTCCAGGCCGTATTCTTCCTTCAGCTCTCTGACCGAAGCATAGGGATCCATGACATCGATTTTTTGAATGCCGTAGGATTTCAGTTCATCGATCAAATCGACTACCCGCGAATTCCTGATATCGCTGACATTTTCCTTAAAGGTAGCCCCCAGGATCTGAATGCGCATTTGCCGGGGGTGCTTATCTTTGTTGATCAGTTTTTTAACCACCTGTTTGGCCAGGTAGCGGCCCATCGAGTCGTTCACATAGCGACCGGCATTGATGATCTGGGCATGATAACCCAGTTCCTGGGCTTTGTAGGTCAAATAATAGGGATCCACCCCAATGCAATGGCCGCCCACCAGGCCGGGATAAAATTTCAAAAAGTTCCATTTGGTGGCCGCCGCCTCAATGACTTCAAAGGTATTGATGCCCATCCGGTTAAAGATGATGGAGAGTTCATTCATGAAGGCAATGTTCAGGTCGCGTTGGGTATTTTCAATGATCTTGGCCGCTTCGGCCACTTTGATGGAACTGGCCTGATGAACGCCGGCCTGAATGATCATATCGTATACCCTGGATATTTCGCGGGCTGACTCCTCGTCGCAGCCGGAAGTTACCTTTTGGATGGAAACAAGGGTATGGTTCTTGTCGCCGGGATTGATCCGCTCGGGTGAGAAACCGACCTTGAAATCGCGGATGTATTGGAGGCCCGACTCGTTCTCCAAGACCGGTACGCACTCCTCTTCAGTAGCCCCTGGAAAAACAGTGGACTCGAACACGACATAATCTCCCTTTTTCAGCACTTTTCCCACTGAATGGGTGGCATTGAGCAATGGCGTCAGTTCCGGTTCATTGTGTTCGTTGATCGGGGTGGGTACGGTAACAATATAAAAACGCGCTGATTGGATATCCTGCGGATCAGAAGTATAAGCTATATCGACCCCTTCAAAGGCCGAGGGGGGCATTTCCTTACTGGGATCCTGCTTTTGGCGGATCATCTCAACGCGGTCCTGCTTCAGGTCAAAACCGATGACCGAAGCTTTCCTGGCAAATTCCAGGGCAATTGGGAGCCCGACATAGCCCAGGCCCACCACAGCAATGGATGCTTGTTTGGACTTAATTTCTTCGTACATGAATCCAGAATTATTTTAGATGGTTACATAATGGATGGTATTCGCCTTTCAAACCAATGGGGGTAGCATTCCTGATGGTGTAAACCGTTTCGATCGATTTTCGCGAATCTTCCAGGCCAAAACCTTTTCCGGCAAGTATCTGCTGGTACGTAAGGGTATGCAAATCGGTGAACCCCCCGGAAAATTCTATCTGCTCACCGTCGACGGTGATCGAACGGAAGGTGGTTTTGCCTTCGCGTTGAACCGATTCGGGCAAATCACCGGAATCCACACTTAAAAACCACCGAACCCGGGCACGTTCCAGATCCAGATAACCGGCCGCTTTGTCCTTTTGATAAATATGAACCACATTCTGCCTGACATCGCCAAAAATCCAGGTCAGCATATCAAAAAAATGGACCCCAATGTTGGTGGCTACGCCTCCGGATTTTTGCTCATCGCCCTTCCACGATATAAAATACCAGTTGCCCCGCGAGGTGATGTAGGTTAAATCAATATCATATACTTTATCGGAGGGCCCCTGTTCAATGCTTTGCTTTAACTCCACAATAGAAGGGTGAAGCCTTAGCTGGAGGATGTTATGGACCTTTCTTCCGGTTTCTTTTTGGATCTCAATCAGGGCATCCAAATTCCAGGGATTTAAAACCACCGGCTTTTCACAAATGGCATCGGCTCCCTGTCGAAGGGCAAATCGAATGTGGGAATCATGCAGGTAATTGGGGGTACAGATACTGACATAATCAATGCGGATACCCCGGCGTTTAAGTTTGTCCAGATGCCGGTCAAACCGCTCATATTCGACAAAAAAATCGGTATCGGGAAAATAACTGTCAATCACCCCTACACTATCAAACCTGTCCAGGGCAGCTACCAGGTTGTGGCCCGTTTCTTTAATGGCCTTCAGATGCCTGGTGGCTACATATCCGGCAATGCCTATAATGGCAAAATTCTTTTGCTCCAAAGCGCTCATTTGTACCTCTTTTTTAAATAACACTCAAATATACTGAAAAAATATCATCCTTGTCACAGCAAAGCACGATAATTGGTGCACAAAAAAATCTCCTCCCTCCCACTAAAACGAAGCACTCAACAAAAAAAGTCATCGTCCGGGAATCTTTCCCGCCAAGGGCCCTTCATCTCATTTTAATTGGCAATATGGCCTATTAAGGGCTCAATGGAAGGGTAATTTTTCCAGATCATCATTGCACATTTTATTAATTTTTTATTAACTTTCAATGAATTCTCAAATTAAAAGATTTGACTTATGACAATAACATTCAATGAGTTAAGGAAAATCAAAGACAGCCTGCCCCATGGAGCCATCCGAGAAATCGCCGATCGCTTAAATTTAAAAGAAGAAACCGTTAGAAATTACTTTGGAGCTACCAATTACGAAAATGGCGAAAGTGTGGGCATCCATTTTGGTCCGGGTCCCGATGGCGGCGCTGTTACGATTGATGATCCTACAATACTCAATATGGCCAAAAAAATAGCCTCTCAGGAAAATGGCCATGTCAATTAAGGCATTGCTCTAAACAGGAAGAAAGCAGGAAAGTGCGTCTTTTCTGCTTTTTTTTATGGCACGCACATGAACACCCTCCAAAAGCATCTGCAAAAGATTGAAGCCCAATGGCTCTCGGGGTTATTTCACCATAACCGCAAACATTTTATCTCCACCACACTGCCCTCTCACAATCACTGGCATCATTACCGGGTATGGGTCTATATCAAACAATTGCTCGGGGCCCTTCACCAGGAGCATATCCACTATAGTGAAGATGAAATGGAGGGGTTGATCATTGCGGCATTTTTTCATGATCTTGGCATGCATCTTACATTCAAAGAAGAGCATGGCCAGCGGGGTGCTGATTTGTGCAGCCTCTACTTCAGGCAGAATCAATTATTCCAGCCCTGGTGTATGGGTGAGGTTCTGAAAGCAATCGAAAAACATGACGACAAAGCCTATACTTCCAAACATTCCGGGAATAATTCGGTTTCCAAAAAGAATTCAGCGATCAAAAATAACAATGGGGAATTCTCCGGGAAAGCGACATATAGAACGGGGACCCCAGAGAGCCAGCCCCCCGGAAGGGAAAGCTCCGGCATGGATAAGGCCGGCGGGGTGCCAGACAGGGAACCTCCCGGGAAGAAGGACACCGGTATGGAGAAGCCGGGGATTGATGTATTGCTCGCCATTGCCGACGACATGGACGCTTTTGGCTACACCGGCATCCTCCGATACAGTGAAATCCTGCTGCTCCGGGGATTTACTACAGACCAGATACCAGCTAAGGTGCTCCAAAATGCCGCATCAAGAATGAAGCATTTGCGCTTGTCGTTTGCGCTAAACCGTTATATTATTGAAGCCACCCAAACACGTTATGAAATATTGCGGGATTTCTTTGCTTCCATTCAAGCAGACAATGACCAGGGGCACCTGAATCATAACATTCTGCTAAGGATCAGAGACAACCTTGAAAAGAATACCCAAATGGAAAATCTTACCCAATTGATCGATCCGCCCAATACGGCATATCTGTCGGAATTTAAAGAAAGGGTCGAAACGGAACTGGCAAAGTTTCCGGGCACTGATCCTACTTCACCCTGAAATCAAGCAGCACCTGGTCTTCCACATAAGCCCTCAGGCGGTCTTCGATCTGAACCGGCCCGACTCCGGCCGGCGTACCGGTAAAAAGCAAATCACCTGTCTTCAGGGTAAAATAACGGGATACATAAGCGATCAGATGGTCAAAAGAAAAGATCATCTCGCGGGTGTTGCCAGATTGTACTGTTTCCCCATTGATCTCCAAACCAAAAGCAATCTGTTGGATATCCTCAAACTGGCTTTTATCGATAAACCGGCCCAGGGGGGCAGAACCTTCAAAACCCTTGGCTATCTCCCACGGCCAGCCATTTTGCTTACATTTTTTCTGAAGATCACGGGCGGTGAAATCAATGCCCACGGTCAACTCCTGATAATACCGATGGGCAAAACCCGGATCGATATGTTTACCCAGGCGGTTGATCCGAATGACCAGTTCGGTCTCATAATGAATGTCTTGCGAGAAATCCGGATAAAAGAAAGGGCGGTTGCGGGTAATAATTGAGGTATCAGGCTTGAGGAAAAAAATGGGGAAATCCGGGACCTGATTGTCAAATTCCCGGGCATGCTCGGCATAATTGCGGCCAAAACAAATGATCTTCATAGCCCTTACGAATGATTTATTGGTTAAAAGCCCTGAGTTTGATGGCAGTCAGCACTTTCTTGGTATATAAAGGAAATTCATTGTTGATGATCCATCCGTAATAGCCGGGATCTTTCTTCAATACATCTTCGACCGCTTGTCCCTTGTATTTGCCAAAGTTAAAAACTTCCCGGTCATTCTCATCATAAATGATCCGCCCGGCATAGTCGGCGTGGCGGTTATGAGAAGAAAAACGGGAGAGCTTTTCCATGTCATTTTCCAGGTTGTCGTAGTGATCAATCTGGGCTTTGAGGATTTCATAGGTGGCCTGGGTATCGGCTTCCGCGCTGTGGGCGTTTTTAAGTTCCTTCTGGCAATAGAAGCGGTAGGCAGCTGCCAGGGTGCGTTTTTCCATTTTGTGGAAAATGACCTGCACATCTATAAACCGCTGGTTTTTAAGATCATATTCAACATCGGCCCGCAAAAATTCTTCTGCCAGCAGGGGCAGATCAAAGCGATTGGAGTTAAAGCCAGCCAGGTCGCAACCTTCTATGAATTGTTGAATGTTTTTGGCCACCTCCTGAAAAGTAGGGGCATCCTTCACATCCTCATCGCTGATTCCATGGATGGCTGTTGATTTGGGATCAATCGGGATGGTCGGATTGATCTTCATGGTCTTACTTTCCTGATCGCCGTTGGGGTATATTTTCAACAAGGAGATCTCTACAATGCGGTCCTTTACAATATTGGTTCCCGTTGTTTCCAGATCCAAAAAAACAATGGGCTTGGTCAGATTAAGCTCCATACTGAGGGTATCATTATAAAAAAAGGGGCCGGGAAGCCCCTTTCCATTTATTCCACTTCTGTTTCTGATTCGACCATCATAGGCATGAGCAACATCAGCACATCTTCATTTTCCTCCGTTTTTTCTGCCGGATAAAGCAGTCCGGCCCTGGATGGATCGGACAGTTCAACCAGTACCTCGGAGGCATTCAGGTTGGCGAGGATTTCCTGCAAAAAGGAAGATTTAAAGCCAATCTCCATGTCATCGCCTTCATACTGACAATTGAGGGTTTCGCGGCCTGAAACGGAAAAATCGATATCCTGGGCAGAAACGGTAAGCTGATTGCCCTTCAGGGAAAGCTTGATCAGGTTGCTGGCCTGATTGGAAAAAACAGAAACCCGTTTGATGGTATTATAGAATTCCAGGCGATCGATCGTCAGCTTAAAGGGATTATCAGAGGGGATGACGCTGTCATAGCTGGGATAATTTCCTTCGGTTAAACGGGAAATCATACGGTATTTGGGCAGTACAAACTGCACATTTTTGTCGTCAAAACGAACATCCACTTCAGCATCCTCTTTGCTAAGGATGTTCCGCAAGAGGGAGGCCGGTTTTTTGGGAAAAATGAAAGCCGACTCTTGCTCAGGGGTGATGTCGGTGCGGCGATAACGAACCAGTTTATGGGCATCAGTAGCCACAAAGGTGACGTTGTCCGACTTGAGCTCTACATAAATGCCATTCATAACCGGGCGCAGCTCATCATCAGCGGTAGCAAAGATGGTTTTCCCAATGCCCTGATGCAATGCGGCTGAAGGCAGTTGAAAGTGGCTCTCCTGCTCGCTCTTGATCTCCGGGAGTTGAGGGAAATCTTCGGCGTTGGCCCCGGTAAGGTTGTATTTTCCGTTTTCCGAATTGATATCAATCTTGAGGGTTTCCATATCCACATTGAAGGTCAGGGGTTGCTCGGGAAACTCCTTGAGAATATCCATCAAAATGCGTGCGGGTATAGCCACTTTTCCCTCATCGGTGACGTTTTCCAGATCGATGGTGGTCACCAGGGTGGTTTCCAGATCGGAAGCTGTAATCTGCAATTGATTGCCGCTCAAATCAAAAAGAAAATTGTCCAAAATGGGCAGGGTATTTTTCGTACTGATCACCTTGCCGATCAACTGCAGGTGTTTTAACAATTCGGTACTGGATATAACAAATTTCATCTTTCCGTTTTTTTTGGTTTGAATTTTGGTTTAACAAATCATGGGGTTGATGGGATTTAACCCTTTCTAACCCTTTGATTGTGCTGGTTCATTCATTTTCCCGAAAATAATTAATTTCTTTTAACAACGGGTCAATTTCGGTATAATTTATTAACAGAATTTCCTCCGATTGCTCGAATCGTCCATAAAGGAAATTCAGGTCATAAGGGGGGTGTTGTCCGAAGGCATCTTCCCGGGTGGTGGCGGGTTTACGGTAGGTGGAGAGTTTCCGGGGGTTGCCCTTGACATCGGTAATATGGATGGTGCAGAAGGGCTGGCTTTGGGCCAGGGAATCCCTCAGGTGGGAGTCATCCATGATGATCGAATGGAAACGGACATTGCCGAAATAGCTGAAATAGCGCGCCGCTTTGTTGCTGCTGAAACGATCCGCCCATTGGTTCCGGGCAAGGTCTTTCAGGAGGAATTCATCTTCCTGGTAAGTGAGCAGAAAAGATGAAGCGGTATCCTCGGGATAAATCACTTCAACGGCCTTTATATCGAGGCCTGAATAATCAAACAGGGTGCGGTCGCGCCAGTATGAGACATCCACCCGATAAAGATCGGCCAGATCTCCCTGGTATCCGGGCAAACTCATCAAATAAGGATGCGAGCTGTTGCGCACCATCATATAATTGTGGTGCTTGCGGGAAGGACTTTGCTCTACCAGGTAATCGCGGATCAAACGGTCGTTTTGATAAATTTTGACCGATACCCGGTGCTTGCGGATCTCCTCAACCAATATCTCCCGTTTATCCGCTGCTGCAGGCGCTTCAATCCGTATATCCTCGAGTAAATTAAAAAACTGCTGCACGGCCTTCTTACGGGCATAGATCTGTTCATTGACATACCACTTACCGCCCCTGCGGTGAAGCTTAATGCGATTCCCGTTGCTGCTAAGCAACACTGAATCAACCTGTTGATCCTGACCCAGGCCAAACCGGGTATACTCAGAATCCAAAGTGCCCTGCTGATCCTTTACGTAAAGATAGGCCGCCACAGCAACCAACAAAACCAAAAGCACGATGTATACAACGGATTTTTTCATTTGATGCGCTTTTTACTTTTTGTGAACAAATACAATTTCACCTTCCTTCTTCGTTTACCCCGCTTTCATGTACCCCGCTTAGCGGGGTCAAATGGTTCGAACCCCGCTTAGCGGACCCCGCTAAGCGGGGTTCGAACAAGCAGGGCTTCATCAGAAGCGTTTATACTTGAGGCGCCGCCAATAATTCTTGATCAAACCAAAGACAAGGATCAACAGGATGGGCACCCCGACATTGATGAGCTGCCATTTCATCCTTTGATTGGCCACTTTTTCCTTATCCAGCAGGCGCATCTTCACTTCCCTGGAACGAATGCCAATGAGCCCTTCCTTGTTGGCCAGATAATGCACGCAATTGACCAAAAAGGGTTTGTTGCCATAGGTTTGCCGGGTATACTGATCGTAGCCCAAAGGGCTGATCATGGTTCCATTGGGTTGATGGTTGACTTCATTTTCAATCATATCTCCGTCTGAGATAACAATCATCCGGGTCTGGCTGCTGGATGCCCGCAAGGGCAGGTTCGTGTTTTTTTCCAGGTTGGAAGTGAACCGGTTTTTAAAGACCGATTGGAATTTGCCTTCCAGCAAAACCCCGGTGATCAGGTTCTTTTGGTCATAGGCCCGGGGATTGGGTTTGCCGGAGATCTCGCTCAAATCCACCAGGGTTGGCGCCTGGATGGTCTTGGAATGCTCCGAGGTGGTTAGCAATACCTGTTTATGCACCCCGGGGGAAGCGGCAACAGTGTCGATGGAACTGATGAATTCGGTTCGGATCATGTTCAGGTTCTTGTTGATGGCATGGTTGTTTGGTGAAGACAGCAACGGGAAATAAGGCCACGGGGAAGGAGAAAAGTCGGGCTCATCTCCTTTATAGGCTGTATTAACCGGTATAACGGCACATTGCATGTCTTTGACCAGGTTGGGGTTGATCCGGACCCCATAGTTGAAGAGCTGATCGCTTAAATTGAGCTTGTTGATGGTAGCCATGGTCGAGCTGCCAACCCTGAGGCTGTCCATGCGGAGGTGGACCCGGTCAATCATCCAAAGAATACGCCCCCCGCGCATTACATACTGATCCAGGGCATATTTGGAAGTTTTAGAAAAAGCCTTCCTGGGCTGGGCCACAATAAGGGTTTGGTAATCTTTTATCCGGGGAAGTTCCCCCGGAAGATTGAGCCGCTCCACCTGGTAATAATCCTGCAAGGTCTTGGTTATATCGCCTACCTGATACTTATCGAGTTCCCCCTGACCGGTGATGAAAGCAATGGGCTTTTTCTGCTCCAGGGTAAGTTTGTAAATGGCATCAATCAGCTTATATTCAAGGGCCTGGATGGAATGGTTCAGGTTCTCACTGCCCGAGAGCCCCGGGTTGTTCTTGAGCAAATTCACCGCGGTCTGCTCTTCTCCCTGGTTGACAATGGCCCCGGGAAAAATCAGCTTCTGGGTATAGCCCCCTCCTTGTTGCCGGCTCCTGACATTGGTCGGCTCCAGGCCCTTATTCCGCAACTCCTCAAACAGCGCCTGCCGATTCTTCTGATCATTGCCAGCCGAAGGATTGATGAAGCGGTACTGGATATGGTCGCCGGCATATACGCGAAACTCATTGAGCATCTCCTTAATCCGCGTCTGCATCCGCTTCAAACCAATGGGCATATCCCCCGCCAAATAAACTTTAAAATAAACCACATCATCCAGTTCCTTTAAAACCGTTTTGGTCTTTGGCTTTAAAGTATACCGGTTGTCGGCTGTCAGGTCAAAACGGTGATAGACCCTGGAAAAAATCACGTTCAGAACAATGATGATGGCAAAAAGCAATAAAAATTCCAGCAGATTTTTCCTTTTTCTTGACATGACAGATTGAATTAATTGCGGTTCTGTATGATGGTCCTGGTCAAAAACAGGAAGAGGGCAATCACACTAATAAAATAGACAATATCGCGGGTATCGATCACCCCGCGGCTCATCGAACGATAATGGGCATTGATGCCCAGATCCACCAGAAAAGTGTCCATGTTGCTGAAAACCCACATACCAGCCAGGAAATCAAATCCCATGTAAAAAACGAAAGCGATCAACACGGCAATGATGAAAGCAATGATCTGGTTGCTGGTGAGCGAGGAGGCAAAAATGCCGATGGCGGCGTATATGGCAGCAAGAAAAAACAAACCGATATAGGAACCCACTGTACCTCCAACATCGACATTACCTGGGGGATTGCCCATCTGATAAACCGAGTAAAAGTAAATCAGTGTCGGAACCAGCGCCAGCAATACCAGCAAAAGAGAAGCCAGGTACTTGGAGACAACGATCTGCATATCGGATATGGGGCGGGTTAAAAGCAGCTCCATGGTGCC
>CAJXLK010000032.1 GCA_913055635.1 uncultured Bacteroidota bacterium
CATGCCTGTGGATCATCATATCCTCTACACAGCTCGTTGTCGTGGCAGCTCTGTATGGTTCCCTCGGCCATACTTTGATACAATGAATCCTCCTGGCCGTAACCAAACTTTATGGTACGCATCGAATCGGGGTTTACCAGGGCAATATGTTGGCCATCTGCATAATTGCCCAGAAATAAACCACAGAGGATGAAAAATAATAAGGGCCATTTTTTTCTCATATTGACGTGTTTCTGCAAGAATCACTTTTATTGTCCATATACCGACTCATTTCTTACTTCCCGTGGTATGATGGTATCGTTGCTAACAGTTCTCAGCTGGCAGGAGTCAGGGCTTTCGAATGCAAAGGTTACATCATCTTGTGATGTGATCTTTGCAATGAGGGTTACCACCACCCCGCTTCCAGTATATCCCTGAGGGAGCCCTCCCAGTCGGGTGGCCGAGATATTAATGGAATGATGCGTATTTGACTCTTCCAGGGGAGGATAATAACAGGCCAATCCATCGGCATCTTCATTGAAATGGCTCGATTTTTTTGATATGGATATAATTTCCACCGACCGGGGAAATTCAATACAAGCAGAGATTCCAATTGTTTCTTCCACATCTTTTGCCAACAGGTAGAGGGGAAAGACGTAACCGGCTTTTATCCTTGATTGGGGGGCATGAAGAATCAATGCAGGTCCCCTCACATCGAACGAGCTGATCTGCTGAGGGGAAGGCGCAGACCCGATATATTGCGGGTCAAGCGGATTGACCGGATTCAACTTTTCGGGCATGTCCTTTTCCAGCTCATCGCAAGCGGAAGCCGTAAATAGCATCAATACCGCCGACAAAAAATAAGCACAAGCTGTTATGGATGATTTCATAAGGATATAACTTAATTAACAGTTTGTAAATCAATATGGTCTGAATCTTAAAACCGACATTATGGGGTCAATCATTATGGAACCCGCATGTATATCCATGTCCTTGTTGTGTAAGTTCTTGGATGCAGGTTTCATTCGAACAAGCAATCCATCAGACAAGATAAGAAAATTCTTCTTATTGATGACAATAAAGATGTGCTGGTTGCGCTAAAATTGCTGTTTCAGGAGCATTTTAAACAGGTGGATACCTTTGACTCTCCTAATGGAATTGGCGAACAGCTAAAGAATACCAGCTACGATGCCATCATCCTGGACATGAATTTCGCCCGCCAGATCATGCACCTGCCTAACGGGCATCTGTCTCTTCTGACAAAAGAAGGCCAGGGCCTAACCTTTATCCTGGAATTTGTCCCATGATATGCCCATGCTTCCTCCCACCCAAACTTTCATTCACTCCTTTTCCCATTTACTCATTTTCTCATTCAATTATTTACTCATTTCCTCATTCAATCCCCGCCTTCGCTTGGCTACGTCGTGGCAGGCTTTCAATCCCCGCTTTCACTTCGTTTAGCGGGGCAGCCATTCACTCATTTCTTCATGTAATCATTCAATCATTTTGTAATAATCCAAGGTTCTTTGCTACCTATGTAAAAAACAAAAGCCCCCGAAGCATTGGAGGAAAGTCGTCAAAAAGAAGAATTTCTTGCATTGATCAGCGAACATCAGGATTTGATCCGTAAGGTGGCGGCCATGTATTATAAGAACCAGGCCGACCAGGAGGATGCTTTTCAGGAGATCCTGGTGAACCTGTGGAAAGCTTATCCCACATTTCGCGGGGAGTCGAAGATCACCACCTGGATGTACCGGGTAGCCCTCAATACGGTTATTTCCGGTTTCAGGAAGGCCTCGAACCGGGTACATCGCAACCGT
Source organism: uncultured Bacteroidota bacterium (assembly GCA_913055635.1). GTDB lineage: Bacteria > Bacteroidota > Bacteroidia > Bacteroidales > UBA12077 > JAGXLC01. Next base: position 1,800 of record CAJXLK010000032.1, read on the forward strand.
TCTGATGTAAATATTTCAGATGAACTGATCAAACCGGACCGGGAACAGGTCTCCAGTGATGACATTGACGTGCTGTATCAATCCATCGATCGGCTTACTGATATTGAGAAGGCGGTGATTATGCTTTACATGGAAGAGAAGACCTACGACGACATTGCTGAGATCATGGGTATGACCCGCACCAATGTGGGGGTGAAGATCAACCGGATTAAGAAGAAATTGCAGAAACTATACAAGGAGCTAGCCAATGGATATTGATAAACTCAAAGGAGCCTGGAAAAGCTACACCGATCGGCTTGAGGAGCACGGTTCCAAGAATACCGGTGAGCTGCGGGAGATTCTTTCCCGCAAGAGCGAGCAATCCCTGAGAAAGTTGCGCAAAAACTTTCTCATCGAGGCTGGCATCAACCTGGCGGCCATCCCAATGGTGTTGGTTATTGTGATCAACCAGTTTGGGCAGGTGGGCGATCACCGTTATTATCTTTCAGGATTGCTGGTGCTGTTGCTGTTGGCTTTTCTGGGTTTCCTCTATAATTCTTACATAAAGATCTACCGTTATGAGCACCTGGATTATCCCCTTGAGCAAAAGCTTGAGGAACAGGTAGAGCGCCTGCGGCGTTTCATGAAGAATTATGCGGTGATTGGGTACATATTATACTTCATCGTTTATATAGTAAGTCTGCTGGTAAGCGCTTATGACAATGTGACGGGCGAACTGCCCCGTCTGGGGGTGGGGCTTTTGATCGGCGTGGGGTTGTTTTTTGTCCTGATCCGTCCGTTGATCCGGTACTATTTGAAAAGGTTATACGGAAGACATCTGGATTCATTGATCCAATATTTGAAGGAGTTGAATGAGGAAACCCGCGTCTGGTAAATTTTTCAACAGGAATAGGTGTGGAGCATGCTTTAGATGAGGTATTCCTTAATAATTCGTTGTGATACAAAGTTATACAGGTTTATGGCATTAAGTAAGTACTGCTCTTTTTCGAGAGCGGCCCTTCTTGAGGGATAAGTTACATATGGCTGATCAATCAACATAAATAATCATAAGCATCATTCATAAAACGAGACAACAATGATAGAGATTGAAGATTTAAACAAAACATTCTCTCTGAGCAAACAACAGAAGAAAAAGCTGGGTACCCGGGCCGGCCAGATAAAGGCCGTGGACGGGATCAACCTGAGTTGTAAGCCGGGAAGGATTTTTTCCCTGCTTGGCCCCAACGGAGCCGGCAAAACCACTACACTCCGGCTTATTGCCACCATCCTGCAACCTACTTGTGGTACCATCAGGGTAGCCGGTCATGATGTAACCCAAGATGGGCGCTTAGTTCGCAGCAAGATCGGCTTTCTTACCGGCACTACAGGCTTGTATGATCGCCTAACCCCCGATGAGCTGGTCACTTATTTTGGCAAACTTAACGGTATGGATCCCAGAACGCTGGAGCGGAGGAAGCAGGAGTTGTTTCATACCCTGGAGATTTTCAGCTTCTCGGGCAAACGCATCGCTGAACTTTCTTCCGGGATGAAGCAAAAAGTTTCTATTGCCCGCACCATGATCCATGATCCGGAAGTGGTGGTCTTCGACGAACCGACTGCCGGGCTCGATGTGATCACCGCCGAGCACATCATCGACTTGATCCGGCGTTGTAAGGAAGATGGCAAAACGGTTATTTTTTCTTCCCATATCATGAGTGAAGTGGATCTGCTCTGCGATGACCTGGCTATTATTCATGAGGGGAAGATCCTGTTTGACGATACCATGGAAAACTTCCGCAGCCAGATGATCAATGGCAGCCTTACCCAGGAGTTCATCCGCATCGTAAACAATGCCAAAACCCCAGTCCAGTGAAACAATTCATTTTTGGCGGGGAAAATGGATTATTACCAATAAATCCAAATAAGAAAAAGACGCTATTTCAAAAGAGGGTTGATCATTATGTTCGTATCTGATTATCAATGAATGATTAAAATAACGAGCCCCTTTCGCCATCGCTAATTGGATCGGGCAGCTTCATCCAAATCAACCCATGACTAAAGTTTAACCAGGAAAAATGATCCTATGAAAGACATTCTCCATATTGCCCGAAAAGAGTTTAAGGATACCGTTCGGGACAAACGCACCCTAATGGCAATGATTGTAGTCCCTTTGCTGTTGTTCCCTGTTATATTCACTGTTGTTAGCGGCTTACAGAGCGAAAGCATGGAAAAGGCGATGAGTCGTGAGTTGAAGGTGGCTGTGGCCGGCACTCAGGTGCCCTCGAATTTGCAGGCTCATTTAGAGCGGGGGCAAAACCTTCGGCTGATCCCCTTCGGCCAGGATACTTCCTATCGCCGGTATGTGCGGGGTGACAGCCTGGATGCGGCCATTTCAGTGCCCGGCGACTTCCAGGCACGCCTCGACAACATGCAGACCGGCCACATCCAATTGTTCTTCCAGTCCACTGAAGAAGGGGTGGAAAAAAGACTCTCCTCCCTGTTGGATCGGTATGAAGCCGAGCTTCGCAGCCAACGCCTGGCCAAACTCGATATTTCAGAGGAAGCCATCCAACCCGTTCAGGTTGATAAGGTGGATATGGCCACCATGCAGGAGAAGATCGGTAAATACATTGGAGGGTTTATTCCCTACATCTTCATCATCTTTTGTTTCATCGGGGCCATGTACCCGGCCATCGACCTGTTCACCGGTGAAAAGGAGCGGGGTACCATAGAGACCATTTTAACAACCCCGGTCAAACGCATCCACATCCTCACCGGTAAGATGAGCGTGGTGGTAGCTACCGGCATTATCTCTGCTCTTTTGGCCATTGTTGGGCTGTTTGGAGGTCTGAATTTTGCCGATACCCTGCCGGCCGAGATTACCCAAATCACAGGAGATATCCTTCAACCCCAATTTATTTTATTGTTGTTGAGCATGCTCATCCCCCTGACCATTTTCTTTGCCGGCATCCTGATCCCCATATCCATCTATGCCAAATCGTTTAAGGAGGCCCAGTCGATCATCACCCCCATCAACATCCTGGTAATCCTTCCCGGCATCGTGGGTTTGCTGCCAGGGGTCGAGCTAACTATACAGACGGCCGTGATTCCGGTGGTCAACATTGCCCTTGCCACTAAAGATATTGTAGCCGGTACCATCGATTATGGCTTGCTCGCAACGGTTTACGCCTCTCTGATTTTGTTCGCCGTGCTTACCGTAGCCTTTTCTGTGCGCTACTTTGGCAAAGAAACCAACATCCTGAGGGCATAATTGTTGTTCATTTTTTTGTTAGCCGGTCGGCAGCTGATCCTTCCCCCAGCTGTCGGCCGGCTTTTTGTATTTGCCCAATGGGGGGCTTTTTACTTACGGTGAATACAACAAAGCTGCCAATGTATTAAATTTTACATCAGGGTGGAGATAAAAGCTTTTAAATGGAGGGGGATATGAAAAAACTCCGTAAGATTATGGAATTTTGCAGATTTTTTTTATTTTGAGAGCATTATAAGCATTGGTCCACCTCAAATATGGTATTGGTTATGTTTTATAAAAGAAGCCTATTGTTTTTGGTTCTTTTTTCTGTTCTTTCCCTTTCCGGGTTCACCCAGGAAGAGGATTCCTTTCTGAACCAGGGATCCATTGGGATTACTTTTTCCTCCCTTGGCGATAATGAACTGGTACGCTTTGAGCAGTTGATTGGAGCACCTGGTACCCGTGGAAAACATTTTTATACTATTGGGGTGAATTATCTGGTTCCGTTAAACCCAACTTTTGAATTGGAAACCGGCATTGAGTATTCTCACCACAAGATCATGGTTGACCCCAACCTACCTCCATCCATGGACCAACCTGAATATTCCATACACCTGGATGTTTTAACGCTTCCTTTTGGCGCCCGTGTCAACTTCCTGAAGTATTTTTTCATCAGCGCCGGGGGAATGATCAACCTGGATATGAGCAATGCCGCAGAGGCCGATAAGCAGACCGGTCTGGGAGCTACCGCTTCGCTCGGGGCACAGTATGATTTTAACCAAGGCATTTCCGTCTTCGTCAATCCTTATTTGAAGGCCAATGGATTGCTTCCCTTTGATTCTGAACGGCATCATCAGCGGCTGCTGGTCACCGGCTGGAGGTTCGGGATTCTATATCGCCTTGGCGGGAACAACGAATGAGCCAACTTGTTCAAGGAATCCCACCTGCTCAAGAATTGGCTCCTGTTGTTTTTTACATCTCAATTGACGATATTCCCATCCTTTCATTCAATCCCCGCCTTCGCTTCGCTACGTCGGGGCAGGCATTCACACATTTTATCATTCACTCATTTCTTTTACTCATCCCTAAGCGAGCGGGCCGGATTCTGGGCCGAGGCATGGTAGATTTTACCGGTCACGGTCAGGGCGGCCACCAGCAGGATAATCACAAGGGGTAGGGTAAAGGCCGCTAATGTTGCCCCGATGTGCTGGGTCCACAAGCTGTCCATCAGCAGCATAGCGTTGTAATAGCCGGTAGTAAGGCCTACCACCAGGGCAATGCCGATGATATAAAGATAGGGTTGGCTAACGACCTGCATAACTTTTAGAATGGTTGCCCCAACGACCTTCCGGATGCCAATCTCCTTGGTTACATAGATTTTGTAGAGGTACTGATAATTGGCGTGGATCTTGTCGAAATCCCGGTCCCATTTGTTGTTATAAAATGCTGTGATGCATACGGCCAGTGCCAGGGCAAGGCCCACGATGTTGATGATCACATAGGTCCATTGCTTGCCGATGTTGCGCAGGGCCGTCAAGAGGTAATTACGGATCATGATGAAGGTTTTGGCAGTGGGCTTCTGTTTTTCACCAGGAAAGGATAAAGATACTGCCGTTTGCCGTGAAAGTCAATTTTTTAATTGTTTATGACAAATATTATATCCGTTGATAATTTGGCATTGATCCACTTTTTTGCGAGAATATGGCGGAAGTTGCCCATAGATCTTTTTATGGGCTTAGGTCAGCCTGGATTTTCGTGTTATATTTGCAGGAAAAGAAAATGTTTGCCGCGCAGTTTGGGATAACCCGCTGAATCTTCATCCTTAAAAGATTGAACATGAGCCAGATCGACTCCATCCTCCATCAAGCCCCTCTTAGCCGCAACGACATTGTTTATCTTCTGAAAGTGGAAGGCCAGGAGAAAAAACGTCTTTTTGAGGCAGCCAGGCGGGTTAAGTCGCAGTATGTGGGCAAGCGGGTTTACTTCAGGGGGCTGATTGAGTTTTCCAACATCTGCAGTAAAAATTGTTATTATTGTGGCATTCGAAGGGCCAATCAGAACACCGAGCGGTATAATCTGACTGATAGCGAGATTCTCGATGCAGTACGTTTTGCTTATGAAAATCAATATGGTTCAGTGGTGCTGCAGAGCGGTGAAGTTTCCTCTCCTGCGTTTACACGCCGCATCAGTGGGTTATTAAGGAAGATACAGGAAATTTCCGGTGGTACCCTGGGCGTTACCCTCTCGCTGGGTGAACAACCCGAGGAGGTTTACCGGGAATGGCTGGAAAACGGGGCGCACCGATACCTGCTTAGGATTGAGGCTTCCAACCGGCAGCTCTATCAGAAACTTCATCCCCAGGATCAGATCCATGATTATGACAACCGGCTTGAAAGCCTTCGAACCCTTCAGCGGGTGGGTTACCAGACCGGCACAGGCGTGATGATCGGCACGCCTTTTCAGCGTTGGGAAGACCTGGCCGATGACCTGCTATTCATGCGCGATTTTGACATCGATATGGTGGGAATGGGACCGTACATAGAGCATAAGGATACTCCCCTCTATAAATACCGGGATCAGCTGGTCAGTGAACAGGAACGTTTTCAGTTGACCCTTAAAATGACTGCCATCCTGCGAATCATGATGAAAGACATCAACATCGCCGCTGCAACAGCCCTGCAAGCCATCGATCCCGTTGGGCGGGAAAAGGCCCTGAAAGCCGGTGCCAATGTGATTATGCCCAACGTTACCCCAGGCATGTACCGCAACAACTACAAACTCTACGAGAATAAACCCTGTACCGACGAGCAGGCTGCCGATTGTACCAACTGCCTGGATGTGCGCATTGGCATGGTGGGCGACGAAATTGCCTACGGCGAGCGGGGCGACCCCAAACACTTTTTTGTCCGTAAAAATCAATAATCCCGAAAACAGGGACTTTATTCGGTGGTTGTCTTCATAATCACCTGATTATAAGTAATTTTATTCATCCCGTAATGATGCGAAAGGCCTCGATCCGGTATGATCCCAAATTTTACGAGGGCTGTTCGTCTAAATTTCCCGGGAAAAATATGGGAAGCCAATGCTCAGGGCTCCCTCATATGTCCCCCTCATCTTTATATTTTTCTGCTTCCTGGTGAGCCATGCGAATGGGTTCGGGAATTCTGTATTCTTTGGTGCATTTAAGGGTGATGTCACTGGCTTCTTTGATGCCGATTTTATGGCCGGGAGAGACAAAGATGGGGTTGGTATCATCCTGGGTGCGCAACACCGTGCCGATGGTTTCGCCCTGGTCGGTCCAGTCGCTGACCGATCCCCTTCCGCTGCCAGGGTCCTTGTATTGTCCAAGCAGCTGTGATTTGCCAATGCCGATGGTGGGTTTGTCGATCAGCAGGCCGATGTGCGAGGCGATGCCAAGCCTCCTGGGATGGGCAATGCCATTGCCGTCGAAAAGGAACACGTCAACTTCTTCCTCTACCTTTTCAATAGCCGAAAGGATCAGGTCGCCCTCCCGGTAGCCCAATAGACCTGGTATATAGGGGTAGCCTATGATGTCCAGTTCAGTGTAGGTTTTGATGGGGGTCATATCCGGGTAACTGAGCAGCGAAACGGCGGCAAACCCGGTTGGAGGCTTTTTGTGGTAGGCTACATCTATACCCGCTACAACCCGTATGCTCTGAGGCCTACCTGTAATATCAAGCTTTTGGGCAAGTTCTTTTTGTTGTTGCCGTGCCCGCTTAGGCGTTATATTTTCAAGGCGTTCCATCGATGTTATTTTTTATCGGTTAAACGCAATCGGCCGGTTTATGTTCATCAGGGTTGCTTTTTCACCTCAAACCTGAAAGACTTGCATTCGTTTTTAAACCATCCATCTCAACCCATCGACCCGAAACCTTTGGCCTGAAATTCTCGAGACAAAATCATCGACCTATAACCATCGATTTTCAATCATTGACTTGAAACCCTCGGTTTAAAACCTTTGGCTTGAAACCGTTTACTCGCAAACATCGTCAACCCGGCGACCCGAAACCATCAAGGTCAAACCATCAACCTTGAGCCGTTTTCAGGTTAATCCCTTCTTAAAATTAAACGTATTGGAAGGTTGAATTTGTTGGCTCTGGCGAAGATTTTTCACAATGGTATGGAAGCGCTTGTCGGAGGGTTTTTCATAGCTGAGGTCGATCAGAAAACGGCCAAATCCTTTGGATTGGAGTTGGTTGGTATATTGGGTAAGCGATACCGGTTGCTGGGGGATCACAATGGTGAGCCCGTTTCGGCGAAGTTGGGTAAACCGGTAATTCTTGTCGTCTTGAAAAGCCTGGCGGGGATCTTTGATTTTTACCGGCATGCGGGAATAGAAAAGCTCCGGGTAAAAATAGACCGGCACCAGACCTTTTTTGTCGCGCATGCTCAACAGATTATCCAGGTCGTTTTCCAGGGGATAGGTGAACAATCGGATGTTTTCTGCCCTGAGATGATGGACGGCCGCATCGTTGAAGGTATAGACATGCTCATTGGTGGCCATGGTCGAGGCCTTGGGGAGGATTACTTTCTGGGAGAGATGGCTGATCATAAAGTTCGTGTAATCCTTGTCCCTGAAATCCTGGAAAAGGGACCGGTAGAATTCGATTTTGCCTTCGGGAATGAACCGCGGCAGTTCGAAGAAGATTTTGTGGGCATTTTTTTTCACCAGGAAACTCGAAACATCCAATTCTTTCCATTCCCGCTCGGTCAGATTGATGATCAGGTTGTCGATTTCTTGAAGGGGGATTTTCTTCAACCATTTGATCGAGTCGATGCGCACGAAAATTTGTGTCTTATCGATTTTCTTTGGCTTACCGAGTTCCTCCAGGTTCTTTTTCTTTAGGTTTTCAGGCATTTCGGGTTTGATGCCCCGAATTTCCTGGTTGAATTTATTGGCAAATTTTTTATCCCTGAGATTGGCCAGGTATACCAGGTCGCCCTGGTGAATTTTTTCGCTTTGGTCATAAATGGTGACCTGGTGGCCGGAGGGTGATTTTTCCATTGATTTGACTTTAATGGCCTTTCGGTTGCCACCCCTGGGCGAGCGGATCCACAGCCGGTTCCCTTCTTCCAGGGCTTCGTCAGCCTCAAAAGTAAAGGATTGGGGGGTGACCTGTTGAACGCGGCCCAGGTAAATGCCGGTGGAAGGGTTTTCCGTAATGGCCTTTGAGACGTTGCCTCCGAAAAAATAGGATGTTTTGTCCCGGCCCATGTCATATCTCAGGAGTTCACGGGCTTGAGGTATTTTATGGGGCTCATCCAGGGCCATTCGGTAGGCCCGGGCCACGCGGTAGACGTATTCGGCCGGTTTTTGCCGGCCTTCCACCTTCAGCGAGGCAATGCCCATCTGGAGGATTTCACCGATGTGATCGATCAATTCATTGTCTTTGAGGCTGAACAAGTACCTTTTGTCTCCGGTGTCTTCATACAGGCGCCGGCAGGGTTGCATGCAACGCCCCCGGTTGGCGCTCATTCCGCCAAGATAGCTACTGAACAGACACATCCCCGAAAAGGAGTAGCACAGGGCCCCGTGAACAAACATTTCAACCGGTATGCGGCTCTTTTCCAGAATGGCCGAGATCTCTTTTTGGGTCAGTTCCCGGGCAAAAATTACCCGCTCAAAGCCCAGCATATCAGAATAAATGGCCCCCAGGCTGTTGTGGTTGCCCATCTGGGTGCTCGCATGAACCTGCAGACCGGGGAAGTGGTAGCGGATCATATCATAAACCCCCCAGTCCTGTATGATAACAGCCGATACCCTGGTCTGGGAAACCATATAAAGAATATCCAACAGCTCCGGGAGCTCCTGGTTCCTGATGACAATATTGAGGGTCAGATAAACCTTCACCTGCCACTTTTCGGCCTCCTTCAGCAGGGTCTGAAACTGGGATGGGGTGAAATTATCGGCCCGCTCCCGGGCATTGAAATCCTTTAATCCCAGGTAAACCGCATCGGCACCCCCTTCAACGGCCGCATGAAAAGCCTCGATGTTGCCGGTGGGTAATAAAAGTTCAGGTTTATCCATTTTATCCTCCATTTATTGCAAAAGTAAGACAGTTTGCTGTTTTATTGAAATTCTGGCCCGAAAAACTGGCCCGCCTTAAACATGATCCCCTGAAATGATGGTTTGATCATGTAGGTTTTATACATCCCCGTGTTGGGCATGCATCGCCTGGGTGTGTAAATCTTTACATGGCCTTGTTGGGTCGATTCCTGCATACGGGTTTCATCCCGGGCCAAGATTGATCAAGGGGCCGTTCACTGACCCGATCAGACCATTTCAATGTCACGGTTGATGGTTTGTTCAAGAGAGATGAAGGTTTCGGTCCGGGCAACGCCCCGGATGTTTTGAATGGTATTGACCAGGATGTCCATCAGGTGTTCGTTGCTCTTGCAATAAAGCTTCAGAAGAATGGCATATTCGCCGGTGGTGTAATGGCATTCGACTATTTCCGGAATTTCCTGGAAATCCTCTACAGCTTGTTTGTACATATGGGCCTGGTCAAGGTAGATCCCTACAAAGGCACATATCTCATAACCCACCCGTTTGGGCTTGACTTTGAATTTGGAACCCTCGATCACTCCATTGTTCTCCAGTTTGCGGATGCGCTGGTGGATGGCTGCGCCGGAAATGCCGCACTCACGGGCGATTTCCAGGTAAGGTTTACGGGCATCCTGGATCAGATAGGAGAGGATTTTTCGGTCGGTATGATCCATCTTAACGGGTTTGTCCATATGGCTTACAGATTGAAAGTGAATTGGCGACAAAAGTAACAAAAAACACGAGGGTTCCAGGTGGTAATTTCCCGGCATTCATTCTGTCACCACATGCCATATGGAATCATAAATTTTCAAACGGTTAACAACATGAGGCCCAAAACCTGGAATCAGAAGCCAGCCAAGCAGCAACCAGAAGCCAGGGCAAAAGAAATCAACTAGGATATTTTTTCTATCAATGCCTTTGCTGCTATTTCCGGGCCTTTGCGTTCCATTCCCTTGATGCCTAGCTGGGTGCGGATCTGCCCGACGAAAACCCCATTTTCATAAAAGTGGCTGAAATAGGCATGGGCAATTTCCTGGTGTTGATCCTTGAACTGAATGGGGCCAAAGATGTTGGCAAAGTAAGTGCTTACCAGGCCGGTGGTATTGGTGGTACCCTTGCTCATGACCTGACCTTTGCTGAAAATATCCAGGGCCTTCACGGGGTCTTCGATTTTTTCTATCACCGGATGATTTTCGTCAACCTCTTCATAGTTGTTGGCGTAGAAGATGTAATCGATAGAGGTGCCTTTTAAGATGGTGTTGTAGTAAGCCACAGGCAGAATGATTCGTGCATTGGTTTGATGGGCGTTAAGGATGATAGAGCGGTCAATTTGCCCAAAGGCATATCCCGGTTGGAGGTCGTCCAGCCTGAGGAAGGCGCCGATTTCGGTTCCTACTCCCCGGATATGTCCTTGATTATCAATCTCGATGCTGCCCATATCATCGGCAATGATGGTGGTATCTGAGATCAGATCTTCACCCAGGTCCTTATAGGCCTCGAGGGTTTCCGATTTACCGGCCCCTGAATCTCCGATCATCAGCACAGAGGCTTTTTTGCCATTTTGCAGGGATATTTCCACCAGCGAGCCATGGAAAGGCAGGATGCCATTGCGGATTTTGATGATGTTGTGCAGGGTCAGCACCATTTTCTTAAGGTACCCAAAATAACCAAATTCATCGTCATTGGGGCAGGCCCCTATCATAATGTCTTTATCATTGTCCTGGTAAAATACAGTGGGTATCTCAGCAAGGGAATCTAATGCATTGCCCTCTACTCCGTAAAGATAAATGGCATCAGGCTTTCGTTTCAGGTCTTCGGCCGAGGCCAGTTCAAAAAGGTTGCAGCTGGCAAAACCCAATTCGAAGAATTTCTGATGGAAATAGATGTGGATCATCAAGTTGCCCACTTTGGCCGGGTAGTTCAACCATTCATTGCTCTTGAACTCCACCAGATCAAGTGGGTTTTTTGGGGTTTCCTTAAATTGGCCCCTTCTCTTGTTCATGGTGGTATTTAAAATCAGGGGCGGATTCATCATGATCTGGTGGATGACAGGAATGTCTTTAAGTTTTTGATAGGATGAATCTTGGGTAAAGAATGGTGCCAGGGGAGAAGAGATGCAGGCAAATTCGGCTCCCGAATTGACCTGTCGGTAGGTTCTGGGGTGGCTCAGGAGGATGTTCTCCGATATATCCCGGTAGATCTTCCTTACCAGATGAGTCAGGCGCTCAACCGTATCATGAAAGGTTCGGTAGGGCCTGTTCTCCAGATCAAGATTCTGAGAGTCGCATATGATATATCGTTCATATTCCCTCCAGTAGTTGTAGAAATATTCTACCAGGCTGTTCAACATATCGGGATGATCCAGCAGCGCAGCGGCACCCGGCTTGATCTGCCTGACGATATTGATATTGTTGCGCGAGAGCAGCTCCAGGACTTCAATAAGCATATCAACCTGTTCCCGGGTATGGTCCAACTGCAGGGTCTTGAGCTTCGGAACCTTCTTTTCACGGAGTCGTTGAATTCCACTGGAAATGACCTCTCTGAAAAGATCGCTGTGTATCACCTCGGGGGCCGTATCACACAACCGCCCTCTTGTTCTGATGATTACCTTCTCGCTGATGATTTTGTGATCCATCATTTTAGATTTTAAAATTAAAACAAAATCAGATCAATTTCAACGTTTTTACTGCCGCAAAAAGCAGCGTGAATGGATCAAGTCTTTCAACCCAAAACAGGTATAAACCCATAACCAGAGCAATTTTTAAGGCTGTTAAAAAAGAAGGTGTTTTTATTTGGTTATAATGGTGGAATAGATCTTTAGCCTTTCCAGGGGGTGTAACTATTAGCGGTCGGACAGGAGAGAAGGCTCTTATGAGAAGCCGGTTGAGAACTTTAGAGAAGGGAAAATAGCCGGTAAAAAAAACTGAGCTCCAGTTCAGGAACTCAGTTTTTTACCTTATGATCAAATGAATAAATGGCCGTTGGTCAGGCTTCCACCTTGGCTTTTCTTACCTCCTGAATAATTTGGGTTCCCCGGTGAATGGCTTTTTCATTAACCGGTATCAGGTGGTGATAACGTTCAGGCAGGGATTTTTTCAGCCCTTCAATGGCCTTGTCCATTTCGACAATGGGTTTAACCTGGAGCAGGCCACCGAGGACGATCATGTTGAAGGTCTTGGTGGTTTCCATTTGAGCTGCTTCAGCGGCGGCATCGACACGGTAAACGTTGATGTCGGTGCGTTCCGGGTGCCGGGTGATGCCGTTGCCGTCGTAAATGAGGTAACCGCCAGGCTTGACGGAATTCTCAAATTTATCCATCGATTGCTGATTAAGGATGATGGCCGTATCAAACTCGCTGATGATGGGTGAGCTGATGCGTTCATCGCTGATGATCACCGAAACGTTGGCGGTGCCACCGCGCATTTCCGGGCCGTAGGAAGGCATCCAGGTCACTTCCTTGCCCTGGACGATACCGGCATAGCACAGGATCTTACCCATGGAAAGGACACCCTGTCCGCCAAATCCGGCTATAATGATTTCTTCACTCATGGTGGTTGGTTTTTAATTTTTCAACAAATTATTTTTTCTCAGGCACTTTGATGTCACCCAGGGGATAGTAGGGCAGGAAGTTTTCATCCATCCATTTATTGGCATCTACCGGCTCCATCTTCCAGCCCGAGTTGCAGTTGATGACAATTTCCACAAAAGAAAGTCCTTTTTCAAGTTTTTGATATTCAAAGGCTTTTTTAATGGCTTTTTTGGCTTTGCGCACAGCCCCGGGTTTGTGCACTGCCTGGCGGGTAACGTAATAGGTGCCGGGCAATTCGGCTACCAGCTCTGTGATCTTGAGGGGATTGCCCATTTGCTTAATGTTTCTGCCGTAGGGTGTAGTCGAGGACTTCATTTTTTCCAGGGTAGTCGGGGCCATTTGTCCGCCGGTCATGCCATAAATGCCATTGTTAATGAAGAAAATGGCGACATTTTCTCCGCGGTTGCAGGCGTGGATGGTTTCGGCCGTACCAATGGCGGCCAAGTCCCCATCTCCCTGATAGGTAAAGACATATTTATCGGGCATGGTGCGCTTAATGCCGGTGGCCAATGCAGGAGCCCGGCCGTGGGCAGCTTCCTGCATGTCAATGTCCATGTAGTTGTAAGCCAGCACTGAGCAGCCAACCGGGGCAATGCCGATGGCTTTGTCCTGAACTTCAAGTTCCTCGACCACTTCCATAATCAGCCGGTGGGCCACCCCGTGGCCACATCCCGGACAATAGTGAAAGACATTGTCGGTGAGCAGTTGGGTTCGATCAAAGACCAGATTTTCTTCCTGGATAATATCTTCGCTTGTGAGTTGTTGTTGCTGTTCAGCCATGTTAACCTCCTATAAAAATTTTTGTTTCAGGGCTTGCAGTACTTCCTCGGCAGAAGGTACAATGCCGCCCATACGTCCGTAATGTTCTACCTGTACGCGGCTTTCAACGGCCAGCTTGACGTCTTCCACCATTTGCCCCGAGCTCATCTCTACTGACATGATGCCCTTGACTTTTTGGGCATATTCGGCCAGCCGTTGACTCGGGAAAGGGAAAAGGGTGATTGGCCGGAGCAGGCCCAGCTTGATGCCTTCCTGGCGGGCCATCTCAACGGTCTTTTCACAAATCCGGGAAGAAGTGCCGTAGGCTACCAGCAGATAGTCGGCATCTTCGCATTGGATTTCCTCGTAGCGTACCTCATTTTCCTTGATTGTCCGGTATTTTTCGACGAGCTTTTCATTGAATTTCTCCATTTTCGCCGAGTCAAGCTCCAGGGAAGTAATGATGTTGCGCTCGCGGTCAGGGGTTTTGCCGGTAGTGGCCCAGGGATATTTTTCTTTGATCTGTTGCTCGGTCATGCGGGGCTTTTGCTCGCCGATTTCCACTTTTTCCATCATCTGGCCAATGGCACCATCCGAGAGGATCATCGCCGGGTTGCGGTACTTGAAGGCCAGGTCAAAGCCCAGTTCTACAAAATCATACATTTCCTGAACCGAGGCGGGGGCCAGCACGATCAGGTGGTAGTCGCCGTGTCCGCCTCCTTTGGTGGACTGAAAATAATCACTTTGGGAAGGCTGGATGGTTCCAAGGCCCGGGCCTCCGCGAACCACGTTCAAAACCAGACAGGGCAGTTCAGCCCCTGCAATATAGGAAATGCCTTCTTGTTTGAGGCTGACCCCGGGACTGGACGATGAGGTCATCACTTTTTTGCCCGATCCGGCCGCCCCATAGATCATGTTGATCGAAGCCAACTCGCTCTCTGCCTGTAACAATACCATGCCGGTGCGTTCTTCCGGCTGCTGGGCGGCCAGGTATTCAATCACCTCCGACTGCGGGGTGATCGGGTATCCGAAATATCCGTCGGCACCGTCGCGGATAGCGGCTTCGGCTATCGCTTCGTTGCCTTTCATTAATTTTAGTTCTCCCATTATCTTGACTTTTTGTGAAAAGTTTTAGTTATGCAGTTGCTTTTTTTCGATATACCTGTATAACGGCATCCGGACAAACCAATGCGCAATTGACACAGCCGGTGCACGCTTCAGGATTTTTCATATAGGCATAATGAAAACCTTTGCTGTTGACATTATCTGCCAATGCGATTACGTCGAACGGACAGGCCGGAATGCATACCCCGCATCCTTTGCACTTTTCCGTATCGACCACGATTCTTCCTTGTAATTTAGCCATTATCTTGAATTTTTAGTGTGAATAATTTGATTTTCCCCAAAGATAATAATATTGTAGTGAAATGATTCGCACTGTTTGCATATTCACAATGTTCTATAACAGACCCTTATCGGGATGTGCCGCCCGAATTGTTTATTTAGACTGAATCTAAATGGTCCTGTCGGAAGCGTTGCAGTCGCTGTTGTAATTGATCCATCTGATCTTTCCCCACCTGGGAAACACAGGCCCTGAGGCCTTCCGTGCGTTCACTGCCGGTTATATCCAGGGTGATGGCACTGATGCCATAGTAAATCAGCCGCTCCAGAAGCTCTCTGCCCTCCATGCCCGGGAAGGAAAACGTAAAATAGAAACCGTCAGCCAGCGGTTTGTCCTCATCCCGGTCATAAACCAGGTTAAAGCCGTTTTCCTGAAGCAGTTCCTTCATCATCCTTGCCCGTTCTGCATAGGGGCGTACATCTTCCACAAAATTGCGTTTGCCCTCATTAACAGATTTCAATGCCTTCAGCAGACCATACTGGGCTGAATGATTGGTTCCGGCCGACAGGGTATAGAGGGCTCCATAGACCATGGAATAGCCGAAACCTTCATTGGGGTAGAATTCCCTGAGTTTCGGGAATTGGCGCTCGAAAAGCCCGTTGGAGATGGCCAGCATGCCGATGCGTTCTCCGGCCAAACTGAAGGATTTGGAACTGGAGATCATCAACATGTAGTTGTCGGTGTAATGAGCTACCGATGGCTGATAGGGGGGCTCTCCCGGCTGTGAAATGTCCCGGCGAAAATCCATGCCAAAGTAAGCCAGATCTTCCAGAACGATCACATCATATCGATCGGCCAATTCTCCGATGATCTGCAACTCTTTTTCGGTCAAGCAGATCCAGGAGGGATTGTTGGGATTGGAATACAACAGGGTGGAGATGTGGCCCTGACTTAAATGAGCTTCCAGCTTTTCCCGGAGCTGCTCGCCCCGATAGTTGTAAACATCAAAGCTCTCATACTTCATGCCAAGGACTTTATGCTGTTGCTTTTGAACCGGAAATCCCGGGTCGATGAACAGGGTGGTGTCTTTGGCCGGGTCGCGCCGGCCTGCAACCAGAAAGGAGGCAAAGGCCGCCTGCATCGCCCCTACCGTCGGAAGACATCCCCTGGGATCAACATCAATATGGATGAAATTCTTGATGAAACGCGAGATTTCATTTTTTAAGGGTTTAATGCCTTCAATCATGGGGTATTTTGATGCCACCCCGTTTTGCAGGGCTTCTATCTCTCCCTCAATGGCTTCCTGTGGAGGCTCCAGCCCGGGAACACCCATCTCCATGCGGATGTAACGTGTGCCTGTGGCTTTTTCAATCTCATTGACCAGGGCAACAATCTCCCTGATCGAGGCCGTCCCGATTTGTTCGATGCCACTCTGCTGCATCTTTTGGTCAACGATCTGAGGGTCTATAGGAGTGGAAGGGTTGGTGCTCATAGCAATAGGATTTTGGTTTTTCGTGTTGTTGGTTTTCGGTGCTTTATCCGGTTAAGATCTTGCTCCATTTTTCTGGTGATAATGGACTCTGTTTTCCTGATAATCCTATGGCCCCCCTTAGTTGAGGGGCGGTAAATCTGGTTTTCCCTGATCCCTTGGGTTTGCCCCGGCACCAATAAACCACCCCATCATTGAGGTGATCCTCCCGGAGGCATGAAAAAAAGCCACAAAACGGGCAGCCATATATCCTGCGAAATGCTCCATCAATCGGCAACTCCTGCCAGCTGAAGCGGGAAAAACGCTGGATGGCTCGTTTTGTGGTTTCTGTTGCTCCCAAAGATGGGATCTCATGAGCGCTTAATTAGAATAGCGTTTTACTGGTTAAACTCCCCCAGGATTTGATCGACCCAGTTTTTTACCCTCTCATCGGTGCGTTCAGGTTCATAGTCTTCGTCAATGGGGAGTCCAACAAATTTACCGTTGTAAATGCCTTGTGATTCTTCGAATTCGTACTCTGATGGATCAACATGTCCAATGATCCGACAATTCTTATTCTGAAGGATCTCATAGAGCATGCCCAGGGCATCCACAAAATGGCGTGGGTAAGTCACATGGTCGCCGAGGCTGAACATGGCCACGGTTTTACCCTCCAGTTCGGCCTTGTCCAGCTCAGGACGGAACCGGTCCCAGTCGCTGCGGGTGGTGTACCCGTCCCATGTTTCCTTGCCAATGGTGGAGACACCAAAAATTAAATGATGATATTTTTTTAGATCTTCCGCCGTGGCGTCTTTGACCGGGATCAGGTCTACACGGTCCGTTCCGATCTGGCTGGCCACTTTTTGGGCCACTTTTTCGGTGGAGGAAGCTTTTGCCGGTCCGTAGAATAAGCCGATTGTATCGTTCATAATTGCCCGTTTTTAAGTTTGCTATGCAATAAATACGTTCTTTCTACAAATATAACATTATTTTTTGCTTTTCAGGCTGGCTACGGCCAGTAATACCCCCAGGACAATGCCCAGGACAGCGGCAAATAATACCCTGGCATGGGCCGGCAGCATGAAGGTAATGGTATGGGCCGGGATCCAGAAAAGCGGAATGGTCTTTTTAAAGACAAAGTTCCATTGGACTGACCAGTCGAGGCGGGGAAAAATTTGAGCAAAGGCGATGGGCCTTAAAAAGCCTTTCAGGGTACCGCCGTTCCAGATGATGTGGGTATCGGTGATCTTATGGAAGGTCATAAAAACAGGGGCAAAGATCAGGTTCATGGCCACACTGGTAGCGAAGGCCGTGGCCAGTTTGGTCAGGGTGAAATCCCCTGATAAAGCACCTACAGCACCTTCCATGCCCAGGTATTCAAGGACAGCTGGTGTCCCGGTGGCAAAGATGATAAAGGCCATTTTAATGGTTATCCCGATCAAACCCCATACAATGGCCCGGGGAAGCAAGCCGAACCCCCGCCGGTGATAAAGGCCCTCCCGGATGCGCAGGGCAATGACCTCACCTAAGGTGGCCAGAATGGCAAATTTAACGAAACTGGCCAGGATGCCGTGGCTCTTATTGATGGCATCATAGGTTTGATAAACAGGCTCAAAAACAAAGAAAGGAATGAAAAAGAGGACCAGAGCGATTAGAAAAATGAGGTCTTTTTGTTTCATGTAGGAAGCGTTTGGTATGGGGTGTCATTATTAAGCAGGCAACTTAACATCTGCCAGCCATATGTGAATGTTTGTGGTTCTCGGATAGACCAGAAAAAACAATGGGATAGCCCCCATTTAGGTCTTTTTTGGCATGAATGGGACCACCCGGGGCATCATTCACGGGTGAACCATTGTTCAATGCTGAAGGCTCTCCAGCCATGGACAAAGCCTTGTTTAACAGTTTGCCATTTGATCATGACAGCTACCAGGGCAATGGCCAGGAGCACGATCATGAGTTTTTCCGAACGGCTGAATTTTTTCTTCACAGACCTTTTTTTATGATGGTTTACCGATGGACTTATTGATGTTCGATTCGTATGCGGGCATCCACGGCAACGACCTGTTGTGGATTGCCGAGCAGCGGGTTGAGGTCCATTTCGGCTATTTCCGGTGCTGCTGCGACCAGTGCTGAGATCCGGGTAATGGTCTCGGCGAAGGCTTGTTGGTCGACCCCTTCCTGTCCGCGGGTGCCTTTGATGATGCCATAGCTTTGCAGGCTTTGGATCATCTTGAGGGCTTCTTTTTGGCCGATGGGGGCCAGCCCGGATGCGACGTCGCGCAAGACTTCGATAAAGATGCCGCCCAATCCGCACATGACCATGTGGCCGAAAGGATCTTCGCGTTTGGCACCAATGAACAATTCGGTGCCCTTGAGCATGGGTTGAATCAGAATGCCGGTGGTGTCTTTGATCTGCATCATGCGGTTAAATTCGCGGCGCACGGTTTGTTCATCCTTTACCTCCAGGGCCACCCCGCCCACATCTGATTTGTGGACCGGCCCCACTACTTTCATCACCACCGGCAGGCCAAGGCGCTTGGCTTCCTGAACGGCCTGATCTTCCTGGTTCACCACCGCTTCGCCGGCGCGTTGCACCCCGGCGGCATCGAGCAACTGCTGAACCTGCCGCGGGTCCAGGTAATCCTGGGGGGCCTGCTCTACAATGGAGCGAATCTGCTGATGGTCAACTTCCGGCACATCAGACGTCTCATCCCCAGGAGCCGGGGTGTTGTAAACACGGGTCAGGGCCTTGCCAAAAAGCACCTCATCGGGAAAACTGATCCGTCCCTTGCTGATGAAATGTGCAATCTCGTCTTTGACATTGACGACGCTGGGTAAGATCGGAAAAATAGGCTTTTTGGCCTGCTTCATCTTTTCATCCAGCAAATCGTATACCTGATAGACGGGGAAAAGACCGGGACTTCCGAATATAACAGCCATTCCGTCTATATGGTCAAATTTTTGGTCGCAATAATCAATGATTTTTCCCAGTTGTTCGGCGGTTCCTGTGGCCAGGAAATCGATGGGGTTGGATACCGACGATCCGGGGAACAGTTCCTCCAGCAATTCCTTGCTGGCCGGGCCCTCAATAGGGGGGATGTCCATCCCGTTATTGGACAGCACATCGGTCAGCATCACGGCCGGGCCACCGGCATGGGTGATGATGGCCATGTTTTTGCCCTGAAGGGGGGGGTGCATGAAAACCGAGGCCACTGTGGTGAGCTCTTCCCTGCCATGGCAACGGACAATGCCGGCTTTTCTGAACAGGGCATCGACCGTAGCATCTGAGCTGGAAAGCGCCCCGGTATGCGATGAGGCTGCCCGGCTGCCTGCCTCTGAGCCGCCTGCCTTGACCGCCGCAATGCGGCAACCCTTTCGAATGAGCGAGGCCGCATGCTTGAGCAGCATCTGCGGCTTCTCAATGCTTTCAATGTACAACAGCTTAATCCGGGAACTGTGCTGAGGGTCAAACTGCTCATCCATGTTCTTGAGTACCTCTTCAACGCCCATCTGGGCACTGTTGCCGACCGAATACACACTGGAAAAAGTCAGCCCCTTAGGCATGCCCGATTCCATGATGAATACCGCCGTGGCCCCTGATCCTGAAACCAAATCCACCCCGGCCGGGTCCAGCTTTGGAATGGGCGTGGTAAATACCCCCTGGTAATGCTGGTTGAGCACCCCAATGCAGTTCGGCCCGATCAGGGCACCATCTACTTTATTGACCTGTTCAACCACCTGCTGCTCCAATTTGGCCCCTTCTTTACTCTCTTCACTGAAACCGGCCGAAAGAATGATGAACGCCCGCGTATCCTTCTCTTCTGTCAATACCCTGACCGCCTCGGGACAAAGCGGTGCTGCTATGGCCATGACCGCCAGATCTACCTGAGGCAAATCCTCAGGATCCCGGTAGCTCTTTATGCCTTGTACCTCCTCATCTTTGGGGTTGACCACATAAAGATCTCCCTCGAAGCCTCCGTCCAAAAGATTCTTTAAGACTTTGCCTCCGGGTTTCTGCAGGTTGTTGGAACCTCCTACTACGACGATGCTCTTCGGATTAAGCAGTTGACGGTTGATCATGCCTTATGTTTTTTTGGTTTTCCTGTAATTTTACAAATGTAATGAATCGAATTTGTTAAAATTCTTACAAATTGTAAGGCTTTTTGCCGGATGTGTATAGTGAATGGGGTTGCTTCAATTGTTAAAAAAGTTGTTGGCCAACTTATAATTTATCAGGGAATCAAATGCAAAATTTTTCATGATTTAAGTCATCCTGACTTCATGCCCCTTTCTAAAAGAAATCCATCCCTTGTGTTGCAAATTTTATTAGAAAGGCCGTTCATTCACCCTTCAGCATGATCCTGAACTTAAGGGTTTCCGGGTGAAGATCGGGTTGAATCGCGAATGATCAACTCACTGTCGAGTAGTTTGGTGATGGGTTGATCGTCCTGGGCATTGCCTTCATTGTTGATCCGGTTGAGCAACAGTTGGGCCGCTT
Source organism: uncultured Bacteroidota bacterium (assembly GCA_913055635.1). GTDB lineage: Bacteria > Bacteroidota > Bacteroidia > Bacteroidales > UBA12077 > JAGXLC01. The sequence goes on from CAJXLK010000032.1 coordinate 22,752, forward strand.
CGGTACCCATCAGATAGCCCTTTTGGTCGATGGTGGTCAGGGCCGGATCAGCAAACCTCGAGATCAGCCAATTGGTGAACCCCACCACCGATATATCCTGGGGAATCTGGTAGCCCATGTCCTTGATCATCTTCATCGCCCCCATCGCCGTCAGGTCGTTGACCGCAAAAATGCCATCCGGCGGCTGGGGCAATTCTAAAAGCTTTTTAATTTCTGAAAGGGCTTTTTCATAAGAATCACAAAAAACGGTGAGCTCAGGATCAAACGGTTTATTGTAGTCTTCCAGCGCCTTTTTGTAACCATTGAAGCGGTTCCTGCCAATGAGCAAATTCAGGGGGCCATATAAATGGGCAATTCTTTTGCATCCAATCCTGATCAGGTGCTCGGTGGCTTTGTAACCCCCTCCGAAATCATCCACGATGACTTTATCGGTGGAAATCTCTTCAGCGATGCGGTCAAAAAAAACAAGCGGCAAACCCACTTCCTGGATGTTTTTGATGTGGTCCAGTTTTTGGGTCTCTTTGGAGATCGACATCAAAATGCCGTCGATGTGACTCGACAGTAAGGTTTGAACATTCTTGATTTCCCTTTTGTAAGATTCCTGCGACTGACAAATGATGATGTTGTAGTTCTGTTCATAAAAGATGTCTTCAATGCCACTAATAACCGAAGAAAAAAAGTGATGAATGATTTCAGGAATGATCACCCCAATGGTTTTGCTTTGATTTTGAAGCAGACTTAAGGCAATCTTGTTGGGCCGGTAATTGTATTTTCGGGCCATTTCCTTTACCGCCTCGCGCGTTTCGAGATTGATGTCGGGATGATCCTTTAAAGCACGGGACACGGTAGAAGGAGAGATGTTTAATTTTTTGGCAATATCTTTGATCGTAATCTGGTGCTTTTTCATAACAATGGCTGAATCGTTTGATGGGCGTAAATTAGTAAAAATTTTGCAAACGTTTGAAATGTTGTGCAGGTTAAAAAAACATTGTATAATCGTTTATTTTTCAGTAAATTTAATGGGTCATAGGAGGGTATATATTTCCCATGATTTAACAAATCTTTAATTTTACTCTTAAAACCACTAAATATTTAATGGATTATGAAGATGGAAAAAAATATTATGAGACAAATCTTAATGATGGCCTTCCTTCTGGTTACTTTACCTGCTTTTTCTCAGCAGACGACCATAAGCGGTAAAGTAACAGATGCTGAGACGGGCGAGCCCTTGCCCGGGGTCAGCATTGTGGTGGAAGGCACACAAACAGGGACCTCTACGGATGTAGAGGGCAATTATTCATTTCAAGTACCGGAAGATGCCATGTTGGTGTTTTCCTTTGTAGGTTATCAGACCCAACGCCTTCCGGTAGAAGGACGAACCACCCTCAACGTGGAGTTGCAGCAGCAAGTACAGGAAATGGAGGAAGTGGTGGTGATCGGCTATGGTGAAGTTAAGAAAGAAGACGCCACCGGGTCGGTCTCGAAGATTTCCACCGAGGACTTCCAGCAAGGGGCCATCACTTCTCCGCAAAAGCTTTTGCAAGGCAAAGCTGCGGGTGTTCAGATCACCACCAGCGGCGGAGCTCCCGGCAGCGGAACCCAGATCCGCATTCGCGGGGCCTCTTCCCTGACGGCCAGCAGCGATCCACTGATTGTTATTGATGGGGTGCCCATGTCGGGCGAAGGCGTCTCGGGCATGCGCAATCCTTTGAATTCGATCAACCCGGCCGATATTGAAAGCATCTCGATTCTGAAGGATGCCTCAGCCACGGCCATTTATGGTTCAAGGGCCACCAACGGTGTGATCCAGATTACCACCAAGAGTGGAAAGGCTGATCAGCCTATGCAAATCAATTACCAGGGCAAATTATCCCTGAATACCCCCACCGATCAGGTAGATGTGTTGGGGGCTGATCAGTTTTCTTCCATGATCAGCGAGCGCTTTCCCAAGAGCGATACCCTTTTGGGCCCTACCCGCACCGACTGGCAAGATCAGATATTCCGCAATGCCATTGCCCAGCACCATAACCTGAGCGTTTCCGGAGCCACCAACAATTTGCCCTATCGCGTATCTTTGGGCTATTCCGATGAACAGGGCATTCTGAAGACTTCCAACCTGAACCGAACCACCCTGGCTGCCAAACTTACCCCCACCTTCTTGGATGGCGACCTCGACGTGAATTTTAGTTTGAAAGGGGTACACATCAACAACCGTTTCGCCGATAACGGGGCCATTGGTTCGGCCGTTTCTTTTGACCCGACACAACCGGTTCATGACCAGGACAGTCCTTATGGCGGTTTCTTTACGTGGACCCAACCCAACGGCGATCCCATCACCATTGCCCCCAGCAACCCGCTGGCTTTGCTTAAACAACGGGAAGATGAGTCAACTGTGAACCGGGCCATCGGTAACCTGGAACTGCGGTATAATACGCCCTTGCCGGGTTTGTCGGCTACTTTTAAAGTCGGATACGATTATACCGAAAGCGACGGAACCAACCGCGTAGATCGCAGGGCTTCCTGGGAATACAACCCCAATCCGGATATAACCAGCGGTTCGGTCTCCAATTATACCCAGGAGAAAAAACACGAGTTGATGGATTTTTACCTGAATTATCAAAAGGAATTTCCTTCCATCGCCAGTGACATCAACGTGATGGCTGGCTATTCCTATGAGCATTTCTGGAATGAAAGCTTTAATGAGTCCATGTCCCTGCCTCCCCTCGCACAGGATTCTGTTCAATGGGGAGATAAGCGGATTGCTACCCCTAATCAGGTAGATACTACTTCTGCTCCGGACTATTTCACCACTGAGCATTATCTGGTATCTTTCTTCACCCGGATGAATTATACCTTCAAGGATCGTTATCTGTTAACCTTTACCCTGCGTCGTGATGGTACCTCCAGGTTCTCAGAAGACAACCGCTGGGGGCTCTTCCCCTCGCTGGCACTGGCCTGGCAAATCCATAAGGAGCCTTTCCTTGAAAATGTTGATGCGCTGAACAACCTGAAACTCAGGTTCGGTTATGGCGTGACCGGCCAGCAAAATATCGTTGACAATAACTATCCCTATTACGCCCAGTATACATATTCCACACCCACGGCCATGTACCAGCTGGGCGATGAATTCGTCCGAACCATCCGGCCGGAAGATTACAATATGTCTTTGAAATGGGAGGAAACCACAACCTACAATGCAGGTATTGAATACGGCCTCTATGACAACCGGTTAACCGGTTCTCTGGACTTCTATTATAAGAAAACCGAAGATCTGATCAATACCGTACCGGTGGCCGCCGGGACTAATTTCACCAACCGGATCATTTCCAATGTGGGTTCATTGGAAAACCGCGGGGTTGAATTCTCCATCACCGGCCGACCCATCTCTCAGGAAGATCTGTTCTGGGAAATTTCTGCCAATGCCTCTTACAATGAAAATGAGATTACCAAACTGACAACCGTAAACGATCCCGACTATCAGGGCGTTATAACAGGTGGCATTTCAGGCGGGGTAGGCAATCAGATTCAAATTCACAGTGTCGGTCATCCCCTGAGTTCTTTCTATGTCTACGAACAGGTGTATGATCAGGACGGAGATCCCATCAATGGGGTTTATGTTGACCGCAACGGCGACAACCAAATCACCATCGACGACCGCTATCGCCTGAAAGACCCTGCCCCGGACGTTTCGGTAGGCTTATCTTCAAGGCTCAATTATAAGAACTGGGATTTCTCGTTCTCGGCAAGGGCTGAGTTTGGTAAGTATGTTTACAACAACATCAGTTCCGGCCACACCTTTTATGAAGAACGGGTAGGTCCCAACGGATTCCTGCGCAATGCCACCAGCGATATCACCGAGATTGGTTTCCAGAATGCGCAGTATCAATCCGATATATATATCGAAAACGGTTCCTTCCTGCGGGTCGATAATATGGAAGTGGGTTATTCTTTCCAGGAACCTTTTGGAAGCCGTTCCAACCTGAGGGTTTATACCATGGTGGAAAATCCTCTGCTGGTAACCGACTACAGCGGTCTGGATCCGGAGATCCCAAACGGCATTGATAACAATGTGTATCCAAGACCTACCGTTTTCTTGTTAGGGGTAAATCTTGATTTTTAAAAACTTAAACAATACACGATATTATGTATACGATGAAAAATAAAATATGGATCGCAGTGGTCATGATCTTCATTATGGCGTTCAGTTCCTGTACGGAAGATTTGGACGTACAGCCCCTGGACGATGATGCCACCACTGCTGAAACAGTTTACGACAGTGTAGCCTCCTATCGCCAGGTGTTGGCTAAACTTTATGCCGGATATGCCCTGACGGGTCAGCAGGGGCCAGCAGGTGACGCTGATATCCAGGGTATTGATGAAGGGTTTTCCAATTACCTTCGCCAGTATTGGGTAGCTCAGGTGTTACCCACTGATGTAGGCGTTGTGGCCTGGGCTGATCCCGGCTTGCCGGCTTACAATTACCAGAGCTGGGGATCTTCCAATGACTTTGTCATGGCCATGTACAGCCGTATATTCTATGAGATTACCCTGACCAACGAGTTTATCCGGGAATCTTCAGAAGGGAAATTGAGTTCGCGGGGATTCAGTGAATCCCAAAAGGAGCGGATTCGCACTTTCAGGGCGGAAGCCCGTTTCCTGAGGGCATTGAGTTACTGGCATGCCCTGGACCTCTATGGCAATGTGCCCTTTGTTACCGAAAAGGATGACGTAGGTGCTTTTCAGCCTGAGCAGATATCGCGGGAGGATTTATTCACCTACATAGAAGAAGAACTCAAAGCCATTGAGGATGAGATGGCAGAGCCCCGCCAGAATGAATATGCACGGGCCGATCAGGCTGCTGTCTGGACCCTTTTGGCCAAACTTTACCTCAATGCCGAGGTCTATACCGGCGAACCCCGTTATGAAGATTGCATTACATACTGCAATAAGGTGATGGATGCCGGTTATACCCTGGAAGATGAGTACCAAGATCTGTTTTTGGCTGATAACCATACGGCCAATGGCATCATCTTTCCCATTGCATTCGATGGCAACCATTCCCAAACCTGGGGTGGAACCACCTTCATCATCAGTGCGGCCATCGGCGGCAACATGAATCCAACGAATTTTGGCGTTGCAGGTGGCTGGGCCGGTCACCGGGTTACCAAACAGTTTGTTCAGAAGTTTGGCCAGGATACAACATGGGACAGCCGGGCCATGTTCTTCACCGACGGGCAGTCCCTTGAAATCAATGATGTGGCCATCTTCCAACAGGGCTATGCCGTGTCCAAGTTCAAAAACATCACCTCCACCGGTCAGAGTGGGAGCAATTCGACTTTCCCCGATACCGATTTCCCAATGTTCCGGTTGGCTGATGTATACCTGATGTATGCCGAAGCCACCGTTCGAAGTGGTGCCGGTGATGAAGCCCGGGCGGTACAACTGATCAATGATCTCAGGGAAAGGGCCTTTGGCGATGATTATTCCGCCCATGGCGAGATAACAACCGGAGACCTGGACAAACAGTTCATCCTCGATGAACGGGCCCGCGAACTTTATTGGGAAGGCCACCGGCGTACGGACCTGATCCGTTATGGCCATTTCACCACTTCCGACTACACCTGGGCATGGAAGGGTGGAATACAGGAAGGCCGCGCTACCGATGACCATTACCGGCTTTATCCCATCCCGGCATCGGATTTGAACGCCAATCCGAAACTTACGCAAAACGAAGGTTATTAATATAAATAAAAGTAAGGATATGAAAAGGTTAGCATCAATTTTAACAATTATAGTTGGCTTAAGCCTGTTGATGGTCTCTTGCCAAGAGATGGAGACGGGGCCTAAACTGGATTATGACAAAACCACCCCGCCAAGCATTCAGGAACTTGACCAACAGAGCTTTGAGCTGGAGGAAGCCAATGCTGAACAAAACCTGGTGACCTTCAGATGGAGCGATGCCGATTTCGGCATCAACCTGGAGAAGTCTTATTCGCTCCAGATGGACTTTGCCGGCAACAATTTTTCCGATCCAATGGAGCTGGCCAATACCAAAGCGGACTCGGCAAGCTTTACCGTCTCTGACATGAACAACCGATTGCTGATTATGGGGGTCGCCCCGGGTACCGAGCAAACCCTGCAGTTCCGGGTCAGTGCCATTGTGAACCAGTTCACCGATACCCTGCATTCGGAAGTGATTGAAGTCACGATGAAGCCTTATGAGGTGATCATCGATTACCCGGAGATTTATGTACCCGGCGGTTACCAGGGATGGAGCCCCGGCACTGCCCCCCCGATCTTTGACGTCAACAACAGCAATGTCTATGAGGGTTATCTGCTGATGTCAACCGGCCCGGGCGAAGGTACGGCCTTTAAATTCACCCAGGGCCGTAGCTGGGATACCAACTGGGGCGATAATGAAGCCGGTGGCAGCGAACTGGGTGACGGCACCCTCGAACCCCAGGGCGTGGGCAACGACATCTATGTGCCCGATTCGGCTTACTATAAACTCTCAGCTGATCTGAACAACCTGACCTACACAGTCACCAAGACCCACTGGAGCATCCAGGGATCAGCCACCGGCGGCGACCTGATGGAGATGAGCTATGATCAGGACAATGAAGTATGGACCATTTCCGCCGACCTGTCGGGAGGTGACTTCCAGTTCATTTCCAAAGACAGCGAAGAGATGATATCAGGGGAAACCTCCGATTTGATCTATGGCAAGGAAAATCCCATCTACGTGCAGGAAGATGGCGCACCCATTGCCATCGAATCGGCAGGCAATTACACCATTACCCTCGATCTGAGCCGGCCACCCTACGGCTACAAGGTCACTCAAAATTAAAAAATACCCCTTTAACTCACTTATCCGGGATGATGGCCCGGGTAAGTGGGTTTTGTTTGATGAAGACTTCTAAATAATAAGGTTTTGTTACTTGCGGAGTGGCGGAGTTTTCATTCAGAATAATTTGCACAAGCACTTTTAAATTTATATCTTGTATTGTTGAATCAAAAAACGAAAAAGCCCATGAAAAGATTTACCCTACTCTTATTGTTTATAGCTTTTGCGGCATTTTCCTATGCCCAACAAGCTGATTCGGTGAATGTAACCCTTAATGCTGATTTCAGGCCCTACATTGAAAGCCAGTACAACGATCCGGCTTTTGATGCTGAAAACGATTCGGTCTACATCTCCGGCACCATTCTTCAACCAGGTACCGATAACAACTGGTCAGAGCCTGGTACCTATATGGGGGCCATGATGACCGATGAAGACAACGATTCGATTTACACCTGGACCGAAAAAGTACCGGCCGACAGTTCATACGCCTATAAGCATTTTTATGTTCCGGCCGGTCAAGGCAGCAGCTGGGATAATGGTGACTGGGATGGCGATCCCAACCGGATGCTGGAAGTGGGAAGTGAAGATGTAACTGTAAACCAGCTGTTTGGTGGTGTAACGGCTGCCATCAAGGTGATGGACATGAAAGAGGACACCGCCATCGAGAATGCTTCTGTAACCCTGGCTGGTGAATCGATGACTACGAATGCCGAGGGGCTGGTTATGAAGAACCTGCTCCACGACAGCACCTATGCATATAGCGTTTCCGCTTCCGGCGGCTTTCAGAGCGTATCCGACTCAATGGATGTGCATCGCGAGAAGGATACCCTGGTGGTTGAATTGATGAAGAACATGGTTACCTTTAAGGTGGACCTGAGCGATACCATTGCCAACGGCAGTGACTTTGTCTATGGTGAAGACAGCGTTTATGTGGCCGGCAGTATGCTGGGCTGGAGTGAACCCGGAACAGATATGAGGGGACTGATGACCGACGCCGATGGAGACAGCATTTTTACCACCACCGTTCCTGTTTCGGCGGGTGATATTCAGTACAAATATTTCTACGTACCTGCCGGTGAAGGCAGCAGCTGGAATTACGGCGAATGGCAGGGAGGTAGCAACCGTGAAGCCACCATCCCCAATGAGCACATCACTTTGGCTGATACATGGGGCTATATGGGCCAGATGGTTACCTTCAATGTTATGAATGCCAACGAAGAAGCCATCGAAGGGGCCAAGGTTTTTGCCGGTATGAGCTCCAATACCACCAGTTCCGATGGCCTGGCCACTTTCAATCTGACTGATGGCGATTACAGTTATACAGCCAGAAAAGGTGGTTTTGTTGATTCCACCGGTAGCTTTACCGTCGAGGGTAATGATACCACCATCAATGTGATGATGACCGAAGGCCCATGGGTTACCTTCAACGTTGATATGACCCGTTACGCCGATACCTCCAGTGAATTTGAATATGGTATGGACGTCTACATGTCCGGTGATATGGTAGGCTTTGCACAGCCCGGTACCAACCCGGCCATGAAGATGACCGACTATGATCAGGACCATGTTTATACCCTGAGCATGGGGCTGGGTGCCGGCGATTACCAAATGAAATATTACTTTGTACCGGATACTTCTGCCGCCAGCTGGAGTTATGGCGAATGGGACGGCTTTGACAACCGCATGATCAGCGTACCTGACAAGGATACCACTTTCAACCACATGTGGCATACCTGGAAGCTGACCTTCAGCGTAATGGACAATACCGACGCCGCGGTAGAAGATGCGACCGTGGAAGTTGACGGTTCCATGCTCCATACCAATTCTGATGGCGTGGCCGATACCCTGATTTCCAGCCTGCCTGATCCACATGAATATTCCGTAATGAAGGATGGCTATAAGGACGTCAGCGGCTCCGTTTCCATTCCATACAAGGATACCACGGTTCATGTAACCCTGATGAAGTATTATACGGTAACCTTTAACGTGACCGACGGAAGTGATCCGATTGAAGGCGCCAGCATCACCGTTGGCGATAGCAGCCGCACCACCGGTGCCGAAGGTACCGCCACCATCATGCTGGTCAATGGCGATTACAACTACACCGTTACCGCCGACAACTTTGAAGAGGCTTCCGGCTCCTTCTCCGTTGCCGATGAGGATCAAACAGTGGACGTGACCATGACGGCTACCGCCATCGATAATCCGCTGGCTAAGAAACTGGAGGTTTATCCCAATCCAACTTCTGGCAACCTCACATTGACCGGTAAAGATCTGCAGAACGCCCAGGTTACCATCCTCAATTCCATTGGTAAACCCGTTGAGCGCATGCAGCTGAGTGGCAATACCAATTACCTGGATCTGAATGATCTGAATTCCGGCATCTATTTCATTAAGATCGAAAAAGACAACAACAGTGTGGTTCGTAAGATCCTGATTAAATAGTTGTTGTCTCTTACCGAATATCTGAGAGGGTTGGCCTTGGTTCTGGCCAACCTTCTTTTTTTGATAGCCCCCTTTCTTTTTGATAGCCCCCCCTTTTTTGATAGTCCTCTTTTTTTTGATAGCCTCCCCTTTTGATAGCGGCCTTCTTTTTTGGATAGCCGCCCCCTTCTTTAAACACCCTTTTTAGAAAGTTTTGTAAAAAACAATTGGACGCCCTCTCAAAAGCCGGCCATTGGAAAATGAATGACCACTTTGAAAAATTTAGTTAAACGCTAAATGTTGGTTTCAGCACTGGTAAAGGGGGATCATTGTTAAAATGGTTCATCGCTCATTGCTCATTGTTCATTGATAATTAGCATACATGGTCAACCATCTTTTAGAATATCCTCAAAATATTACCGCATGCCTCACTGACAATATAGCGTTCCCATTGAAAACCTTTGCAACTCCGTTTCCCTGTCTCCTTTTAGGATTGAAATACAGTTTTTTGTTCGGTTTTGCAGGGATTCCCTGCGCACGCTTGAAATATAACAGACTTTACTGATGTGGGGTATCGCTAAAAAATGTTATTTTTGAATGAAAAGAATTTCTTGAGGTTGAATCTCAGTATGTCTTAAAGGATGCTGAATCATCCTGCAGGAAATGTTTTAACATTTAGAATCTTAATATCTGACCAATATGAAATTGCTCAAATTCAGTGTTTTATTATTTATAGTTTCCCTGATGGCTTTGGGTCAGGGATATTCACAACTCATTGAGACCGAACCGGGCTTTCCGGTTGCCAATGATTCAGTGACCGTTTATTTTGATGCCACCCAGGGCACCGGCGGGCTTGCAGATTATGATGGAGATGTGTATGCCCATACCGGGGTCATCACAGAAAAAAGTTCCAATAATTCGGATTGGAAATATGTGGTTGCTGATTGGGGAGAAAACATCGATAAGATCAAAATGGAACGGGTAGAGCCCAACCTCTATAAGCTTGATATCACCCCAACGGTAAGGGAATATTATGGGGTACCGGAAGATGAAACGATAGAACAGATGGCCTTTGTCTTCAGAAATGCAGATGGCTCCAAAGAAGGCAAGGCCGAAGGCGGGGCGGATATCTTTGTCGACGTTTATCAAAGTACTTTTAATGTGAAGTTGGTCCAACCTGAGGAGGACCCCCTGATTCGCCAGGATCTTTCTGTGCTCAATATCACCGGAATTGGAAACAGCGACAGCGCGGATATGGAGCTTTCCCTGTCGATTGACGGAAGTACGGTAAAGACCGTTACCGACGACACCCTCCGTTATGCTTTTGAGCCCGCCCAAAGGAAACATTATGAAATGGAGCTTACCGGCACCGACGGGCTTGGAAAAGATACGGCCCGGCGAACCCTGATTGTGAATCCGGCCATTCAGAACCAAGAAAGGCCTGCCGGTCTGAAAGACGGCATCACCTATGTGGATGATCAAACAGTTCGTTTGTCGTTATTTGCACCCCACAAGGATTTTGTATATGTTCAGGGAGATTTCAACAACTGGCAGATTCAGGATGAATATTTCATGAAGCGCGATTCTGTTGCTCAGGACAGTGTCTATTACTGGATTGAGCTTTCCGGTTTAACCCCCGGTAAGGAGTATGGCTTCCAGTACCTGGTCGATGGCAACATCAAAGTTACCGATCCCTATGTACATAAGATCCTGGACGGGGCCAATGACCCATATATCACCGACAAGACGTATCCGAACCTGAAACCTTACCCCAGCGAAAAGACCGAACATATCGTGGGGGTTTTACAGCCCGGAAAGGATGAATACACCTGGCAGACCCAGGATTATCAGCAGCCCGAAAAAGAGGATCTGGTGATTTATGAACTGTTGATCCGTGATTTTTTGGATCAGCACGATTTTGAAACCCTGACCGATACCCTCGACTACCTTGATCGCTTGGGGGTGAATGCCATTGAATTGATGCCGGTCAATGAATTTGATGCCAATAGTTCCTGGGGGTATAATCCCACTTTCCACGTGGCGGTGGACAAATACTACGGGCCGGCCCGTGACCTGAAGGCATTCATTGATTCCTGCCATTCCAGGGACATGGCCGTTATACTGGATATGGTCCTTAATCATGCCTGGGGGCCCTCGCCATTGGTTCGTCTTTGGAATGAAGGGGACTACGGGAACCCGACCCCTGAAAATCCCTATCTCAATGTAGAAGCCCGCCATGATTTTAATGTGGGCTATGATTTCAACCATGAGAGTGCGGCGACCCAGTATTTCGTTGACCGGGTCAATCGCTACTGGCTGGAGGAATTTCATTTCGATGGCTTCCGTTTTGATTTGTCCAAAGGCTTCACCCAAAACAACACTTTGGGTAATGTTTCTGCATGGGGAGCCTACGATGCCTCCAGGGTTCGCCTGCTCAAGCGCATGGCCGACAGCATTTGGGCCACCGATAGCAGCGCTTATGTGATTCTTGAACATTTTGCTGAAAACAAGGAGGAAAAGGAACTGGCCCATTACGGGATGATGCCCTGGGGCAACATGAACCACAACTACAACGAGGCCACCATGGGATATCATGACCAGGGCAAATCAGATTTTTCAGGCATTTCCTATCAGCAGAGAGGATGGAACAAACCCCACTTGGTGGGTTATATGGAAAGCCATGATGAACAGCGGTTGATGTACAAGAACCTGGAATATGGCAATTCCAGCGGCGGATATGATGTCACTGATCAGGGCACTGCCCTGGACCGGGTAGAACTGGCAGCTGCTTTCTTCCTGCCGGTGCCCGGACCAAAGATGATCTGGCAATTTGGCGAGCTGGGCTATGATGTTTCCATTGATTATGATTGCCGGACCTGCCCCAAACCCATCAAATGGGATTACTACCAGCAGGAGGACCGCCGGGATCTTTACCGGGTTTTTCAAACCCTCAATACCCTTCGCCAGGAATACGAGGTTTTCCATACCTCCAATTTTAGCCTCTCAACGGCCAATGCCATGAAGCGCATCCGGTTGCAACATGAAACCGCTGATGTGGTGATCCTGGGTAATTTCGGCCTTTCATCAGGCACCATCGATCCCAAATTTACCCAGGAGGGCAAGTGGTTTGAAATCTTTACCCAGGACAGCCTCCAGGTGGATGATGTCAATGGTAATATCACCCTTTCCGCCGGTGAATACCGGATGTATGCTACCCAAAAGATGCTTTGGGAAACCACCGACACCACCGGCAACGATACCACCACCAGCATTGCCCCGGTCAACCGGAAAGGCAAGGTAACGGTCTACCCCAATCCCGCCCGGGGGCCTGTGCATTTTGAATTTGAAGGGGGTGTGAAAGACCAGGCCTGGCTCCATATTTACAATGCTTCAGGAAGGAAGGTGGCCACTGTCCGGAGAAAAAACCTTCATTCCGGGCTGAATACCATCCGGTGGAAACCCCATGGAAACAATGCCTCTCAACCGGTTATGTATTTCTATGAATTGATCATAGGAGAGGAGAGGCATACCGGAAAGCTGATGACTTACTGATGTAGCGGATAAGTTATTATGCTGAATTTTAAACGCTTTTCTTTCGAATGAAGGCCCTGGTGGAAGTCTCGAAAAGGAATTGTCAAAAATTTACCGGCACAAAAAAAGCAAGCAGAGATTCGTCTGCTTGCTTTTTTTGTTTGGATGATTGAAAGTTATTGTTTTCTTGCAAAAGGTTTTTCTGTTTAACAGGCGAGACCTGAATGGACCCATTAACTGGTAGTTTGTGGTTTTAATTCAGCACATAGATTTTATAGCCCCAGGGTTTTAACTGTACCTGTGTATTGGGCCCAAAAGTCTTTTGTTCTCCATTCAGGGCATTTTTATATTCGCCGGTATAGGCGTCTCCCTTGAACTGAACGGCATGTTGGTTATCGGAAAAATTCAGGATGGTAAAGATCTGATTTTCCCCTTTTTTACGGATGAAGGCGAAAATATCTTTTTTCTGGTTGGATTGAATTCTGGTGAGCTGCCCGCCGAATTTTCCGTTCCATAGGCTTGAATTGTCTTGCTTGAGTTGGTTCATTTGTTTATAGAACGCATCCATGTCACAATCTTTTTCCCAGTTGATGGGATCCCTTTTGAAAAATTCCAGCCTTTTGTCCAGGCAGGCTTCCTGGCCGCTGTATATGAGTGGCATTCCGAAAAAAGTATAGGTAAAGGCGGCAAATGTTTCGGCTCCTTCGCCCATCCTTTCGTAAACCGTTCCGTTCCAGCTGTTTTCATCGTGGTTGGAGGTGAAGTTCATCCGGTAGGCGTTGTCCGGGTAATTTTTTCGTTCCTTTTTCAGGTATTCATCCAGGGCCTTTACCTGTTGCTTATCCTGGGCAACCTGATTCATGATATGGTGGAGTTCCCAGGCGTAAGTCATATCAAAAGCCCGGTGATATTTGGGACCTTCGGCTTCAGCCAGCATAAAGACATCTTTGATCTGGTCCAACTCCCGGTGTACACGGCTCCAGAAATCAACCGGTATCATGTGCGCCACATCACATCGATAGCCATCAATGTGGGCCTGCTTGACCCAATATTTCATGGCATCCACCATATAATCGCGAACTTCCTGCTTATCATAATCCAAACCGGCTACGTCCGACCAGTCTTCAACAGGGGGGCGGATGTTGCCGGTGGAATCTTTCAGATACCATTCGGGATGTTTATTGATCAGGGGATTATCCCATGCGGTATGATTGGCTACCCAGTCGATGATCACTTTCATATCATGTTGGTGGGCCTTTTCAACCAGCGATTTAAAATCTTCCATGTCCCCGAAATTGGGGTTGATTCCGTAATAGTCCTTCACCGAGTAATAGCTGCCCAGTTTGCCTTTGCGGTTTTTCTTGCCAATCGGATGGATGGGCATGATCCAGAGGATATCAACGCCCAACTCTTTCAACCGGGGAATGTGCCGGGTGAAAGCATTGAAGGTGCCTTCCGGTGTAAACTGACGGATGTTTACTTCATAAATGCTGGCATCCTTGCTCCATTGCGGGTGAGCTACCTGGGCAACAGAGTCTTTTGATGCGGCAGGTTCTTGTTGGTCTTGTTTTTTGCCTGCCTGTTGACAAGCTGTAGAACCGATCAGCAGGGCCAAACCAGCCAGAAGGGACATAAAAACCAGCCCCCGGGTTATTCGAAGTTTCTTTTTCATTCGTATAAAGTTTAATTAACAGTTCCTATTTCAGTGTAATAATAGTATGTAATTCGTTGGTCTCGGTAACCTCTGCCATGGAACCCGCATGTATATCCATGTCCTTGTTGTGTAAGTCCTTGCATGCGGGTTTCATAGGGATAAACTTTGTATTGATTTTAAATGAGATGTGATACATTACGGCAATCATAGCCACTAGGGGACCTTAAGATAAGGCATTTTGTTGCCAAGCCAAAAGTTTTAAGGTTTTTTTTGGTATGTTTTAGGAACAAATCATATATTTTTTACTTTTGTTTCTGCTTTAAATGTCGAATAATATGAATAGAAGATCAATTAAAAGGAAGGATTTATGAATAGAGTATTATTAGCCACTGCAGGAGGTGATTGTCCCGGGCTTAATGCCGTGATTCGTGCGGTTGTTAAGCGCGCCTCGAAGGAAAGAGACTGGGAAGTGTTAGGAAGTGTGCAGGCTTTTAATGGCATCCTCTGGGAGCCCAGTGAGATTAAGGTATTGGATGAGAATACCGTCTCGGGCATTCATTTTCAAGGAGGAACCATTCTGGAGACCACCAATAAAGGCGGACCATTTGCCTGGCCCGTCAAAAACAAGGACGGTTCCTGGGGTTCGGTTGATCGTTCGGACGAAATGGTACGCAAACTACAATATATGGGCGTGGATGCGGTCATCAACATAGGTGGCGACGGATCGCAGAAAATCTCTCAGTCTTTGTATGAAAAGGGATTAAATGTTATAGGCGTGCCCAAGACCATTGACAATGACCTGTCGGCCACCGATTCGACCTTTGGTTATCAGACGGCCGTCCAGATTGCCACCGAATCGGTCGACAAACTGGTCACAACGGCAGCCAGCCACAACCGGGTTTTTGTGTTGGAAGTCATGGGCCGGGATTCAGGCTGGATTGCCCTGAATGCATCGGTAGCCGGCGGGGCTGAGATCTGCTTGCTCCCGGAAATCCCTTATAACATTGATAAGGTGATGGAGCGCATCAATTCCCGGTTCCGTAAAGACCGTGGATTTGTCATCATTGTCATTGCCGAAGGGGCCCGCCACGAAAAAGGCTCTACCTCCACTGAGGATACCGGCGAAGTGGGCCGGGGCAATGTCAAGTACAGCGGGGCTGCTGCCCGCCTGGTCGACGAGCTCAGACAGGCCGGTTGCCCGTATGACATCCGAAGCACCGTTTTGGGCCACCTTCAACGCGGTGGCGTACCCCTGGCCTATGACCGCGTGCTGGCTACCCAGTTCGGGGTCAAAGCTTTTGAAATGGTCCTGGAAGGTAAGTTCGGCGAAATGGTCTCCTATCAGCATCCCCATATTACGTCGGTACCCTTAAAGGATGCCGTTAGCCAGCATAATTATGTAAGTCAGGATGCGGATCTGATTAAAAATGCCCGCGGCGTAGGCATCAGTTTCGGCAACTGATCATCAATCAACATATCACCCTGATAAATAAAAGAGGCTCATCGACCTCTTTTATTTTTTTTAGGGGGCCTGTTAAATATTATCCCGTGAAAAAACCGCGGGATGCTATAAAAAGCCCATCCTGGTCAAGGATGGGCGTAATCATGGGTTTGGCCCTCAGGGATGAACACTATAACAGCCATCGCTTTTAAGCCGGGTGATTGGCAGAGATCTGGTCCTGCTCTCCCAGCTCAAATTGCTGGCCAAATAGGAACAGGGTAATGGGTTTGCCGGCTTGATTGTAAATGCGGGCTCCCTGCTTGTCCACTTCCAGTTTGATTTGCCGGCCCCTAAATTTGATGATGAACGAATACAGATTCCATTGTTCCGGGATGAAGGGATTGAAGTGCAATTGTCCGTTCTGGATGCGCATCCCGCCAAAACCTTCCACAATGGTCATATAAGTCCCGGCCATGCTGGTTACGTGACACCCTTCGGCCACTTCATTGTTGTAGTCGTCCAGGTCCAGTCGGGCCGTTCTCAGGTAAAGGTTGTAAGCCTTTTCCGTGTAGCCCAGTTTGGATGCCAAAATTGCGTGGACACAAGGGGAGAGGGAGGATTCGTGAACCGTTCGGGGTTCATAGAAATCAAAATTCCGGCGGATGGTCTCCAGGTTATAGTTGTCTTCGAGGAAATAGAGTCCCTGCAAGACATCGGCCTGTTTGATGAAGCAGGAACGCAGGATGCGGTCCCACGACCAGGTTTGATTCAATGGCCGTTCGCCGGGCTGTAGGTCATGAATGGTCATTTGTTCTTTATCCAGGTACCCTTCCTGCTGGAGGTAAACCCCTCTGTTGGCATCATAGGGGAAGTAAAGGTTTTCAATTATCTCCCTCCATTGATTGGTTTCAGTAATGTCATTGAAGCCCAGTTTGTCAACCAGGCGCTGGTATTTTTCGGGGGCCTCCCGGCTGACTTTATCGATGGCATACATGGTGTATTCCATGGTCCAGCTGGCGATCAGGTTGGTATACCAGTTGTTGTGCACGTTGTTTTCGTATTCATTGGGCCCGGTTACTCCAAGCATGACGTATTTTTGTTTGGGCTCGGAGAAGTTAACCCGCTGTCGCCAGAACCGGGAAATGGAGATCAGCACTTCCAGGCCGTAGTCAAAAAGATATTGTTCATCGCCGGTATAGCGGATATAGTTGAAGATGGCGTAAGCGATGGCTCCATTGCGGTGTATTTCCTCAAAAGTAATTTCCCATTCATTGTGGGATTCCTCTCCGTTCATGGTCACCATGGGGTAGAGGGCTGCTCCGTTGGTAAAGCCCAGGTTTTGGGCATTCTCGATGGCTTTTTGCAGGTGCTTGTAGCGGTAGAGCAAGAGGTTCCGGGGTACAGACGGATCGGAGGTTCTCAGGTAAAAGGGCAGGCAATAGGCTTCGGTATCCCAGTAGGTGCTTCCCCCATACTTTTCGCCGGTAAAGCCTTTCGGGCCGATGTTGAGGCGTTCGTCTTCGCCGGTGTAGGTTTGGTTCAGCTGGAAAATGTTGAAGCGGATGCCCTGCTGGGCGGCCAGGTCTCCTTCAATGACAATGTCGCTGTCTTCCCACTTCTTCTCCCAGGCTTCGGCCTGTTCATGCAACATGCGCTCAAAGCCTTTTTTGACCGATGCATCCAACTGCTCTTCCGCGGCCTCGGTGAGCTTGTCTTTTGGGTGATTGAGGGAGCTTAAAATGGCCGCATACTTGTAAACGGTCAGCTGATCTCCCTGGGCTACATGGACAGTGGATTTTTTGCCAATGTATTTATTTCTCTCAATGGCCTCGATTTTAGGCTCGAGCTTTTCATCATTGTTGTATAGGGTGAAATCCATGCCCAGGGTAACGCGGAAATCCAGTTTTTTTGTTTTGGCCGTGAGGGTGGCCCGGTTATCCGCCGATGCCGTTTTTTCGACTTCATCCCAGAACTTTTCGTTGTAATTGGCATCTTCATTCATGATGTCGGCGTCCAGATCCAGGGTGACCTCGAAATCGCCGGAAAAATTTTCAGGGGTGATTTCGTAGCGGATATTGCCGGTTTGATCATCTACAATGCTCAGGAAACGAATAGTGCGTACCCAAACGATTTTATTGCCCGGCAATACAGCGCGGAAAGTTCTCTCCAGGTGACCTTGCTTCATGTTGAGGGTGCGTACGAAATCTTTTACACCACATTGGGCCAGGTCAAGGGTGTGGCCATCTATTTGGAAGCGAATGCCAATCCAGTTGGGGGCATTCAGCACCTTGGCATAATACTCGGGATAACCATTTTTCCACCACCCTACTTTGGTCTTGTCGGGATAATAAATGCCTCCTATGTAATTGCCCAACAGGGAATCGCCCGAGTAATCTTCCTCGAAGTTGCCTCTTTGACCCATCCGGCCATTGCCTAAGCTGAAAATGCTCTCTGAAGCCCTGTGGTTGGCAGGCTTAAATCCTTCTTCTATAATTGACCATCCGTCATGTTTCAAGTATTCATTCATAAGAATGGATTTTTATCGTTTTCAATTTTTATTCCAGGGTTTTCAATTTTTCCAGGTTCATTTGATGCAGCCCGCTGATGACCATATCGGCCTGGCTTAACACATCGGGCGAGCCGACGCCTATGGTTCTCATCCCGCCATTTTTGGCAGCCTCAATGCCTGCCTGGGCATCTTCAAAGACGACACAGTGCTCGGGGGCAATCCCCATCTCTTCGGCCGCCTTTAAAAATACTTCCGGGTCGGGTTTGCCTTTGGTGACTTTACTTCCGTCGATCAACGCATCCAGGTAACGCCCGATCTGCACCTGGCGTATAATGGTGGGAGCATTTTTACTGGCCGAGCCCACTGCAATCAGAATATGGGCCTCAGTGAGTTCTTCCAAAAATGGAATAACCCCTGGTAACAAATTCTCGGGTTGCATCTCGCGGATATATTCTTGGTACCACTCATTCTTCTTGTTGGCCAGTTGCTTTTTTTCCTTCTTCTCTTTTTGAATATTGCCCAGCTCCAGGAGAATATCCAACGATTGCATCCGACCGATGCCCTTCATCTTTTCATTTTGCTCAGGGGTCAGATCAAAACCCAGTTCATTGGCCAGGCGTTTCCAGGCTTGATAATGATAGTGTGCCGTATCTACAATAACCCCGTCGAGGTCAAATATACAGGCTTGTATTTCATTTGAATTGCTCATATCATGGATGTGTTTTAATTTGCTGCTTTTATGCTTTGATCGATTGCCATTCAACGATTGGCCATTAAGCGGTGGTAACTTCTTCTTCCGGCTGATCTTTGTCATAGACGAAGATCATCAGAAGACCCGCCAGGACCCATGTAAAGCCGCCCAGTATCAGGGCATAAATGGCCTGCCCGTCAAAAATGTTTTTGGTGATAAAGCCCAAAACAGTGGCTGCCAAAATTTGGGGAATCACGATGAAGAAGTTGAAGATGCCCATGTAAACCCCCAGTTTATTGACCGGTAAAGCTCCGGTAAGAATGGCATAGGGCATAGCCAGTATGCTTGCCCATGCCAGGCCTACTCCTATAAATGGAATGATCAACACCGTTGGATTGGAGATGAAATAGATGGCAATGAAACTTATTCCACCAATGATCAGGGAGAACATGTGGGTGATTTTTCGTGAGGTTTTGCGTGCCATAAATACCAGCAGGAAGGCAAAACCTATAGCCGCCCCGTTGTAAATGGAAAAGCAAACGCCAACCCAATCGGCCCCTTCGTTGTACTCGCCCTGGATGTGCTGAATTTTGTCCTGAGTCGCCTGGCTTAGATCAAAGCGCTGGGCCTTGTCTTTACCGGAAAAATACTTGACCACTTTCATGCTGGCTGTTATCTGGCTCACCTGGCTCGACTCGAGCTCCTGTTGATATTGATTCAACTCTTTCTTGACACCCCGGGCGGCCTGATAATCGTCGGCGCCCGGATCCACCTGTTCAATGCGCTGGTGAAGCTCTGAGACTACATCCTGATCCATCTTCATGTCGTAGATGTGACTGGTGACCCCCGCTGTGGTATAGATCCACATGGCGAATAAGGCAAACCATGAAAAGAATTGAACAAAGGCCAATTGCACCATGGTTTTGGGCATGACATTGAAATCGTTGAAGATCTCCACCATGCCCAGCTTTTTGCGGCCACTCTTTTGAAGGAAGCCCGAGGCGATTTCCATCAAGCCAAACAGGGTCAACCCAATGGTCAGGATATAGAGTTCAGCGGTGAAATCTTTAAAATAGACCAATACAGTGGTAACGGCCCCCAGAACAAACGAAACCAGTCCCAGGTTGAAGGCTTTATTTACCAGCGACCGGGTTTTGTATTCGGTAGAAGCCCTGGTTTTGGATGATTCTTCCTTTAGCTCTTCCAGCTCCTTGAGTTCTTCCGGGGCGTATTCTTTGGTGGAAAAAACCGTCCAGGCCACGGCACCAATGAATATAATGGCTCCAATGTAAAAGGAAAAGGTCACTGAGTCAGGTATTTGGCCTTCCGGGGCCGTATTGGATATGCCGATCCAGTTGGTCAGAATGTAGGGCAGGGCCGAAGCCACAACGGCTCCGATGCCGATGAAGAAAGTCTGCATGGAAAACCCCAGGGTTCGCTGTTCGGAAGGCAACAAGTCGCCCACAAAAGCCCGGAAAGGCTCCTGGGATATGTTGATCGATGCATCCATGATCCATAACATACCAGCAGCTACCCATAAAGTGGGTGAGTTGGGCATGATGATTAACGCAATCGAAGCCAAAATGGCACCCACCAGGAAATAGGGCCTGCGCCGGCCCAGTTTGCCCCACGTTTTGTCACTATAATGCCCCACGATGGGTTGTACGATCAGGCCCGTAACCGGTGCGGCGATCCATAATATCGGAATGGTTTCGATACTGGCACCAAGGGTTTCAAATATTCGGCTTACATTGGCATTTTGAAGGGCATATCCAAATTGAATGCCCAAAAATCCAAAGTTCATATTCCATATCTGCCAAAAAGAAAGACGGGGTAGTTTTTTCATTGAACGAACATTTTTAATCCAGGTTTATCCAATCAAAATTAAGGATAAATTTGGAATAATACTTATTCCTCCTTTATTGACCCAATGTTTCCAAAAAACGCTTATGCTGTAATGCCAGGAAAACGCTGTTTTTGCGTGGATCCCCTGGCCGGAAAGCTCAACTTATCCGCTTCGAAAACGTTTTCAATGCTTTATTGGCTTATCTGTTCTGAGGATCGGGTGATATTACTAACCTGCCGTTTGAGGGAAAGTGTTGCGGATGGGAACTGGCGGCTGGCTTAGGATGAGTTCCTTGCTTTAGATACCACTCCCTGCTTCGGGCATTAATCTATGCTGGTTTTTATGAGGATTGCGTGGATGGCTTGTCACAATATACTCCCTCCCGGGTGATCCCGGACTTTTAAGATGTTCATGAGCATGAAATCACCCGGGCCTTATTAAACAAGAGGAATTACCGGTAGCGGTCCACAAAATATTTGGCCAGAAAGACGGTGGCCGATATACCACCACCTATTAAAATGCCTGCATTTCCGGTGGCAAAAACCCCGCCGTTGTTGCGCAGACTGTTCAGATAGGCTAATCCCCCGGTAATGGCCACAATGCCGCCGGAAACATACAACATCGTATAGTCATCCTGCCCCCTGAATTGGCCAACCGATAGGGGCTTTTGCATGTCCTCAGTGGACTGGTGCAGGAAATGATGTTTAAATTGCTGGTAGTTCTCGGGTAAATGATGCGGCACCTGCTTGGAATCGTTATTTCCCAAAGTAGAACCTGCCCATACCGGGGCCGTTGAACATATCAGGAAGAGTAAGATCAGGCAGTGTTTCATTTCCCCGTTATTAAACTGATTTCCTTCTGACAAATCTAATACAATTCATATAAATCTGCGATAAATTTCCATATGGGATTTGATTTTGTTGACGATATGAGGCTGACTTTCTGTGAATGATAAAATATTTTGAATCAACCTTCCTTATTATTTACCATCTGTCAGGATTCGGGAAGTTTTATCTTTTTACCCTACGAATTTTTTTCCGCTTGCGCATGGCTATGGCTGAATCTATCATGGAAAGAACGGATTGCCTTTAGGGAATGCATACGTTTTTAGCGGAATTTCATCAGCCTGGAAAAGCCACACCTTTTAAATGATATATCTTACCTTGAAAAATGCTGGTTTGGATGGTTTAATTGAATCTGTTTTTGATTAAATTCGTATATTAAATGGTGAATCTCTTTTTGCTTTGGATGAAAATATTCAGGCTTCTTTTCTCCATTTTGCGGGTGAAGCCAGAGCGCAGGGCAGAGACTTTGATGTTAAGGGCAGGAAAATGCATGCGGTTTTATCGTGCCAGGGAAACCGCAACATCTTGCCGACATTTTATGCTCAATGTCTTTACACCAAAAGTACAGGGGATGGTTGCAGAAAACTGATTTGAATATGAACTGGCAAGATAAAAGTATACTAATTGTGGAAGATGATTACCTGAGCACAAGGTTTTTAACAACGGTGCTGCGGGAATCGAAAGCAAATCTTATATATGCCAGGAGCGGGAGAGAAGCGGTAAATATCGTTCAGCACCAAAGTGACCTGGATTTGATCCTGATGGATGTGCAGTTGCCTGGAATGAACGGTAATGAAGCGGCTTCAAAAATCCGCCAGTTTAATGCGCACATTCCTATTATTGCTCAAACTGCTCATGCTATGTCAGAAGACAAGGATAAAAGCCTTCATGCCGGTTGCGATGATTACATCACCAAGCCCATTAATATCGCATTGCTGATGAGTAAGATCAGTCAATATATCTGATAGACAAAACTCAACCCCCCCCGTATCATTTCATCTGACTGCCTTTAATTATTCAATCGGCCAATAGATCTGAGATTTCGTTGCTGGTTCCTAAAAACAGTGCCTGTTATTTGCATTTCATTTCCCATTGTTGGAATATGTCCTGTTTTTTTCATATTTTGTTTATCTGATTGGATTGGCATCATGGTTGCCCGGTATCGTGCAATTGGACTTAATGAAAGGGTGCTTAGTTAAAGTCTGTAACCCGGGTGGTCCATTAATATTAAGACTTATTAAAGGTTTTGGCTAAACTCAAAATGTGGGATGATTTATTGGTCAAGGGGGGGGCATTATTTAAATTGTTGCATTGATAATTAGCCTATAAATTTAATGGTCAACCATCTTTTAGAATATAACAAAGTTTTTTAATCCATATTCGTATACTTATCGGCTTTGGCCATGGTACCTATATGCATTATTCATCGTTTGAAGCATTTGCCTAGAAGCAGGAGGGTTGCTTTCATTCTTTGGTCTTTTATGGTTTTTATGGCTGTGTTGCGGTGTGAGCAGGCCCGGCAGTCGCCTGCCAGTGCTGAGGCATTGGAGGGCAGATGGAGGGTTGATGAGAACAGTGAATTTTTTAAATCCACGAAGGGGATCTATTATGTTGATATATCCCTTTCTCCTGAAGACAGTTCAACGGTGTACATTGAAAATTTTTACAACGTGGGATATGACAATGCCATTGCAGCCCATGTTTCAGCTCGAAGGATTGAACTTGAGCCTGGTCAGGAGGCCTCCATTTCAGGATCGGTTTATACCATTCAAAAGGGGGCAGGCGATATAACTTCTGATTATCAATATATTGACTGGAGTTATGAGGTGGATGATGGCAGTGGAATGATTGATCATGTCACGGCCACCTATTCCCGGGCCGATTAAACCCGCAGAAGGTATTACGGTGGCCCCATCTTACCCGACCACACCTGACATTTGGGAAACAGCCCCTCAATGGAGGGAGGCTGTTGAAAGATGCCGAATAGGGCGCTTCCGCTGCCCGAAAGGCTTGCATAACGGGCGCCTTTGTTGTATAAGGCTGATTTGATGTCGCCGAGCCATGGGTGCTTCCTAAAAAGGGTCGTCTCAAAATCATTGCTTACCTGTTGGGGCCACTCCTCAACCGGGGTGTTTACAAGTGTTTGTTTTAGAGACGGAGACCGTTTTGCCGGTTGTATGCCCTGATAGGCGCGGGCTGTAGAAATGTGCAAGGGGGGAACCACCACAACCAGATGGTTCGTGTCAAGAGGTAAATCAATCGCTTCCACTTGTTCGCCTTTCCCCCATACATACGCAGGTTGGTTGTCGATGAAGAAGGGACAGTCACTGCCCAGCTTAGCAGCCATTTCCCGCAGTTCCCTTGTGCTAAGATTCAAATTGAATAAGTCATTCATGGCTTTCAGGGTGAAGGCTGCATCGGAGGAGCCACCACCAAGACCTGATCCATAGGGTACCTGTTTGTGCAGATGGAAGGCCACCTGGGGTATAGGCCCTCTTTCCCGGATCTTTTCGAAAGCCCGATAGACCAAATTTTCCTGATAATCAACATCCACAGGCAATCCGGTGACCGCAAAAAACGGATCTGTGGCCCTCTTTTCTTTAATCTCCAGTATGTCGCTCCATCCAATCGGATAGAATACCGATTCGAGGTTGTGAAAACCATCCGGCCGCTTCGAAATGACCGATAATCCAAGGTTGATTTTGGCGTTGGGGAAAAAGATCATACCAATTCGTTTAAAATTGCCTCTAATATAGAATATTTTTATCAACAGGGGTGTTGATATCCATTTGATAAGATCGTAGTTGATATTGCTTGAAAAGATGGCTCAATTATTAATTTTGATATCTCTGAAAAACACGAATAATGGCAGAAAATAAGAATCAAAAACCCCGGTCGAACTTCATTGAGGAAGCCCTGGATTATGGCAAAAAGCCGCCCCAGGCGGTTGATCTGGAAGAAGCGGTTTTAGGGGCCATTATGTTGGAGAAAGATGCCATCATATCGGTTATGGATATTCTGGGGCCGGAGAGTTTCTATAAGGAAGCCCATCAGAAAATATATAAGGCGATCCTCCAGCTTTCACAAAATCTTCAACCCATCGACATATTAACGGTCACTGAAGAACTAAAAAAGCGGGAGGAACTGGAAGCGGTCGGTGGCCCGGCCTACATCACTCAACTGACCAGTAAAGTGGCTACGGCCGCTCATATTGAGTATCATGCAAGGATCATTGCCCAGAAGCATATTCAGCGCGAATTGATCCGGGTGGCCAGCCAAATTCAGAGCAAGGCCTATGATGATACGGTAGATGTCAATGATT
Source organism: uncultured Bacteroidota bacterium (assembly GCA_913055635.1). GTDB lineage: Bacteria > Bacteroidota > Bacteroidia > Bacteroidales > UBA12077 > JAGXLC01. Next base: position 47,859 of record CAJXLK010000032.1, read on the forward strand.
TAATCGATTTTTCTGAATCGGAGCTTTTTAAGGTGACCGAATCCAATATTAAAAAGGAAACCTCCAAGATCAGTACCTTGATTCAGGAAGCCATTGATCAGATTGAGGAGGCCTCCAAAAAGGAGGAAGGTTTAAGTGGGGTGCCATCGGGTTTTACGAAACTGGACCGGGTCACCTCGGGCTGGCAACCCTCTGATCTGGCCATTATCGCTGCCCGCCCCTCGATGGGTAAAACCGCTTTTACCCTGACGATGGCCCGCAATATGGCGGTCGAACACGAACGGCCCGTAGGGGTTTTTTCACTGGAAATGAGTGCCCTGCAATTGGTTAATCGTTTGATCGTCAGTGAAACCGAACTCTCCAGCGATAAGATCCGAAACGGACGCCTTACCCACAAGGAGTGGGAGCAACTTGAATATAAGATCAAGAAACTGGTAGATGCCCCTATTTATATAGATGATACCCCTGCCATTACCGTATTTGAGTTGCGTTCGAAATGCCGTCGGCTGAAAGATCAATATAATGTCGAAGCCGTTTTTGTCGATTACCTTCAGTTAATGAGCGGGCCCGGTGATCACCGGGGCAACCGGGAACAGGAAGTCAGCATCATCTCCCGCTCGCTCAAGGGCATTGCCAAAGAACTGGATATTCCTATTATTGCACTTTCACAGCTAAACCGAAGTGTAGAAATGCGTTCCGGGGAAAAACGTCCTCAGTTGTCGGACCTGCGCGAATCAGGTGCCATCGAGCAGGATGCTGATATGGTGCTTTTCATTCACCGACCTGAGCGATACGGCATCACCGAAGATGGATACGGCAATTCGCTGATCGGCATTTCCGAGATTATCCTTGCCAAACACCGCAATGGGGCCCTGGCTGATATCCATCTTAAATTCCGTGAGGAACTGGCTAAGTTTGAAGAGCTGGATGAAGATCCCATTGGTGATATCTCCCAGCAGCAACAGGAGCAAGACGATGACGGCAGCTCCATGATCCTGAGCTCCAGGATGAATGAGGAACAAGACAACCCGGGTGGAGACGCTTCTTCAGATATGAACAGCAATACCGATTTTGATGAGGAGGCCCCCTTTTAGCGCCCATCCTCCCGCGATGGGGCTCTAAAGTATCTGCTTGATTTCCAATAGTGAATGTATCTCAAATGTGGGCTTTGCCTGGTGGACTTTACTTTCCGGATTGAAGAGCATTTGATCCATACCCAGGGCCTGGGCCCCCAAAATATCACCCTCAATATCGTCGCCAATCATCAAAGAGGCTGATGCTTCAGCCCCGGCTTGCCTGAGGGCATACTGGAAAATTTCTGCATGGGGTTTTTGCACCCCTGCCCGTTCCGAAGTGATGATTCCATCAAAATAACCTCCCAGTTTGCTGTTGGATATTTTTTTGAGTTGTATTTCCTGAAATCCATTGGTTATGATGTACAGCCGGTATTTGCCCTTTAAATAGGAAAGCACTTCATGGGAATGGGGGAAAAGTTGGGTCTTGGTGGCGCTGATCGCTACATAATCTTCCCCGAGTTGTCGGGCCAGCTCAGCATCATCTTTGCCGAAAGCCTGAAGGGTCAGCAGAAACCTTACATACTTGAGCCTTTCTTTATCGATCTTGCCATTCCTGTAATCTTCCCATAATTGCCGGTTGAAGCGGCGGTAGGTTTGATGAAACGTTTCAAAATCAGTGAATATTTTTTGAAGGTTATATTGGTCGAACATTTCCAGAAACGCTTCCCGCGCATTGGCTTCAAAATCCCAGAGGGTCCGGTCAAGGTCCAGAAAAATACAGGTGTAGTTGCGCATATGAGTTCTTTTTGTATGCTTATGCGGCCCAAAGATATGATTAATTTGTGAAATCCCCTTGATGGATGAATCCATGTAATAACATCTCTCCGGGATGGCCTCACAGGTAATCGATTAGCCTCTCCAGGGCCATGCCCCGGGAGCCTTTGATAAGGATCGTACATCCGGTAAGGGGATGGTCTTTAAGCCAGTGGATGAGCTCCTGGGTTTGTCGAAAGGCTTTGATGCCGGAGGAAGCATGTTGATAAAAAGCTTCCCCGATCAAAAACGTTTGGTCCAGGGCGAGTTGTTCAACCGTCCTTACAATGTGATGGTGCTCCTGTTGGCTGTACTGGCCTAGTTCAAACATATCGCCAAGTATTGCCACTTTACAGGGTCGCTCCAGCCTGGAGAAGTTCTCCAGGGCGGCTTGCATGCTGGTGGGATTGGCATTGTAGGCGTCCAGAATGATTTCATTGGTGGCCTTATGGAGTAGCTGCGAGCGGTTGTTGTCGGGAACATAGTTTTCTATGGCTTCCCGGAGTGCATCTCGGGGAATGTTCAAATATTTGGCCACACATATACCGGCCATCAGGTTTTCAAAGTTATAATCACCCATCAAACACGTTTCCAGGTCCATACCATTGGCCTTGATGGTTAAAAAGGGGGATTGGTCAACGATCGATCCCTGACACCAGGCATCGGGCGCGGTTCCATAATCATACTTCAAGCAGTTTTTATCGGCCAGTAAGTCGCAGAGCAACTGCTGGTCGGAATTGTAAAAGATCACCCCATTGGCAGCGCAAACATGGTCGTAGAGTTCTTTTTTGGTGTGGACCACCCCTTGAAAAGATCCGAAGCCTTCCAGGTGCGCCTTTCCAATGTTGGTGATGATGCCGAAATCGGGCTCAGCCACCCGGCAAAGGGCGCCTATTTCACCGGGGTGATTGGCCCCCATTTCTACAACGGCATATTGATGGTTTCGGGTTAACTGCAGCAGGGTTAAGGGCACACCAATATGGTTGTTGTAGTTTTTTTCGGTGGCCAGGGTGGTATAACGCTGGCCGAGGATTTGATGGATCAATTCCTTGGTGGTGGTTTTGCCGTTGGATCCGGTAATGGCCAGCACTTTGGCATTGCATTGTCTGCGATGCCATTGGGCCAGTTGCTGTAAGGTCTGCAGGCTGTTTTCCACCCACAGGCAACGGGGATGATCAGCATAGCTTGGATCATCCACCACCGCGTAGCGAGCCCCTTTCTCCAGGGCATGGTGAGCAAAACGGCTGCCGTTGAAATGTGCCCCCTGAAGCCCGAAAAACATCGCACCCGGGGCAATGTGGCGGCTGTCAATCACCACATGGTTGCATGCCAGAAACTTTTGGTATATCTCTGCTAGATCCATAACCCAATTACATAGATCCATAACCATTAAAAAAACCCCATTTGAACCATGGGGTTTTCATATTTTGTCAACGCGGGTCTGCTTACTTTTGTCCTTTGGGGCTGCCGACGTTGGTCATCGCGCAGCGGAAGCCAATGTCATTGGCGGCCTCATTCTGATCAAGGAATCTTCGCGTAGCCGGGTTCAACCAGTAAGCCCTGTCATTCCAGGATCCACCTTTGTATACCCGGGCCTGGTCCGAAACCAGCGAAGCTTCATCGGTGTACATTTGTTGGGTGCTGTTGCCCTCACTGGCTTGCTGACTGTCATAATCGATCCTTGAGCGGATATCTCCATCCTGGTAATTGCGGTAATCGGCCTTGGAATAGTTGCGCCGGCCGGCAGCCTCTTCCTCTGAAATGGGCACTTCCCTGAGCCTGCCCAGGCTGTCTCTTGCGGCAATGCTCCCGTCTTCGTTGCGGACATACTTCTTAAATACATTGCCCCGGTAAGGCCGGAAACCATTGACATCTTCATGCGAACTGGGCCTGTATACATCCTTGACCCACTCATTGACGTTACCAGCCATGCAATAAAGCCCGTAGTCGTTGGGCCAGTATGAATTAACCGGTGCCGTGATGCTTGCCTTGTCGTTTAGCTTCCCGGCTGTCCCCATCATATCGCCTTCTGAACGCTTGAAATTGGCCATCATCTTACCCCGGTGTTTCTTCTTCGAATTCCTTACATTGTGGCCATCCCAGGGATACATCCTTCGCTGGTAAACGTTGTTTTCATATGAATTGCCAATATAACCCAATGCGGCATATTCCCATTCGGCTTCAGTCGGCAGGCGGTATTGCGGTAAGAGAATGCCATCAGACATACGAACCCGCCTGGTCTCTTTGTCCGGATCGAGCGAGGGGAGGTTCTGGTTGACAACCCCCTCATACTTACCGGCCAGATAAGCCTGGGTGTTGAAATTTTCCCTCCCGACCTGCTGGGGATCCATCTTGAGGATGCCCCGCTCAATCAGGCGCCTTTCATTCACCCGGTCGGTCCTCCATACACAATAGTCCTTGGCCTGAACCCAACTGACCCCTACTACCGGATAATTGTTGTAGGAGGGATGGCGGAAATAATAATCCACATAGGGTTCATTGTATGACATTTTTTGCCGCCATACCAGGGTATCTGGCAGGGCATGTTGGTGTACTTCCGGCTGATCAACAAAAACCCGCTGCAACCAGTGCAGGTATTCGCGGTAGTCCACATTGCGGATCTCTGTCTGATCCATATAAAAGGATGAGACCGTTACCTTTCTTGGCTCTTTGTTCCATCGGTACAGCAGATCTTCCTGCGTCCGCCCCATGGTAAAAGTTCCGCCTTTGATATAAACCAATCCGGGACCGGGCTCCTGTTCATGATCCGTAACAACTTCAAATCCTCCATTCTCCGGGTTGTTATATTGCCACCCGGTCGTTGGCGATACACTTCCCAAACCATCACCATTCGAGCCGCAACCGGCCAGCAATAACATGCCTGATAGGATAGCCAACTGGATTTTAAGGGTTAATTTCATAACTGAGTGCTTTTTATTGACTTTTCAAATATAAAAATTTTTTCTACTCGCATAAAATGCCGCCTGCAAAAAATAATTATTATAAAAACTTACCACCACGGGTAATTATTGCTTCCTCCTCCCCCTTATACTTAAATTTATCGATAAGGTTACTTCATGGGCCCCCGAAAAAACCGATGTTTTCTTATAGTTAACAAAGCCAGCGTCATAGCTGTAGTCCAGGTTGAATCCTGAAAATGCTGCGCCAATCTGAAAGGCCGGGGTGATGAAGGTGAGTTGGGTGTCATGGCGAATGAAAGCGCCCATGCGCAGGTTCTTGTATTTGAGGTATGCCCCGTAATGCAACCGGTCGGTTTGATCTTGACGGGCGTATAAAAAGGTTGGGATCAGAACGGTCGAAGCATTGTAAGTGTCCAGGCTTTTAAGGAACAGTTCGATGTCAAAATAAATCAGATATTGCCGGGGAAGCCTTCTTTGGGGATTCAGCAGCGAGGCGGGTTTGTTCAGATGGCGAACGGCCAAACCCAAGGTCCAGTCGCGGTAGGTACGCAGGTATTCATTGCGGTGATTAAGCACCAAACCCGCGTTGAACCCCAATTGTTGGTCGGTCTTCCTGCTGATCCTGGATTCGGCACTTATTGCCCGCAAGCCGTCCCATTCATTGAACATTTCAGGTAATATTAAATCTTTGGTGTTCAGATGATATATCCCATATTTTGCCTCCAGCCCGCCATACAGGGTTAGGTCCTTCTGAAGCCGGATGTGGTAGGAATACATGCCGCTGATGTAGGTCCGGCTAACCGCTCCCTGACCCTGATCGTCACGGATGAACTGAAGCCCCAACCCCCCGTGCAGCCAGTCAAAATACTGATGCAGGCTGGCCCGGTGGGTCATGTAGTTGCCCACATCCGCCGGACTGAAATTGCGATGGCTCAGGGTTAAATCAGCTACTTTGCTGTTGCCCGCAAAGGCCGGATTAAGGTATAACCGGGCATGATTCATATGCGTGAAGGAGATGTCTTGAGGCAGGCTATCCAGAGCAATCAACAAAAAAACAATGATTCCTAGACTCTTCTTCATGAAAAATATGGTATATTCGAACCCAAAAATAATGAATGCTGAAAATATATTCAGCCCGGTTCCGTTTGAATAATTTAATCAACGTATTTTTTGAATCATTATTTTCTGAAAGGTCGGTTTCATGAAAGGAGTTTCAGGGGTCTTTTTGTTTTTTTGTCTCTTGGTTTCTGCTGCTTCCGCACAAAAAAAATTAACTGAACAAACCATCAACTGGCAGCCTCCCCGTCATTATCGGGTTCAACCCGATGCCCATCATCACCGATCGGGCCAATACTACCATTTTGAACATGCCCGCTATTTTAACCATCAAACCCTTTTGCCCTATTATTATACTTTAATTCCCCTGAATCAACCCCACGATTACCGGGTTAAACTGGCCAATCAACAATTCCGGGAACTGAACCGGCAGGTCCAACTCAATGATGCCGCCCGTAAAAGCCTGGAAGATCAGGTGATCGTGGATAGCCGTTTGAGCTATGAACGAAACCGCCCATACTTGCAAGTGAAGTTTGTTCCCA
>CAJXLK010000033.1 GCA_913055635.1 uncultured Bacteroidota bacterium
CTTCAACACGCTCTTGAATCCCTTGCTCTGCTTCTTCACAGCCTGAGAGGATATTTTAAACTGATCGTTGATGGCCACCTCATTGTTGGTGCGGTACTGATCGTCGAAAGTGCGGAAGGATTCGGCCACAGCCTGGCAGAGTGAGGGTCCGGAAGCATGATCCTGTCATTTCAGTTCGATGCGATGATCGTAATAATCGAGGTATAAATTGCCTTCATCACTGGTTTCAAATACCATTCCCATGGATACATCAATCCCTGTAACGCTTTCAATGCGCCTGTTCACAATTTCTTTATTGACCAGATCAACCAGGTGATAGGTTGTTTCCACCCTGCCTTGTATTTTGGCAGGCTGCGTTAATAGGATTGCCCATTTCTTGTCAGGTGATACCTGCATAAGATGAACTATCCCGGAAGTATCCCTGAAAACAACTTTTCCCTTTTTCTCTGTATCATCCAAAAGGAGAGCAGTCTGCTCAGGATTTTCATACACTTTCTTAATCCGGGGGTGTGATTTGGGTTGATAAGAAACAAAACGGTCATGAAAGAATATTTCAGAAATACAAATGTCCGCGTATTTGGTTCCGGCTTTACTTTCCAACACTTCCATTTTTCCAATCAAACATGTATCAGCTATAGGATGAGCGGAAGCAGAATCATAGCAGTGGTATACCCTCCTTTTGAATTTTGCGATCTCTTTTTCCGTAAAGTTTAATGATACAGTCTGAATCCCAAAACTATCGGCAAGAACAACAACCTGCTCCCGGGGGAACGGATAGGCCTTATACAGCACGGCTTTTTCCGTAACGTAACCCTCCGGGTTCATTGCAACATATAGGGTCAATTTGATTTTCGCCGGACGTGCGTTCCGGTAATACAACCTCCTGGTTTTTCCATATCCTGAAAAAATGTTAATTTTCAGATCATTAAGCTCAGGCAACCTGAAATATAAAATGGAATGGTGCTTCCTTTTTTCTGAACCGTTCACCCAACAGGTTTTAAAATCCCCGTCAAAAAGGTTGGAAGGTGGGTATCGATCGCTGTAAATCCGATCGACATGATAGGAGGTGTAATCTGAAGTATCAAACAGTTTGATTTCTTCCGGTTTGATGCCGGCCTGTGCCGATACACCCGTCATGATACAGGTGTTCAGGATGATCAGGCAAGCGATAAACTCAGAGCAATGCCTTAATTTCTTTATAAACATCTTTTGAATGGATTTGATATTCGGTTTTTTCTAATCCCTCAAGACTGTTTTGATATGCTTCCATTTCCCGCAGCAGTCCTTTGATCTTTTGTTTGCTTAGCTTGGAGATGATTTGTTCAATCACCGCCTGCCGGGTTAAAGATGAGGTGTTTTTCAAAAAGATCGTCTCCTTGATATAATCTTCGTCAGATTTAGGGTATAGGTCTTGAACCACCAAACCCAGTTCGGACAGTGGCACCTCCTTTAATTGATGATTGAATTCTGTGAAATCTATTTCCTGGGCTTTTTGATGAGCAGTTACAAAAGAGGATGAGTCTGTATGGGCTATCTTCATTGTTTTTTCGTCAAAAACAAACGGCCGGGAGTATTTTTCCCTTAAAATGGAAACCCTTTGGGAGTCCTGGTGTGTATCTGCCTCTTTCATATACCACTGCCATTCCATTACAGGAGAGACACTATAATAGACCAAAGCATCGGCATAGGCAAGTTTTGATTTCCAGCTCGACCGGTGACAACCGAGCAATTCTGACAGGTCATCAAAATCCACCAGTTTTTTCACTTTATGCTTTTCCCTGTTGTAAATATAGAGGGTGGTTTCTTCAAGCAGATAATCTGGTGTTCCTCCATCGGGAAACCTGGCAATGCCCTTTGCAGGTCTGTAGGCACATTTTGAGACAACGAAAGCAACCCGGGTGTCGTCATGATTCCTGCAGGCTCCATGATGAAGGCTGTAATCCAAATGAACGTAATCGGAATAGCAGGATGTGAGTAGCAACAGCACACCAAGTCCGAGCACATATTTTTTTTTCGTAAAAAAGGACAATTGTCTTTCTTTTCGTTACCTGTTACCTGAAATTCAAGGAACAATATAGGATTTTTATCTGTATATCCAATACCCGGTGGAATTATTTAGATTGAATCAATAATGATCCTCATCTAAAATGCGTGATTAAGGGTTTATTCATTATTGTTTCCCTCTCCCTGCTGGTAAAAGAACACTCCTTCCAGCGACCGGTCAAACACCCGGGCAATGCGAAAGGCCAGTTCCAGTGAGGGGGAATACTTCTCCTTTTCAATGGCTACAATTGTCTGCCTGGAGACACCCACCTCATCTGCCAGTTGCTGCTGGGTCATTTCATCCTTGCTGAACCGGAGCTGTCGTATGTTGTTGTGAATAACCTTTTTACCCATATCAAATGCCCCTCCTGTAATAATAGATCTGTGAGGCGTTGTCGACAATTTCCGATAGGAGGGCTGAAACGACAAATGCAACGAATATCCAGTATATGGGCATGCCGATGGCAAGGGCCAGAATGCCCAGGACAAAACCACCGGAAAAAACATAATGGGAATTGCGGGTGGATTTCAGCTTGACCAGCTTGTCACGCTCATCCTCTTTCGGAATATCTTCCGCCTGTGTGGCAATGGCATTGATGATGTGGAAGACAATGTAGATGATGATGCGGGCAACAATGGAAACGCCCATGAATACCAGCAGGATTTCGCCCCATTTGTTGTAATTGACCGTTAAATCGAATTGACCGGCCAGCTGTTTCTGATATATGATCCAGGCATAAATTCCCGTGATCAGCAATCCGCTGAAAATGTTTACCAGGTTCTCCTTTTCCCTGTATGACATGGCTTTTCCTCCTTACTGACATGAATGATGTACAACAATTTTTTGTAAAGTATTTTTTACGCAAGGTAAGGTAAATTTTACATAATGTCAAGTATTTTTTACAAAAGCATTTTAATATACAGGGAAATATTCGCTATTCAGCAATTATTATGCTATGAGGAATTTTAAAAATTCGAAACCATAATCATAAAAGCCTCAAAAATGGCAACATCCCTAAAAACCAACTTTCAGATACAGGGTGGGGGTAAAGGGAACGGATTGCTGGTAGATTCGGATGCTGCTGGTTTGGGTGGTGGGAACGCGTTTCAGGTTGTTGTACATCAGGTTGTCGCGATCGAACAGGTTGAGGACGGATATTCCCGCTTCACCATAAAAAGGCTTTACGCGGAACTTATAGGTCAGGGATGCATCCACCCGGTGGTAAGGGATCCGCCTGTAGGTGACACCACCCAGACTGTAGTTGGGAATGGCAAAGCCAGAGCCGTATACATAGTTGGCGGAGAAGTAAACGGGGTCGAAGTTCAGCAGGGCTGCCAGCTTAAGTTCGTGTCGCTGGTCCTGCGGGGCATACAGATAGGTGTCGTTGGGATAATGTTCGAACGATTCTTCTGTTTTGCTCAGGGTGTAGGAGATCCATGCCGTGTGTCCCCAAAGGTTCTGCTTCAGGTAAAGGTCCAGTCCATAGCTGCGGCTGTGGCCTTTGAAGATGTCTTCAATATCCCTGGCACGGAAGTTTACATAACGGGTCAACCCGTTTGTCTTTTTGTAAAAAGGTGACAGGGATGCCTGGGTATTTCCTTCTTCCAGGGTGAGCGATGCGGCCAGGTGCCTGGAGCGCAATACCGGGTGTTCCGAGTCGTTGGCTACCGTCCACATATACCGGTAATTGCCGTATTGATCCTCCACGGAATTTTTGGTCAGGTACTGCCGGTACCATCCCCCCGCCACACTGAAGTTCACTGCATCACTGATCTCATAGGACGCAGACAACCTTGGCTCCAGGAATGATTCTTTTATGTATGGAACACGGGTTAGCCGTATGCCTGGTTCGAGGTTGAACCTGTTGAAGGTCATGCGGTCCTGTAGCATGAGTGTGATATGGGAACCACGTATATTCTGATCGATGTGGCCGATCCCGGCCGTGTCTTCACTCCATGATGATCGGTTGCCCACCCAGGAGACGGCACCGTCCAGCTGATGGTGGCTGTTGATGGCCCAGCCGGTCTCTAGTTTTACTTTGTTTTCGGCGGTGGTGTTGAGCGTTTGCACTTGTGAGCTTCTTCGGGTGTTGTCGTTGAAAGTGTTCACCACCCTTTGTTCATTGTCGTAGCTGGCCTCCAGCGATGAATGCGATACAGTAAGCCGGGTGCCGAAACCGTTGTCCCAGTTATTCCCGATCACCAGGGATGCACCCTTTTGCATGCTGGTTTCCGTGGTGTTGCGTTCCAGGTTGAACCACCTGGTGAGCTCTTCGTCCACCTTGTAAGAGAAGTTGTCCTTGGCGGCCAGCATGCTGAGACGGACATGAAAACCCTGCTCGTTGCGCAGGGAATATTTGAAGTTCAGATCCCGAAAATCGTAGTCCGGCACGATGGTTATTTCTGAATTGATCTCTGTCTCCCGGTTTGGAGTCAGGTCCCAGTTTTTATTGTCGTAAAGGCTGCGGTATGTGCGGCGGAAGGCCAGGATCAGGGAGGAGTTATTGGTAACCGGGGTCTCCACCATACCATTGAGGGTATAATTGTCTAGGCTGACATCCATGGAGAACTTGTTCCGGTTGCCGTCTTTGCCGGTAACATCGGCAATGCCGCCCACGCAGTTGCCATATTCAGCTCCAAAGGCGGCTTTAATCAGTTCAATGTCCTTCACCACATAGGGGTTGACCGTACCGATGTTGTCGTTGAAGTTTTTCAGACCAAACAACACGATGTCGTCGAAGAGGATGCGGCTTTGTCCTTCATAGGATCCCCAGATGATCAGGTTTTCCGATGCTTCTGCAGTGGCCGTTAGCCCGGATTGTAGACGCAGCAGGTTGAATACCGAGTTGTTGCTGCTGCCGGGAAGAAAACGGGTGATCTTGTGGTTCATCTTCACTGTGGCGGCATCATCCTCTGAATACAGGAATGTTTCCACCACGCGATCGGTGACCACCACCTCCTTCAGTTGTTGGACAGACGGGGTGAGTTTGATCAGGTGTTTGCTGCCGGGCATCAGGGTGGTGTCCAGCCGGTAATAGCCCAGGTGGGAAACCTGGACATGGAAGATGCTGTCGGTGGCGCGATGCTTGAAATAGCCGCTTTGATCGGAGCTGGTGCCCGACCCGTTGATGGATATGTTGGAGTAGGGCAGGGGCTCGAGGGTTTTCCGCTCCACAATGCGACCATTCAGCAGGTGTTTGACCGGTTTGGACCGGGATTTTTGCTGTTTGGGATAGATGACATATACATCCCCTGTTTTTTCATATGCCAGTGGCAGGTCTTTTAAAAGGTAATCGAGCACCTGTTCGGGACCTTGAAAGTGTTTGTCCGCGGATACGGTGTACCTGCTTAGTTGGGCATCGTTGAAAGAAAAAGCCATATCATAGTTGTCCCTGAGTTGAACCAGCACTTCACTCAGGGGTTGGTTGTCTGCCGCCAGATGAATATCCTGTGCCCATGATGTAACATGCAGGCCGACAAGCAAACAAAAAAGCACTATGTATTTTCTGCTCAATTTCTGCTTTGTGTGATCCTGAATTTGGTTTGTTGTATTTGTTGTACTTCCAGTCCAAATGGACGGACAATCATCTCCAGGATGGTTTGGGGTGAACTGCCGCGCTGAAAATTACCGGTATACCTCTCTCCGGCAATGCTGGCATCAACCTGGATGCTGATGTCGAACTGCCTTTCCATTTCTTTTAACACTTCCACCAGGGGCGCTGATGTATAGACAAACCTGTTTTTGGTCCAGGCTATGGCATGCTTCGGCTGGAGGTCGGACCGGTATTTCACCTCACCCTTTTTCGAGACGCTTACAGACTGGTTGGAAGCAAGGCTTTTCTTTTTGCCGCCCCGCGTCTCTACCTCCACTTCTCCCGAAAGGCAAAAAACACGGTAGGCATCATTCCGGGCATAGATGTTGAAGCGGGTGCCCAGCACCCGGGTGGCTCCTTGCGGCGATTTGACCGTAAAGCGGTTGCCTGCCTCGACTTCGAAGTAGGCTTCACCTTCGAGTTCCAGTATGCGGGCAAAACGCCACCAATGGGGATGGTAGGAGAGCTCTGTGCCGGCATTCAGGTGTACCTTGCTGCCGCCAGGCAGGGTTTTTGTTACGTGCTGTCCTGCCGGGGCCTGGAGGGTGGCTGAATAAAAGCGGGCAAAAGCGGCAAGGCCCACCAGAAGGACTACCACAGCAGCTGCAGCCCGGTAGAAGAGCAGCGACCTGGTCCTGCCCCCGGAATGCTGCCTTTCCTCCATTTGAGCCACCATATCTTTCCACACATCCTCCTTGCTCCGTGAGTAAGGGATCTGCGCGTTTTTGAAAAACCGGCTGTGCTCGTCTTTATGTGTAAGATGGTCATTCATCTTTCAGATGCTTTTTAAGGTAGTCCAGCGCCTGGTTCATTCTTTTTTCAACAGCTTTGACGCTTATGTCCAGGTGATCGGCAATCTCTTTGTATTTCAGTCCGTCGTAACGGCTCATCAGAAAGACCACCCGCTGCTTTTCATTCATGGCCGAAAGGGTTTTCTCGTAGTTGGCTTTCAGCTCTTTGTAGTCAACCTCATGGTCGCCCGACGGGTTGTCGTGATCCTGCCTGGCGACTTCGGCAAATTTCAGTGCGGTTTGTTTTTTCCGGTAATCGCTGATGAAAATGTCGCCGGCAATTTTAAAGAGCAATGCCTTCTCTTTTCCTTTCTCAGGCTTCAGCCGCTTCTCCCATATCCGCATGAACGTGTCCTGGGTGATGTCGGTGGCCAGCTCCGGATCGCCACAGCGGTAGAAGATATAATTTCTCACCCGCTCAAAATATCGGTCAAACAATTGCTGGAATGCCTGCTGGTTCAAAACGCCTGTGTTGTGGTTGTGGTAAATTTACACAATCTTTTTTATCTGCGCCAGAACCTTCTCATCCTGCGACCGATGGATATCTGGCGGGTCTCGCCGTCCTTGGTGATGGTCGCCACATCATCGCAGGTTCCTTCGCCATAGTCCAGCTCAGCAAAATTTTCGCCGTTGAGGGTAAAGGTAACGGTACCTTCAGATACGAACCGGCAGGCACCCGTCTTGACCAGCTCATTGGTGATGGTTTTGGAGAAGGTGGTGCCGTTGGATGTCTCATAGTCCACGAACCCTGCAATCAGGATTTTGTCGTCGGCATGGTAGAAAGGGGTCTCGAAACCTTCTGCCAGGGTACGGGTTCTTTCGCCGTGTCGCTCAAGTACTGTGCTGTCGGGAAAAGTCAGGGTCAGGTTGCTCACGTTGTTGAAGACACGCTCGCTGCTGTCTGCACCTGCAAAGGTCCGGGTGGCGCCGCCTTTGATGTGCACGGAGTCAACATAAAAATTTTCGTAGCTCACCTCCCGGGTGGATCCCTCTTTTCGTGGCCTGTCGGATACATCAATGACGATCTGCCCCTTGATGGTCCGCCCGCTTATCAGCTCGATGCCATCGCCGTAGTCGATGGTGATGGTCTTGGGATACGACCATCCGATGGGGTCCACGGTTACGGAAGGACCTTCACCGTCGACATAACGCCAGCGGCGCCATTCCGAGCTTTTCTTGCCTCCGTTGTTGATTTTTTCAATGGTTTCCTGGGAGCTGGAATAGTAATCCACTTCATAATCCATCGATTCAATGACATTGTCAGCCGCAGCGTCATCCATGATCGCGGCCTGTTCTTTTTCGGAGAGTGCTGCTGCATCATCTTCCGTCAAATTTTCTTCACAGCTGAACAAAAAAGCTGTGGAAAGCAGTGCGAGTAAAACAATTCCTTTTTTCATGATTTTCATTTTTATGGGGTTCGTTCAACTTCTTTGTTATTCTACCGCACGAAAAGAAGTTTACCCTACCATGAAAATCATTTTTTTCTGAAAAGATCAGCGGATCCGCTTGATGATCCTTCCAACGATGAGAACCAGGTTGGTCAAAAGCAGGATGCCCAGCAAGAGCAACTACAATAAACCATATTGGCTGATCAATCTTGCAAGGCCTCGGTTGTTAAAGCGGGTATTTCAAAAAAGATTACTGAATACCATAAAAACAGAAGCAGAAAAAAAAGACCCACAAGAAACCTGCCGATTGGCAGTCTCTTGTGGGATATCTTCAAACTGCTTTTTTAACAAAACTAGATTCCTTTTTTAAACTTAGGGCTGATAAGTCAGTCCCTTGCATTTTTCCACCAGCTCCTTGACTTCCTGGCGGGAGATCTCGCCTCCTGTGAAATAGGGGAACTTGATGACGGGTTGATAGGCTATGAATGCATCGATGTCGACTTCATCCAGGGGCTTGTCTTCCGGTGTATTGGCTTCCAGCCAGTTGGGCATCATCTCCTTGATGTATTCGCGGGTCTGCGGGTTCTCCCAGTATTCGATAAAGAAGGTGTACTCATCGAAGGCCAGGGGTACCTGCTGGGTGGAGTTCAGCTGGATGGTCTCCGCCAGGTGTATGTCCCGTGAGGAAGCTCCCACTTTGATGTCAAATTTTCCGCTTTGGGCGATCCACATATCCCGCTTTGAATCAAAGAAGGAGAAGTCGCGTCCCTCCAGGGTCATGGTTACCGTCTTGGTTTCACCGGGCTGCAATTCCACCTTGGCAAATGCTTTGAGCTCTTTTTCCGGGCGTTGCAGACGGCTCTTATGATCCGACACGTACAGCTGCACCACTTCCTTGCCTGTGACATCACCGGTATTGGTTATATCCACTGTTACGGTGGGCTGGTCCTGGTCGGTGATGGTTTGGTCGGAGATCTCCAGGTTGCTGTATTCAAAATCCGTGTAGGAAAGTCCATAACCAAAGGGGAATAAGGGCTCGATGTTGCGGGCATCAAAGTATCGGTATCCCACGAACATGCGCTCGCCATAGAGCACTTCACCCTGTTCACCCGGGAAGTTGAGGTAGGCGGGTGTGTCATCTAGCTCCCTGGGGAAGGTCTCCGACAACTTGCCGGAAGGGTTTACTTTGCCGAACAGTACGTCGGCCACGGCTCCGGCCCCTGCCTGGCCCACCAGCCAGCTTTCCACCACGCCATCCACCTGGTCGATCCACGGCATGGCCACGGCACTGCCATTGGTCAGAACCACGACTGTATTCTGCTGCACCTCGCCGATGTTGCTGATAAGCTCCTCGTGTGACTGGGGCATGTGGATGTGGGTGCGGTCGATGCCTTCCGACTCAAAGTGGGAGGGCAGGCCGGCAAAGACCAGGGCAATATCGGCTTCGGCGGCCACCTCTTTGGCTTCCCCAATCAGCGAGAGGTCGTTGTCGTCGGATAGCTTGTAACCCCTTGCATAACTTATTTCTACATCGTCTCCATATTCCTCGCGGATGATTTCAAGGGCATTGTCTACCCGGGTGGGTTTGACCTCCGAGCTGCCGTTGCCCTGGAAACGAGGATTCTCAGCAAATTCACCAATGATGGCTACTTTCTCGTATTTGTCCGGTTGGACAGGCAGCACCCGGTCGTTGTTCTTAAGCAGGGTGATGCCCTGGGAGGCTACCTTGCGGGCAAACTGGTGGTTTTGTTCTTCAGGCATCTCTGCATTATCTTTCTCCAGGGATTTGGCTTTGAGCACGGTCTTGAGGATGTCTTCCACGGTCTGATCCAGTACGGCCTCATCCAGTTCTCCGTTTTTGACAGCGGCCACGATCAGCGAATCGTTATAGCGGGCCTGATGGCCGGGCATCTGGATGTGCATGCCGGCCTTGAGGGCCTCCACGCGGTTGACCACCGCTTCCCAGTCGGAGACGACAATGCCGTCGTAGTTCCAGCGATTGTTTAATACTTCGTCGAGCAGATAGGGATTTTGGGTGCCATATTGACCCTGTACCCGGTTGTAACAGGCCATCACCGACCAGGGACTGGCCTTCTTGACAGCGATCTCGAACGGCCGCAGGTAAATCTCGTGGAGGGTTCGCTGGTCGACGTCCGAATTGACATACATGCGGTTGGTCTCCACATTGTTGGCAGCATAGTGCTTCAGGCAGGTACCTACTCCCTGGCTCTGTACACCTTTGATATAGGCGGCGGACATCTCACCGGAGAGTAGCGGGTCTTCCGAGAAATATTCGAAGTTCCTCCCGCCCAGCACCGATCGCTTGATGTTGGTGCCGGGTCCCAGCAGGATGTTGATGTTCTGCGCCTGGGCCTCTTTACCCAGGGCCTGTCCCACCTGGCGGATCAGGTCGGTGTCCCAGGTAGCGGCCAGGGCGGAGGCGGTGGGGAAGCAGGTGGCCGGCAGCTGGTCGCCATAGCCCCATTTATCGGTTGAAGGTGCCCGGCGAAGGCCATGGGGACCGTCAGACATCCATATCCAGGGGATGTTGAGTCGTTCGATGGGCTTGGTGCTCCAGGGATCGCGACCCGAGCACAACGAGGCTTTTTCTTCCAGTGTCATCTCGGAGACCAACTCCTGAACCTGCTCATTCAGGTCCTTTTCATTGGTGGTTTGGGCGCTCAATCCTGCCCAAAGAACGACCATTAGAGTAAAAATCAATAATTTTTTCATTGGTATGAAGACTTATTAAAAGTTTTGGTTCAACTCTAAATGTTGGATGAGACCAGCTAAGATATCGGTTTTTGCCGGAAAATGAAAGTTGGAGCGGTAAAAAGAATTTACTTTTGGGCAAACGTCCGTTAATACATTCCTTCATTACTGTGTTGGATAATTCTGTTCTTCAGCGTCGGTTTGAATGTTGTACTGGTAACTTAGCGGAATGGTGATGTCCACGCGGGTGCCGGCAGCCCTGCCCGCATTGTCATGAAGGTCTTTTACCTGCATGTGGATCTGCTCGCGGTTGTATTTGTTGAAAATCCTGCAGTATTCGCGAAGGGTTTGCAGGCCCCGGCCTGAAGAATCGCTGCCAATTTCCCGGGCTTTTTTCCGCCCAATGCCGTTATCCTGAACGACAATATGTAAATGCCGGTGCTCATGAAAGATGGATACCTGGATGAAACCCTTGCCCTTTTTGTGTTTGATGCCATGTTTGACGGCATTTTCCACATAATTGTGGACGATCATTTTGGGCACCTCTAATCCCGTATCTACCTCTTCGCCCAGGTTTATTTGGTAGGAGAATTTGTTGTCAAAGCGAAGCTTTTGCAGATCCAGGTAATTGCCCACAAAATCGAGCTCTTCCCTGAGGGTTCTCAATATGTTTTCCGAGTGATCGAGCGAGAGGCGGATCAGTTTGGAAAACTTACTTAGATAGTCGTAGGCCTTCAGATTTTCATTCTTCAACACCACTGCAGCCATGGAATTGATGGCATTAAAGGTGAAATGGGGCTCCAGCTGGTTTTTGACGGTTAAAAGCTTCATCTCAGCCAGCTTCTTGTCGTATTCAGCCCGGCGCTGACGGGCCAGCTTGTGGCGTTGGGTGAAATAATACAGGAGCATGATCGTTGCGATGGCCCCCAATATACCGCATACGATGATAAACCATGTTTTTTGCCACAGGGCCGGCCGGATGTGCACACTTATGGAGGCGGTTCTTTTCGACCATATCCCCTCCCCATTGCAAGCCCTTACTTTAAAGGTGTACACCCCCGGCTCCAGGTTGGTGTAGGTGGCATAGCGGGCCCGGGTCATCTCCGACCACCCTTCATCATTGCCCGCCAGCTTGTATTGATAGCGCACGCCCTTTGGATTGGAAAAGTCGATGCCGGTATAGTGGAACCTCAGGTTATTGATCGTATGGGGCAACTTGTAGACTGATTCACCAGCTTCATTCGGGATATCTGAGTCTTCCGGAACACCAGCATCATTTGAGGCAACAGAAGGATCAGAGGAACCAAAAGTAACAGAGTGGTCCGATGCATCAGTGCTTGCCAGGGTTCCTGAGCCCCCGGATGCATCAGATTTTTCCATCCTTTCGGGGCCACCAGTCTGGATCTTAACCCATTGCATCTGTTCATTCAGCCTGCTGATTTTTTTGATGTAGATCCGCGGGGGGATGTTCTTCTTTTTCCCTTTTTCGGGCATGAATTTCACTACGCGGTCGGAGGTGGGTATCCATACATGGCCCTTTGAATCGGTAAACAGACCGTTCTGTATGCATTCATTGCCCATGAATCCGTTGGTATGGTTGTAGGTTTTGATCACTTCCTGCCCTTTCTGGTAAAAGGCCTGCAGGTTTAGGGTGGCCATTTGATTGATCATCCCCAGCACCAACGTCGATGAATCCACCCCGGTCAGCGACACCACATAGGAATAGATCTTGTCGCCGGCTACCTTTTGGAATGAGTCGTAATCATACAGGTATAACCCTTCCCGCGTGCCCAGCCAGATGTTTTGCTTATAGTCCCGGTAAAGGCATATGGCCCCACCTTCATAACCATGGGTTGAATTGGGCAAATGGGTTGTTTTTCCCTGATCCATCCACGAAAGCCATTTAAAGCCTCCCAGCCAGTATCTTCCCGTACTGTCTTTTATGATGCTGGTGATGTTCTCCTTTGGGTCGCCGCCCGGTTTGACCGCTTTCTTTTGCATCTTCCCATCGTGATCTTGTATGAACAAGCCCCCTTCACTGGCAAATAATTTGACCTTGCTTTTGGGATCCTCATACACATCCAGTACCGCGTCCCAACGGGGCAGGCCTTGAATTTTTGAAAAACTTTCTCCGGTATATTCAATGGCCCCATCCTTGGTCGGTAAGATCAAATGATTCTTATGATCGCATATGGCGCCCATATAAAAGCGGTCAAAAGAATACACATCATGATATCCCCTTATCCTGCTAAAATGTTCCCGGTTATATTTTACCAGGCCTTTATTCAGGGAGGCAAAATAAAGATTCTGGCTCGAGTCTTCGATCACACTATATACATAGGGAAGCATTCCCGTTTGTTCGGGATTGAAATTCACAAATTTTCTGGAGATGGAACGCATGAGCCCGGTTTCCATACCAACCCACAAATTTCCTTCTTCATCCGTGGTAAGGGCATAGATGCTTTCAAAACCCGCTTGAATGGGCTTGAGCTGTTGGCCGTTGAATGCATAAAGCCTGTCCCTGCGGTTTTTGATGTATGTTTTTTTGCCATTGTGCCATTTTGCTGAAAACCAGGCGCTATTGCCTTGGGGCAGTTGCACGGCCGGCACGGGTTGTTTATTCTCGAAGCGATAGATTGAATCGCTGGCTATACCGTAAATGGTCCCATCCGGTGATTGGGTGATTTCTAATCCGCTGGGAGGCTGGGGATCCCACCAGTGGTGCAGCCGGTTGTTTTTCAGGTAGAAGATGCCGTCGGCCCCGGAAGAAAAGTAGATGCGGTCCTGGGCTTCATCGTAAAAAAAGGAATGAATGGCCAGGCTGTCGGGAATGATCCCGTCATTGCGCATGAACGTGTAGCCCCCGTTTTTAAAGCGGATCAGATCCCGCTCCTCTTTCAGCCTGGCCCATATGGCATTGCTTGAATCCACCTCAAGGTGGGCAGTCCATTTCAGGTTGATGTTGGTGTCCACCTGATAGGAAAGAATGGTGTCCCCGGTGAACTTGTTGTATCCCATTGGGGTGAGTGCATAAAGGGTGTTGGTGGTATCTTCGATGATTCCTTCAATATAATCGGAATTCAACCCATCATGGCGGTAATAACTTTTAAATTCCACCCCGTCAAAACGGCTCAGACCGACCTTGGTGCCAATCCACATATAACCCCGTTGATCCTGATATAAGGAGATCACCTGGGACTGCGGCAGACCGTCTTTGATGGTATAATGCCGGTAGCTGTAGGTTTGACCAGCAGCCTGGTGGGGACTTAACAGCAATGCGCCGAACAACAACATGGCGAGCAGCAGGGTGTCCCCCAGTAAAGGTCGAAATGGTCGGAATTGCACATGTAAAAAAAGCGGCTTCATCAAGATCAATTCCGCCTTTGCTATCGCCCCGGCTGGGAAACGGGATGACGGAATAATGAAGAAGAGAAGCAAGGTTTTCTTCATAGTATGGGCCTTTGGTGGTAAATATAATAATTCATCCCTGAAAATCGAAGGCTAAATCAATCCGGATGACCTCACATCAAGCGAATGATCTCTTATCAATTGGATGAATATGATCAATTGGGTGAATTTTTGTCGACTGGATGAATTTTTATCAATGGGACCAGTTCTTATCTCTCGAATGCCTTAATCGCTCAAATGCTTCGGCGACATCGTCTTTTTGGTCGGATGCTCTTATTGATCGCAATCTTTTATCACTTGAAAGTCTTAATCGCTCAAATGCTTCGGCGACATCGTCTTATTGGTCGGATGCTCTTATTGATCGCAATCTTTTCTCACTCGAAAGTCGTAATCGCTCAAATGCTTCGGCGACATCGTCTTATTGGTCGGATGCTCTTATTGATCGCAACCTTTTCTCACTCGAAAGTCTTAATCGATCAAATGCTTCGATGATCAAACCGCATCGGTCGAATGCTTTTATTGCCCAAAGCCCGCGGAAGCCCGGAAAGCATAAAAAAAGGCCGCCCCATGGGCAGCCTCTTCATCTGAATGATATGTATGATCAGTGATGTGCGAACCATTTTTTCGCTCCAAACCTGAATCAATCTCCAAGCCCTACTTTTCCCTTCCTACTCTACTAACGACTCCCTACTAACGACTAATTACTCCCTACTAACTACTCCCTACTAACTACTCCCTACTAATTACTCCCTACTAAAGACTCCCTACTAACGACTCCCTACTAATTACTCCCTACTAACTACTCCCTACTAGCTACTCCCTACTAACGACTCCCTACTAACTACTTCTTCCCTGCAGCGGAGGCTTCCTGCTCCACAGTCCGGCCCGGATAAACCTTAAGGGCTTCCTCGAGGGTTTTCATGGCCTTTTTCAGGTCGTCGATTTTCAGCACGTAAGCGATGCGGGCCTCCTGTTTGCCCAGCCCCGGGGTGGAGTAGAAACCGGCGGCCGGTGCGATCATCACTGTTTGCCCTTCATACTCAAAATCGCTGAGCATCCACTGGGCGAATTTTTCGGTGTCGTCCACCGGCAGTTTGACCACCGTGTAAAAGGCGCCTTTGGGTTGGGGCGAATAGACCCCCTCCATGTTGTTGAGGGCATCTACCATGTAGTTGCGCCTTTCGATGTATTCGTTGTAGACTTCATCGAAATAGTCTTTTGGGGTATCCAGGGCCCCTTCGCTGGCCAGCTGTCCCAAAGCAGGCGGACAAAGCCTGGCCTGGGCAAATTTCATGGCATGGTCAATGATCTCCTGGTTGCGGGATATCAATGCGCCAATGCGTACTCCGCACATGCTGTAGCGTTTGGATACCGAATCCATCAGCACCACATGGTTCTCGATGCCTTCCAGGTGCATGGCCGAAGTGTGCTGCCGCCCGTCATAAACGAATTCCCTGTATACCTCGTCGGAAAAAAGAAACAGGTCGTGGCGTTGGACCAGGGTCTTGAGCTTTTGCATCTCTTCTTCCGAATAAAGGTATCCCGTGGGATTGTTGGGATTGCAAATCACAATGCCCTTGGTACGCTCGGTGATCAGCTGCTCAAATTGATCAATCGAGGGCAGGGCGAAATCGTGGTCGATCGAAGAGGTGACCGGCTTGACCTTGACACCGGCTGTGGTGGCAAAACCATTGTAATTGGCGTAAAAAGGCTCCGGAATGATCACCTCATCGCCCGGATTCAGACAGGTGTTGAAGGCAAACAGCACGGCTTCCGATCCACCGGTGGTAATCAGCATCTGGTTGTGATCGATGTCGATGCCCACCCGCTGGTAGTATTGGGCCAGTTTCTTGCGGTAACTCTCATTGCCCGCCGAATGGGTGTAGGCAATCACCTGCAGATCGGCATTCCTTACAGCCTGCAACGCCGCCTCCGGTGTGGGGATGTCAGGCTGACCAATGTTGAGGTGATACACTTTCCTGCCCTTCTTCTTGGCCTCATCCGCATAGGGAACCAGTTTGCGGATGGGGGAGGCTGGAATGGACTTTGCTTTATCGGATATTGAAGGCATGGTGTTATATTTTTGTTGGGTTAATTGTTGTCTACCACTTTACCGGTGATTTTAAGGCGAACCCGCTCGTCTTTAGCATTGGAATGTACATAAATGTATTTGGTGAATTTACCGTTGATGCGGGTGTTGTATTTGACCGTTATTTCTCCCTTTTCGCCGGGCTTGAATGGTTTCTCCGGCCAGTCGGGCGAAGTACATCCGCACGATGCATTTACAGAAGTCAAAATTAAAGGCTTGCTGCCGGTGTTCTCAAATTCAAACTCATACGTGCCATCTCCTTTATGGGGGATCTTGCCAAAATCATGGGTGGTTTTGGTAAAGGTGATTTCAGGATGGGGTTTCTTGTCCTCCGTGTCTCCGTTTTGGGCCATGGAGGTGAATACCCCGGCCAATAGCAACATCATTATTATTCCCAGACGTTTCATAGTGCTTTGTTTTTAAGATTCCTAACAAAGTTAAATTTACGGACAAAATTAAAATATGTTTTATAATATCCGAAACAAAATTTACGAACTTTACCCCGGCTTTAAAAAGGGATTCGTCTATAAATTTATATTTTTACGGGATTTTTGAATTGCACGAACCCATTAAGATAAACCCACAACGCATTATGGATATAGCAAAGAAGTATGATCCGGCACAGGTAGAAGGCAAATGGTATCAACACTGGATGGATAAGGGCTATTTTCGCTCGCAGCCGGATGAGCGTGAACCATACACCATCGTGATCCCCCCACCTAATGTCACGGGTGTTTTGCACATGGGTCATATTTTGAACAACACCATTCAGGATATTCTGATTCGACGGGCGCGGATGCAGGGGAAGAATGCCTGCTGGGTACCCGGCACTGATCATGCTTCGATTGCCACCGAAGCCAAAGTGGTGGATAAACTGAGAAAGGAGGGGGTGGATAAAACTTCGCTCACCCGGGAAGAATTTCTGAAACATGCCTGGGAATGGAAGGAGAAGCATGGAGGCATCATCCTCGAGCAGCTCAAGAAGCTTGGTGCTTCGTGCGACTGGAGCCGCACCAAGTTTACCATGGATGATGACATGTATGAAAGTGTCATTCAGGTTTTTGTGGAACTTTTCAACAAAGGTTACATATATCGGGGAGCCCGGATGGTCAACTGGGATCCGGCAGCCCAAACCGCCATCTCCGATGAGGAGGTCAATTACAAGGAGGTTAACTCCAAACTTTATTATGTGCGTTATCCGGTGGAAGGGGAAGATGAAAGCATTGAAATTGCCACCACCCGTCCGGAGACCATCTTGGGCGACAGCGGTATCTGTGTCCATCCTGAGGATGAGCGCTATACCCACCTGCATGGCAAACAGGTGATTGTCCCGGTCATCAACCGCCGGGTGCCTTTGGTGGTCGATGAGTACGTGGACCGCGAATTTGGCACCGGCGCCCTGAAAATCACCCCGGCTCATGATGAGAACGACCATGAGATCGGCTTGCGCCATAACCTGGCGACCATCGATATCTTCAATGACGATGGCACCTTAAATGAAAAGGCACAGGTCCATGTGGGTACCGATCGTTTTCAGGCCCGCAAAGCTTTTGTGAAGGACCTGGAAAGGGAAGGATACCTGATCAGGGTAGAGGATTATACCAACAGCATCGGCTTTTCTGAGCGTACCGATGCGGTGATCGAGCCCAAGCTCTCCACCCAGTGGTTCTGCCGGATGAAGGAGATGGCCCGGCCCGCCCTGGACAACGTGCTCAACGACAACATTCAGTTCCATCCGGCCAAGTTTAAGAATATGTACAAACACTGGATGGAAAACATCAAGGATTGGTGCATCTCCCGTCAACTCTGGTGGGGCCAGCGCATACCGGCCTGGTACCTGCCCGATGGCGATTATGTGGTGGCCCGCAATGAAAAGGAAGCCCTGGATCAGGCCCGCCAGAAAACCGGCAATCCACAACTCTCCCTGGACGAGTTGAGACAGGACCCAGACGTGCTGGACACCTGGTTCTCCTCCTGGCTCTGGCCCATATCGGTTTTCGACGGCATCCGCTATCCGGATCATCAAGATGTCAATTACTATTATCCCACCGATGACCTGGTGACTGCCCCCGAAATCCTGTTTTTCTGGGTAGCCCGGATGATCATGGCCGGTTATGAATACCGCGGGGAGAAACCCTTTAAGAACGTTTACCTGACCGGCGTGGTGCGCGATAACCAGCGGCGTAAAATGTCCAAATCCCTGGGCAACTCGCCCGATCCCCTTCGCCTGATTGAACAATACGGAGCCGACGGGGTGCGCGTGGGCATGCTCCTGTGCTCCCCGGCCGGTAACGACCTGCTCTTCGATGAAAGCCTGACCCAACAGGGCCGCAACTTTGGCAATAAAATATGGAATGCCTTCCGCCTGGTCAAAAACTGGCAGGTCGACCCTCAGACCACCCAGCCCGAACATTCCCGCGAGGCCATCCAGTGGTTCGAACATCGACTGAACAAGGCCATCAGCGATATGGATCAGCATTTTGAAAAATTCCGCCTCTCGGATGCCCTGATGACCTTTTACCGCCTGTTCTGGGATGACTTTGCTTCCTGGTACCTGGAAATTGTCAAACCCGCCTATCAGCAACCCGTGGATGAGCATACCTATCAGGCTACCGTGGGATTCTTCACAACCCTGATGGAAATGCTCCACCCCATCATGCCTTTCATCACCGAAGAAATATGGCAGCTGGCCCGCAACCGCAGTGAAGATGAATCGGTCATGGTGGCCCCCCAACCCCGGCCCGAAAAATGGGATGACCAACTGTTGGACAGCTTTGAAAAAGTTCAGCAGATCATTACCTCAGTGCGGAATGTGCGCAAAGATAAGGACATTCCGCTTAAAGAAGCCCTTGAGCTGAAAGTAAACGGGCCCCACGATGCACGGTTTGACCCCATTATCCGAAAACTGGCCAATGTCAATGCCATCGAGCAGGTCAGCAGCAAAATGGAAAATACCCTTTCCTTCATGGTACGCACCACCGAATATTATATTCCGGTTGAAAATCTCGTGGATACGCAAGAAGAAATCAAAAAACTGGAAGAGGAACTGGAATATACCCGGGGTTTTCTCAATTCGGTGCTCAAGAAACTCAACAATGAGAAGTTTGTCAGCAATGCACCGGAAAAAGTGGTGAATCTGGAGAGAAAGAAAAAAGAAGATGCCGAGAAAAAAATCAAAACCCTCGAAGAGCGCATCGAAAGCCTGAAAGGTTAATCGGGCTGTACCGGCCGGTTAACTTAAATTCTCTTTTATAACATATTATTTCCCTTTGGGATATCTGACTTTTATGTTTACTTAGTATCCCAACGAAAACCTTTTCGATCGCGGTAACCCATCAGCATAAAAAGGCAAGAAGACCCGGGAAAAGTCAATCAAATCAAAATACATCACCATGAAAGATTCGAATATTTTAATGAATCCCAATGAGCTTGTACGTTTTCTCAAAAAGCCCGCATCTCAGTTCACCAGGAAAGACCTGATGGATTTCATCGAGGCCTTTGAGATTGAGATGGTTAATTTCCGGTATGTTGGAGAAGATGGTAAGTTGAAGACCCTTAATTTTATCATCTCCAGCAAGGAGCATTTGAACACCATTCTGACTTACGGAGAGCGTGTGGATGGTTCCAGCCTGTTTTCCTTTATTGAGGCGGGCTCGAGCGACCTCTATGTTGTACCTCGTTTCAAGACTGCCTTTGTCAATCCTTTTTCAGAGGTTCCGGCGTTGGATGTGTTGTGCTCGTTTTACAACAGCAACGGTCAGCCCTTAGAGAGTGCCCCGGAAAATATTTTGCGCAAGGCCCATAAGCAGTTTCAAAAGACCACGGGTTATACTATGAAAGCCCTGGGGGAGCTGGAGTACTATGTCAACAGCACCCGGGAAGATCTCTTCCCGGCTTCCGATCAGTGTGGGTATCATGCTTCCAAGCCCTTTGCCAAGTTTGAGGAGCTGCGCACCGAAGCCCTCCGTTTGATTGCGCAGGCTGGTGGGCAGGTTAAATACGGCCACAGTGAAGTCGGCAATTTTTATTCTGAAACCGAGATGTTCGAACAGCATGAGATTGAATTCCTGCCCACCGAAGTCGAGGATGCGGTGGATCAAATGGTGGTAGCCAAATGGATTTTGCGCATGCTGGCCCTGGAAAGAGGGGTTGAAATCAGCTTTGCCCCCAAGATCACCGTTGGCAAAGCCGGAAGTGGCCTGCACATCCACATGATGATGGAAAAAGATGGTCACAACATGATGGTCGATCAAAACGGACTGAGTGATGCGGCCAAAAAGATGATAGCAGGTATCCTTGACCTGTCCGACGCCTTGACGGCTTTTGGCAATACCATCCCCACCTCTTATCTGCGGCTGGTTCCTCATCAGGAAGCCCCCACCAACATCTGCTGGGGCGACCGCAATCGTTCAGCCCTGGTGCGGGTTCCCCTGGGATGGAACGTACAAAGCAATATGATCCAGGATGCCAATCCCCAGGAATGCCTCGATGGCCAACCCCAGTCTTCCAATAAACAAACCATTGAATTCAGGGCCCCCGACGGTTCGGCGGACTTGTATCATTTGATGGCCGGTTTGGTTGTGGCCACCCTCCACGGCATGGAGATGGACAAGGCCCTGGAAAAGGCCCGGCAATTATATGTCGATGTGAATATCTTTGAGGAGGAACATAAGGATCAGCTTGATAAACTGGAGAAGCTGCCTGAATCCTGTTATGCCTCGGCCGAGCGGTTGGAGGCCAAAAGAGATGTCTTTGAGAAATATGGCATCTTCCCCAAAGGAACCCTTAACAGTTTTATCGGCAAGCTCAAATCATACGACGACAAGAATTTGAGTGAACAGCTCTATGGCAAGGAAGAAGAGATCCGCCAGCTGGTGATCAAGTATATCCATACCATGTAGTCTGTCCCCAGGGTGTTGGCTATTCATCCCAGTGGAGGCTTTCTATAGGGAGTTGAATATCCATACCCTATAGGTTGTTTATATAAACCTTGCCATTTATACGATCCAGGGCCTTTGTTGGCCATTTCTGCCATGAAGGCCCTCCGTTCCTTACAGGTTAGTGATGTAAGCCTGACACCAGGGCAGATGAAAGCGGTTGTTTTCTGCCGTTCAATAAAAAGCCGGCGAAGTCCGGAGGTTATGTTGGGGAGGGTCGCTATTGCTTGACGCTTGCCGGAAGAAATGGCGCAAGGTTCGGGTATTCAAATAAAAATTTTAAAAACTTGAGCCGGGTCGGGGTTACAGCCCCGGTCCGGTTTTTTTTAGATCTTTTTGAAGAGGGGTTTGGCTTTCATCGATTTTTTTCCAAAGAAGTGGACGATCAAAAACAGCAGCAGGATGCCTGCGGGGAAGGTGACATAACCGGGCACGCCGTAGGCGGCGGGGACAGTCCCCACCCCGATGGCCACTCCTCCTACAGTCAGGGCATAGGGAAGTTGGGTGCGTACGTGGTCGATGTGGTTGCAAGAGCTGGCCAGGGAGCTGAGTATGGTGGTATCGGAAATGGGCGAGCAATGGTCTCCCAACACAGATCCGGCCAGCACACAGGAAACCACGTTGTAGAATAGGTTCAGGGCAATGGCATGTTCCAGGCCGGCTTGGGTGGCAATAAGCCATGAGGCGGGCAGGATAAGGGGGTAGAGGATGGCCATGGTGCCCCAGGAGGAGCCGGTGGAAAAGGCCACCAGGGCCGCCAGAATGAAAGTCAGGGCTGGCACCAAAAAGGGGGCCAGGTTAATCTGAATCAGGCTCTGCGAAATAAAATCGGCCGTATGCAGGTGTTCGGTTAACAGGGCCAACGACCAGGCCAGTACCAAAATGATGATGGCCGTGAGCATCGTCTTAAACCCGTTGATCAGGGTCTCAATGGTATCCTTTAAATTCAGGATCTTTTGGACCACCGTCAGCAACAGGGCTGCGATCACCCCCAAAATCGACGACCACAACAGCGCCTTGAATGAGTCTGAATTGCCGATGATCACCGATAATTTCTTGGAAAACGCCAGCTGTTCATTCGCCCATACCTGCGGGTCCCAGCCGGTGTAAAGCAGCCCGATAAATGTGCCGAAGATGACAATGGCCACCGGGATCACCGCATTGAAACCTTTGGGCCTGACATGCCCGGGTACCTCAATTTCCCGCGATTGAGCCGAATCCTCATTGCTGTGCCGATGTGAGGTGACATCTCCCGAACGGGCCCTTTGCTCTGCCTTGAACATGGGCCCGTAGTCACGCCCCTTATAAGTCAACAACAGGATGAAGATCAGGGCAAAAATGGGATAAAACGAATAGGCCAGCGAGTTAATGAACACATTGTATGGACTTTGCTCCAGCCCCAGGGTGTTGATGCCCCCCTGGATGTAGCTTAATTCCGCCCCGATCCAGGTGGTTACAAAGGCCACCGATGCAATGGGGGCCGCTGTCGAATCAACGATATAGGCCAGTTTTTCCCGGGAAATTTTTAAACGGTCGGTTACCGGCCGCATCGTGTTGCCCACCACCAGCGTGTTGGCATAATCGTCGAAAAAGATGGCAATGCCCAACAACCAGGTCACAAACTGCCCCGATCGGGCACTGCGGGCAAATTTGGAGAGAACGTTCACTACCCCCTTCATGCCCCCGTTTTTGGTGATGATCCCCACCATGCCCCCTATCAGCATCGAAAAAACAATGATGCTTAAATGTTCGGTGTTGCCCAGTGAATGAAGGACATAGGTGTCGGGGATGGCAAAGATTCCCTTGAAAACCGCACTGAACCAGCCGGCCCCCTGGTGTGCGTATATGGTGCTGGTGCCAATCAATATCCCAATGAACAGAGCCGAATAAACCTCCTTGAAGATCAATGCGAAAAGAATGGCCACCAAAGGCGGAATGATCGAAAACCACAGCGGTATCGGATCTACATGGGTACGGTAAGTATAATCCCCATGAGTGATCACCAGTTTACCTTCCCGGTCAAATTTTTTCTCAAACGTGGCCCGTCCCCGAACCACCTTGACCGAACGCACCGAGTCGTTTACTCCAATATCCACCTGTTTCCCTTCATATTGCTTTCTCAGCGCTGGATCCTTGAAAGAAAGCGTGATCTCATGAGAAATGTTGCGGATGATGATCTCTGTATGTTCGATGGTTATCGCCGGGTCGCGGTCAGACACCCGGGTGCTGTCGCTAGGCTGGCTGTATAGGGGGGAGGAAAAATTCGCAATCAGAGAAATGAGCAAGAATAGAGCGATGGCTGCTTTTTCTCTCATGAGCTATTATTTTATGGAAGCATCTAATGTAATTAAAATAATTTATTTCGTTATAATTATATGCCGTTAAAATATTCGCCCAGGCTTCATGACGAGGTGGAGTTTCCATGGAAAATTGCAGGACCTGAAAATCAAACATTCGGGTCTTTGAACTTTGATGGGAGTGCGGTGTTAAAATGTATAAACAATTTAATACCAGAGCCATAATCCAATGAAGCCCCCTGGTTTTTATGCCCGTGTTTTTGAATTTGAGTCAAAATTGTTGTAATTTGGTTATTGATAAATGTATGATCTATGCAGATTCATTATGACTTTTTTAAAGTAGAAAATGAAAATATGGCGCCCCGTCAGGGTCGCATCCTGATATCCGAACCGTTGCTGAGCGACTCCTATTTCAAGCGTTCGGTGGTATTGTTGACGGAACATTCGGAGAACGGGTCGGTGGGTTTCGTATTGAATAAACCCATTGATTTGTCGATTAATGAAGTGATCAAAGATTTCCCAAAATTTGACACCCAACTTTATGTGGGGGGTCCGGTGGGCAAAGATACGGTTCATTATATTCATACCCTGGGCGAGATGATTCCCCATTCGGTTCATGTGAAGGATGATATTTATTGGGGGGGCGATTTTGACCGGGTCAAGGAACTGATCGAGGAAGGATTGATCGAATCCTCCCAGATCCGTTTTTTCCTGGGTTATTCGGGATGGAGCCCCAGGCAATTGGAAGGGGAGATTGAGAACAATGCCTGGCTTATCTCGGAGGTCAAGGGATCCTGGATTATGTCGCCCGATGAAAATATGTGGAAAGAAGTGCTCAACAGCCTGGGCAATCGCTATAAGATTTGGACGAACTGCCCTGAAAATCCGGCTTTAAATTAATCCAGGGCCGTTCGTTCATTGAGTTTTAGATGCAGTTTTTTGGCGGTAGACTTAAAATACCTTTTCTTCCCTATACCGCTCACCCATTGAATGCCCTCAATTGCATTGGTGAGGAATACCTCCTCGGCGTGCAGGAAGTCTTCCATTTCCAGAGGATGCTGATCATCCACTTCCCATCCGGATTGAAGGGCCAGTTTGATGATGTTTTTGCGCATCACCCCGTCCAGGCAACCGGAGGCCAGGGGAGGGGTAAAGAGTTTTGCGTGACGAACCAAAAACACATTGGAAGAAATGGCCCCGGTAACCTCCTCCCTGGTATTAAGAAGCAGGCATTCATCCAGGCTTTTTTCGACCTTAAAGACTCCGGCCAGGGTATGCACCATTCGGTGGGTGGTCTTCACATTGATCAGGGGATGAAGGGGTTGGGTCATGCCGGTATATACATCCAGCAAAAGGCCGCGGCTGTTGAACGGATAGGAGTCTTCCGGGAGCTTATAACTTTCAATGATGTATGAACAAGAAGGGTCGCTTGGGGCGTAATCGCCGCCGGTATTGCGGAAAACCGTCAGGCGAACCTTTGCCCCTTTCAGGTGCCTGTTCTTGTGAAGCAGACGGGTGATTTCGCGATAAATCCCATGGTTTTTTATTTTCCCGGGTATATCCATTTTAAGTGTGGACAGCGAACTGGTCAGGCGTTGGATGTGATCGCTAAAGAACTGAACGTGTGTGCCATTGGCGTGCATCCATTCAAACAGGGCATCGCCATATTGAAAACCACGGTTGGTATGGTGAATCACCGGCTCTTCCGCTTTGTAGTAGCTGCCGTTCAGATTGATGTATTGCTGCATGAGCTTTTCCCTTTAAAACAGCTTGTTGAAGAAGTATTCCAGTTGGATCGGATCCAGCAGGATGGGGTAAACAAAGCCAAAAACGGCTCCGATGAAGTGGGCATCGTGATTGACCCGCTGTCCGCCGCGTTTGCGCATGTACTGGCTGTAAACCAGGTAAAGCACACCGAAGACAATGGCCGGAATGGGCACGATGCCCATTAAAAGCAAGGTCTGACGGGGAGAAAAGAAAATGTAGGCGAAAACCACGGCCGAAACGGCTCCCGAAGCTCCAATGGCATTGTAGTGGTAATTGTCTTTGTGCTTTTGAAGGGTCGAAATCGTGGCCACGATCATACCCCCAAAGTATAGGATCAGAAAATGCAGGGTGCCATCGGCGATCTTATTTCGTGCTTCCAGCAGATTTAACTCTTTCTCCACCGCCTGGCCAAAGGAGAAAAGTACAAGCATGTTGACCAGCAAATGGATCCAGTCGGCATGGATAAACCCGTGGGTGATTACCCGGTACCATTGCCTGTGATGATATACCTGGTAAGGATTGAGCTGCATCCTGATAAACAGCCCCCTGTTGCGCAGGGCAAAAAAAGAGGCCGCAGCTGTGATGCCAACAATGATAGGGGTCATCCTGCATTCATTTTTAGTGGAGAATTTTATAGACCATTTCTTTCAATAAATCCGCCTCGGCGGCACTGACGTTGTTCAGGCCTTTCGAGCGCATATCATAGTCGCGCAGATATCCAATGATGCGCACGGTCTTTTGATAATTATACTTGCGCGCGGCTTTTTCATAGAGCCACATCATTTTGGGATTGGCCTTGATCGCCCCTCCCGCCTTATAATTGTCCTTGCGTGTCTGATCATCCAGGAAATGATAGCCCAGCAACCTGGAAAAAAAACTGTACAATGTGCCAATGATCATCGGCATGCCATATTCATTGGGATTCTTACCGAAGAACCGGATGATCCGGTTGGCTTTTACCACATCTTTTTCCGCCAATGCCTTGTTCAGTTCAAAAGGATTGTATTCCTTGCTGATGCCGATGTTTTTCTCCACATCATCCGTCGTGATCTCATTTTGGCCTTTGGGAATAACCAGCAAGAGTTTATTCAGCTCATGAGTCACCCGGTGCAGATCACTCCCGAGGTATTCACTCAATATATTGGCCACTTTGGCATTCATGGAGATGTTTTGTTCCCGGGCATATTGCTGGATCCAGTCGGTCATTTGATAATCCCTGACCTTCTCTGATTTAAAGATCACCGCCTTGTCTTTGATGGCTTTGTAGAATCTCGATCGGGCATCCAGGGCGCCTTTATGACTGACTACCAAAAGGGTGGTGCCCTGGGGCTTTTGAATGTAATGCTGCAACTTTTCCAGATTTTTTATATTCTGGGCTTCCCGCAAAATAACTACCTGCCGCTGACCCATCATAGGGTAACGCTGGGCCGTATTGATCACCCGTTCGATGCTGGCATCCCGCCCGTAAAAAACACTCTGGTTGAAATCTTTCTCGGCATCCGCCAACACGTTGTCCTGAATGTATTGCGTCAGGCGGTCGATATAATAAGGCTCCTCCCCATGGAAAATGTATACAGGGTGGTATTTTTGTTTTTTGAGTTGCTGTAGGACTTTGGAGTATTGCTCGCTTTTTGCCATTTTAACTGAATCTCAGGTGTTTGACAGATCTCCGGTTGTGAAGGATCTCTTTGAGGGCATTCATCCCAATTTTTACGTGGTCGCGCACATACTTGCTGGTCACTTGTTTGTCGGTTTTGTTGGTTTTCACCCCGGTGGATATCATGGGTTGATCCGTGACCAGTAACAAGGCGCCGGATGGGATCTCATTGGCAAAACCAACGATAAAGATGGTGGCACTTTCCATATCGATGGCCATCGAGCGGGTCTTTCGCAGGTATCGTTTAAAACGTTCGTCGTATTCCCAAACCCTCTTATTGGTGGTATACACCGTTCCAGTCCAGTAATCGTAGCCCATGTCGCGGATGGACCCCGAGATGGCCCTCTGAAGGTTAAAGGCCGGCAGAGCAGGAACTTCCGGGGGGAGATAGTCATGCGAGGCCCCTTCACTGCGAATCGCCGCAATCGGCAGGATAAAATCCCCCACATTGTTTTTTTTCTTTAATCCCCCGCATTTGCCCAAAAAGAGCGCCGCATTGGGCTCGATAGCACTCAACAGGTCCATGATCGTGGCCGCGTTGGCACTGCCCATGCCAAAGTTGATCATGGTGATGCCGTTGGCCGTGGCGCATGGCATTTGCGCATGGGTGTCTACGATCTCAGTATCCTGCAGCTCGGCAAAGATCTCCAGGTAATGTTGAAAATTGGTCAGCAAAATGTGTTTGCCAAAGTTATCCAGCGGATTGCCCGTATATCTCGGCAGCCAGTCGCGTACGATCTCAGCCTTTGTTTTCATCGTCGAGGTTTTTTGATTATATTAGATTCGATTTGCACTCAGAAGCATTTATAAATACATGCTGATAACCCCATAACCCGGATTGCCTGTTTTCTATACCTGTCACTTATGGGGAGGCATCAGCCCGGCAATCCTCAAGCAACGATAGCCTCATGCAAGCATTAAATTTACCGGCTTATTCCTTTCGGATACAAACAAAGAAACAAAAAAAATACATTTTTGATGATTATCGAAAGAAGTTTGTTAAGTTGACTTCAGAAGAATGGGTTCGCCAGCATTTCATTCGTTATCTGACCCACAACCTGGGGTACCCCGGATCGCTGGTGGCCGTGGAAATGCCTTTGCGTTTGAACCGCATCGATTTTAGGGCAGATATTGTGGTTTACAGCCGCTACGGTCAACCCGTTTTAGTGGTTGAATGCAAGGCCCCTGAAGTGTCCATCAATCAGCAGACTTTTGATCAGATTCTCATTTATAATATGCAGCTTCAGGTGCGCTATTTGGTCGTCACCAACGGCCTGCAACATTATTGCTGCCGGCTCTATCCCGAAAAGGGCACTTATCGGTTTTTAAACTATATTCCCGATTATTCTCAATTGTTGGAAGATTCCTCATCCCGGGAGTGATGGATCAATTGCAGGATTAACTCATCCTTCCATCCCTGTTGGGTTCTGATCCAGTCCTTTTTGGTGCCGGTCACCTCAAACCCATTGTTCTTAAAAAGCTTCAGGCTGGCTTGGTTGTCGCTGTCGATGTAACAGTAGAGTTGATGAAGAAAGAGCACGCCAAAGGCATACTTAATGATCACCCGCAGGGCCTGGTTGGCATAACCCTGGTTTCGGTCTTGTTCTTTATGAATCAAAATGCCAATGCCGGCCCGCTGATGGAGCGGGTCGATCTCAAACAGATCGATGCTCCCGATGGTGCGGAATGGATTATCGCGTTCATCCTTCAGGTCGATCATCATCCTCAACTGCCTGGCCTGGAACAGATCGACCGTGGCATTTTCCACATATTGCTGGATGATATGCCAGGAAAAGGGCTCAATGGTATTACCGGCATGCCAGACCGAGGAATCGTTTTCCCACTCGTAAATCAGCCTGGCATCGGAGGGTTCCACAGCCCTCAGCTTTACGTTGTTGTCTTCCAGAATGTCCAATGGCCTCTTAGTTTGATTCGGAATTCCGCTTGCGGTTTCTTCTTCGAAGCAAAAATAGCAGGATGACCACCAGCACGGCGCCTGCGCCCAGGTAATAAACCCATGAGCTGGTGTCCCGGCCCGGTGCTTCTTGTGTTTGGTCTGCCTTAAATGTAGCCGGTAAATCACTGCCGGTCTCCACCCCGGAGAGCTTCGTGCCCTGTAGCAAGGCCAGCATTTTCATCTTGTTGGGCAGATCGCTCTGCTTCAAATACCGGATCATGTCGGCCGTGGTGACGATATCCAGGGCTTCTTCTCCCAGACGGCTCAAAATCTTGTTGGTTTCAAGCCGCGACAAGTTCATTGTCAGATGATAAAGCTGATCAGGCGGATAGGTTTGATCAACATATTGCAACAACACATCGCGCAATTGTTTTACCGTATAGGAAGGTTTGCCGGCTGCAGCACGCAACTGGCTGATTAATTCCCTTTTGCTGTCAATGGTCCCGACGGAAAGATTCTTTAGATAGCTTTTCAGCTTGCCTTCGGCCATCCGGGTAAGCTCACTCAACAACTGGCTGATATCCTGGTTATCCAGAAGGATGGTGGCATATAACAGGGCATCAATTTTCGCCGCATCAAGCTTTTCCATGGCTTGTTTGCCCGTGGTTTGTTTACGGGCGGTTTCATAAAGGCTGGCGAAGAACCCCCGGGCCGAGATCTTTTCCTTTTCTTGCCCTGCCAGCTTTTGCCCGATCAAATCTGTCTGATGCCTTTCCAGGTTTGTCAGCAAATCCTCCAGCTCTTTGTTGATGGGTTGATGTGAGAGGACAATCCGTTTGGTTTTAACCCGATGCTGGTCATCAATAACTTTGAAGTTTAAGGTGCTTTCCTGTTGGCGGGGCTCAAACTCATAGGTGAAATCTTCGCTGCTGATATTGAATTCTTCCCGGTTGATCAGTTCGCTGTTGACATAGGTCGCGACAATCAACCGGGAACCCTTTTCAAGGCTCAGGTTGATCCGAACTTTCTTTTTGCCCTCCGACAAATGAAACGTCTTTTCATTGATTTTTAACCGGGCCGAGTCGCGTTCTGGACTTTGCCCGGCTAACAAGGAATCTATCCGGATATTCACTGTTTTGTTTACCCTTTGGTCCTGATCGTTGGTGAGCTCAAAGCTCAGACGGGTTTGTTGTTGGCCCGGCTGGTACTGATAGGTGAATTCACCTTGTTCCACCGGAAAGGTTTCGGTGTTGATCAGGGTGTCGTCCTGGAAGGTGTTGACCTTGAGTTTTTTACCTCCCTGCAGGTTGAGCTTGATTTTCACGTGCTGTTGATCGGCCCGGGCGGTGACCATTTGCTCCCTCAAATCAATGCTTGGCTCTGATACACCAGAAGAAGTAGTATCGCCAGTCACCTCCTGCCGGGCCGCCATTTCCTGGTCTTCAGTTTCCTGTTTATGGGCAGCCGTATCCTCCCTGGAAGCCAGCATCTCTTTTTGTGGGGCTTTTTCTTTGATGTTGATTTTTTGAGAGATCATGAACTGCTTATTCCCGCTTAGCCGGGGTGTCTCCAGAATCAAATGGTTGGTTTGGGCGTTGAGCTGGAAGTCATACTTTTTGCTGGAATCGTTAGGGTTCAGCCTAAGGAGGGTATCCTGGCTGCGCTGGTCGATCACGTTGATCGTGAAAGATTTGCGCTCCTTTTTAGCCGGTGTCTTGTAGGTCAATACCCCTTCCACATCCAGGTAGTCAATTTGCCGGTTGCCGTCGATTCGGTAGCGGAAAATATCCCTGGCTCCCGGCGATTGGTCGTGATACCTGGCATAATAGGCCTGCCGGCCATTTTTTATGGGATGGAAAAACTGGTCGTGATCGGTAGTGTTGATGGGATAACCCAGGTTTTGGGGTTTCCCCCACTGATCGCCCTTTTTGCGGGCCACCATGATGTCATACCCCCCAAGGCTGTAATGGCCTTCTGAACTGAAAAAAAGGGCCTGCCCATCCCGGGTCAGAAAAGGGGTGTCTTCGCGCCAGGGAGTGTTAACAGTGGGGCCCAGGTTTTCAGGCTTGCCCCAGGTGCTGTCGTTTTTACGCTTCGAAACCCAGATGTCCAGATCTCCATATCCCCCCGGGCGGTTGCTGGTGAAGTAAAGCTTTTGGGTATCGTGGGAGATGAAGGCATGGCTTTCCCAGTACTCGGTGTTGATGTTGGGACCCAGCTTCCGGATCTCGCTCCACTCACCTTCCTTAAAGGAACTTACATATAGGTTCCCGTCCAGATCATCTTCCCGGTATAAGTACAACTCTTTGCCATCGGGAGAAATCGAGCAGGTTTGAATATCGCCGTCCACCCCCAGCTGAGGCAGAAGGTTGACGGGAGGACCCCACTCGCCGTCTTTCTTTTGGGACATGAAAACCCCGGTGTAAAACTTTTTTTCTGCCGTATAAACCATCATTTGGCCATCCCCGGAAATAACCGGATTATATTCGGAAAGCGGGGTGTTAACAGGCATCCCTACGTTCCTGGCCGCATAGCTGACCGGATCCGCCATTGCTTCTTTGGCCCGCTGACAAACCTGGATTTGTTTCTCCAGGTAATCGAAATCGAAATCGCGCTGGTTGTTTAAGATGCCCCGCTTGCCTTCAATTTTCTGCTTAAACCGACGATACGCCTGAAGCGCACTGTCAATCTTGTTGTTCACCAGGTAAGCGTTGCCCAAATAAAAGATGGCATCTACCGGGGCCTTCCTTTGATAAAAGGCTTCCCGGTTATAATTGAACGTGGTATTGTCGGCGGCCTTCTTTAAATAGGGAATGGCCTGGTCTTTTTTTCCGTCGATGTTCAGGTAACAAAAACCAATCTTGAAATTGACGTTATCGTGACCGGGGAAAGCCTGGTGGACCTGTTTATATAGGGGAAGCGAATTTTTGTAGTCCTGAAAGTAAAACCAACTTTCCGCATCCATGAACAGTTCTTCCAGTTTATAGGTCTCCTGAGCGGTGACTTTGAAGGAGAACAGCCCCGCCATAAGCACGAAAATCATCATTAAGCGCGCCAGGCCTTTGTTATGGTTGTTGTGTCTTGTCATGAAATGGATCTTAACTGAGGCCAGGTCATTGTGATACAGTGATATATATTGTCATGGGACCAGATTCCAGACACCTCCCAAACAAAAATAGGAAATATATATGAGGTTTTGAAAATGATTGGCTTAAAAAGATTTTTTGAGGCAATCATAAAGCCGGAAGGTGGGTTTTACAAAGCTTTGGTCGATGTGTTTTTTGGGCGGGGGTATGGACCGTTACCAAAGTAAAAAGCCACCTCCCGGCCGGCCAGAGATTACATGTTTTCTTTGATGGCTTCAGCCAGTCGTTTGACACCTTCCCTGGCCCGGTCTTCTGGCACATAGGAGAAGTTGATCCGCATGGTATTGCGTCCGCTGCCATCGCAATGGAAAACACTGCCCATGACGTAGGCTACGTTTTTTTCGATGGCTTTGTAGAAGAGTTCTTCTGCATCCATATGGGCAGGCAGGGACAGGAAGAGGAACAGACCACCTTCGGGTTCGGTCCAACTGACTCCGTTAGGCATGTATTCACGGAAGGCCTTGAGCATATTATCGCGCTTGCGGTGATATTGGGCCACGGTTTTCTTGAGGTTTTCGTCGAACAGGCCTTTCTGAATGGCTCTGGCCGCGATTTTTTGATTAAAAGTGGGGGTACACAGATCCATCGACTGTTTGGCAATGACCATTTTGTCGATGATATCCTGGTGGGCGATGGCCCAACCCAGGCGAAATCCGGGTGAGAAAGTTTTAGAGAACGTACCCAGTGTGATCACCTGCCCCTGATTGTCGAGCTCGAAAAGGGTCTTTTGATCCTTGCCTTCAAATCTTATTTCACGGTAGGGGCTGTCTTCAACGATCAAGACATCATATTTACGGGCCAGTTCAATGATTTCCTTCCGCCGGGCTTCAGGCATGGTAATGCCCGCCGGATTCTGGAAATCCGGGATGATGTAAATGAATTTGGGTTTGACCCCCTGCTGTTTGAATTCCTGGAGTTTTTCTTCAAGTTGGTCGCTGCGCATGCCCTGGTCATCGAAAGGAATGCCGTGCATATCGGCGCCGAAGGTGCTGAATGCACTGATGCCTCCAAGATAGGAGGGTAGCCCGCAAATGATTTTGTCGCCTTTGTCCAGAAAGATTTTTCCCAGAATGTAAAGCCCCTGCTGCGAAGAAGTAGTAATTGAAAGGTTGTCGAGGCCAATGTTGAAGCCTGCCTTCTTGTGGCGTTCCACCAGAATTTCCCTGAGTTCGTTGACCCCTTCGGTAGCCCCGTATTGCAGAGCTCCCGGTCCGTCCTCGTCGAGCAGCTCGTTGATGATCTCTTTGAGTTCTTCCACCGGAAATGACTCGGGAGCCGGTAAACCCCCGCCAAAAGAGATGACTTCCGGTTTTTGAGTGAGTTTGAGGATTTCCCGGATGGCCGAGCGTTTCATGTTTTGGGCACTCTCCGAGAAAAGATTGTGTAAGTCGCTAACCATGACCTTACCTCCTTTAATTTATGTTTTGTCTTAAAATTACAAAAACTATTCGCCGACTGGTTATCACCGGGGTTAAAAAGGAAAGAACCAGGGCCTGTTGTATAACATGAGGCCACGACCCTGCCTTGCAGGCTCCCTTCATTTAAAGGCAGCAACTTATTGGCGGGCTTTACTGGGTTCGACCATCTCGTTGGTTCTCCGTTCAATTAAAAGCAGCAAGCCCTTGAAATGGTTTTACGGAAATGTGGGCCATGCACTCATCGGTTGCCATATGGGTTTTCCATACAATGCTGCTATGGATTGAATAACCAAAACAGGGGAGGGCATATCGGCTTGAACAAGCTTTGCCCGGTTGGTGAACCGGTATGATGGCGGTGAGTTAGGGTTTTGAGTGCTTCCACCGGCGATGCGACCACAGCCAGAAGGCGGGCTCTTCGCGTATCAACTGCTCAAGGGCCCGTACATACTTTTCGGTGATTTCATGTTCACGGGTCTCTCCGGCTTCATCTGCTAACTTGCGGACAATTACCTGATAAGAGCCCCTTTTGAGCTTTTTTACCGCTGTGAAAATGACCGTGTGATTGAATTTACGGGCAATCTTCTCGGCCCCCGTAAAAAAAGCCGTCTCTTGATTTAAAAAGGAGGTCCAGTAATGCGACTTGTTTTTGGGAGGGGCCTGGTCGGCAACGAATCCGGCAATAAAAGGATGCCCTTTTGTTTGATGGCGGATCACCTGTTGGTAAACTTCCCGCATCGGCACCGGGATCTCTTGAAAACGCTTACGCATTTGGTAGATCTTCCGGTTGAAAAATTTATTCTTCAGGGGTTTGTACACGCTCAGTATGGTATACCGAGAATAAAGGGGCACCGTGGTTAAAAATTCCCAATTGCCATAATGCCCCAAAAGACCTGTGACGTTCCTCTTGTTTTGGTAGAGTTCTTCCAGTACATCGAGATCGGGGAGGGTTACAAATTGTTTAAGCTTTGTGGGTTTCATATGCAACATGGCCATGTCTTCGACCATGACATCGGCCAGGTGCCGGTAAAAAGCCAGGGCCGTTTGCCGGATTTCCCGGGGCGATTTTTCCGGAAAGGCCCGCTTCAGGTTCGCGTAAACCACCTTTTTGCGGTAGCCAATCAGGTAGTGGCCGATGAAAAAGAGCAGGTCGGCAAACAGATATAGCCCCCTTTTGGGCAGCGCGGCCAAAAATCGGCTAAACAGTTCAAATGATAAATACCCCGGGTGCTTCATTGGTCAGCAGGTTGATGAACGATCGCGGTGGAACGCCCATATTAAGAATGCTCCTTTTGCAGGTATCTTTGGATATGATGCAGGAATTCATCAAAGATATGATGGCTTCCGGCCACCATTTCCTGGTTGAAAATGTATTGATCACCCCCGGAAAAGTCGGACACTTTTCCGCCTGCCTGGCGAACAATGAATGAGCCGGCTGCTACATCCCATGGTTTGAGGCTGTATTCATAAAAAGCTTCAAATCTTCCGCATGCCGTGTAACAAAGGTCGGTGGCCGCTGACCCGAATCGCCTGATCCCATGGGAATTCCTCATGAAATACTCCAGTGATTCCATATAGGGCTGCAAGCGGGAAAAATCGTTGTATGGGAAGCCTGTCGCCACGATGCTCTCCCCGATCGTCGGGGTCTGGGAAACCCGGATCTTTTCCCCGTTCTTGTAAGCCCCTGCTCCTTCCCATGCGTAGAACATCTCATCGAAACTCAATTCATGAACAACCCCCAAAATGATCCGACCCTGATGGCTTAAAGCAATGCTGATGGCAAAAGGGGTGATCCCGTGTATATAATTGGTGGTCCCGTCCAGAGGGTCTACAATCCAGTTGTATTCACTTCCCTTTTTATCGGTGGTGTCTTCTTCCACGATGAATCCAGCCTCTGGCAGGATCTGCTTTAATCCCTCTACCAGCTTTTCTTCGGATTGGGTGTCAACGCTGGTTACAAAATCATGCAATCCCTTGGATGCAATATGCTCGGAAGTTAATTTGTCCCATTCGGAAAGGATGTATTGACCCGTTTGTCTGCATAATTCCCGGACCTGCCGGGTGATCTCTTCTAATTGGTTCATATGGAGTGATGGTCTTTTAAATACAACATCTGTTTAAAAAACAATTGTTACTGTTCGCAAGAAGACCTGGACCTAAATATGGGTCCCCCAGGTGGGGTTGTCCTCTGGTTTAGCTTGCGAAGCATATTCAATGTTAAATTATTATAAAGTAGGTTTGAATTGGCTCAGGTTTTAATGTTGAGGGATGCCTTTGAGGGTCCCATCCCGGTTAATCTGTTGTAAATATACATCTTTTATCTGGCCGGCCAAAGAGGGGCGGCTGGGTGTGGAAACCCGGATATAATTATCGGTAAACCCGGATATATTCCCATTTTTCATGTTTTTTTCAAACAGCACGGGACGGGTTTGACCGACATGAGCGGTATAAAAGTTATATTTTTTCTTTTCAGCCAGTTCCTGGACCATGTGGCTGCGGGCCTTAATGGTTTTTCCGGGAATTTTGGGGTTCATTGTCTCTGCCGGTGTCCCGGGTCTGGCCGAAAAGGAGAAAACGTGGTAATAGCTGACATCCAGTTTTTGCAGGAAATCAAATGTTTTTTGGAACCGGGAGGCATCTTCTCCCGGAAAACCAACGATCAGGTCTACACCGATGAAGGCATCGGGCAGCCTATCGCGGATCAGGTGAGACTTTTCCTCGAAGAGTTCTTTGTTGTAGCGGCGGCGCATCTTTCCGAGTATTTCGTTGTTGCCTGATTGAAGGGGCATGTGGAAATGGGGCAGGAATTTGTCGGATTGGGCAACAAAGCTTACGATGGATTCATTCAGCAGGTTGGGTTCAATCGAGGAAATCCGATAGCGTTCGATGCCGGGGACCTTTTCCAGGGCCTGTATCAAATCCAGGAATGATTCGCCGGTGGATTTTCCAAAATCCCCGATGTTAACCCCGGTCAGTATAATCTCTTTGGCACCGGCTGCGCCCAGTTGCTCGGCCTGGGCCACGATCTCGCGCACCGGCTGATTCCTGCTTTTACCCCGGGCAGCAGGTATGGTGCAGTAAGCACAACGGTAATCACATCCATCCTGAACTTTCAGAAAGGAACGGGTGCGATCGCCCCAGGAGTAAGCCGGATGATAACCCGGGGCGGATACAAGCGATGCGGTGTGCACCCGGGATGTCTCTCCATGCTCCCATGCCTGAAGATGTTCAGCAAGATTGAATTTTTCTTCATTCCCCAGGATCAGATCAATCCCGGGCAGCCGCGCTATTTTGTTCGCCTCGAGCTGGGCATAGCATCCAACCATCACCACCCGCGCATCGGGATTCTGGTTGCGGGCCTTCCTGGCGGCCTCCTCGCTTTTCTTATCCGCCCTGGCCGTTACCGAGCAGGTATTGATTACATAAACATCGGCTTTTTCATTAAAGTCAACCTGCTGATAACCATGTCCCTCCAGTGTTCGGGCTATGGTCGACGTTTCGGCAAAATTTAGCTTGCAGCC
Source organism: uncultured Bacteroidota bacterium (assembly GCA_913055635.1). Lineage (GTDB taxonomy): Bacteria > Bacteroidota > Bacteroidia > Bacteroidales > UBA12077 > JAGXLC01. Next base: position 36,662 of record CAJXLK010000033.1, read on the forward strand.
CAATGTATGAAAAGCTACTTTTTTCACATCCACTTCGTTGTATGAGGATGCAAAACTACACAATTCTAACTACAATTCAGACACCCACATGGCTCTTATAATTATAGTAAAGCTGGCGAACGATGCCGTCGGCCACGCCGAATTTGGGGACCAGTATGCTTTTGGCATTCGACCATTTCATTACCTGCATAAAGAGCCGGGCTGCCGGGATGATTACATCAGCCCGGTCGGGATTGAGCCCCAGCACCCTTACCCTTTCTTCCATGGTATAGGGCAGGATCTGGTCATATATTTTCCGGATTTCCTGGTAGGGGATCGGGCTCATGTATTTGATGCCGGTAAGTTTGGCGATTTTATTGATGTTTCCTCCCGAACCGATGATTTGCAGGGAGGGGTATTGCTGGCGGGCCCGGCCGAGAAAACGCTGCATCCGGTCGTATTCGTCGGGCTCTGCCTTATCCTTGAGGATCCGGATGGTTCCAATGTTGAAGGAATAAGACATCTCCACTTTGTTTTGGGCGAAAAGGGTGATTTCGGTGCTGCCCCCACCCACATCCACATAGAGGTAGGAGCGGGTATTATCGATCAGATCAACGATCCGGTTGGAATAGATGATTTCTGCCTCGGTTTGCCCATCGATGATTTCAATTTCGATGCCTGTTCGGTTTCGCACCAGGTCGACCAGCTGCGGCCCGTTTTCGGCTTCACGCATGGCCGATGTGGCGCAAGCTCTGAAATCGATCACATTGTGCACGTTGATCAAATGGTGAAAGGCATGCATGGTACTGATCAGCATTTGCCTTTTGACTTCCCCGATGCGCCCCTGGTGAAATACATCATAGCCCAGGCGCACCGGTACCCTTACCAGTGAGGCCTTCTTGAAAGTGACCTTGTCCTGGTATTCGATGACATTGGAAAAAAGCAGCCTCACGGCATTCGTCCCAATGTCGATGGCAGCGAACTTGAGTAGATTCAACGGCAGGGCCCTTTATGGTTGTTATTTTTTCTTGTTTTTGGGATAATCCACCCACTCTTTGCTCAGGTTGTCTTTTCCGATCCGGCTCCACTGATCGGCATCAAACTCAAGGCAGACAATGCCATTGGTCGGGAGGTTGTCCAGCTCCTGTGAAAGGAAAAGATTCGCCAGGTCAGTGAAGGTGGGATTGTGCCCAAAAATCATCACCGTTGATGTTTCCCCAGGGGTTTGACGGATCACATCCAAAATATCCTGTTCATCACCATTGTAGAATATCTCCCGGAGTTCAACCTGATCCAGGGGATGGTCGAGCCCACGGGCAAATATCATGGCCGTATGAAGGGCACGGGCTGCAGGGCTGCTGATGAGCATCTCCGGGGTGATATGCTGCGATTTAATCCGCCCGGCCATGTCATAGGCCTCGTGGATGCCCCTTTCCTTGAGGTGGCGATCAATATCCGAAATGTTGTCGTATTGACGCGAGCTCTTGCCGTGTCTCACGATGAGCAGTGTCTTGCGATTTGCCATGATTAAAAAATTTGGTTAAACGCTAATGGTTGGTCAATTTTAATGAACCTCTCCTATCAAATCAAAGAGATTTGATGGGGTTCATTATTTAAATCGCTTGTTGATAATCAATGAAAAAAATAATGGTCCATTCTCTTTTGGAATATCATCAAAATTTTTGGTTTTACAATAAATCGCTGGCCAGCTCAGCCAGATAGCTTCTTTCGCCTTTCACCAGATTGACATGGGCAAAGATATCCTGCCCGAGCATCTTATCGGTCAGGTAACTCAGCCCGTTCGACTTCATGTCCAGGTAAGGCGAATCGATTTGCTGGATGTCGCCGGTAAAAACCATCTTGGTGCCTTCTCCGGCCCGGGTGATGATGGTTTTGATTTCATGCGGTGTCAGATTCTGGGCCTCATCCACAATGAAATACACATTCGACAGGCTCCTTCCCCGGATATAAGCCAGGGGGCTGATCACCAGTTTGCCACTGTCCTGCATTTCCTCTATCTTTTTGTATTCCCGGCTGTTCAATTTATATTGATTTTTGATCACCGCCAGGTTATCATATAAGGGCGTCATATAAGGGGTAATCTTTTCATTGACGTCGCCGGGCAGGTAGCCCAGGTCACGGTTGGCCAAAGGAACGATGGGGCGGGCCAGCAGGATCTGATTGAATTTTTTTTCCAGGTGAAGGGCAGTGGCCAGGGCCAGTAATGTCTTACCTGTTCCGGCTTTTCCGGTCAGCGCCACCAGCTCGATCTCCATCCGCGAGAGGGCATCCACCGAAAAGGTTTGCTCGGCATTGCGCGGATTGATCCCATACATCCTTTTCTTTTCAACCCGCGTAAATACCCGGTCGTAGGGGTCATAATGGGCCAGGGCACTGGAACGATCACTCTTGAAGATGAAATATTGATGGGCAAAAGCCTTCAGGCTAACAGCTTCCTGCTCGACGCCTTCTTCCCCCTGGTAAAGCCGGTCGATCAAATCCGCATCTACATTTTCATGGACCTCGATGTTGCGGTTCAACGGCTCAATGTCGGTGACTTTATCCGATTCATAGTCCTGCGACTGGATGCCCAGTGATTTGGCTTTAAGCCTTAAATTGATGTCTTTGCTGATCAGTATCACCTGCTGACCCTGGTATTTTTCCTTCAGGTGCTCTGTGATCGAGAGAATCCGGTGATCCGGCGTGGCTTCCGGAAATGAGGTCTGAATTTTCTGTGAAAAAGGATGCCCCGTCTCTACAGAGAGTTTACCCAATCCCCTGCCCAATGGCAACCCCCCGTTAAACAACCTGTCACCGGCGATCTGGTTGAGTTCCCTGGTGAACTCCCGGGCATGGAAGTTGATGATGTCATTGCCCTTTTTAAGTTTGTCGAGCTCTTCCAGCACCACAATGGGCAGGACAATGTCATGCTCCTGGAAATTATAGATGCACCGGAAGTCATGAAGGATGACATTGGTGTCAATGACAAAGATTTTTTTGGCAGGGGGCATAGAACGAATTAATTTTGTATAGATAAATGTAGTAAAAAAAAAGACAGGGAGGGAATCCTGGATTTTGAAGTTTTTAACAAATCTTAAAAAGACAAGCCCTTAAAATGATACATTATGGATTTATATGAAGGATTGATTACGCGGCGGAGCATCCGTTCATTCAAAAATCAGGAAATCCCCCATGTGGAGATCGAGCAGGTTATACGAGCCGGTATGTATGCTCCCTCGGCAGTAAACTGTCAGCCCTGGCATTTTATGGTGATTGATCAGCGGCAGTTGTTGGACCGGATCAGGGCTATACATCCCTATTCGGGTATGCTGTCTCAGGCACCTGCCGCGGTCTTGATCTGTGGCGACCAACAGCTGGAACATGCCCCTGGTTATTGGGTGGTGGACTGCGGGGCTGCCACCCAGAATATCTTGCTGGCGGCCCATTCGAAGGGGCTGGGTTCGGTCTGGCTGGGACTGCACCCGCGGGAAGAACGGAAAGAAGGGATTCGCCACCTTTTTAAGCTCCCTTCTCATATACAGCCTTTTGCCCTGGTTGCCCTGGGTTATCCCAATGAACAAAAGGATACCCCGGAACGTTTTGACCCCCATAAGGTTTATTATAATCAGTGGTAGATGAGAGGGAGGTTTCCAATGAACTATCACCAGGCTTTAGCGTGGATGTATGAGCGCATCCCGATGTATCAGCGTCAGGGCCGGGCGGCCTATAAGGGGGATTTGTCCAGAACCCGGGCTTTGGATGCCCATATGAACCATCCCCATCGGGCTTTTCGCTCGATTCATGTAGGGGGTACCAATGGCAAAGGTTCAGTGGCTCATATGCTGGCCGCCGTGCTTCAGACAGCCGGATACCGGGTGGGGCTGTATACTTCTCCTCATCTCAAGGATTTTCGTGAACGCATCCGGGTGAACGGACAAATGGTCGATCAGGCTTTTGTTGCCCGTTTCATAGGAGATCACCGCGATCGTTTTCAACAGATCGCCCCTTCCTTTTTTGAACTTTCCGTGGTCATGGCCTTTGAGTACTTCCGGCAGCAACAAGTGGATGTGGCCGTGGTGGAAGTGGGTCTTGGGGGCCGGCTCGATTCAACCAATGTTGTTGACCCGCTGATATCGGTGATCACCAACATCAGCCTTGATCATACCCAGTTTTTGGGCCACACCCCCGAAGAGATCGCCCGGGAAAAGGCCGGCATCATTAAACCTGCCCGCCCGGTGGTAGTGGGCGAGTATGACCGGCAAACTGCAAGCGTGTTTCAACAAAAGGCTGCCTCCTCGCAAAGCCCCCTGTGGTTCGCCGACCAGCAATATCAGATTTATCCGGCCGACGAGCAGGAAAGAAATATAACTTTTCCCTGTTACAGCGTCTTCTCAGGCCATCGTGAAGTCTATGCCCGCCTGTGTACCGATATGGCTGGCCCTTACCAGGCCACCAACCTGATTACTGCCCTACGGGTGCTCGATGTGCTCCATGATCTGGACATTGTCTTTTCCGGAGAACATATTGCCCGTGGGCTGGCCAATGTCTCCGGTATTACCGGTTTCAAAGGCAGATGGTTTATCCTTCAGAAAAATCCCCTGGTCATTTGCGATACCGCCCATAATCAGGCCGGGCTCAAGGTCAATATTCAGCAGGTGGAAAGAATCCGCCAGGGAACACTCCATTTTGTCCTGAGTTTTGTCAACGACAAACAACTTGATGCCATCTTGCAGTTGTTCCCCCCTTCCGAATGTTACTATTTCACCCGCTCTAGCATCGAGCGGGCCCTGGATGAAAATACCCTCGCTCAAACTGCCCTTCGTTACGGCCTCGAGGGAGAGGCTTTTGCTGACCCCCATCGTGCCCTCCAGCAGGCCCGGGAAAATGCCTCGCCCGAAGACCTGATTTATGTCGGGGGCAGTACCTTCCTGGTCAGCGAGCTGATCTGAACAACATGATTTAACCCCTCATGTGATGTCAAATTATCATTTTTGTTCTAAATTTAATACGCTTTTATTGGCAACCGGTTCAGGTAACTGTGCTCTTTTAACCCATGGGCCAGGTAGAAGGCCTGGCCTGAATGGCCCCGGGCCCTGAACTCTTGTTGAAGCAAACACCAAAAAACTAAGCCCTATGAGCAAATATGTACTAATCACAGGATCTACAGACGGAATCGGCAAGCAGTCAGCCATTGATCTGGCTAAAAAGGGTTACTATGTATTGGTACACGGACGAAGTGATGAATCGGTGCGCCAGGCGCTGGAAGAAATCGGGTCGGCCTCCGGCCGGGACGATTTGGATGGATTTTCCTCAAATTTTGAGTCCCTCCGCCAAGTCTATGAGATGGCCCAAAACATTAAGCAGCAGTACGATCATTTGGATATACTGATCAATAATGCCGGAATCTTTCAAAAGGAGCGGGAGATGACCGGAGATGGGTACGAGAAGACCTTCCAGGTCAATTACCTGGCCCATTATCTTTTGACCCGGCTTCTGCTGGGTTTGTTGGAAAAAAGTGAAAGTGCCCGTGTGGTAAACGTCTCTTCCATGGTGCATGCCACCGCCATTGATTTTGACAACCTGCAGGGCGAACAGGATTTTATGGGTTCAAAGGCTTATGGCATTTCCAAGCTGTGCAATGTCCTGTTCTCCTATAAGTTGGCCCGCGAAACCGAGGCCAGCCACATCACTTCCAATTGTCTTCATCCCGGGGTGATCAGCACCAAATTGCTAAAACAACATTATGGCGACATTGGCTCTGCAGTTGAGGAAGGAACAGAGAATGTAGTTTATGTGGCTACTTCTGAAGACATAGAAGGGGTTTCCGGCAAATATTTTGTCAATCAAATGCCCCAGAGTTCTGCCACTGTTTCCTATGAACCCCATGTTCAGGACAAATTATGGGATGTCAGTGAACAGATGGTGGCCCGGTATTTAAAATAATGTGGAGCATTTAACCCATTAACAAACGCATGGTCCATGCAACAACAAACCAATCAGCAAGGTAAACCCCGGGAGGAAGGTACCCCACAGGGAGATGCTCAGCAGGAGCAACCCCGAAAGGGCCTCAAAAAACATTTTGACATTCATCCGCCGGTTTTTTGGCCGGCCACCATCCTGCTAATCCTTTTTATCGGTGTTACCCTGTGGGTGGGTGCTCCGATGGGCAAGGTCTTCAGCAACATCCAGAATTGGATCTCGAGCCATTTTGGCTGGTTCCTGGTATTGGTGGTTAACTTTTACCTGTTGCTGGCTTTGTATTTTGCTTTTTCCCGGTTTGGCAGCATCCGGCTGGGGGGCAGGAATGCCGTGCCTGAGTTTAGCCGCGGGGCCTGGTTCTCCATGCTTTTCAGTGCCGGTATGGGCATAGGTATCCTCTTTTGGAGTGTGGCTGAACCCATCTTCCATTTGACCGATCCGCCCCTTGATATGGCCACCACACAGGCGCAGGCCCAGGAAGCCATGAAGACCACTTTCTTACATTGGGGCTTGCATGCCTGGGCCATCTATACCCTGGTCGGTTTGGCGCTGGCTTTTTTTTCCTTTAACCGCAATATGCCCCTTGCCTTTCGCTCGGTGTTCCATCCCCTGCTGGGGGATAAAGTCTACCGCTGGCCCGGTGATGTGATCGATGTGCTGGCTGTGCTGGCTACCCTCTTTGGCCTGGCTACCTCCCTGGGCCTGGGGGTTAAACAAGTTAGTGCCGGTCTGGCTCACCTGTTTCATTCACCCGATACCTTGAACACCCGGGTAATCCTGATTGTGGCGATTACCGCTGCAGCTACCATCTCCGTCGTGCTTGGCCTGAACAAGGGAGTGAAAAAGCTCAGTGAGATGAACATCAACCTGGGGGCGATCCTGTTGGTTTTTATCCTGATACTGGGCCCCACCCTGTTCATCCTGGATTCATATGTCGAAAACCTGGGCATTTACCTGAATGATTTCTTTCAAAAAAGCTTCTGGACCGAGAGTTATCAGTCCAGCGACTGGCAGAATCAGTGGACCATCTTCTACTGGTCGTGGTGGATATCGTGGTCGCCCTTTGTGGGCATGTTCATTGCCAGGATTAGCCGTGGACGGACCGTTCAGGAATATGTGCTGAGTGTTTTGATTGTACCCACATTGCTGACTTTTTTCTGGATCACCGCTTTCGGGGGTTCGGCCCTGTGGCTGGAAATGCAGGAGGCTGCAGGTATCGCTGCAGATATCAAGCAAAATGTGGCCACTTCCATCTATTATCTCTTTGAGCAATTTCCCCTGGCCGAGGTTACTAATTTTGCTGCTATTGTTTTGGTTATCAGCTTTTTTGTAACCTCCAGCGATTCGGGTTCCCTGGTGGTCGATGCCTTCACTTCAGGGGGTAAGTTGCGTTCACCCGTCACCCAGCGGGTTTTTTGGGCTTCCATGGAAGGAGCTGTAGCGGCCATTCTGTTGGTAGGGGGAGGACTCAACGCCCTGCAAACCGCAGCCATTACCACAGGACTGCCTTTTGCCATTATATTGATCATAATGGGGGTTAGCCTGCGAAAAGGCCTGAAGAGTGAGAAAGAGAAAGAAGAGCTGCGCAGGAAGGCCAAAGAACGCGAATCGTATAAGGACCTGGTCCAGGATCTGATCGAAAAGGACCGCAACAATCGCCGAAAGAATGGGGAAAAACGGGACAATGACCAAGAAAACCGATGAACCATGAATACCATCAAACAACTCAATACCCTGCTGGTTTGCCTCGATCTGACCGAGATCGATGAACACCTCATACAATACGCTTCTTTTCTCAGTGAAGCCCTCGATACCGAACGGGTGATCTTTTTACATGCCATTCAGGCCTATGATCTTCCCGATAAAAAAAGCAAGAAGTACCCGGGCCTGCAATCGACCCTGAGTCAAACCATCCGCAAGGAGATCACCAATGCCGTCTCGGAGCGTTTCCGCAGAGGCACCAAAACCGAAGTGATCACCAAAATCGAGGATGAGGATGCCGCCGAGCTCATCATTGATTTCACCCGGAAGGAGGAGGTGGATCTTACCCTGATTGGTCAGAAGTTTGGCGAGGACCGGGCCGGACGCTACGGACAAAAGATTGCTACCCAGGTGCAAAGCGACCTGTTGTTTGTCCCCGAAAACCCGGATTACTCCCTCAATAAGATCCTTTGTGCCATTGACTTCTCCCGCCAGTCAGAAAGAGCCTTCACAAGAGCCCTCGACATCCAAAAGGCCACCGGTGCCAAACTTACCTGCTATTATATCTACGATACCAGCAAGAGTTACTTCCCCGCTACCACCCTGCGTTCTTCTTCCGCCCTGGAGAAAAACATGGAGAAGAAATACCGGAAGTTCCTCAAAAAATTTGACCTGACCCCTGACCAGGTGCCCTGTCATTTTGAGCTGAACGACCAGATCAGGGGGCATGCTGAACGCATCAACCGCCAGGCCGAAGCCGAGCAAGCTCACTTGCTGGTCATTGGGTGCAGGGGGCAAACCTCGAAGGTGACCAGCTTGCTGGGGAATGTCACCGAAAACATCCGCCGCATGGATATGGACATGCCGGTGATGATCATGAAGAATCTGAAAACGAACCCCAAGGGCTAAACCTACCTGAAAACCACCCAGCCCCGGTCTTTGGAAATGGAATTGATGGCTGCAGTGATGGCCTGATATTCTTGTTGCATTTTCATGATTTGCCCGGCGTCATGGCCGGCCTGCTGCGCCTGCTGAATCTCCCTTACCTTGTCCTTCTGGGCCTTCTCCAGAATCTTCCGCTTATAGGCAATAATGGCTTCGGGCACCAGCATCTTGAGTTTCATCTCTTCCGGTTCGGTATGGATCCCGCTTTTTTTCCTGAAAAATTCACTCAACTCATATCCCGGGCTTAACACGTCGGCTGCCAGAGAGCTGATATCCCCATCGCTGTGATAAATGAAATGGTTGGTGGTCGGGTGACTGCCTTTGTTTAATATTTCAAGGTATTCTTCGAATATCTTTTTGTATATCAGATTCTTAAACTCCAGCTCATCGTTCAGGATCTCTTTGATAATGTACTGGGCCACCGTCAGGGTCTTGGCTTCTTCATATTTGTCCTCCTTATAGGTGTAGAGCTCTTTTTCGCCATACTGGAGCAGCAGACGAATGATTTCCTTCTCCTGGGTTTCCGAGTAGACCTGTTCGATAAAGGAGGGCAGGGAGGTCAGGTTCTGGTTGTTTTTCTCCTCCTTTTCCTGGTGCTGCTGATTCCTCCGGTATTTCTGGCGGGCCCTTTTGCTTCGGATTTTGTTGGTCTCCTGGTAGAGCACCTTTTCATCCATGTCCAGCATGCCGCTGCAGTTTTTGATGTAAACCGAGCGCATGATGCCATCGGGGATCACCGAGATCGAGCGGACAATGTCGGTGATCAGGCTGGCCTTCTTGACCGGGTCATTTTCTGCTTCCTTTGAGAGCAGGCGGGTCTTGAAATGGATGAAATCCTGTTCGTTTTCATCGATATAGTTTTCAAATGCAGAAGCACTGCGGTTTTGGGCAAAAGAGTCGGGATCTTCCCCTTCGGGCAGGGGCAGCACCTTTACATTCATCCCCTGCTCCAGAATCAAATCGATGCTCCTGAGCGAGGCTTTGATCCCGGCGGTATCCCCATCAAAAATGACCGTCATGTTGGGGGTGAACCGCTTGACCAGCCTGACCTGGTTTTCAGTCAATGAAGTGCCCGAGGCCGCTACCACGTTTTCAATGCCCGACTGGTGCAGGGCAATCACATCGGTATAGCCCTCTACCAGGTAACATTTATCGTTTTTGGTAATGGCCCGCTTGGCCTGATAAATGCCGTAAAGGATGTTGCTTTTGTGATAGATCTCTGTTTCAGGGGAATTCAGGTATTTGGCCTTATCATCCTTCTTAAGGCTCCTCCCACCAAAACCCAGTACATTGCCCGATAAACTGCGGATGGGAAACATGATCCGCCCGCGAAACCTGTCATACCGCTTGTTTTCCTTGCTGATGGTCAAACCCGCTTTTTCCAGGTACTCCTGCTTGTACCCCTCCTTCAGGGCTGTTTGGGTGAACCCTTCCCACTGGTCCAGGCTGTAGCCCAGCTCGAAGCGCTCAATCATATCATCGCGGATCCCCCGTTCCTTCAAATAGCTCATCCCTACATTCTGGCCCTCCTGATGATGATAAAGGTTGTGGATGTAATGATGCTTGGCAAATTGGGTCACGATCAAAAGGCTGTCGCGCGTGTTCCGCTCCTTAAGCTCCTCGGCCGATAACTCCCTTTCACGGATCTCAATGTTGTACTTGTTGGCCAGGTATTTTAAGGCCTCCGGGTAGCTGAGGTGCTCGTGCTCCATGATGAAGTTGATCGCATTCCCCCCCTTGCCGCAGCCAAAACACTTGAATATCCCTTTCGAGGGGTTCACCGTGAATGAGGGGGTCTTTTCATTATGGAACGGACACAGCCCCAAATAATTCGCCCCCCGTTTCTTGAGGTTGACAAAATCACCAATCACATCGGTGATCTCGGCTGCCTGGATGATCCTTTCGGTGGTTTCCCGGTCAATCATTTTGTGCCCTGTTGTTGATTATCAGTGTTAAAACAATTTCTTTATCCCTTGCTAAATTAAGAAAAATAAGGTTGCAGTATCCTGCCTGAGGGAATAGTTTAACGGGTTTTATCCGGGCGGAATTTTTTTTCCACTGTATTTTCTTTATTAACTTTAGGGTTTATTTTCGTTTTTCCAGGCAAAAAGAATAAGGCCAATAATCAGTCGTTAAAAAAGGAAATCTTGAAAAAAGTACCCTTGATATGGAAAAGATAAAATTACCAGGAAGCCATTTAAGTGAGAAATTGAGTTTGAATGAAGCCTTGAAGAAGCGCATCTCGTGCCGCAATTTTTCGCCAAAGAGCATATTGATGAGCCAACTTTCCAGCATTTTATGGGCTGGACAGGGTGTGATTTCCCAGAAATATGATCAGCGGCGCACGGCCCCGTCAGCGGGCTCCACTTTTCCCCTGGAATTGATGGTAGCTGTTCGAAAAGAGGGGGTTGATGAGCTTGAGGCGGGCCTCTATCAGTATGTATCGGCCGACCATGGTTTGAAGCGAATAGGAGAAACTGATATAGCCCGGGATATATCAGCAGCCTGTTTCAATCAGGAATTTCTGAAACATGCCGCTGTTACGGTGCTGATTGCTTCAAATAATGAGCGTACCACTCGGATGTATGCTGAGCGGGGCGAGCGGTATGTCTATATGGAATCGGGGGCTGTGATGCAAAACATAGCCCTGGAATCCGTTGAACTGGGGTTGGGTACGGTGATCGTTGGGGCTTTTGATGATGAGGCCATTGCCGGACTTTTCGGCCTGGAGACGCTCAGGCCCCTGGCCCTGATGCCTGTGGGGTATCCCAAAGACAAAGCGTTTTACGTATAGCAGCGGCACAAAGACGATTAAAAATGCAGCCTTATGATGAAAACTGCCGGGGCTTACCCGGTGATTACCCTGACTACGGATTTTGGTCTGCGGGATGAATATGTGGGCCTGATGAAAGGAGTCATTCACGGGATCAATCCGGTGGCCCCCGTGATTGATCTGACCCATTATATCCCCCCGCAGGATGTGCTCTGGACGGCCCATCTGATCTACTATTCATTCAGCTATTTCCCCTCCGGCTCTGTTCATGTGGTGGTCGTGGATCCCGGGGTGGGCAGCAGCCGGAAAATTATGCTGGTCAAGGCCGCCGGTCATTACTTCCTGGTCCCCGACAATGGATTGATGACCAAGGTCGTAGCAGCCTACGGAGCGGATGAAATATGGTCCATCAATAATGCCCGCTATTTCCTGGACAACATCAGCAGTACTTTTCATGGCCGGGATATCTTTGCCCCGGTGGCGGCCTATTTGAGTACAGGGGTTGAACCCATGGTGCTGGGTATAAGGGAGACGGAACTTTACACCCTTGATATTCCCGAACCTGACTTTACCGGCAAAGCCATTCAGGGCGCGGTCATTCACGTTGACCAGTTTGGCAATTTGATTACCAATATTGAGCGGGAACAGTTACGAAGGCTTTCCGTGCGATACCCTGAACTGATCATTGAGATCGGGGCTCATCAGCTCACCGGCATTGCCAAGTCCTATCTGAAGGTGGATAAACATCAGGTGGTGGCTACGATCGGATCAAAAGGCTTGCTTGAAATTTCTGTAAATCAGGGCAATGCTGCTGAGCAGCTGGGCTTTGACAAAGGTGAACCCGTTCAGGTTCATAATTAGGTGATCTCTTCTTTTTCTGCCCTGTTTATTTCCCGGGGCTCATTTCTTTGCTATTATTTCTCCGGGTATGAACTTCCCCGTTCCATTTTCAGGTATGTATCTCACCGGTTTACGGGGGTCTTTGAAATATGTTTGTTTAGGGATATGCTTCCCCCGGGTGTTTGATTTTGGGATATATGCTTGCCGGTGCATGCTTTGCATTCCGGGAGGATAACCTGTCCGATTTTCCTTGCCCTGGGGTTAATCCACGGTGATTTTGGGTCGTATCTTTTCCAGGGTTTTGGGACCGATGCCTTTCACCTGATCAATCGCATCGATGCTTTCAAAGGGACGGGCCCGAATGAGGCGCGCGGAGAGCACTTCCCCGATTCCCGGCAGTGACTTGAGTTGCTGGCGGGAGGCGTGATTGATGTTCATATCCCCGCCGGAGGATTTCTCCTGTGTATCGTAATGGATGCCCGGTAATCCAGCCGTGATGTAAGCTTCGATGCGCGAAAGGGTAACATCTCCAATGCCCCTGGCCCGGGTCAAATCTTCTGTGCTGCTATAAGGACGGGCTTTGATAATCGCCTTTGCCTTGGCCGGACCAATGCCATAGAGGCGATCCAGCTGGCTGGCCGAAGCTGTATTGATGTTGATCTTGTTGTTGGAGTTGGTATAATATTCCTGTTGATTGTCCTGTTGATGGGTTGGGGAGGAAGAGACATCAAAATCCCACTGATGGACTTGCCGGCGGTTTTCCAGCTTCTTTTCTTTTGAGGGTGGCATTTCATGGAAAAAGTCAATGCCGGTGCTGGCTTCAACCCGGTCGATTGTTACCGTGTAAGCTTTAAGGGGCTTTTGGGCCCGCTCGTTTTCCATCACAAAGGCCAGGGCTTTCATGGGAGGCTGCTGATCCAGGAGGATTTTGTAAAAGGCCCCCGGAACGGTCACATCATTGGGCCCGATTTCGTCTTGTTGATTCTCCAGGATACCGCCAGTCACCACATAAAGCGGTCCGTTTTCAATGGCCCAGGCGCGCACCTGGGCCTCAAGTTCACGCCAGCCGCCCCGGTTGAAAGAGGCCTCCTGAGGGGCCATATTGGACAGGTAAAAACTCTGGCTTATGGCCGTGTGGGAGAAAGACATATCACCGGCCGGGGCCAGATGCCCCCGGTCATATCCGGACCCCCTGAAATCGGAAAGGGCCGGCGAGCCGTTGGGTACCCCCGGATCCCGCCGAAAATCATCGGTGCGCTCCAGCTCACCCCCTGCCTCCCGGGGGGTGAGTTCATAGGCTACCCATTCTGCCTGCTCGTGCTTTTCCGAATAAGAAAGGGCATAGTGCTCATGACGTACCACCGTGCCCGTGGTCGAGGTGGGCAGATGAGCCATGTCCTGGCCCATCAGCTCAACTGGCAAAAGCAAGATCAGTGCCCATACCAGCTGCCGGCCAGTATGACCTGTCGCTTTTTGAAATTTGATAGCTGTTGTTTGGATCCTTTTTACCTGCATGATTGGCAGAAGATTTATTTTGTTTTTTTTCTGTATCCCCAAAAGTATAAAAAATCACCTGTTTGCTGAAGAGATCATTTTTCTACTGAGGCTGTGGTGCTTTACTCGAATGTTATTTTTTCATAACTTGATGAATCATGTTTAACCTTAAATTTTTCAGCAAATGGCAAAAGAAGGATTTAATCTGGGCCGGCTTTATCAGGATTCAAAGCAGGCTTTAATGCGCCCCCGGGAATATTTTTCAACCATGTCCATTGAAGGGGGGCTGGGCGAGCCTATTCTTAAGGCGCTGGTTTATGGGATCATTTCAGGTGTTTTTGTACTTATCTGGAGCCTGTTGAATGTTACAGGAGTTGCCGGGGGGTTGCTTGGAGGAACCATCGGTGCGCTGGGTTTTTTCTGGACCATTTTCGGGGCCGTCATTGGGGTTTTCATTGGTGCGGTGCTGGTTTTGATTGTTTCTGCCATATGTGGGGGCAATAGTGAATTTGAGCCCAATATGAGGGTGGCCGCTGCCATTATGGTGTTGATGCCCATCAATGCTTTTTTGGGCTTTTTCAATGGCATCAATTTCGCTTTGGGGTCGGTGGTATCGCTGGCCGTTAATCTTTATGCGATTTATATGCTTTATTTAGCAGTCAGGGGTGTTTTAAGTGCCAAAGAGCAGCCGGCACGAATCGTTTCCTATGTTCTGAGCGGGGTACTGGTGCTGTTTTTAATCATCGGCCTGGCCACCCGCTCGGCCGTTAAGAGGGTAACCCGGTGGGATCAGGAAAAGGTGGAGAAGATGATGAATGATTTGGAGCAAGATCTGGATGAAGCCCAGAAGGCGGAAGGGGAAGAAGATTAAAATTTATCTGTCTTTTAAGGGAAGATGACACCCTCAGCCCCTGAACCAGATGCTGTTGGGGGCAGTGGACGGGCTAAGCCCGGGTATGATTGCTTTTGAGGCATTTTATCCCGGGCCGCCAGGGGGCTATTGGCTTTGTGTTCTGACCAGGCGGAATCCATAGTTGTTGAAGGCGTAGGAAGGGGCGCTGCTGGCACGATTGGACACCCGGCAAAAGGAGTCGTAATAGAGCCAGCTGCCGCCGCGGACTACCACATTTTCTCCCCGCCGCGGTCCCTTTGGGTTTTTGCGGGTTTGTCCGGTATAAGGACTGTACCAGTCGAAGCACCATTCCCATACATTGCCGCTCATATCATAGATGCCCAGTTCATTGGGCTTCTTTTCTCCCACCTGATGGGTGTGCCCCCCGGCATTGTCGTCATACCAGGCCACACTGTCTGGGTGGTTGGAGCCGCTGTAGCGGGTAGCTCGTGCTTTGGCCCCCCCTCGGGCAGCATACTCCCATTCGGCTTCTGTCGGCAGGCTACCCCCGGCCCATTGACAAAAAGCCTGGGCCCCGTTCCAGGTAACCTCGACAACCGGGTGCCTTGCTTTAGCAGGATTGGCACGAAAACGCCCGTCCTGATAGCGAATCTGGCAGAATTTGTTGTCGATGTGGATCAGGGCCGTGCGTCCTTCACGCCCGTCCCGGTCCACTCCAGCTTCATTGAGGAAAACAGCATATTGAGCATTGGTGATCTCATAACGGCTGATGGTGTAGTCATCCAAAATAACCCGGTGCACAGGCTTTTCATCTCCTCTGCACTTGTTCTGCTCCTCGGTGCAACCCATCTGGAAATGGCCGCCTTTGACCTTTACCATCTCTATAAAAGGACGCCCCCTTAATTCAATCCGTATGCCCGACCGCTTTAGCGAATCAATGCCTTTCATCGACCAGCTGATCCGCTTGCCCCTGCCGGGCTTTACAAAAATGCCAAAATCCCCCTCCATATGGCGCCCTTCTGCCTGAAAACTGGTATCCTGCCCCTTCGAATAAAAAAGGTGAACCCTTGCAGGTCGCTCTGAATCCAGATCATAACGAATCTCCATCCCGCCTTCTTTTAAGCTCTGCTTAACATTGGATATCTGTTGCCCCCATCCCGCAAGGGTTAAAATCAAAAAAGTGAAAGTCAGCAGGTAACGCATCTTGCTCGGCTTGTTGGTTGGGGACAAAGTACAAAAAAATGCCTGCCCTTCAAAGTTCTACCCCATCCGGTCATGATCGGCCAGTATCTTTACCGGAACAGGGCGATGGCTGGTAAATGGTTTCTGTTAACAACGCCTCCTTCATTCAACACTGATGCCGAACCCCGCTATTGGATCAATGCTTTTTTCCCGACATCAACAACTCGCAATGACCCCGGCCTTTTGATGAGGATGAGATGCTCATGATAAACCCCCGGCCTTTAATGCTGGCAATAACCCCGGCCTTTTAATGAGAAAATGCTTAAATCACTGAATGGAGCCTTTTTACCATCTTATGTGTAAAATTTTCCGATATTTTTTTGAGAATAAAAAAAGAGCCTTATATTTGCATCGCCGTATTTGAAAATTGGCATTTTCAATGCGGCATGGGTCAAAAAAACGGGCGATTAGCTCAGTTGGTTCAGAGCATCTGGCTTACAACCAGGGGGTCGATGGTTCGAATCCATCATCGCCCACA
>CAJXLK010000034.1 GCA_913055635.1 uncultured Bacteroidota bacterium
ATTGACCACATAATGTCTGTTTTAAGATTCAGACCATATTGAGTTACAAACTATTAATTAAGTTATATACTTATGAAACCCTCATGCACCGACTAGCACAAAAGGTAATGAATAAAACATGAGGGTTCCATGGCATAGGTTACCGAGACCAACGAATTACATACTATTATTATACTGAAATACAAACTGTTAATTAAGTTATATCCTTATGAAACCTGCATCCAATAAATTACACAACAAGGACATGTTTATTTCATGCAGGTTCCATGTGACCAATTAATTAAAAAATAAACACATGAATAAATTTTTTATATACGAATGAACCAGAACAGGGATGATCAAACGAAGCGGCGGGCCATTTTTCTCGACCGCGACGGGGTATTAAACGTGGAGAAGACCTTTGTTCTTTCACCCGGACAAATGGAGTTGATGGAGGGGGCCGGGGAAGCCCTCAGGCGGATCAACGAATCGGATTATCTGGCGGTGGTGGTGACCAATCAATCGGCGGTAGCCCGGGCCTATATCACCCTGGAGGAGCTGGATGCGATTCACCGACAGATGCGACGGCAATTGGAGCAGGCCGGGGGGCACCTGGATGGGTTGTATTTCTGTCCCCACCGTGAGCGGTTGGATGGGGAGCAGGGTGATCCGCAGTTCATAAAGGATTGTGCATGCCGCAAACCCAAGCCGGGCTTGCTTTTTCAAGCCGCCCGGGAGCTGAATATCGACCTGAAACAATCTTTCATGATCGGTGATAGTGCGCGGGATATAGAGGCCGGTAAAAATGCCGGGTGTACCACCATTGGCGTGCGAACCGGGCATGGCCTCAAGGGGTTGACTCACCCCCCTGATCATATTTTTGATGATGTGAAAGGGGCAGTCGAATATATCCTGGGAGATACCTGATTGGGTTCCATCCCGGAAGGAGCTGTGCCCTCCCAATGATATGAACCCGGTAATGGAAATTGAATCTGTATCCCGGAAGGATCTTATTTCGGCAGAGTTTATGACTCCCAATGATAGGAATCCGGTGATGAAAAGCAAAGCGGCCAGGTATTACTGTTCAAAAACCAGCCGCAGCATTTCGCGGTATACCGTTTCCCATCCTTTCCAATGGCCATGATCGCTGAGGGCTTCATTGTGCCAGATGCTGATGAACGTGCCGTTGACCCGTTTAACCTTCTCAATCAAGTCTTCTACCATCGATATCGCTTCGGTGATGTTGTAACCTTTGTGCTGGTTGAGGGTGATGTCCATGAGCTGGAAAGGATAAACCATCAGGGAGGTTTCTTGTTCCTGCTGCAGGTCATAATAGTTAAACGGGGTGCATGTGCCGGCGCGAAAACCAATATCGGTGGCATAGCCCATGGTGTAATCTTCCTGTATGCCGGCTTTAATCAGGTTGTTGTAGGTCTCGTTGAAGTGTATTTTCAGATAGTGCTGGCGGCTTTTGGTGACCTTGCGGCCGATGATGTTTTCGAGTTTGCCAATTTCCTGGTTCAACAGTTCATAATCTTTAAAAGCACGATAGGATGGGTGCAGCCCTACATCAAAACGCCCCGCCAGGTCCCGAATTAAGTTCTGGTAGGCGGTTTTATCGATGGATACATTGTCATCAAATTTTCCACTGTTCCCTACCAAAAAGAACCAAAGGGGGTTGATGTTGTATTTTTGATGGATGTCGAAGAAGACGTCATAGGTGTCGTAAGGATCTCTCTTGCTGGCCAGGGTTTGGTAACGGCGGATATTGTCTTCGATGTTGAGGTTCAATAGGGAGCGCAGGGTGGCCCCAAGGGTTCGGCTGATGCCTTTGAACAGGAAAGCATAGGCATTGTCAATGTCAATGGTCGAGATGTATTGGAATGCCCTGGAGCCGGGGCGAAAGCCCGGGAAATGCTCGGCAAGCATATCGGCCAGGATATAAGCCCATTGATCGATGATGGGCTCCTGAAGAAAATTGTTGTTGTAGGCCAGGCTTTGTTTGGCCTCAAACCGCCCATGCTCATCCTGATAAAAGGGTAGGTTTTCCTCGTACCTGGATATCAGGTAAAAGGAGGCTGCAAAAAGATCGAACGGGATGTGGGAGTTGTCATCGGTCTGAAAAAAGATCTTGACGTTGTCCCATTGGGTGACAAAGGGCTCCTTGGCAGTGATGTGCTGTTCAAAGAGCAGCTCTCTGGGCCGGATAACCAAGGCATCGCCCACATCATCAACCGAGTAGTTGATTTTGGGGCCATCGTGGTTTTGAAATTTTTGTGGATCCTGGGTAAGCTCATATTCTACCTTCAGGATTTTTGAGAAGATCACCCCTGCAATATACGAGAGCCTGGATGTTATATTGTTGGTATAGAGAAGTATCAATGGTCAAGCTATTTTTTTCAAATATAATAAATTTTACTGATCGAATTCAACCACGGTAATGCCGGCCCCCCCATATTCGACATGTTCATCCCTGAAGCTTTTAACCACTTGCACTGTACCCAGGTAATCCCTGACCAGTTGACGCAGAGCGCCCGTTCCTTTGCCATGGAGTATCCTGACCCGGGAGGTGTTGACCATAATGGCTTCATCAATGAAATCGCGTACCATCTGAAGGGCTTCATCGGCGCGCTTGCCCCGGATGTCAAGCTCCGGGCGGAACTCCATCCGCCGCTGACTCAGATTGAAACTTTGCCCTGAAAGCCCATTGCTGGTTGATTTTTCCTGCTTTTGATATTCCTGTTCGTCAATTCGTTCCAGCCGGTTTTTTTCGATGGTGGTCATCATATTCCCAAAAGCCACTAAAATGGATTTATCATTGATATCCATCACTTCACCTACGGCATCTCGTCCTTTCAGCCTGACCTTATCACCCTGCTGAAAGGGCCTGGCCTGGTTTGCCCCCTCTGCCTTGTGGTTGGTGTTATTGGTTGGTCTCGATTCCCGGGTCCGCTCCTTTGCCAGCTTTTGCTTTTGCTGGCGTATATCCGCCTGCTTGGGGTCGTGATGGGCATTTTCTTTTTGCTGAAAAGCCCGGGTTTTGAAATTTTCAAAGGCTTTCCTGGCTTCCCGCGTTTTTTGTTTATCCGCCTGGCTCTCCTTGATTTGACGAATCGTGTTTTCAATTTTCTTGTTGGCTTCATCCAACATGGCCCGGGCTTGTTGTTCGGCCTCTTGCTTGATTTGCTTTTTTTGCTGCTCGGCCGATGCCAGTTCCCGGCTATACTGATCCAGGGTCTTTTCCAGTTTCTTTTCTTTTTCTTTGATCGACTCTCTTTTTTTCTCCCAGTATCGTTTGTCGCGGATGATGTCTTTGAGGTTTTTATCGAAGTTGATATGTTGCTGGCCAACTTTGGAAGAAGCTTGCTGGAGCACATCAGCGGGAAGGCCTATTTTTTTGGCGATTTCAAAGGCAAAAGAACTGCCGGGTTCGCCAATGGTGAGCTGGTAAAGGGGTGACATCTTGTCAGTATCGAAGAGCATGGCTCCGTTTTCAATGCCACGGGTGGAAGAGGCAAAATGTTTGAGGTTGGCATAATGGGTGGTAATCAGCCCCATCACTTGTTTTTGGTTGAGGCGGTCCAGAATGGCTTCGGCGATGGCACCCCCTAAAACCGGTTCGGTACCTGCTCCGAACTCGTCGATCAATACCAGTGAATGGTCGTCGGCATAGCGGATGAAATTCTTCATGTTGACCAGATGGGAGCTGTAGGTACTTAAGTCATTCTCAATGGATTGATCGTCCCCTATATTGATGAACAGGTTTTTGAAAATCCCCATCTCCGAACCGTGTTTTAACGGGACAAGCAAACCACATTGAAACATATACTGAATCAGGCCGGTGGTGGTCAGGCAAACCGATTTTCCACCGGCATTGGGGCCCGAGATGACCAATATGCGCTGTTGATCAGGGTCCAGGGCCACATCAAGGGGAACAACCTGCCGGTTTTCTTTTTTCAAGTTGAGGTAGAGCAGGGGATGGACCGCCCGGTGCCAGCGAATGTGTGGTTGATTGACCACCGCCGGCTTGATGGCTTCAATATCGCGAGCGAATAATGCCTTAGCCCTGATAAAATCGATTGTACCCAGAAAGTCAATGGCTTGCTGTAATTCATCCAGGTAGGGGCGAATGTCATCGGCAAAAGCCGTCAGTATCCGGATGATCTCCCTTCTTACCTCATACCTCAGTTCCTTGAGTTGATTGTTGATCTCGACGATTTCCCGGGGTTCGATGTAAACGGTTTTACCTGAAGCCGACTCATCCTGAATCACCCCCTGTATCTTCCTTTTATGACGGGCATCTAAAGGTATAACCGTCCTGCCCTCCCGAATGGCCAGGGAAGAATCCTCCGCTGCGATCCCCTTTTCCTTGAGATCCTTGAATATGTGGTCAATCCGACCCGAAACACTCGATTCTTTTTCCCCGATCTCCCTGCGCAACCTTTTTAATTCCTGGGAGGCGCTGTCTTTGATCTCGCCCTTGTTGGTGAGGATCTGATCAATCCGCTCGCTGATGTAGGGATAAACTTTTACCCTCTTTGACAGGTGGTATAAACCGGGATATTTGTCTTCTTCCCCATTCCTCTTCTTGAGAAAACCTGTGATTTGCCTGATGGTACTGAGGTTGAGCCTCAGCGCGTGTACCTCCTCTTGCTCCATATATCGGCCTTCGATCCGAATCTTTTCCAGGCCATCTTTCAGGTTGATGCAATGATCCAGGGGAAAATTTTCCTCCATTTCAATGATCTCCTTGAATTCTTCAACCTGCCCAATCAAACGTTGGATGAAACGGGCCGAGGTGGAGAATTTGATCTGATCACACTTTTCCCTGCCCATGTCGCTGATGCAATGGGCATTTATCTTTTCACGGACTTTGTCAAACCCGACTTTCTGTTCAAAATTTTTGGGATACAGCACAGCCATTCCTTTTTTTATTTTCTGCAAAATTAATATTTTCAAACTTCATCGGGAATGATTAACTTTCCGGGATTAATCATAACAAATTGATTTTTTACGTTGAACCCATAAAAAATATGCGAAAAGGAGCTCTTCAACTCAACCGGCAATTTTTCTGGATTAGCCTGTTTGCTGTTTCCATGGCTTTTTTTGAGAGTGCAATCGTTATTTATATCCGGGAATTATATTACCCGGAAGGCTTTGGCTTTCCCCTGCGTCATATTGATCCCCATATAGCTGTCACCGAACTTATCCGCGAGTTTTTTTCGCTGGTTATGATTATTAGTGTGGCAGCGATGACTACCCGCAACTTTATGCAACGTTTTGCTCATTTTCTCTATGTCTTTGCCATCTGGGATATTTTTTACTACATATTTCTTAAACTGGTATTGGGTTGGCCGGCTAGTCTGCTGACCTGGGATGTGTTGTTCCTTATTCCTGTTACCTGGTCGGGACCTGTACTGACCCCCATCCTGATTTCATTGATTATGATAGGTTTTGCTTTATTAATCCGGTTTTTTAATCATCAATCCGGCTATACTTTTTACCTGGAACCCAGAGAATGGGTGATATTGCTCGCCGGGGCGGTAGTGGTTTTCATTGCCTTTATATGGGATTTTACGCGATACATCTTTGTTCATATTGACCGGCAAATGGTTGGTAAGCCGGAAGTCCTGAGCGAATCGCTTCAGAAACTTTCTTATCAATATGAACCGGTCGCCTTTAACTGGTGGGTATTTGGCCTGGGTATCCTGCTGTTGCTATCAACTCTGGTGATGATCTACCGACGCAATGCCAAAATGTATGGCTGAGATGGATAAATCCAAATTAAGACGCTCCAACAACAGAATGATCGGTGGGGTTTGCGCCGGCATTGCCGAATACTTTGGTTGGGATGTAACCCTGGTTCGGGTGATCTATGCCTTGATTACCTTCTTTAGCGTTGGTTTCCCTGGAGTATTGGCTTATATCATACTTTGGGCCCTTATACCTGCCAAATCGCTCAGGGGATAAACAGCATTTGTTAGCTGAAGTGGTGATGAGGTCGGTCTAAATCATTTGCAATGTCTGTAATGAATGGGCCCCGAATACACCATTGGGTATAATGATTCAACCCCGGCCAGGTGATTTGTGAGCTGTGACACACAAATTATCATCCTGGGAAACCTTCCGGATCCAATCATCCTTGAAATCTTAAAAGAACAATCAAATGAAACCTGCATCTAAGAACTTACACAACAAGGACATGATTATTCCATGCAGGTTCCATAAGGCCAAAAAATTAAATAAAAATAACCTGACGAAACCTGCATCCAAGAACTTACACAACAAGGACATGATTATTTCATGCAGGTTCCATACGGCCAATATATTAATAAACAAATAATCGTATGAAATAGATTAAAATATTTGTTAACTTCAAACAAATTTATACCCATGACCAGGGGTACTTTGCTTATTGTATTTTTCCTTATTACCAGGCTTTTTATATGCACCGGACAGGGATTGGAAGGCATGGGTACGCCATTTTTAACCAATTATTTGCCTGCTACTTACAACCAGCATCCCCAATCCTGGGATATTGTGCAGGGAAAGCGTGGCATTTTGTATTTTGCCAATGTCAATGGTGTTTTATCTTTTGACGGAGTTGACTGGAATCTGGTGGAGCTACCCGGAAAGACCACAGCCCGGTCTTTGGCCATTGACAGCTCAGGGCGTATTTTTGTGGGATCCAATGGTGATTTGGGTTACCTCGAACCCAATGCCCGCGGCAAACTTGGGTTTCATTCCCTGAAACATCTTATTCCTTCCAAATATAAACCTTTCTACGAGATATGGAATGTCACGGTGGTGGAAGGTCAGGTATTTTTTCAGACATACAGAAGGATTTTTCGTTATGATGGGGAAAGCATTCATGGGGTGGAAGTTTTTGGGCGTTCGGCTTCCCAAAAGGTTGCCACGGGATTTCGTTATGGGGGCGATTATTTCTTCATGGCCCCGGGAAAAGGTTTGTTTTCCCTGAAAAATGACACCCTGGTTCGCTGCGGATTACAGGGGGATTTGCCCCTTGAGGTGGAAACCATCACGAAGTTGAATGAGGGTTTGTTTGTTTTTGTTGGCGGTGATCGTTTGTATACTTTGGACATGGAACGAGGAAAGGTGAGCCCGTATACAACCTCTGCCGACCGCTATTTCGTGCAGAATAAGTTGTACAAAGGATTGACGCGGATCGGACCGTATCTGGTGGTGGGCACTTCAATGGGGGGTGTGGTGATCCTCAACCGCGAGGGAGAGGTGGTCAAAATCATTGATCAGGCAGAGGGGCTCAAAATTGGTTCGATATACCGACTAAAGGTCGACCGCAGCAAAAACCTTTGGATAGCCTCCAGCAACGGGGTGGCCAGAATTGACCTTTCCAGTCCCATCACCTTTTGGAATCGCCGCAACGGGCTCAGGGGCTATGTTGCTGATCTCATAAGGCAGGGCGAGCGCTTATATCTCTCCACCGAAAATGGGATTCATTACCTGGAAGCTGGCCGGATTCATCGTTTGGGCAATTATAAGGAACAATGCTGGCATTTTTACCCCTATCAGGCCCCCGATGGCTCCCGGCATCTATTGATCGGGACCCATGATGGGGTGTATGAAATAGCTGGCGACCGGTTCATCAAGATTTGGGGCAATGACAATGTATACACCCTATACAGCCCCCGTCGCAAAAGCAATCAGTTGCTGGTTGGGCTTTCCGATGGGCTGCACCGGCTGACCTATGAAGATGGGGTTTTTTTCGACCAGGAACCTGTCCGGGGCGTCCGCCACAATGTGCGAACCATTGCAGAAGACGCTGATGGGGCGATTTGGTTGTCTACCTTCCGAAACGGCGTTTACCAGTTAAAATACAATGGCTCCGGGCATTCCCCTGAAACGGTTAAATATTACGGGAAAGATGCCGGATTCGAATCCCTGCGGAACATCAATGTATATGCCTACCAGGAGAGGCCCGCCTTTACAACTGAAAATGGCCTGTATCGTTACGATTCTCAACAGCACATTTTTTATCGGGATTCGGTTTTTATGCGTGGCCTGGCTAATCCCGATCGCTCCATATATGCCATGGATGATGATGAGACAGGAAATATCTGGATTTCCGGGTTGAACAACAAACAGGCCCCTGTAATCGAAGGCCGTCCGAAAGGCAAAGAAGGTTTTCAATGGAATCCAACCCCCTATCAACGGATTCCCAATATGATGGTTTTGGATATTTATGCCGATACAGGTCAGGTGGTTTGGTTTGCCGGTTCGGAGGGCTTGTTTAAATATCAGCCCAATCCCCTGTTTACCAATCGATCTTTCCCGACGCTGATCCGTAAAGTCACCTTGAATGGCGATTCGGCCATCTTTTACGGGACCCACCCCCAAAAAGCACCCGGCAGCCATGGGGTAAGCCTCCATCAACCGGCTTCCGCCATGCCTAACGTGGATTTTAAGGACAATAGCATCGTCTTTCATTTTGCCGCCGCTGATTTGTCTTCCCCTGAAAATACCCTCTATAGCCATTACCTGGAAGGTTTTCACGATTCCTGGTCTTCCTGGCAGAAGATGAACCGCGTGCGTTATACCAACCTGAAGGCCGGTACTTATGTTTTTCATGTCAAGGCCAAAAATATCTATGGTATCCAGGGCCAGTCAACCAGTTACCGTTTTACCATTGAGGGGCCATGGTATACCCACCCCTTTGCCATCGTTTTATATATCCTGGTGGCCCTGTTGATTTTGTGGGCTGTCCTGCGATTGTATACCGCCGGGCTGAAAAGGAAAAACTTCTCCCTGAGCAAAATGGTCGAGCAACGAACCTGGGAGATTGAACAACAAAAAGATGAAATCAGAAACCAGGCCGAACAATTGGCCCGGACCAACCGTGAACTTGAAAAGCTTTCCATCGTGGCCCGGGAAACAGATAATGCCGTGATGATCCTTGACAAAGAAGGGGCAGTGGAATGGGTCAATGAGGGCTTTACCCGACTTTACGGATATCAGCTGGCCGACTTGCAGAGCTCACCAGATGACTCCGAACTGCTTGAGAATATTCGCGAGCCCTTGAATGCCTGTTTGCAGCAAAAACAGACTCAAACCTTTGAATGTAAAAGCAAAAACCGCCAGTCAGAAATCATTTGGACCCATACTACCCTGACCCCCATCATCGGTGCGGACGGCCAAATTGATAAAATCATTGCCATCGACAGCGATATCAGCAAAATGAAATCGGCAGAAGAAGAAATTAAAAGGCAAAAGAGCGAAATTGAAGCCCAGCGGGATTACCTGAAGGAACAAAAGGAATATATTGAACAGCAAAATCAGGAACTCGAGCAGCACCGGACTCAGCTGGAAAAGAAGGTGGAACAGCGTACCTACGATCTTCAGCGGGCCAAGGAACAGGCTGAAGAGGCCGATAAACTTAAAAGTTCATTCCTGGCCAATATGTCGCATGAGATCCGAACCCCGATGAACGCCATTGTTGGCTTCTCCAATTTACTGAATGACCAGGACATCAATTTCGATATCCGCAAAGAGTTGATCAATCAAATCAATATTCATAGCCATACCCTTTTAAATTTGATCGATAACATCATTGACCTGGCCAAGATCGATGCCGGGCAGCTGGAAGTAAAAAAGGTGGCCTGCCCGATGCAGGATATTCTGGAAGAGTTAAAAGATGCATTTGGGGAAACAGTGGCGTATAAAGATGTGGATCTGGCCATCCATCATTCTGGGGATCAGCCGGATCACCAGGTAATAGGGGATCCCTACCGGGTGCGTCAGGTTTTTAATAACTTGATCGACAATGCCATCAAATTTACCGATGCCGGAAGGGTCGAGTTTGGATACAGCATTCCAATGAATGACAACACCAGTCAGGCCCTTTGCTTTGTCAGTGATACCGGCATTGGTATCAATCGCAAGCAACAGGAAACGATATTTCAACGCTTCACCAAAGTTGAATACAACCGGGAAAAACTATACAGGGGGGCTGGTTTGGGGCTGACCATCAGCAAGACCCTGGTGGAAATGATGGGGGGCAAGATTTGGCTGCGTTCCAGGCCCCATGAGGGATCGGTGTTTTATTTTACATTGCCCCTGGGGTGAAGAAAATTCAAATCCGTCGATTATGACACAACCTGAAGAAGAAATAGACTGGCAACAGAAGAGCGTTTTGATTGCTGAAGACGAGGACAGCAATTATAAATACCTGGAAATTGTTTTACGCCATACAGGTATTCGTATCTTTCGGGCTCGCAATGGTCATGAAGTACTGAGCCTTTATCAGGAACATCCCGGGATGGATTTGATTTTAATGGACATCAAAATGCCTGAATTGGATGGACTGGAGACGACCCGCCAAATAAGGCAGGTGGATCAACAAATTCCTATTGTGGCTTTAACGGCTTATGCCATGAGCGACGACCGGGATATAAGCCTGCAGGCCGGCTGCAATGACTATATTGCCAAGCCGGTAAGGAAAAGCCGGATTATCTCTGTATTAAAGCAATACCTGGAGCCCTGAAGCGATGGCTGTATCCCTGAATCAATCCCTTTCTTAATCCCTGACTCATTGACTCGATCATTGGATCCTGGATGCGATAGTTTGATTCCTGGCTCAATTCCTGGATCAGGGGGGCTTATATTAAATACAACCCGCCTGCCGAATCCACAGCGTAAGAGGGATGGATTCATGCAGGCGGGTTATTATAATGATGGTTAAACCGGGTGAAGCCCCTGATGATATCATGTTGGGCAACCAGCAGCCGCCTGATCAGAAGGCGAAATCTTCTTCTCCTTCTTCTTCCTCTGATTTTTTGGGCTTGGTTTGTTTTTCCTGCTGCTCGTCTCTGGGTTCTTCGGCATGCAAGTGGACCGGGTTTCCTTCCACATAGATGGCCTTGTAAGGATGGGTGGGGCAGGCGTATTCACAGGCCCCGCAACCGATGCAAATATCCTGGTCGACCTCCGGTATGCGGAGGTCGTTTTTGTAATCGACCATATGAACGGCCTTGGTCGGGCAATGCTCCGAGCAGGAGCCGCAATCGGTGCCTTCGGTTTCCACAATGCAGTTTTCCTTAACAAAATGGGCCTTACCCAGTTGGATCCGTTTTTTATCCTTCAATGCCAGGGGAAGAATGGCCCCTGTGGGGCATACTTCGCCACAGGCTACACAGTCATAGTTACAGAAGCTGGCGTGATAATCCATCCGGGGTTGCATCAATCCTCTTAACCCATATTCGAGCAGGGCAGGCTGCAGGACATGCGTCGGGCAGGCGTTGATGCAAAGGTGACAGGCTGTGCAGGCCTGATTGAACCGTTCTGTGGATTGAGCTCCCGGCGGAGAAACCGGGTTGTCGCGCTTAACCGGCTTGGTGGCACTGTAAGAGACCAATTCCTGGGCCTTGCCAAGTTGGGTGATGCTGGCAAAGGCCACGGCTATACCAGCCAGAAACTTGCGCTTGCCCAAATCGGTGCGGCGGCTTGCAGCCGGTTGCCCCTTTCCGGGACTTTCATGTGAAGCCTGTTGAATCGTATCCCCATTTTCATGGGTCTTACCCCGGAATGGGCCCTGGGTATCGGCCGCAGTCTGGTTGTCTGCCTCCGGCTTGCTCGCTGTAGGGCTTTTACCACTTGGGTGTTTTTTTCCACGGGTTGATCCCGAGTTGACGGCCCCCGATTTGTTATTGCCTCTGGATGTATGGCTTCCCCGGGGGGTATTTCCCGGGTTGGTTTTTAGATTTGCCGGTTTATAAACATCATTCAAGCTGTATTCGGCCGCTGAAAAGGGACATACAGCCAGGCAGTTGAAACAGCCTACACACCGTGCAAAATCGACCTTCATGGTCTTGGTCTCAATGCACCCGGCCTTGCACTTTTTCTCACATATGCCGCATTTGGTACATGTTGTAGGATTTAACCGGATCTGAAAAACCGAAACCTTTGAGATCAGCCCTAAAAAAGTGCCTACCGGACAAATGGTGTTGCAGTATAAACGCCCCTGCGTGATTGACATCCATACCACTACAATCAAGAAGGCGATCGGAGTGGCCATAACGCCTGCATGGATCGATTTCAGCTCAACCTGATACAGGGTGTAGATCCCGTGCTGGCTCAACAAAGAGGCCAGCAGGTTGTTGCCTTCAGTGACCAGTGGCCGGAACAGGTCAGAGAAAATGCGCCCAAAGGTGCTGTAGGGGTCGAACAGCGAGAGAACCAAAATGCTACCCCCCGCCAGAAAAGCCACACTCACCACTAATATGCCATACCTTAACCACCGCATCGCCTTCAAATAACGAAACTTTTGGCGCCTGACGCTGCGACGCTTGATATAATTGACCACATCCTGTAAAATGCCCAAAGGGCATATCGTTGAACAATAGACCCGGCCAAAAAGTAAAGTCAAAATCAATACCACAATAAATCCTGTGGCCACCCAGGAAAATACGTTGAAAAACTTCAACAGGGAAGGTACAAACTGTAAAAAAACAACCCCCTGTATCAGATCGGTGTTAATGCCTCCGGTAAAATCCAGAAAGAATATACTTAAAAGGATCAGGAAAAACAGTGAGATCACGACCCTGATCCTTTTCAGAACTTTATATTTTTTCATAAGATGTCTTTGTCTAAATGAAACCCCTATCCAGGAACCTGCACAAAAGGTTACCTCTAAAGCATGCGGGTTCCATGGCGAATGTCCGATAAGATTTGATAATGGTGAATACTTTGTTGATTGCTAACCGATTAAGTCTTTATTCAAATACAACCCGCATGCCGTAAATTTTCCCAGGGGGAATTGTCTAAAGCATACGGGTATCCTGCGATCGGATCAAAACCCTAAATGGCGCAGGAGTCATTATCAGACCGCACCATAATAGGTTGGACCCGAAAGCCTTAAATTTTAATTCGGTTGATCTTCAGTTTACTCAGGTCAGCTTCGCCATATCCCATCTTATCTCCCATCTCTATGTGGGCCACCCGTTCGTTGGGATTGAGGACTTTGGCCGAGGCAGCGTCTGCAGCTACGATGTCGTCGGAGAGGACCATGTATTTTTTTATGGCCACATCGCTCTTTGTTTTTCCCCTGGGGCCGTTTCGGGTCATCACCCGGTAAGCGTCCACAATATTCAGGTCAGGCTGGCGGTAAGAAGCAAAATCGGCAATGCATTGATGCAGTCCGTTGCGGTGCCAAAAAGAACGGTCATAGATAACGCCCATCAGGTTTTTCATGGCAATGGTCATCCGGGCTGAACCATGGTCCTTGAGGATGGGTACATTGATGAACACATCCGATTCCAGCATCAGTTCGTGCTCTTTGGCTTCTTTGAGCACTTTGCCCTGGGGAACATCTACATGCTGATAATAGCTCTCGGTATGTCCGGGGGCTACCGTTGCACCTGCATCTTTTGCCGCTTTTTCAATGCCGCTGGTTTGATAGGACTTTCTCCACTCATCACAGGTGTGGTCGAAAACATATACTTTTTTAGCCCCCGCTGCATAACACTGTTCAATGATCCGGGCAACCAGCTTCGGATTTGTGGTGGCTGCCAGCTCAGGCTTTACATCCCAGCCTATATTGGGTTTGACAACAACCTTTTGCCCGGGCTTGACGTATTTGCGCATGCCCCCCATCGATTCTATCGCCCGGTCAAACATCGGCACCGGCTCACCCCCCCTAATGCCTATCAGATCATAGTCAACCGCACTGTTACTGGTGGTATCAGCGAATATCTTTCCATAGCTGCCCATCGTCAGCAGCGAACCGGTGAATACGCCCGCTCCTAAACTTTTCTTGATAAAATCTCTTCTTTTCATAATCATTCAATTTTTTTTGTCCCTCTTATAAGAAGTTGCAAAGCATAAAGATAAAAAATCTCCCCATCTAATAAAAGAACCCCATTTATATTAAACGAGTCTAAATAATATACCTTGAACTCTTTTTTTACCGGCCGGGATTGCTATAACCTGCTTCAAATGATGCCTGGGAGTTTTTTTCTGGATGGACCGATGGCGCAAAGCGGATTTTTATTATTTTTATTTTTTGCCCAGCTCAGCGGTTCGTCTCCTTTATAAGGGCACCGTTTTTTGAAGCCACATGCACGGTCATCCACAACAATGCTGTCAGTAACGCATGTGGGTTCCATGGCGGGTGTTCCGGGAGTAATAGATTAGGGTTCAATGCAATGCTGATTGATAAGCCTTAATACGTCTTTAACCGGAGAAACTGAGAATTTTGCATCCCCAAACAATGGTTTTAAAGAATTGATTTTTCAGAAAATAAACAACAGTTTAAATCAAATAGAAATCTTCAGCAAAAGCCTATTCCGATGAAAAAGTATGGTATTCTTCTATTGTTTGTGATTTTTTTTACCGCCCTTCAGGGCCAGGAGTCAGAGGAGCATGTTAGTGAAGGCCCTGAGCGGGGCACCCTTTTATTGATCGGGGGAAATGCCAGTGACAGTTTGTTTTTGCCTGAATTCCAGGATTTGGTAGGAGGCCCCCACCAACCGGTGGTGGTCATACCCACGGCCCGCAGTGAAGGGGCCATTGACGGGGAGGATTTTCTCTATCGCCATAAGCAGCGATTTAAAGCGCACGGATTTACCCGCGTAACGATGCTTCATACACGTGAGCGAAGTGAAGCCGATGATCCCGATTTTGTTCAACCCTTAAGGGAGGCTGCTGGTGTGTGGTTTATGGGTGGCCGGCAGTGGCGGCTGGTTGACGCCTACATGAATACCCTGACCCACCAGGCCTTAAAAGAGGTTTTGGCCCGTGGAGGTGTTATTGCAGGCTCTTCGGCAGGGGCTACCATTCAGGGTTCCTACCTGGTGCGGGGCGATACCCAAACCAATACCATTATGATGGGCGATCACCAGAAAGGCTTGGCCTTTCTGGAAAATGCAGCCGTCGACCAACATCTGCTGGCACGCAACCGCCACTTTGATATGTTTGAGGTTTTGCGCCATCGCCCTGAATTATTGGGCCTTGGCCTCGATGAAAATACCGGCATTGTCGTGCGCCACAATACATTCAGGGTTGTTGGCGAAAGCTATGTGGCCATTTATGACCGAACCCGCTGGTCGGCCGAACGCGATACCGTTTACCCATTGCAGCCTGATCAGCAACAATTTTATTTTCTGCAGGAAGGTCAGCGATATGACCTGCAAAAACGAAGGGTGATCCAGCCTGATGAATGATAAGAAGGGTTTAATAGCAAGACACCATAGCAAGCTGCCATACATCCCCTGGTGCTTTTGGGGCTGAACCTTCTGACGGCCTGTTTAGGGAGGGTCGCTTATGCCAGGGCCATTAAAGGTACCAGGGAAAGTCTTGGCTTGACGCTTCCCCGGGTCACCTATATTGCTTGTGGCGAATTCACTCTAGCGTGCAGGTTTTAGTAAAACCTGCTGTGGCCTTTCTGAATATGATCGAATATAGCGAATTCACGGAAAAGGCTGCAGGTATTGGCCTGAGTTTTTCAAGGGTCAGGTCGAATGGCTCTTAGCTGTATTGAGGGTTCATTTCCAACAGGTTCTTCATCAGGGAGAACAGGTGCATCAACTCCGGGCGCATGTGATTGACTCCTTTTCGAATGTCTTGTCTGACCTGTTGCTGATAGCGTGCAAGGATTTCCTTTTCCTCTTCCCCGGTCTCGTCCAATGTGTTTTCATATTCTTCCAGGATCTTACGGAATTCGTCCCGGTCATGCCATTCTCCCAGCATATCTTCAACCTTTTTGATCTCTTCAAAACTCAATTCATCCTCTACCATCTTGTGGACATCCCCTACCTTCTGGCCGATGATGAAACGGATGTGCTTGAGGTATTTCCTGATTTGATGCAAATGAACCTCATAGCGGGGTTCAAACATGTATCGGTAACAGGCATCAACCCTTGATTTGACAAAGGTGTAGAGCTTCCTGTTTAGCCTGGCCTTTGAAATGCCCCCCAATGCCTGTTGAAGGGCTTCGGCCTGCTGGTAAAACCTGCGAAA
The DNA here is from genome assembly GCA_913055635.1 of uncultured Bacteroidota bacterium. Classification (GTDB taxonomy): domain Bacteria; phylum Bacteroidota; class Bacteroidia; order Bacteroidales; family UBA12077; genus JAGXLC01. The sequence continues at coordinate 15,970 of CAJXLK010000034.1, forward strand.
ACTCAACCCCGGCATGGATTGATGATACTCCTGCCTGCTGTGCTCCTCCATCTGTTCCAGATATTTGTAAAAACCCGGGAAATCCTCGCCAAGTTGATCCCGATGGTGTTGGTAAAGATTTTTGTGAATATGAACTTCCCGCAACTGACCTGCTTTTTGGAAAATTTTTTTCAGTTTCTTGAGGTGGGGATAATCTTGTTTTACACGGGCAAATTTGGATTCTTCCATAAAAAGAAACAAGGCACGCATTTTTTTTATGGCCACCCGCAGGTCATGGATGGCTTCCTCATCTTCGGTATTGATGGCCCGCAGGAATTCCTTCTCGAATTTCCCGGTGTATTTTTCAAATAGCTTGTCCAGCGTTTTGGCCACAATTCAAAAATTTAAATTGAACAATAGAGGAGAATGCCTTTGAGATCAGGCGTTTTGAAGCTGCTCCAGAACCTTTTTCTGATTTTCGATTTTTTTGAGGATCTCGTTGTATTCCTTTTCTTTTTGCTGAAAATATTGATCGGCCTTCTCAAAATTCTTTTTGCTTTTTTGCATCTTCTTTTCGGCCTTCTTCAGGTCTTTTTCGGCCTTTTCTTTTTCTTTCCTGGCCTGATCCATCTCTTCCTTCCGCTTCAATAAGGTTTTGACCGTTTTGTTGATTTCTTTTGAATATTGCTTGATTTCTTCGTAAAGGTTGCTTTGCGGATCGGTGTGCTCGAGTTGTTGGGCTTCTTCCTGATTAAGGACCTCGTTGTCCCCTTGAGGTTGACCCTGCGTTTCGTTGCCTTCTTCAGGCTTCTGGAGAGGAGATTCCTTGCTGCTGTTTTTTTGCTTTTCCTGATCGTCTCCCTTTAGTTCCTGATGCTCTTGATTTTCCATGATCATTTGTGATTTGTTGTTAAAACCTAAAAGAACAGCATTCCAAATTATTCAATTTTAATGACATTAACAATAGAACCAAATTAATTTTACCCCATTAGGCTTGAGAAAGGGCATTAGGAGTCAACGTCCTTCAGGCTGAGCTGAATTCTGCCCCGGGCCAGGTCTACATCAAGGATTTTGACCCGCACATGTTGATGCAATGCCACCACATCGGCCGGGTTTGACACGTAGCGGTTGGCCAGGTTGGAGATATGGATCAGCCCGTTGTGTTTGATGCCAATATCTACGAATGCCCCGAAATTGGTTATGTTGTTGATGATGCCGGGCACCACCATGTCTTTTTTCAGATCTTCAATGGAGCGGATGTTTGGGTCGAACTCAAATTTTTTGATTTGCTGGCGGGGGTCACGGCCGGGTTTTTCAAGTTCGGCGAATATATCTTTTAAAGTGGGCAGGCCGGTGTTTTCAGAAATATAGCGGTCGAGGCTGATTTGAGAACGCAGTTGTTGGTTGTGGATTAACTGATGAACCGTTGTATTCAGGTCGCCTGCCATTTGTTCGACGATCGGGTAACTTTCGGGGTGCACAGCGCTATTGTCCAGGGGGTTGTGGGCATTCGGGATGCGCAGAAAGCCGGCTGCCTGCTGGAAACCTTTTGCCCCCATTCGCTTGACATTTTTCAGTTCTGCCCGCGAGGAGAAGGGCCCGCTGTCTTTTCTGTATTCGACAATATTGCCGGCCAGTTGAGGCCCCAGCCCGGATACATAGGTCAATAGGTTTTTGCTTGCGGTATTTACGTTGACCCCTACCTGATTGACACAACTTTCGACGACCTGATCCAGTTTGGTTTTAAGTTTGGCCGGATCCACATCGTGTTGATACTGCCCTACGCCAATGGATTTGGGGTCGATCTTGACCAGTTCGGCCAGGGGGTCCATCAGGCGCCGGCCTATGGAAACAGCCCCGCGGACCGTTACATCGTAATCAGGCAGCTCTTCGCGGGCGACCTTGGAAGCGGAATAGACCGAGGCGCCATCTTCGCTGACGGTAAAGACGTTGATATCCCGGTCAAATTTGAGTTTACGGATGAATTGTTCGGTTTCCCGGCTGGCCGTTCCGTTACCTATGGCAATGGCCTGGATTTTATGGGAAGCGGCCAGGGTGGTGATTTTTTTGGCCGCTTGCCGGGTTTGCTCCTGGGGCTTGTGGGGGTAGATGGTTTCATTGTACAACAGGTGGCCTTGTTCATCCAGGCACACCACTTTGCAACCGGTGCGGTAGCCCGGGTCGATGGCCATTACCCTTTGCTGGCCCAGGGGTGGTGCAAGCAGCAACTGGCGAAGGTTTTCAGCAAATACCCGGATGGCCTCCTCATCGGCTTTTTCCTTGTAGTAGGCCTTCATTTCATTCTCCATCGAAGGCGCCATCAACCTTTTGTAGGCATCTTCCGTGGCTTGCTGAACCTGCCGGGAGATTTCCCCGTTGGCTTCATTCCGCACAAAAAGGTCTTCTAATAGGGCGATTGCCTCCTGCTGGTCAGGGGCAACCGATATTTTAAGGATGCCCTCCTTTTCCCCGCGCATGATGGCCAAAAAGCGGTGAGAAGGGGCTTTTCTGAGCAATTCCTGCCACTCAAAATAATCCTTGTATTTCTGGCCTTCTTCCTCTTTTCCCTTAACCAGAGCCGATTCTATTAAGGCATGCTTGTGGAAGTGTTTTCTGATGCGTTGCCTTGCCTGCTGGTCTTCGTTGATCCATTCGGCGATGATATCCCGGGCACCTTGCAGGGCCTGTTCCGCATCGGCAATCTCCTCGTTGATATAGTCCCTGGCCCGTTGGTGGGGATCGGTTGTCTTTTGTTTGAAAAGTTCATCGGCCAGGGGCTCCAGCCCTTTCTCCCTGGCCTTGGTTGCCCGGGTGCGTCTTTTGGGCTTATAAGGCAGGTAAAGGTCTTCCAACTCCTGGAGGGTATCGCTTTGACGGATCTGCTCCTCCAGTTGGCCGGTGAGCTGGCCCTGCTCATCAATGGTTTTGAGAATGGTTGCCCGCCTTTTGTCGAGCTCTTCCAGTTTTTGTTTTTGTTCCTCGATCCAGGTGATTTGCGCCTCATCCAGGTTGCCCGTCCTTTCTTTGCGGTAGCGGCTGATAAAGGGTATGGTTGCTCCCTGGCCCAGTAGAGACAGGGTGTTGGCGACCTGCCAGGATTCAACCTGCAGGCCATCGGCAATGCGCTTGGCGTAAGTATCGTTCATGAAATCGGTTTTTGCTGTCCTACGAAGATATAAAAATTCTCCCTGGTGACGAGCCCGCTTCTGACGACCCCGCTTAGCGGGGTCGGGTTCAATGTTACCCCGCTTAGCGGGGTGCTATCGAGATACTTCCGCTAACGACCCCGCTAAGCGGGGTCATATAAGTAGGGTGCTATCTGGGTTCGGCATGAATGGTGGCGGTCATCTCCAGGCGCTGTTCAATCTGGTTTTCCAGTTTTTCAATGTAATCATGGGCTTCTTCCAGCGAGAGCGTCCCCTGGAGGTTGATGTGAAAGGTGAGCTCTACATGTTGACCATAGCGATGGATATGCACGTGATGGGGTTTGGAATCGAAGCCCAGGGTTTCACGGCTGACGGTTTGGATGTTTTGAATCAGCTCAGCCGAAGGTTTTTCCCCCATCAGGGGATGCACCGCATCACGGATGATGCTGTAGGCCGCCCATCCAATCATCAGGGTGACCATAATACCCAAAACTCCGTCAATCCACCAGAAATACGGGCTGAGGAAAATGCCGATCAGGATGACCAATGAAGAAAGGGCATCGGTTCGATGATGCCAGCCATCGGCCTTCAGGGTGTTGGAATGCACCTTTTTTCCCGCCCATATGGCGTATTGGGCCAGCCCTTCCTTGACCGCCAAAGAAACCACCATGGCAATGATTCCAATGGTCCCATATTGAGCCGACTCATGCGCCTGGAGCTTTGCTATGCTTTCTGTCAGAAAATTGTAGGCAATCACGGCCAATAATACCCCAATGAATAAGGAGGCAATTAACTCAGCCCGGCCATGGCCAAAGGGATGTTCCCGGTCGGCGGGCTTTTTGGAGATCGATGCTGCAATTAGCACGATCAAGGAACTGAGCGAATCGGACAGGGTATGCCAGGCATCGGCAAGGATCGCTACCGATCCGCTTACCCAACCTGCCCAGTATTTGAGCACAAACAAGGCGATGTTGCCAGCCAAAGACAACCATCCTTCTTGCTTAGCCAGTTTGAAGCGGTTGTATCGCATCATCATGCCATTGCTCTGGTTTGAACCCATAAAGTAAAAAAAAATCTGCTATCCTTCATGGGCCTGAAAAATTATTCCTGGTTTGCCCTGACACTGAATTAGACTGATCTGATCATCGATATGCCCCTGCCAGCCTTGTCTTACCCCTGGTACTTGAGCACATTGGCCGGGTTCAGGTTGTAGCTCTTGATGGTATTAAATGTCACAATCACAGATAGCAGGGCAAAAGTCACCAAACCGGCCAGCAAAAAAATCCAAAGGTTGATGTTGGCATGCTTTGCATAGGAATTAAGCCAGGTTTGCGCGATAATAAGGGTTACCGGCCAGGCAATCAGATTAGAGAGAATCGCCAGTTTTGAAAACTCGTTGAATATTAATTGATTGATTTGATTCAGTTTGGCCCCGTGTACTTTCCGCAGACATATTTCCCGCTTTTTTTGATCGGCATAGAAGGAAGTTAACCCCAGCAAACCGATTCCGGCAATAATGAGAGCCATGAATGTCAGCAGGGTGGCGAAACGCCCAAAGTTGGCCTCGTTCACGTAGAGATTGTCCAGCTGCGTTTTTAGCCTGGAGGGTTTAATCGGACGAGTGGGATTGTATTGATGCCATACTTTGCGGATGTGGGCGAGTGGCGGCTGCATATCAGAACCTCTTACCCGGACGGCAATCACGCGGGCAAATTCTTCGGGGATGCTGTACATGTCTATGATGAATTTGTTCAGTGGCTGGTGTAAGGATTGTACATGAAAGTCCTGGCAAACCCCAATCACCTTTTCTTCCCCATACTGTGAACGGATCTCTTTCCCTAAGGCTTCTTCATTGGACCAGCCCATGTCGTGGGCCATGGTTTGGTTGATGATCACCCCCCGGGTTTGGTCGTCAGGGAAAGCTTTGCTGAAGGATCTTCCCGAAAGCATCCTGATTTGAAAGGTTTCGACAAAGTCCCATTCCACCAAAAAAGTGGGAATGTAATAATACTTACCTTTTTCCAGGCCTTCAACCTGATAGGCCCTGGTGTTGTGATTGACCCCCAGGATGTCTTCCATGCCCGTGACAGCAGTTATGTCTTTATGCTTCAAAAGTTCCTCCTTAAAATCAGAATAGTGGGAAGTTAACTTGCCTGCGCTCCTGAAGATGATCACCTGATCGGAGTTAAAACCCAACTGGGCCTTTCGAAGATATTTGAGCTGTGAGTAAGCCATCATGGAGGTGATGATCAGGGTGGTGGATATAATAAACTGGCTGGTTACCAGGATTTTCCTGGGTTGAAGTGATCGCTTCCGGGTGATCGGCTGGTTTTTAAACAACGCCAGGGGATGATACCGCGACAGGCATAAGGAGGGATAAATGCCCGAGAGCAAATTCACCAGGATCAGCAGTCCGGCCAGGCCAATGATTACCTGGGATGAAAACAGAAAGCCCGGGGAAATATTTTTTCCGGTGAAGTGGTTGAAAACCGGCAGGGTGAATTCAACCAGCAGAATAGCCAGTATAAGAGAAATGGTGGTCAGGATAAGGGTCTCACCCATGAACTGTACCATTAGTTTTACAGAGGTGGCCCCGTATACTTTTTTGATGCCGATCTCCCGCGACCGGGTGAAGGAGGTTGCCGTGGTGAGGTTTATAAAATTGGTGGAAGCCAGCAGCAAAATAACGATGGCAATGACGGCCAGCAGGTAAATGTAACTGATGTTGCTGTTGGAATTCATCTCAAAATCATGATCGGAATGAAGATGAATCCTGGTAAGTGGCTGAAGATACAGGGTAACGTTTTGATTTTTCAGTTCATCGTAATGCCTCTGGTAAAATGCCCCAAATTGCGCTTCCAGCTCTTTGTGATCCACGTTGGGATAAAGCATAAGATATGTCCAGCAGGGGTTCCATACCCAGGTTTCAGGATATCGGTTGGTTTTGGTCTGACGATAGCGGGTCAGGGCCCCCAGGAGTTGTTGAGGTCCCTGCTTGCCCTGAAGCATTCGATAGGTTGAGAGAGACCCCAGTATATCAAATTGGATATGCGACTGAAGGGGAAGATCTTCCAGTACCCCGGTTACTTTCAAATCAACATATTCTTCCAGCCTCAGGATCTTATTCATTGGCGTTTCTTCTCCGAAATAACGCCGCGCTGAGGATTGGGTCAGCACAATGGAGTTGGGTTGGTCAAAGGCCCTTCGGGGATCGCCTTCCAGGAAATCGAAAGAAAAGATATTAAACACCGTCGAATCGGCCAGATAGAAACGGGCCTCGTTGTAACGTATGGTATCGGTGGGGGTCTGATATTCCAACATCATTTCAGGGAGCTGAAAGTTGAAGAATCTTACCACTTCTTCCACCAAATGGGGATAGTCAGTTTGAATGGCAGGACCGCAAGGAAAAGAACAGGTTGCTGCATCTTCATTGACTTCCTGGGTGTTGTACCATCGGTTCACCCGGTATATGCGATCGGCATGTTGATGGTGGCGGTCGAACTGCAATTCATCCGAAATATAAAGGAATATAAAGATGAACCCGCCCATCCCTAGTGCCAGTCCACCTATGTTGATCAATGTATAGCGCCAGTAACGGAGCATGTTTCTGGCAGCCATGATCAGATTGTAGCGTATCATGACTTTGGCATTAAAACCATGTTTTCAGAAGACGAAACAATAACGAAAAAAATGGGGGGCTGGTATGCAGGAAGGATTTTACCGGCAATTCATTCGTATAAAGTTTACTTAACAGTTTGTATTTCAGTATAATAATAGTATGTAATTCGTTGGTCTCGGTAACCTCTGCCATGGATCCCGAATGCTTGATACATGGCCTTGCTGCATAAGTCCGTGCATGCGGGATTCATTGGTATAAAGACTTACTAAAGGTTATCCATTAGCATCGTATTGTGCCATAAACCATTCTTATCGGAACGCTTGCCATGGATTCCGCATGTTTGATACATCGTTTTGTTGCATAACTGCTTGTATGCGGGGTTGATTGGTTTATCTTTTTGCTTTTAACGGCCCATTGGAACTTATTCCGCAAGGCGGGAGTGTTATATGATTGTAGCTTAACGTTTGAGCCAGCGTTTTGATCGGGTAAAAGCCCAGGATTAAAAGCCCAGGAAATCATCCATTGAAAAAACGCCCTGGCGTCCCTGGATGTATTCGGCGGCCATAACAGCTCCGAGGGCAAAACCTTCCCGGCTTTTGGCCGAGTGCTTAATCTCTATGTCATCAAAATCGGAATGGTAGATTACCCGGTGGATACCAGGGATCTCGTCCTCGCGGATGGATTTAACCGGCAGATCCTCATCAGCCTCCGCCTTCTCTTTCTTCCATTGTTTTTTGCGGTCAAGCTTGCCCAACAAGAGTTCAGCCAGGCGTTTGGCTGTACCGCTTGGAGCATCAGCCTTATGCACATGGTGGGTTTCTTCAATCTCCATGTCATAGGCCGGATATTGATTCATGATCCGGGCCAGGTATTCGTTGACCTTAAAGAACAAATTCACCCCCAGGTTAAAATTGGGGGCGTGAAAGAAAGTGCCCTGATGTTGTTCACAATAAGCGCGAACCTTGGGAAAATCGTCGAGCCAGCCGGTGGTACCCGATACAACAGGGATTCCTGCCTTCAAAGTGGCCATGATGTTGTCGTAAGCCGCCTTTGGCAAAGTAAATTCAATGGCCACATCAGCCTGGCCGATCTTTTCAGGGGTGAGATCCCCCCGGTTGTCCTTGTCAATGGTCAGGATGATTTGATGGCCACGCTTTTGTGCAACCCGCTCTATCTCATGGCCCATCCGGCCATAGCCGATCAATGCAATCTTTAATGGTGACATGCGATGCTGTCTTTAATCTTGTAACACTAAAATGTGCTAATTTATAATTTTTCGGGCATTTAACCGTGTTAAAAAAAACAAAAAAGGGGAAGGCGTTGACCGCGCTTCCCCGATAAATCTTTTATGATCGTCGAAAGGGTTCAGGACTGAACTTCATCGACCACCGCCTTAAAAGCCTTGGGATGGTGCATGGCCAGATCGGCCAGGGCTTTGCGGTTCAGCTCAATGCCTTTTTGATGAAGCTTGCCCATAAATTCAGAATACGACATGCCATGCTGCCTGGTTGCTGCATTGATGCGCTGAATCCACAGGCGACGGAAATTGCCCTTCTTCTTTTTGCGGTCCTGATAGGAATACAACATGGCCTTTTCCACGGTATTCTTGGCCACGGTATAGACGTTTTTCCGTGCCCCAAAATAACCTTTGGCCTGTTTAAGAATCTTCTTCCTGCGTTGCCGGCTGGCAACTGAGTTGGTTGATCGTGGCATAATGTTGAATTTTTTGAATGGTTAGCGGTCCCGCTCACCAGGGAACTCTTTCAGCTAAGACATTCTGTTAAACGACTCCGTTATTTGATCCCCAGCAAAAGCCTCACGTTATTGCGGTCAGACTTTTTCAGGCTGGTATAGTATCCAAGATTGCGTTTGCGCTTCTTGGATTTCTTGGTCAGCAAGTGACTTTTATAGGCATGCTTTCTTCGGATCTTGCCGGAACCCGTCATCTTAAATCTTTTCTTGGCCCCGGGATTGGTTTTTGTCTTTGCCATAGTTCTTCAATTTTTCAAAACCGATTTATTTTTTCTTTTGTGCTTTGGGTGCAATAAACATGGTCATCCTTTTTCCCTCCAGCTTAGGCATTTTTTCAACCTTTCCAACTTCTTCCAAATCGCGTGCCAGTCGAAGCAAGAGGATTTCGCCTTTATCCTTAAAAAGGATCGACCGGCCCTTAAAGAACACAAAAGCCTTCACTTTGGCCCCTTCCTGTAAAAATTTCTTGGCATGGTTCAGCTTGAAATTATAATCATGCTCATCGGTATTGGGTCCAAAGCGGATTTCCTTGACCACCACTTTGGTGGTTTTGGATTTGAGCTCTTTCTGTTTCTTTTTTTGCTGATAGAGGAACTTCTGATAATCGATAATTCTGCACACCGGCGGATCGGCCTTGGGAGAGACCTCGACCAGGTCTAATTCCTGCTGGTCGGCCATTTTAATGGCCTCCTGGATCGAATAAACGCCGGGATTATCTACATTGTCTCCAACAACCCGCACTTCTTTGGCTCTTATTTCATTGTTGATGCGGTATTTGGGTTGTTGCTTTTGATTTTTTTGACCTTTTCTTGCTATATTACTGCCCTCCTTCTTTTTGGTTTACAATAACAATGGGTTTAACTGATATGATCAAGCTGATCATTAATCTGTTTGAGCAATGAATCCCTGAACTCCGTCAGCCCCATCGATCCCTGGTCGCCTTCGCCCTGTTTGCGGACGGAGACCAGTTCCTGATCGGCTTCTTTCTCCCCTACAATCAACAAATACGGGATCTTTTTCATCTCATTGTCCCGTATTTTCTTGCCGATCTTTTCGTTACGTTCGTCTATCAGAGTGCGAATATCGGAATTATTTAGGAAATTCAAAACTTTTTTCGCATAATCATTGTATTTTTCGCTGATGGGCATCACCACGACCTGGTCGGGTGTGAGCCAAAGGGGGAACTTACCGGCGGTATGTTCAATCAGCACGGCCACGAAGCGCTCCATGGATCCAAAAGGTGCGCGGTGAATCATCACCGGACGATGGCGCTGGTTGTCCGAACCCACATACTCCAGGTCGAACCGCTCGGGCAGGTTGTAGTCGACCTGGATGGTTCCCAGTTGCCATTGCCGGCCCAGGGCATCTTTGACCATAAAGTCCAGTTTGGGACCGTAAAAAGCGGCTTCCCCGTATTCAATCTTGGCTTCAATGCCGGTTTGTTCTACCGTCTCCAATATGGCCTTTTCGGATTTTTCCCAGTTTTCGTCGCTGCCAATGTATTCCTCCTTCTTTTCGGGATCGCGCAGGGATACCTGGGCGGTATAGTTATCAAAATCCAAAGCCTTGAAGATCTTCAGGATGATGTCCATCACCTTTTTAAATTCTTCCTGAAGCTGATCCGGTCGGCAGAAAATGTGGGCATCATCCTGGGTAAACCCACGGGCGCGTGTTAACCCGTGCAGCTCACCGCTTTGTTCATAACGGTAAACCGTACCGAATTCGGCAAAGCGCACTGGAAGGTCCTTATAAGAATACTGGGCATGGCGGTAAATCTCACAGTGATGCGGGCAATTCATGGGTTTAAGCAGAAACTCCTCGCCTTCCTCCGGAGTGGAGATGGGCTGGAAAGAATCCTTCCCATATTTGGCATAGTGCCCGGAAGTGACATAAAGCTCTTTCTGGCCAATATGAGGCGAAATCACCTGCTGATATCCATAGTCTTTCTGGATTCGCTTCAGGTAATTCTCGAGCCGTTCCCGCAGAGCAGCCCCTTTGGGAAGCCACAGAGGCAGGCCCTGGCCCACCTTCGGAGAGAAGGAAAACAACTCGAGCTGCTTGCCCAGTTTCCGGTGATCCCTTTTCTTAGCTTCTTCCCGCATCTGGAGATATTCATCCAGCCATTTCTTTTTGGGAAAAGTGATGCCATAAATGCGGGTAAGCTGTTTGTTGGTTTCGTCTCCCCGCCAGTAGGCCCCTGCCACACCAAGCAGCTTGACGGCTTTGATATAGCCGGTGTGAGGCAAATGCGGCCCCCGGCAAAGATCGGTAAATTGACCATTGGTATAAAAGGATATCTCTCCGTCCTGGAGTTCCTCGATCAATTCAACCTTATAGTGATCTCCCTTCTGGCGATAATAGTCCATCGCCTTTTCTTTGGGAACCTCTTCCCGCTGAAAAGCCTCTTTGCGCGCGACAATCTCCTGCATCTTATGCTCTATTTCAGGCAGTTCGGCATCGGTGATGGTGCGATCGCCAGGATCCACATCATAGTAAAAACCCTGATCAATGCTCGGTCCAATGCCAAACTTGATGCCGGGATACAGCTCCTCCAGGGCTTCAGCCATCAAATGGGCCGATGAATGCCAAAAAGCATGCTTGCCTTCCTCATCATCCCAGGTATGAAGCTTGATCTTGGCATCATGGTGAATGGGCCGGTGAACATCCCATATTTGACCGTCAACCGAGATGGCCAAAACCTCCTTGGCCAAACGGTTGCTGATGCTTTTGGCTATATCCAGCCCCGAAACACCCGCTTCAAATTCCTGAACCGTATTATCCGGAAAAGTTATGCGTATCATGGATCTTCATTTATGTTTAAGTGTGCAAAGATATAAAAAATCAACTTACCATCCAGAGATAAGTGGTGCATTCGTTTCATTAGCACCCACCCTATCACGACAACAATGCCAAAAGAATTGTTCAACCTCCAAGCATTCCAATTAGAGGGGATCACCAAAACAAAATGCCCCATCCAAGTGGAAGCTATGCCTGAACAATCCCTTCTCTTTTGGCATTTACCTATGGAGACTTTACTTTTAAGCCCAGCAATGATCCATCATATTGAATTAATTTAAGATATTTGAGCAATAAGGCTGGTGCAAGATTCAGGGCATTATAAAGAGACTAAACCATTAAATTTCAAACAGTTATGAGGAGATCAATTGGATATTCAGGTTTTGTGGTTTTCCTGGTGATGTTAATTTTTCAGGGGGCTGTTTGGGGGCAGCATGCTGGTGAGGGGTACACCCAGACCCTTCGGGGGCAGGTGGTAGACAAGCAGAGCCAGGCGCCATTACCGGGAGCCACGGTTGTTTTGATGGATTCCCAGCCCACCCGGGGCACCACTACGGGCCAGGATGGGTGGTTTAGCCTGCGGGAGGTACCGGTGGGGCGTGTAGATTTAAAAATCTCGTATGTAGGTTATGAAGGGCAGGTCAAGGGCAACATTTTGGTAAAGTCGGGCAAACAAACGGTATTGCATATAGAGCTGGAAGAGCGGGTTGAGCAGTTGAAGGAGGTGGTTGTACGGGCCGGGCGTAAGGACCGGCCCGAGAACAGCATGGCCAAGGTAAGCGCCCGCTCCTTTACGGTGGAAGAGACGGAAAAATATGCCGGCAGTTGGGGGGATCCCTCACGGATGGCCCGCAACTATGCCGGGGTGGTCTCGGCCGGGGACCAGCGCAATGACATCATCATTCGGGGCAATCCGCCCACCGGGTTACTTTGGCGGCTGGAGGGGATTAACATTCCCAACCCCAATCATTTTGGGGCGCTTGGGGCCACCGGCGGGCCAGTGAGCATTTTGAACAACAACCTGCTGACCAACTCCGATTTTTTTACAGGGGCTTTTCCGGCCGAATACGGCAATGCCCTATCGGGGGTCTTTGATCTGGAGATGCGCCATGGCAACCATCAAACGACCGAATATACCGGACAGGTGGGCTTTAACGGATTCGAGCTGGGCATCGAGGGGCCGTTTGCCGACACGGGCCGGGCCTCTTACCTGGCCAATTACCGCTACTCTACCCTGGCCCTGGTCGACCAGATTGGGCTTAACCTGGGAGTGGGAGCAATACCTGAATACCAGGATTTCTCGTTCAACACCAATATCCCCCTGCAAAAAGGCAACCTCTCGGTCTTTGGCATTGGAGGAACCAGCCACATTGAACTGGGCCAGGAACGCGAAGGGGCCTCCAGCGCCTACAGCAGCCCCCAGGGCTACCGCACCGTCAATGGTTCTGACATGGGCGTAATTGGCCTGAGTCATACCCTATGGTGGGACCAACAAACGCGCCTGGAAAACCGGATCGCCCTTTCCGGCCATGGCGTCTCTACCACCATCGATTCGCTGGGGGCCAACAGCTCCAAAAGATTCTACCATGAAGACAATTCCAAATGGAAACTGGGCTGGTACAGCGACCTGACCAAGAAATTTAATGCCCGCAACACCCTGGAAGCCGGATTGAGCCTTGAAAATTACTCAATCCGCTATATCGACAGTCTCTACCAGGGATGGACCGATCAGCCAACCCCATCCCAGTACCTGATCCAAACCCATACCGAAGAGAATAACCTGGTCCTGCTCCAAACCTATGGTCAATATCAACATCGCTTCAACGATGCATTGTCGGTTTATGGCGGGATTCATTTTCAATTCTTCTCCTATAACCAAACCTCTTCTGTGGAACCCCGCCTCAACATCGAATACCAGTTGACCAAGAACAGGTCCTTAAGCCTGGGATACGGCCACCATGCACAACTACAACCCTTATTCCTTTATTTTGTGCAGACCTACACCGGCGGGCAAAATTATATCGAGACCAACAGCGACCTTGGCTTCACCAAAAGCAATCAATGGGTGATGTCTTATCACCATAGCTTTAAGCGGGATCTGCGTTTAAAGGCAGAAGTCTATTACCAGGATCAGTACAATATACCGGTGGAACAAAGCCCCAGCTTCTTTTCCCTGGCCAATTACGGGGCCAGTTTTCATCAGGCCCGGATGGACAGCCTGATAAACAAAGGAACCAGCACCAATTACGGGATTGATCTGACGTTTGAAAAATTCTTCAGCAACCGCTATTATTTTCTGATCACCGCCTCGCTGTTTGAGAGCCGGTATACCGGAAGCAATGACATCACACGGAGCACGGCGTTCAACAGCAATTACGTTTTAAATATGCTGGGCGGATATGAGCTGCCTTTGGGCCCGCGGAGTACCCTGGCCCTCAACCTGAGATTTGTCTGGGCCGGGGGCAAACGATACACCCCATTGGACAGAGAAAGCTCCATTGAACAAGACCAGGCCGTTTATATCAGACAGCAGGCCTACCAGGATCAATACGCCGATTACCTGCGCCTGGACGGGCGGCTGAGTTACCGGCGCGAAGGCAAAAACATCACCCAGGAATGGGCCCTGGATGTGACCAACCTGACCGACCGGAAAAACGTATTCTCCAAAACCTATAACCGGGTTAAAAATAGGGTGGTCACTGAATATCAACAGCGCTTATTTCCCATGATGTTCTACCGGATCAATTTTTAGCTGGTTGGGATCACCTGTCTGCGGGCATTCTGAAGGTCATCCAAATCGAAATATACCAGGGCAAATTGTTTTTCCTCAACTGCCGCGTTAAACAGGTGGGTACTCCCCATTTTTTCCCTCCACCGGCCGGTCATGCGTGCGGCTTCATGCACATGACCGTGCAGGGTAAGCAGGGGCTGGCGGGCTTCTATAAAGCGCTGAATGGCAATGCTGCCGACATGTACATCCAGGGGCACGTAATCAATCATCTGTCCGTCCAGGGCTGCCCGGTCAAGCGAAGTCTGGTACGGGGGGGCATGAAATAAAAAAACCGCCCGCTCCAGGCAAGCTCCGTCGGTTAACCCCTGCAGGTCCAGCTGGATATTGGAATACTCCAAATCATAATCCGGGGCTACACTGCGCATGCCTTCACCCGGATGGGTGCAGCCGGGATCCACAAACCGCGAGACATCATATTTCTCCCAGTCTTTCAAACCAAAAGGAGAAGGCGGTATAAAAGAATAACCATAAATATCATAATCACCATGCTGAACTTTACGGTGATGGATGTATTCCCACACCCCATAATCCTCCCCCAGGGCATGGATCCTTGCTTCATTCACCCGCGGATCATCGTTGCCCAATATAATGAAAACCCGCGGATAACCTTCACCCAGCTCTTTCTGAAGCTCACGAAATCCGGTCCATAGTACATCGCAAATAAAATCTTCCTCCTCCCTCCCGGTATAATAACCATGAGGCAAGAGATCCCCGCCCATAAACAGCAGCTCAGGGGGATCACCTCGTAATGCTTTAAAAAGTTGATGATATCGATTGGGGTCACCGTGTAAATCCGAGACAAATAAACATTGAGACATATCAGGAGGATTTTTGACTGCGCAGCAGGGTGGCCCGGTTTTGGAGGCTGCCGATCATCGCCGCAAAACTGTTGCTTTTGTTCTGAAGTTGCTCACTGGTGATCAGGTGTAAATCGATCATCCCCGCATCGATTCGGAAGCCGGTTCGTTCATAATTGGTCTCGGCCAGGCTTTGGCTCCATCCATCGATCCAGGCCTCCAGTTTGCTTTTCTGCTGATCATTACCGGTAAAATGCACCAACAGGTCGATGTCACTGGCCGGACCGGCCTTGGCTTCCTTGGTGCTGCCGATGATATAGATGGCCTCTACCCCCATCTCCGCCATATCCATGCCTTCAGCAAGCAACCGGGCCATCTTGTAGCGCCATCTCCAATGCTGATCGGAGCGATCGGGCAAAACACATTCGTCATCCCCGTTGAAGCCGGCCGGGTTTGATGATTCCAGCATCCGCCTTAATCGCCGGTTGAAAATAAAAATGGAAATTTGTTCGGCCAGGGTATTTAAAAGATGTTGTTCCTCTGATAAAAAAAGCGTTTGCTCATCTGCGGTGATGTTCCTGGCATAATAAACCCGGATTTCACCCAGCACGCTCTCATCTACTACAATCTCCGCCTGCTGATACCAGCGGGTGGGATGGAAATGGGGGGTTGTATACCGCCTGTTCTCAAAATCAATGCCCACCATACAAATACCCGGATATCGCCATCCATAGGGAATTTCCTTTGCCACTGCCCTGAGAATATCCGGAGTGGCATATTCTTCCTTCCTAAGAACCTGAATTACACGGTATATGCAATTCAACTCCTTTTCGCGTTCCCGCAAGTGATGAAGATCCCTGCTGCTCATCAGGATTGGTTTGATTCAATGATCTCGCTCAACTCGAGATAACGGTCCGTTTTGCGGTCCAATTCATCCATGACCTCGCCCAAGCGCTGCGATCGCTCTGGCATTTGCTGGCTGTCGTACCTCCCGTTGTTCATATTATATTCAATTTCAGCCTTTTCCTTCTCAAGCCGGTCGATTTCTTCCTCCAGCCGTTGGTATTCCATCTTTTCTTTATAGGAGGCCGCCCTTCTTTTCTTTTTCTCAGGCGCCTTGCTTGTTGATGTATTCCCCTGGGAAGGGGTCTCTTTTTGAGAGGAAGCCCCGGGCGAAATAAAACTTTCCATAATTTGCCGCCTATACTGGGTATAGGTTCCGGGAAAATCCCGTATGGTACCTTCTCCCTGGAAAGCAAATATATGATCCACAATATTGTCCATGAAATAACGGTCGTGCGAGACAATAACCACACATCCCTGAAAATGGCTCAAGTAGTCCTCCAAAACGTTCAGGGTCATGATATCCAAATCATTGGTAGGCTCGTCAAGGATGAGGAAATTGGGTTTCTCCAATAAAACGGTCAATAGGTAAAGCCGCCGTTTTTCTCCTCCACTTAACTTAGCCACCCGCACATATTGCTTGTCATAATCAAACAGGAAATAATCCAGAAACTGTTTGGCCGTCAGGGTCCGGCCATCACTCATGGTAACGGCATCGGCCACCCCACGGGCAACGTCAATGACCCGCTGCTGCTGGTCAAAATGCATCCCTTCTTGGCGGTAGTAGCCTATTTTCAGGGTCTGGCCCGATTCAATCGTCCCCTGATCGGGTTGATCCCTGCCGGTGAGCAGATTCAAAAAGGTGGTCTTGCCACTGCCATTGGGACCAATCAGGCCCACCTTCTCATTGCGGGAGAACTGGTAGGAAAAATTCCGGATCAGGGGTTGATGGCCGTATTGTTTGCTGAGGTGTTTAACCAGCATGATCTTTTTTCCCAGCCGGCGCGATTCAAAATCCATTTTCAGATTTTCCTCTTCCCGCTTTTGGGAGGCCACTTCCTTAAGGTGGTGGTAATGATCGATCCGGTACTTGGCTTTGGTGCCCCTGGCCTTAGGCATACGCTTGATCCAGTCTTCCTCTTTGCGGAGCTGATTTTTGGCCTTTTCCACTTCCCGCTCCTGGTTGTGAATGCGCTCAGCGCGCTTTTTCAAGAAATACGAATAGTTGCCCTGATACCGGTATAAATTCTGCTGGTCAATCTCCAAAATATCGTTGCACACCCGATCCAGGAAATACCGATCGTGGGTAACCATCAGCAAGGTAGAGATGTTGTTTTTCAGATAATCCTCCAGCCACTCGATCATGCTCAGATCCAAGTGATTGGTTGGCTCGTCCAGGATCAAAAAATCAGGTTCCTGAATCAGGACTTTGGCCAGGGCCAGTCTTTTTTTCTCCCCTCCCGAAAGGCTTTTGATCTTTCGGTTAAAATCACTCACATGAAGCCGGGTCAATATTTGTTTGACCTTCACCTCATAATCCCAGGCATCGAGGCGATCCATCTGTTCAATGCTATCGCCCAAATACTGATCGTCGTTGCTTTTAAGGGCCTGCTCATAATTGGCAATGGCCTTGATGACCAGATCGGAAGCCTGGAACACGTATTCAAGCACCGTCGATTCCTGATCCATCAAGGGTTCCTGAGCAAGATACCCCACCTGGATGTCATTGCGGTATATCACATCGCCGGAATCCGGGGTATCGTGCCGGGCAAGTATGTCGAGTAAAGTGGTCTTACCTTTGCCATTTTTTGCTATTAAAGCGGTTTTTTGGTCTTTGGCAATTCCAAAACTCAGATCTTCAAATAATACCAGATCTCCATACGATTTGGTCAGGCCTTCGGCTTGCAAATAACTGATCATAATAACTGCCCGTGTTTAGATGCACAAAATTAACCATTAAAATAAGATTCTATGAACAATCCTTTTAAATTTGTATCAGGATTTGGTTTGTATTATTTTTGATTTTTCATTACCTGATTCTCAAGCAAGGGAAAAAAGTTTATTGTGGGGGGCTATGAAATTTGTAGTTTATACCTGTATTTTTTGTTTAATATTAACGGCGGGGGGATTGAAGGCCATTGGCAGTGGATGGGGGGATACCCTGACCATCGACCGGAAGCTCAACAGGGCTGAGTCACTTATTGAGCAAAAAAGGCTAGATTCAGCCAAAAATCTTCTTTGGGCCATATTAGAAACCGGCACCGGAGGAACGACCCAACAGCAGATTCAAACCTACAACTTGCTCTCGGAGAGTTACGAATCCGAATCCCTTTTGGACTCGGCCCTCTACTATACCAGGAAGGCCTGGAGAACAGAACAAAAGCTAGATCCTCAACAGGCCGACCGGCAGTATCTCATTGAAATAGCCTATCTTAATTGGCAGAAAGGCTCATACAGTGAAGCCCTCAGCCACGCCCAGGAAGCCAAAAGATACTTCACCCGGCATCCGGACACCTCAAGCCGGATGAATGTTAACAATGTCACGGGTTTAATCTTCCGGGACCTGGGCAATTACCAGCGGGCAGAAAACCATTTCCACAAGGCTTTAAGGCTTGCCTCTGAAATTGGGCAAGAGCACTATAAAGGCATTATCTGGGCCAACCTGGCCTCGCTTTACCAGAAGATGGACCGTTACAGCCGCGCGATCTCTTATTATGAAAAAGGAAGCAGCATAGAACTGAAGTTTCAGGATTATCAGGCGGCAGGGCGTTCTTTCGCCATCATTGGAGCATTGTACACCGAACTGCGAGAATACAATAAAGCCCTGACCAACCTGAAAAAAGCCCGCCATTATAACGAAAAAGCCGGCGACATGACCGGCCTTTGCCGCACCCGCAACGCCCTGGGCAACTATTACAACAAAAGACAGGATTATCCAAAAGCCCGCCAATACTTGCTGGAAGCAGAAAAAATGGCCCGTAAACAAGGCGCCAAAAAACAACTCATGAAAAGTTACCAGGGCCTTTATAACAATTATCAGCATACCGGCCAGTATCAACAAGCTTTTCAATATCAAAGCCGCTACCTGGAAATCTATAAACAACTCTACAATGTCAATGAAATTGTGAAACTGGAAAATCTCCAGCACAAGCTTAACATGCAAAGAACCAAAAATCAAAATCAGCGCGAGCAACTGGAAAAACAACAAACCATCAACCAGCTGTTGATGGCCCTGGCCATCCTCTCGGCATTGATTACCGCCCTGTTTATCTTGCTGTTTATCCGTATTCGCAAATCCCAAAAATCGCTCCGCCAAAAAAATAAGGAAATCAACGACCAAAAAGAACAGCTTGAAAAATTGAACCACAACTTGCGTACTGCTAAAAAAGAGGCCGAAAAATCAGAGGAGTTGAAAGATCAGTTTTTGCGCAATATTTCACACGAAATCCGCACCCCCCTGAATGGCATATTAGGCTTTAGTTCGATCATTGCCGAAAGCGATCTCAAAAAAGAGCAAAAAACAGAATACCAACATTTCATTAAGAAAAATGCCAACCTGTTGCTCTCCACGATCAACGATATCCTTGATATTGCCCGGATCAGGACCAAACAGGTAGAAGTCAACAAAGAATCCTTTGATGTTTATCGCCTGTTGGAGGAGATTAAAAAGATGTTCTATTTTGACGAATCTTACTACCAGGGTAAAGACGTACATATTTTGCTGGAGCATGAGGCATTTCATCGTCAATCCAATATGAAAGTCTTTAGCGATGCAGAAAAAATCCGGCGAATCATGGCCATTCTGATGGACAACGCCCTGAAATTTACCCAGCAGGGTTTTGTAAAGATAGGGGCCCAACCCGAGGGCCAGCAGGTTACCTTTTTTGTTGAAGACACCGGCATTGGCATTTCCCGGGAAGACCAGGAAATGATTTATGAGTGCTTCACCCAGGCTGAGCATGAGTTAAGCCGGGAGTTTGATGGTTTGGGGGCCGGATTGTCCATCGCCAAATCTTTCGTAGAACTCCTCCGTGGCAAGATATGGTTTAGGAGCCAACCCCACCAGGGCACCACCTTTTACTTCAGCATACCCGCCAACATTTAGAAATTGCCCAATTTTTTATAATTTTAAGGGGCATTTCAAAACCGGCCAACCGGAAAAAAACTGCACATGACGAGAAAAGAAAGGACACGGCGGGTGTTGGAATATTTCCAAAACCACCATCCCGTGGCAGAAACGGAACTCAAACACGACAATCCCTTTGAATTGGTGGTTGCCGTCATTTTATCGGCACAATGCACCGATAAAAGGGTGAATAAGCTGACTCCGGCGTTAATGGAACGTTTTCCCACTCCGGAAGCCATGGCCGGGGCCGATCAAAAAGAGATCCTGCCCTATATTGCCAGTTGTTCTTACCCCAACAACAAAGCCAAACATCTGGCCGGTATGGCCCGGGTATTAATGGAAGAATTCAACGGGCGGGTACCGGATGATATCAAAAATCTTCAGCGGCTTCCCGGGGTAGGTCGAAAATCGGCCAATGTCATCGCTTCGGTCATCTATGACAAACCGGCCATGGCTGTCGACACCCATGTTTTCAGGGTTTCCCGCCGGCTCGGTCTGACCCGCCATGCCCAAAACCCCCATCAGGCTGAACAGCAATTGATTGAAAACATTCCGGAATACTTGATTCCACGCGCCCATCACTGGCTGATCCTTCACGGACGCTATATCTGCACGGCCCGAAAACCTAAATGTGATCAATGTCCATTAACAGAGCTTTGTCAATATTATCAGAACAATACCCCATCTGCCCCCCCCACTTAAACGATCACTAACATAAAGCATCCAATACTCAAGAATTCAAAAACATAAAATTCCATTCCTTATGAACAAGAAACTATTTGTGATAATCACAGCACTAGTCTTTCTTTTCGGGGCCAAACCCAATAAGGCCCAGGAAAACGACTATTTTGTACGCTATCCTTCGCTTAACCAGGACGGTTCGAAGATAGCCTTTGTCTACCAGGGTGATATATGGGTAAAAGCCCTGGACAGCGACAACGAAGCCAGGCGATTAACCATTCATGAGGGGTATGACCAAATGCCTCAATGGAGCCCCAATGGAGAGGAGATTGCCTTCACCAGTGACCGTTACGGCCACAGCGACGTATATGTCATTGGTGCCGACGGCAATAACACCCGACGTTTGACCTATCATTCCACGGGCGACCGCATCAGTGGGTGGAATTCAAACGATGAAGTGCTTTTTACCACCAACCGGGTTTTTGCCCAGGTTGAATGGGAAAGGGAAATCTACAAAGCTGCATTGAGTGGAGAAACCCCTCAGCGGGTGCTTGATGCCGTAGGCCATGAACCGGTACGCTCTCCCAATCAGCGTTTTATTGCTTTCGTGCGGGGTTCCTGCCGGAAAGAAAGAGAAGCCTATAGCGGACCGGCCAACCGCGATATCTGGATATATGACACCCAGAACGATGAATACATCCAGATCACCGATTACAAAGGCAACGATTTCCAACCCCGTTGGGCGGGTAATTCATCCCTGTATTTCATCAGCTCGCGCAATGGAAAGTACAACATTTTCTCCATTGCCATAGACCAGGAAGGTGAAAAAGCTGGCGCTGTGAAGCCAGCAACTCAAGCCGGGAATATGGGGATTCGCTATTTTGATGTATCGGCCAACGGCAACACCCTGGTTTATGAGAAGGGCACCAGCATTTTTGTCAAACAGGGGGCAGGCCAGGAAGCAGAAACCCTCAGTCTGAACCTTTCCCGCGACTACCGCTACACCCCGGTTCAGCACAAGACTTATAGCAAGGAAATCAGCGATTATGCCCTCTCGCCCAATGGCAAGCTTACTGCTTTTGTGGTCAGGGGGGAAATCTTTTTGATCAACAATGAAAAAGAAAACTCCCGCACGGTAAGGCTAACCGATCATGCTTACCGTGATTTTCAGGTAGAATGGGCCAACGATTCCACCCTGTTGTTCATCTCCGACCGCAACGGGCAACGCGAGTTGTACCTGCTCAAATCAGCCGATCCTCAAAAGCCTGGCCTTTACCAGACCCTACGATATGAGCGGGAACAACTTACCGAAAGCGACCAACCCGAGTCCAACCCGGTGGTTTCGCCCGACGGCGAGAAAGTGGTCTTTCTCCGCGGTCGAGGTGAATTGGTGATGGCGGATCTCAATACGGAAGAACCGGGCCTGAGCAATCAAACCCTTATGCACGAAGGCTGGGCCAGTCCCTCCGGTGTGACCTGGAGTCCCGACGGCAAGTGGCTGGCCTATTCCCTGCAGGATCTGTATTTCAACTCTGAAATCTATGTTCACCGGGCCAAAGAAGATGCCCATCCCGTCAACGTGAGCATGCATCCCAAGAATGATTACAACCCCTATTGGAGCCCCGATGGAAGCAAGCTGGGCTTCATATCGGAACGCAACAATGGCGACCGGGACGTGTGGTTCGCCTGGCTGAAGAAAGAAGACTGGCAAAAAACCAAAGAGGACTGGCAACAGATCGATGACCAGGACAAAGAAGGAAAAGAGGGTGAAGCCGAAAAACCGGCAGTGGTGATCGATACCACCGATATTCACCAACGCCTGGAGCAGGTTACTGCTCTGCCGGGCAATGAGGCCAACCTGGTAATCTCGAAGGACGGAGAAACCTTCTATTTTACCACCAACTCCAGGGGACGCAAAGATTATGAAGCCCCTCAGGACCTGTACAGCATCAAATGGGACGGGACCGAGAAAAAGGCCCTTACCGAGGGCGATCAGTCACCCAGAGCCGTAAAGATGAGCCATCCCAAGCAAACCCTTTATATGCTCAAGCCCGGGGGCATGCTGGCCCGGCTCAATACCAAAGACCAGGCCCTTAAGCCCGTTAGCGTCCAGGCCGAAATGGATATCCAGCTGAAAGCCGAGATGGAACAAATATTTGAAAATGGATGGGAAGTCATTCAACATGGCTTCTATGACCCTGAATTCCACGACAACGACTGGAAAGCGCTCAAAGAAAAATATAAACCCATGGCCATGGCCGCTTCCACCAAACATGATTTCCGCGATATGTTCAACATCATGCTTGGCCAACTCAATGCCAGCCACATGGGCTTATATGGAGATGATCTCTCGGAGACGGAGGATGAACAAACCGGTTTACTGGGCATCGAAGCCGAGCCGCATCCCAGGGGAGCTAAAATTACCCATGTCGTGCCCAATTCACCAGCAGACAAAAAATTCAGCAAGCTCCATAAAGGTGAAGTCATTACACGGGTTAACGGCCAGGCCATCGAAGGGGAAAACCTCTACGCTTCCCTGATCAACAAAGCTGAAGAAGAAATTTATATGGCGGTGCGCGACACCGAAGGCAACACCCGGGAAGTCATCATCCGCCCCACCCAAAGCCTGCATCAGGAAAAGTACCGCGAATGGGTCGAAGAGCGCAAAAAGCTGACCCAGAAATACAGCAATGGCCGGCTGGGGTACATCCATATCCAGGGAATGAACTGGACCAGTTTTGAACGCTTCGAGCGGGAATTGATGGCCAGCGGCTACAACAAGGAAGGCATCATCATCGACGTGAGGTTCAACGGCGGCGGTTGGACCACCGATTACCTGATGACGGTGCTGAACGTGCGTCAGCATGCCTATACCATACCCCGTGGGGCAACAGACAACCTGGAGGAAAACCACAAAAAGTTCGATCGGTATTATCCCTATGCCGAAAGGCTGCCCCAATCCGCCTGGACCAAACCTTCGATTGCCCTGTGCAACCAAAACAGTTACTCCAATGCGGAAATCTTTTCCCATGCCTTCAAAACCCTTGATCATGGAAAGCTGGTGGGTACTCCCACTTTTGGAGCCGTCATCTCAACCGGCGGACGAAGGCTGATCGACAATTCATACATCCGCCTGCCCTACCGGGGCTGGTATGTGAAAGAAACCCATAAGAACATGGAGCACGGACCGGCCGTTCCCGATATCATCGTTCATAACCGCCCCGACAGCAAAGCTGAAGGCAAGGATGAACAACTCAAACGGGCAGTCGATGAATTGCTCCAGCAAATCAATCAACAAGATAACCCATAACATCCGCCCAATTCCTGAAATGGCCCGCTGGTCTGGGTTTATGAATCTATTCAACCCACTGGCGGGCTTTTCCTTTTTGAATGGCGATGGATCCCTAAAAAATTGTTAATTTTTGAACATTACAACCGCTACGATGGTATATTGAATAGGAGGTAAAAATGGACATACTGAATAACCACAATGGTTTTTACATTGACCTCTATGAACTGACGATGGCTCAGGGGTTTTTCTATGCAGGCAAACATGAAGAGCCGGCCGCTTATGACTATTTTTTTCGCGATAACCCCTTTGGGGGAGGATACGTTATATTTACCGGTTTATGGGATTTATTGAAGTCACTGGAACATTTTCATTTCAGTGGCGATGACATTGCCTACCTGAAAAGCCAGGGATTTAAAAAAGATTTTTTGGATTATCTGAGCTCCTTTCGTTTCACAGCCACCATCAACAGTGTGCGGGAGGGAGAGATTGTTTTTCCCCTGGAACCTGTTCTTCGCGTTACAGGTACGATGGTTGAATGCCAGTTGGTCGAGACCATCCTGTTGAATTATCTGAATTTCGAATCGCTGATTGCCACCAAGGCTTCTCGCATCAGGCGCATTGCCGGGAAGCGGGCGGTTAGCGACTTTGGTTTAAGAAGGGCCCAGGGCCTGGGGGGGCTTCAGGCAAGCCGGGCCGCCATCATTGGCGGGGTCGATGCCACTTCCAACGTGCTGGCCGGTTATGCCTATGGGGCACAAATCACCGGTACCCTGGCCCATTCCTGGGTTCAGAGTTTTGATGACGAACTGACTGCCTTCCGCCAATACGCTAACGTTTTTCCCGAAAACACGGTCCTGTTGGTCGACACCTATGACTCGCTCAAGCAGGGCATTCCCAACGCCATCCGCGTAGGCCGTGAGCTCAAAGAAAAAGGCTACCAGCTTAAAGCCATCCGCCTGGATAGCGGCGACCTGGCCTTTCTTAGTAAAAAAGCCCGAAAAATGCTGGATGACGCCGGCCTGCCTGACACCAAAATACTGGTTTCCAACCAGCTCAATGAATACGTCATCCGCAGCTTGCTGGAGCAGGGAGCACCCATTGACGGATTTGGCGTAGGCACCGAGCTGATTACCGGAAAAAGTACGGCAGCCCTCGATGGGGTCTATAAACTGGCCATGAACAATGATGAACCCAAACTCAAAATTTCTGACACCTTCGAGAAAATTTCCCTCCCCGGGGTTAAAAAAGTCTTCCGTTATTTCGATGATGCCGGCTTGTTTTATGCCGATTGCATCGCTTTGGAGGAGGAGACCAACCCCCACCGAATGCACCATCCCCATGAAGTGGCAAAAAAATGCCACCTTGAAGGGATGACCAAAGAATCGCTCTTCCACCGGGTATTTGAGAATGGGGCCATCGTCGAGGCCACCAACGATACCCAGGCCATAAAACAATACGCCAGTCAGCGCCTGGCACGTTTGCCCATAGAGCATCAGCGGTTTGAGATGCCCCACATCTATAAGGTCGGACTTTCCGACCAGCTCAATAACCTGAGAAACCAAATCGTTGAAAAACTCAGAAAAACCATCTAATAAAGCCAAAAACCAGTTTGCATAGCCAAAAGAGGAGGTAAACATGCGTGCATTGCTTATTGTTGACGTACAAAATGATTTTTGCCCGGGAGGTGCCCTGGAAGTGCCCAATGGCGACAAAGTGGTTCCGGTGATCAACAACCTGACCGAACGCTTTGACAACATCATTCAAACCCAGGACTGGCATCCCCGTGGCCACTGGTCATTCGCATCTTCTTATCCGTCAAAGGAAGCCTTTGAAAGCACTGAACTCCAATACGGAGAACAGGTGCTTTGGCCTGACCACTGCGTTCAGGGAGAAAAGGGCAGTGAATTCCATCCCGACCTGAACACCGTCCCAACACAAATGGTGATCCGGAAAGGGTTTAGAAAGTCAATTGACTCATATTCAGCCTTTTACGAAAACGATTTCCAAACCACTACCGGCTTAACAGGTTACTTGAGCGAACGAAACCTTGATCCCATCTATATTGCTGGTCTTGCAACGGATTTTTGTGTAAAATGGTCGGTACTCGATGGCTTAAAGGAAGGTTTTCAGGTTTATGTGGTTGAAGATGCCATCCGGGGCATCAACATCAACGGATCGGTCGATAAAGCCCTTGAAGAAATGGCCAGCGAAGGCGCCCGCTTTGTCAAGTCATATGAGGTGGAATAACCCTCACTTGTTGTTGACCTAATCATCTACAGGCATTCATGGGCCTATCAGGCTTATTTCCTGGCAAATTAGTGTTTAAGCACCCTGCCAAACGAAAAACGCAAACGCGCAAGGGGCTTTGGGAAGCAATTAGTGAAGGGTGATTTCGTGCACCGACACGATCATGGCTCCAGATTGGGGCAAGGCGATTATGGAACCGGTTGTTGAAGCCGCTGAGGCTAGTAAAACAGACCTTAACCTGTGGATGCCCTGGCCCGAGTGATGCGCAAGCCAATGGTGAAATAGGAATAATCCCGGGAGACAGGCTTAATCTCATATTCAATGGGATCAGGGGTGGTTTTGGCCAGAACAATCAATCCCAGTCCCCCACCGTAATGATTGGGGGAAGTGGCGCCTTTTCGAATGGCTTCGCGAAAGACTTGATCCACCTGTGATTGATTCAACTGGTTCAGATGTTCAACTCGCTCCTTGATATAACTGGCCTGGTGGGATTGCAGGAGATTGGAAGCCGTTACCACATATCCTTTGTCATCTGTCCCGACCCTAAAATCAGGAGGATACCCCTGATCACCCCCCCCTGCCCCATTATTGTCCACGGCATGTTTGGTGATGTTGTCCAAACATTCCACACAAGCCGAATAAATTCTTTTTCGCGTGAGCAGGTCCAGGTGCTGCATTTCAAGTTTACTTTGAAGGGCCATCAACAAATGGTCCATCTGCTCAACATCAATATGCCCCTGGTAATTAATGATATTAGCTGGTCTGCTCATAAACAGGCAATGACTTGCATAATACTTCATTTTAAATCCCCCTACTGACCAGATCCATGCCATCGATTCCTCGCGGTCGGTTTGACCTTATAGGGGGTAAATACCGCCTTAAAAGTTTTAATATCGAAGGCTATCCCTTCAAATATAGCAAATTCATCATCATTATGCGATCTGAGTGAGAAATTTTTCCCGTTTCCTTTTGGTGTTGCCCGTCAAAGCCCCTTCCTTTAAAGGTACCTGTGGTTTAGGGATCATCAAAACCGGAAAGAAGCAATATACAGTAAATTCAGACAGATTTAACATAAATTTAACCCTTCCCCTTCAGTGCTATAGCCAGAAAGATTCTAGCTTTGCAGTCAACGATGCGTTCGTTCCAAATCTCTGAAAAAAAATAAACTGATGGAAAATATTTATCTGATCATTGTAGTCGTTCTCTTCGCCCTGGCGATATCTGATTTGATTGTTGGGGTAAGCAATGACGCGGTGAACTTTTTAAACTCTTCGATTGGTTCAAAGGCAGCCCCCCGGTATATCATCATGATCATCGCCAGTGCCGGGATTGTAGTGGGCACGACTTTCTCCAGCGGCATGATGGAAGTAGCCCGCAAAGGCATCTTTCACCCCGATTTATTTTACTTTTCAGAAATCATGATGATCTTTTTGGCGGTCATGCTCACCGACCTCTTGCTGTTGGACCTTTACAACACCTTTGCCCTGCCTACTTCCACCACGGTATCGATTGTATTTGAGCTGCTGGGGGCAGCAGTGGCAGTATCCCTGATCAAATTGGGCACCGATGCAGAAACGGCCGGATCATTGGGGGAATACATCAACTCAACCAAGGCGCTGGCCATTATCTCGGGCATTCTGCTTTCGGTGATTGTGGCTTTTATCATCGGGGCGATTGTCCAATTCTTTGTCCGGGTGATTTTTTCGTTCCAGTACAAAAAATACCTACGTTACTTCGGAGCCATTTGGGGCGGTCTGGCCATCACGGCCATTACCTATTTCATCGTGATCAAAGGGGCCAAAGGCTCCTCGCTGATTACCGAAAACGGACTAACCTGGATCAAAGACAATACGGCAGCCATTCTGCTGGTCAGTTTTGTAGGATGGAGCCTGATTCTGCAGGTGCTTTACTGGTATTCAAAGGTGAATGTTTTCCGCGGGATTGTTTTGGTCGGCACCTTTGCCCTGGCCATGGCATTTGCCGGGAACGACCTGGTCAATTTCATCGGCGTGCCGGTAGCGGGTTTAAAATCCTACCAGGATTATGCCGCCTCGGGTGGGGTATCTCCTGACAGCCTGTTAATGGACGGGTTGACCGGAAGCGTCAAGACCAACACCTTCCTGTTGCTGTCGGCCGGGATCATCATGGTGATCACTCTGTATTTCTCGCGCAAGGCCCGTTCAGTAACCCAGACCGAAATCAACCTGAGCCGTCAGAGCGAGGGGTATGAACGGTTTGGTTCATCCGGTTTTTCGCGGATTATAGTGCGCAAGGTCATTGAATTCAACAACACCATCAAGGCCATTACACCCGATAGTTGGCAGAGAGCCGTCAACAACCGCTTTTCACTGAACGGAGCCAATGAAAAGAAAGCGCGCAAGGAAGATAAGGCTTATTTCGACCTGGTGCGGGCTTCGGTAAACCTTACCGTGGCCAGCATCATCATCTCTTTTGCCACCTCCCTTAAATTGCCCCTCTCCACCACTTATGTCACCTTTATGGTGGCCATGGGTACTTCCCTGGCCGACCGCGCCTGGGGAAGAGAAAGTGCGGTTTATCGCATCACCGGTGTGATCACCGTTATTGGCGGCTGGTTTTTCACCGCCCTCATTGCCTTTACCGTAGCCTTCATCGTGGCCAACATCATCACCTACGGGGGCATCATCGCCATTGTCGCCATGTTGTTGCTGGCCCTCTTCCTGTTGATCCGCACCCATGCCATCCATAAAAAACGCTCAGAACGCCAGAAAGAAATGGAAGCCCTCACCGAGGAAGAGATAGAAGAAGGCAACGTGGTGGAAAAATGCACCCGCGAGATCAACAACATGCTCAATAATGTGATCAATATTTTTAGTGAAACCATCATCAGCGTTTCCAAAGAAGACCGCAAAAAACTCAAGGAAATCGATAAGAAGGTGGAAAACCTCAACAATGAGGCCAAATCCATCAAGAACAATGTCCACTACACCCTGGCCCGCCTGGAAGAAGACGACATTGAAACCGGCCATTTCTATGTCCAGGTCACGGATTATCTCAGGGAAATGGCGCATTCACTGACCTTCATTGCCGGGCCCAGTTACGACCACATTGCCAATCAGCATAAAAGCCTCAATGGCAACCAAATAAAAGAGCTGGAGGAACTCAACCGGCAAATTACCCTGCTTTTTACCAATACCATGCACATCATTGAGAACAATGCGTTTGAACAGGTGTACGATACCGTGGTGAAACAGCAGCAAGAAACCCTTAATCTGATCGATGAATACCGGAAAGCCCAAATCAAACGGATCAAGAAGAAGAAAACCAGCACCAAAAACAGCATCCTCTACCTTCAGCTGCTCAACGAAATGAAAAACTTTACCCTCCACACGGTCAACCTGCTTAAAGCCCAGCGCGACTTTATTACCAACCAGGAGGAAATCGGCCAGGAAACCTGAGCCATCCAGCCAAACCTGGCCCCCTCCAACCTGGCTGTTAAAACGATAAACCCTGAAAGGGATCCATTCATAAAAAAAGGCTGCCTTTGCGACAGCCTTTTTTTTATGGATCGGATGGGTTGAATCCTTTCATCGGCGGGTGAATAAGCCTTGTTCTGACAGGGACGGGTTTCATCAATCCACGTATTTATAGCCCACCCCTTTGACGGTTTTAATGTGCTCTCCCCCAATCTTCTCGCGGAGCTTGCGGATATGTACATCGATGGTGCGATCACCCACCACCACATTTTCTCCCCAAACCCGGGTAAAAATTTCCTCCCGGGTGAATACTTTATCCGGTTTGGAAATCAACAACAGCAACAGTTCAAATTCCTTTTTGGGCAGAATAAGCTCCTTTTCTCCTTTTCGAACCAAATATTTCTCCTTATCGATGGTCAAATCCGAGGTCTCAATGATGGCATTCTCCTGGGGTACTTGCTCTTCAGATTTTTCCCGGTATCGCTTTAAAAGGGCTTTGATCCGACTGTTAAGCACTTTTGGCTTGATGGGCTTGGTGATGTAATCATCCCCCCCGGCTTCAAATCCGGCAATCTGGGAGTAATCCTCTCCGCGGGCCGTTAGAAAGGCAATAATGGTGTTGTTCAGTTGGGGATATTTGCGGATCTCCTCGCAGGTTTCAATGCCATCCATTTGCGGCATCATCACATCCAGCAAAATGAGATGGGGATTCACTTCCTTTGCTTTTTCAATGGCATCTCTCCCGTTCTGGGTGGTGTATACTTCGTAACCCGATTTTTTCAGGTTGTAACCAATAAACTCGAGGACGTCGGGTTCGTCATCCACAAGCAAAATTCTGTGGGCTTTACTTTCCATGTGGCTATGGTTTTAAATCTACTATGACCAAAGTAAACAAAAATATATTAAGTCCAAGCTAATTTTCCTTTAACCCCACTTTAAGTGAAGGTTAAATCAGTTGAAAAGATTCCAGATTACTTAAAACAACATTAAACGTGAAATAACACCCTCTCATTTCAGATGGGTTTTCTTTGTATCAGCATTTCATCGAAAAACCACATGTTGAATCCAAAAATAGCAAAAACGATGAAAAAAAGTATCTTCAAAATCAGTGCAGTCTTGCTGTTTTCTTTAATGATCGGCTTCACAGCCTGTGAAGAGGACAGCAGTGACGATCCCACCCCGGAAGAAGAGCCCAAATCAAGTCCATTTGGTTGGATGGCTGCTTATGTAGAAGGCGATCACGGTTCGCTGCCTTCTGACTATGAAACCCAACTGAAGGATCATTTTCAGAACAATGGCAACGTGGTCGATTCGACCGGCATGGTGAGCTTAAACTACGACGACATCCTCAACACCATCATTCCTGCCCAGGGTGAAGCGGGTGATGGCGAGGCCCTCTCCGGCGACCATTTCATCGAGAGCGTCTCCTACCAGGGTGCTTTTGAACCTGGAGCTTCCAGCAACTGGGCATCCTGGACCCTGACATACGGTATGGAGGATTACAAAAACGGCAGCTACACCTACAACATCACGGATACAGACACCATCTCCTCCAACATCACTTCCGATCAAACCTGGAACAAGGAAACCCTCTATAAGCTGGACGGTTTCATCTTTGTTACAGAAGGGGCCACCCTGACCATTGAAGCAGGTACCATGATCCAGGGTCTTCCCGGCCAGCAGGAGAATGCCTCAGCCCTGATCGTTGCCCGCGACGGGATGCTCCATGCTGAAGGCTCGGCCAGCATGCCCATTGTCTTCACCGGTGAAGGCGACACCTACACCGGCACCTCTTACGGTGAAAAAGTAAGCGGCCTGTGGGGCGGACTGATCGTACTGGGCAGTGCCCCCAACAACAACCCCAGCAATGATTACCGCGTGGAAGGCATCCCCGAGGATGATGCCTATCCGGCTCAATATGGTGGCGATGCCGCTGACGACAACTCAGGGGTGTTTAAATACATCTCCATTCGCCACGGTGGCACCAACATTGGCCAGGGCAACGAGATCAACGGATTCACCCTTGGCTCTGTTGGAAACGGAACCACCATCGACCAGATCGAGGTGATCTCCAACGTGGACGACGGTGTCGAATGGTTTGGCGGAACAGTCAACACCAGGCACCTCTTTGTTGCTTACTGCGGCGACGATGCCTACGACTATGACGAAGGATTCCAGGGGAAAGGCCAGTTCTGGGCAGCCATCCAGGCCGAAGGCACCGGCGGTCGCCTGGGCGAGCATGACAGCGGCGGCGACGGCGAAGGCTCCGAGCCTTACTCCAAACCGATGATCTACAACGCCACCTATGTCGGCAACGGCGGCGACCTGATCACCTTCCGCGATGACGCCGGCGGCACCTATGCCAACTCCATCTTCTACAATACAGGCAGCGGCATAGAGATAGAATACCGCGAAGACAAACACAGCAGCTGGAATCAATTTGCCGATGAAGGCAACCTGGTGATCAAAAACAACATTCTCAAAAACGTTGGAAATTAATCAGAAAGCTGTAGAACAACAAAGAGAAGCTGGTGGCTGCAAGGTCACCGGCTTGCTCTTTTGATGAAAAAACAAGCAAATGATGATGAAAAAAATTGGATTGACCCTCATCACCCTCTTTTTACTCTCTCAGGGAATGATGGCGCAAAAGGGCACTTTAAGAGGAAAAATCATGGACCGGGAAACCGGGGAGACCCTGATCGGGGCCACCGTATCCCTTAAAGACAAACCAGTAGGAACGATCACCGATTTTGACGGCAATTACTCCCTCAAATTGTCGCCGGGTAATTACAGCATCAAGGTCTCCTATGTCTCCTACAAAGCCAAAATATTCAACGACATACAAATCAAACCCGGAGAGGTGACCGTACTGAACACCAACCTGGCCAAGGCCAAGACAGAGATCGAACAGGTGGTGGTCACAGCCCGGGCCCGGCAAAGAACGGAAAACGCCATGCAGCTTTTGCAAAAGAAATCGGGCCGGGTGATGGACGGCATCTCCTACGAAAAAATAGCCAAGCTGGGTGATTCGAACGCAGCAGCTGCCCTTCAGCGGGTAACCGGTGTTTCGGTGCAGGACGACAAGTACGTGTTTGTCAGGGGACTGAGCGACCGCTATACGATGATCACCCTGAACGAGTCCATCATCCCAGCCATGGACCCGGAAAAAAATACGGTGCAGATGGACATCTTTCCCTCCAACATCATCGAAAACATTGTGGTCAATAAAACTTTCACCCCCGACATGCCGGGCAACTCCACCGGAGGCCACATAGACATAGAAACAAAAGATTTCCCGGAGAAATTCACCTTTGAGTTCTCCACCAAGTTTGGCTACAACCCCCAGGCCAACCTGAATGATGATTTCCTGTCTTACCCGGGCGGAGACACCGATTACCTGGGTTTCGACGACGGATCGAGACACATCCCCGGCAGGGCCCAACAGGCTCTAAACACCATGGTGCAGGAAGATCTTGGAGAAGTCACCGAGTTCACCTTCCCCGACCAGATCACGGGCATCACCGAATCGTTCACTCCCGTAATGGCACCCCGGCAGGATGATTCGTTCCTCGACCACAGCCACAAACTGTCCATAGGCAACCAGGTCGATTTCCTGGGCAAATCACTGGGATACAATGCTGCCCTGAGCTATTCCCGTGACTTTTCCTATTACAGCGACGGCATCAACGGCACATACGAGGAGAGCGTCACCCCCTCACCACTTAAGATCATGGACGACAACCAGGGCAAAGAAAAGGTGTTGCTGGCCGGCCTGCTCAACCTGAACCTCAAACTGGACAACAACCACAAGATAGGTGCCCGCTACATGCGCAACCAAAGCGGCAACAAAGTAGCCCGCTACCAGGACGGTTACTTTTATTACGAATCCAAACAAAACACGGTGCGAACCCTGGGGTGGATAGAGCGGGCTTTCAATTATTACCAGCTGCACGGCAAACACGTTTTCCCCTCCCTGAACAAAACCATCGTGGAATGGCAGTCGTCCTATACGGCCATGAGCCAGGACGAACCCGACCTGAGGTTTTTCGAAAACCTTTACCAGCGCGACGACCAAACAGGCGAACCCTATGGGTGGAAAATCAAAACCAACGACGTTCCCGTGCGCATCTTCCGCAACATGAAGGAAAACGACCTGAACGCCAAAATAGATGTCACCATCCCCTTCACCCTGTTCGAGAAAAAAGCGAGCATCCAGACCGGCGGCTCCTATATCATCAAGGAAAGGGATATGGACAACGTACAGTTTAGCCTGAACAGCTACTATACCACATTTCCAGGTGGGGATGTCCGCGATTATCTGGTCAACAACGTCTACACCGACCAGAATACCACCGGTTACAAATACAAATCGGACCACTCCAGCAACCTGACCAACAGTTACCGGGCCGAACAATCGATACTGGCCGGGTATGGAATGATCGACATGCCCATCACAGAGCAGTTGCGGCTGGTTACAGGCGCACGGGTGGAAAAATCACAAATCTACTCCGAAAACAAGGTGGATGCCGACGACCGCAACTACCGGGAAGGTGAGCTCAACAACACCGATGTGCTGCCCTCTTTCAACCTTACCTACACCCCGGAGGAAGATATGAACCTGCGGTTGGCCTGGTCCAGGACCCTGGCCCGCCCCAAATTCCAGGAGGTTGGAACCAATTATTACGACTATGCCAGGGGCGCCTACATCTACGCCAACCCCGATCTGAAACAAACCGCCATCTCCAATCTGGACCTGCGCTGGGAATATTTCTTCGACCGGGGGGAAAAAGTGGCTGTGACAGGTTTCTACAAAAACTTCGACAACCCTATTGAGATGCGACTCAAAACAGGCACCCAGAACTATGAGCTGGAGCCCTTCAATTCGGACCAGGCCAACCTGTATGGTCTGGAAGTGGAATTCGTCAAGGACCTGGACTTTATTCCTTTCATGAAGCATTTCAACGTAGGTGGCAATTTTACCGCCATCAAATCGGTGGTGGAGCTCTCGCAGGAAACCCTCGAGTACATCCGCCAGAGGGACTCCGACCGCAAGGACACCAGGCCCATGCTGGGACAGGCCCCTTATATCATCAATGCCTTCATGGGCTACAACAACAAGGAAGAGAGCCTCTCGGCCAACCTGGGGTTCAACATCACCGGTGAAAAGCTCTACCTGATCACCAAAGGCCGGTTGCCCTATGAATACAAGGAACCCCGACCCATGCTGAATCTCAACATCAGCAAAGGGTTCGCCTCGAATTTTACGGTGGAATTGGCCGTCGACAATATCCTGGACAGCGATTACAAAATCACCCATCATTTCGACAGCGAAGACCGTTATTCAAGGAGATACTCAGAAGGCAGAACCTACTCGGTGAGTATATCCTACTCACTGTAATCGTGAGATTTCTTTAATCATGCCTTCTTTTTCAGGACGAAATATAACCTATCAACCGGTTAATGAAATGGATCATTGCCCACATCAAACGAAATTGAAATGGCCATATATAAACCCGATTGGTAGTAACATGAACTTAACATTGAAATAACATTTTTTTAATTTTGCCGTATTCCTTACCAAGGAGGATCAAGACAAAGTAAATCCAGCATCATGAAACAAATACACATCATAGCAACGCTTCTGATATTCCTTGTACCACTTCTGGCCAATGCCCAGGAGGTGACCCAAAAAGAAGGTAAATACTATACCGAAGAGGAGGAATTATATACCGGGGTCTACAAAAAACACTACGACAACGGGAACTTAAAAGCCAAAATCAATGTAGAAAACGGGGTTTTAGAGGGGAGATCCATGTTCTATTACCCGGATGGTTCCAAAAAAGAATTGCGTTCCTATAAAAACGGTAAGATGGATGGAATCTGGAAGACCTGGAACAAAGAGGGGATTAAAGTAGCCCGGGCAGTCTATAAAAAAGGCAAAAAGCATGGGAATTGGAAAATATGGGATGACAAGGGCACCCTAAGGTTCAAGATGACTTATAAAGAAGGAAAAAAAGCGGGAACCTGGTACAATTACAATGCCAAGGGCAAGTTGATTGGCACCCGCGATTACGATGAACATTAAGAATGGCTCAACCGGGAACTAGCCCAGTTTCAAAATCAGCCGGGGATTGGGGCACAGTTCCATATACGATGCCTTTTCAGAAGGGGGTGCCACACCGAAAAAATCACCTTCATAGCCCAACATATCGGTAATCAATTGAAAATGGAGGTGGGGCGGCCAGTGGCCGTTTTCATCGGAGGCCCCTATCGTGGCAAAATGGGTGCCCTGGGCGATGCGCTGAGCTTTGGCCAATCCCTTCAAGGAGGCAACCGACAAATGACCATACAGGGTATAAAATTCTATACCTTCCAGTTCATGCTGCAAGATGATGGTCCCCCCATAATCGCCAAACCGGTTGTTGTTTTTAAAACTGTGTACTGTGGCGTCCAACGGGGCAAAAACTTTTGTCCCGTGTGGAACCCATACATCCGTTCCCAGGTGGACGCTGCGCGGCTCCTTTTCCCCGTCAAACAGTTGACTCCGCCTGTAGATGAAGCGGTCCTCCCCGTAGCCGCCAATGCCTACCCGTGCATATCCGCTGAGGGCCGATTCGATATATTCAATGAACTGGTGGGTGTCATTTACATCCAGGGATTTAAGATCCTTATTCTCATCGGTAAAATCCATCTCCAGCAGATCTCCCTCCCGCATGGCCACTTTCATCACCGGGGCTATATAAGATCGATTCTTCTCCAAAATGGATTTTAACTTTTCTGCTTTGCTCATAAAATAAAAGATTGATGTTGCAGATCAGTTTTTGCAACGATTCATTCGTATAAAGCTTAATTAACAGTTTGTATTTCAGTATAATAATAGTATGTAATTCGTTGGTCTCGGTAACCTCTGCCATGGAACCCCCATGCT
>CAJXLK010000035.1 GCA_913055635.1 uncultured Bacteroidota bacterium
CACAAAAGGTAATGAATAAAACATGAGGGTTCCATGGCAGAGGTTACCGAGACCAACGAATTATATGCTATTATTATACTGAAATACAAACTGTTAATTAAACTTTATACGAATAAAAATCAAAAAAACGATGTGTTATGGAACTGACATATGCTAAAGAAGAAAATTTCGAAAAACTATCCAATGGTGAATATTTGGAAGTCACTTATAAAGGCAAAGTAGTGGCTGAATTTGAATACCTTGATGACAAGGGATTGTTTATAGGGGTGGATTATACAGAAGATTTTTACATGGCTGATTCCTATATTGATGATTTGCAGGATGGTTATATCATTGACGATTTCTTCACACCCACTTCCCTTTTTAAGATGTTGAATGAGTGGAAGGAGGAATTTCCGGAGATGATCATCGTTGGCCGAACGCTTCTGGAAAAAAGGATTGATGAGGGAACCTTATAATCAGCAGCGAGCGGGATGGCCCGCTGTGCAATACAAACCTTGTATGGCCCCAAACATTCAGTATACAATTTTCCCCGGACAATTAAACCCGAGTTGTCCAGAAGGAAAGGTCAATATGTCTATAGACCAGGGCAAGCGCCCCGGCTCCATATTTTAATCCTCGTAGTTTGTCATTTCCACCCAGTAAGTGTCACCGCCAGCTTCTTCTACGCTAACCATCAAAGCAACGGGCAAATCAGGGTTAACGCACGTATTCATCGTGATTGTTTCCCCATCATCCTGAATGATTGTCTCAATGGTAAAGCCTTCATATCCGGCATACGTGTCTTTTCCCGTTACTTCAAAGGAGATGGAGTTCCCGCCGTAAGAATAACTCCAGGAAGCCCCCACTCTGAGTTCCTGTTGTGAAAATCCCCCGGTCCAGTAGGGCTGGTATAGAACCGGCGCCAAAGGGGTTTTACTGACTGCGGAAATGAAATTGTCCTCCAAATCTGAACTGATATTTTCGGTGATGTTGATATCCTGGCCATCTATGGTCCCGGAAATGGTTACTTCCGGATCGCCAATTTCAATCAGCATGGTTCCGGTGGTTACCTCCTCCGAACTTACATCGGTGTACTCATAATCATACTCAAAAGAAGTGTTGGCGGTAAAGTCATAGGGTTCCCATACTTCGGTTTCCCCGTTGTCGGAATTGCCATTTTCTTCATCCTCACACGAGGAGAACATGACCAGGGTGAAAATGGCCATGGCAATAAGCATAGCGTAATACTTAAGATTTGGATGATACATGGCGAAAGGTTTTTTGTATAGTTGATATCCTATTACAAAAGACATGAGCATGTCATTTATAACCATTGTTCCGATTAGAATCTGTGATATTTCTAGCGGTTGACATTATTGCTTATTCGCAGTTTATAAGCCCCTGACCCGGGATTGTTTGACTTGTTGATGGAGGCCCGGCAGATAATTATTCAGAAAGGCATTATAAGGGGTGGGTTAAAGAATACAGGGATTTCATCTTAACAATTGATTCAGGTTTATTGGATTGCCAATTTTAACAATTAGATTAGTCGCTTTGCCAACGAATGGATGTAAAACTTCAGGTAAAATACACCATATAATAAGAGCTTATGACAAATGATGTAAACACAAGGATAATGGGAAAGATACGAACAAAGTGGTTTTTTTCAAAGGCAAGGATTTGGCAAGGGGCCATCATCGTTTTGATGGGTTTTTTGTTTTTCGATGCTCCGGTATATGCTCAGGAAAAGG
Source organism: uncultured Bacteroidota bacterium (assembly GCA_913055635.1). GTDB lineage: Bacteria > Bacteroidota > Bacteroidia > Bacteroidales > UBA12077 > JAGXLC01. The sequence goes on from CAJXLK010000035.1 coordinate 1,734, forward strand.
AGAAGGATGTTCCATATGTGCCTTCACCCGATGAGGTGGTTGATAGGATGCTTGATATGGCCAGGGTGGGTCCCGGTGATTATGTTATTGACCTGGGGTGTGGTGACGGGCGCATCCTGGTTGCTGCAGCCAAACGCGGAGCTACCGGGCTTGGCGTTGATATAGACGGAGCCCTTATAGAGGAAGCCAGAAAAAATGCAAAGAAAGCAGGGGTTTCAGACCAGGTGATGTTTTTAAAACAAGACATTTTTGAAACAGATATCAGCCGGGCCAATGTCATTACCATGTACCTGCTTCCCTCTTTAATCCGTGAGCTACGTCCACAATTCATCGAGCAACTTCAACCGGGGGCGCGTATTGTCTCTCATGATTTTGACATGGGGGCGTGGGAGCCGGACCGACATAAAACCATCAACAACAGCAATTTGATTTCAGACACACTGATCCTTGACCCGATTAAACCGATTCAGGAATTGGAAACCGCTGATCCGATCACTAAGAAACTGAATCTGGCTCAACCAGCACAAGTTTTTCTCCACAATGTTTATTACTGGCAAGTGCCTGCAGACGCCCGGGGCCTCTGGCAATGGGAAACCCACGGGGAAGCATTTGCTATGGAGGTGAATCAGCGTTTTCAACAAATCCATCCGGAAATTCGTGCAGGCGACACTGATTTGACCATAAAAAGGGCCACGCTTGCGGGTGCGCGCATTAATATTATTGCTGAAAATCCGGCCACCAACCACCAGTATGTCTTCAACGGCCGCATCAATGGAGATAAGATAAAGGGGAAGGTACAAATAAGCAGCAAAGACAATCAATGGGTAGAAAACTGGAATTCGACCCAAAACAATTAACAATTTGCAGGCTGGAAGGTTGATTATCAGTGAAGGAGGGTCATTAAAAACTTTCCGCCAGTTGACGGGAAGCATTTTTGGGACTTGTGTTCCGCGGCAGAAACCATCGGCAGGATAATCAACAGGCAATTTTCACCACAAAAGGAGCCAGTGAGCGATTCGGTGTGGAGGTTGGTCAGTAATAGTAATGGTTGTATGTATAGCCATATTGATATTCATATCCTTTACTTTTCAGGTTGATGTCGTTGACCACCACATTGATGTGTTGGATTTTTTTCTGGGAGATGTTTTTGACCAGCGATTCGAACATTCTTTTGCTGGTGTAGTTGTGGCGTATGACAAAGAGGTTGGTGCTGGTGTATTTGAGCAGCAGGAAAGCATCGGTAACCATTCCGACCGGCGGGGTATCGATGATGATGTATCGGTACTGTTCCTTGAGTTGACCAAAAAGTTCACCGGTTTTACTGGCTGCGATCAACTCGGAGGGGTTGGGCGGCACCGGCCCGGCCGCGATGAAATCAAGGTTGTCGATGTCCGAGGTTTGGATGATATGATTCAGGGTGTGGTTGTTGCTGAGGTATCCGCTCAACCCTGGCTCCACCGGTAGGTTCATAAAATTGTGGAGGTTGGGGCGGCGCAGGTCAAAGCTCAGCAGCACGGTTTTTTCTCCGTACATGGCAAAGCTGGTGGCCAGGTTCAGGGAGATGAAGCTTTTCCCCTCACCCTGGCTGGCCGATGTTACCATGGCAGTGGTCACCTGCTCCCCGCCGGCGACGAACTGGAAGTTGGTGCGGATGCTTCTGAAAGCCTCGGCAATGGCCGACCTGGGGTCGGCCTGGATGATGTTGTTTTCTTTGCTTTTGCTGTGGGCTATCTGACCCAGGACGGGGAAACTGGTGATCCGTTCGATGGTGTCGACATCGGTGATCTTGTCATTGAAATAGTCCTTGATTAATATGAAACCCCCGGGTATGACCAACCCCAGCAACAGGGCAATCATATAGTTTTTCTTGCGGTTGGGTTGCAGGGGTGCGTGCGAAGCCAGCCTTGCCCGGTCAATGATCTCGTGCACCGGGATGTTGGCGGCCTTGCTTACTTCCGTTTCCGAGCGTTTCTTCAGCAGGTAGGTGTACAATTCATTGTAGAGCTCAAACCGCCTTTTATAGGTGAACAGCTGGCGCTGCTGTACCGGCAGCTGCCTGACCCGCCGGGTGAGATCGCCCGTCCTTTGCTTGATGTCCTTTAGCCGCATGCGGTTCTTGTCTTCCAAATTATTGATGTTCTCCACCAAAGACTGGCGCAGATCCTGAATCTTTTCCTTTACCCCCGACAAATAAGGATTTTCCTTTTTGGAGTTGACCTCCATGTTGGTTTTTTCTACGTATAAACCTGATAGCTTTTGGATCAGGTTCTGCAACAGGGGATCCTTGATCCCCATCGACGAGGGTGCCACCATCTGCTGAACGTCCTTGCCCTGTTTGAGGTAATTCCTGATGTAATCAAAGTATTTCAGCTTCATCAAAATGTCGGCCTTTTTTGCCTGGAGCCGGTCCAGATCTTCATAAGTTTTTTCGGTAAGGATGTCCAGGTTCATGATTTTCTCAGAGGCCCGGTAATTCTGCAGTTGTTCTTCCGATTCATCCAGGGAGTCTGAAATTTCACTGATCTGGCGGTCAATAAATCCCAGGGTCTCACGGGCAATGTCGTCTTTTTTGCTGACACTTCGCTCCAGGTACAATTCAATGAGCTTATTGAGGAATTTGCGGCTTTTTTCCACATTCCTGGTTTTTTGTGAGATGTGGAGTATGGTGGATTTTTCTTTGATCTCCACATCAAAATGATGGTATTTCCTGGCCAGTTGCCGGTAACTGTGAAAGGTGAAATAATAACGCCCTTTTGTATCATCCGGCCATGGTGCGGCAGGATTAGGCTGCAGGGTGAACTTACAGAAATGGTTTTCCAAGGTATCCCCCATTTTTATGGTCCTGGACAGATTGACACCGCTCACCGGACTGTGCCTTTGTTCCCTCAGGTAGTGATAAGGGGTGAGTTTTTCGGCTGTCATCTTTATCCGGTACTGCCCTTCCGCTCTTTTGCTCACAAATATGCGCGTATTCAGGGGCTGAAGGTGGGCTGTGTCAAATTCGACCCGGAAGGGCGCCTGGTGGTAAAGGGGTTGATCCACCAGGGATTTTTCCCGGTGATAGGATACCTCAAAGTCGAGCTGGTCGGTGGTTTTTCGTGTAAGCCTAAAGGACCGCAGAATACCTATTTCATTGTGGATGCGTTGATCTTCCATTGTGCTCCCGCCTGTGATGTTCTCGGGAATGATCGACTTCAGATCCAACGCCCCCTGATCCTGGCGGATCAAAAGCGAGGTGTGCACTTTATATACCTGCGGGGTAGACTGATTATGATACCATGCAATGGCCAGAGCGACCAGGATGGCTATGGCGAATAAATACCAGTAATTGAGAAACCTGAACAGGTAATATTTGAACGGTATCTTCTCTTCCTCTTCTGTGTGGATGGGGTATTCTTCGTACATATTGACAACCAGCGCGTTTACCTCATCAGTAAATTATAAGTGGTCAGCCCCAGGGTGATGGTCGACATGATGATGGAGTAAGGGACCTTTTCAAAGGCCAGGTTCTTGCTTCTTAAGGGTTTGACATACAACACGTCGTTGGGCATCAAATAGAACTGTTCCGATTGAAGGATGGCATTGTCGGTGAGATCCAGGTAATACATCTTCGATCCATTGTTGGTCTGACGCACCAGCACCACTTCCTGCCGGTTGCCGAAGGTATTGATGCCCCCGGCTTCGGAAACAGCCTCCAGTACATTGATCTGTTTGTCCTCGACCATAAACGAGCCCGGGTTGTTGACTTCACCCAGCACAGAAACCCGGTAATAAACCAGCTTGACCACCACGGTGGCTTCCTTGAAATATTCATTGATCGTTTCCTGCAGCAGGTCCCTGGCTTCTCCCACTGACATGCCTTTTACTTTCACCCGGTCAATGAACGAGAAATTGACGTATCCCTGATCATCCACCTTATAGCTGTTCAGCTCCTTGGAGGTGTTGGTGTAGTGCATGGGCATGTCGGTGTTGAAAAGCCGGCTGGTTTTGGGATCAACGCTGTATACCTGGATATAGAGCTGATCCCCTGGCTGAATCTTGTATTCGGCCCTCTTTTGATTGACAAACTCCTGGGATATATCCTTGATGCTTTTTTCCTGCAACAACTTGGTCTTATTCAGCGATATACATGAACCAAAGAGGGCCACCATAAAGGCCAGTAAAGCCAAATGCCCGATTATTCGGGTGGTTTTTCTGTATTGCATAGTATGGGGGTTTGATGTTTTCATTTGTTCCTTTTTTTAGCGGTTCTGACATCCACAGGCTTTCCCTTGTCAAAGGCCACAACGAAGGCGCCCGGCACACATACTTTTTTTTGCAGTTCCACGGCTTTCCCGAATGTGTTGAATTGCCCGATTGAATACTTATAATATTTTCCCTGTTTGATCTCGGTAACTGGTCTTTTACCGGCATAGATGTATTTGAGGTCATGTTCCCTGAGCTTCAGGGTACTGGCGGCAATTTGCACCTTAAAAACCAGGCCTTGCCGGGCCGGCCCTTTATCCCGGATGGTAGGGTTGGCATAGGTGTAAATGGGCTTGCGCACACGGTAGGCATTGATTCTTTTCCCGTCCCGGTAAGCAACCACCCAGCTGCCTTTTACGGGGGTGTGGTTGTTGAGCCGTTTGGCATGGTAATAGGAGGGGCAGTGGCCGATGGAATAGCGGTACCAGCCTTTGTTGCGGTTCAGGGTTATCTCTTTTACGCCCGAATATATCGAACTCAGGGCTTTTTTCTTCAGCTGAACCCGGTTGGCGGCAATCTGTACCCTGAAGATCAGCTTCTTTGATGCAGCTGGTGTATCCGTTGACGCTGATGCATTTGTTGATGTTGATGCATCCTTTGATGTAGATGCATCTGTTGAAATAGATGCATTGATGGAGTTTGATCCATCCTTTGGCGCGGAGGCCCTTGATGATTTGGAATGTGTTTTTTCCGGTGAAGCTGATGTATCGCCCCTTGTTGTGCGTTTGGCCGTATTTTTCACCGGGGTCGCTGCCTGGTGCGATGCTGAAGCATCGGTTTTCCCGGCCATGGCTTCCAGCGATTCGGGGCTGACCTTTTTATCATCACGAAAAGCCACAATAAAGGACTCTTCTACATCCAGATCTTTACGAAACCGGCTGGCCTGATTGTAGGAGGAAAATGCGCCGATCATATATTTTTTCCAGCCGCCCTGGTCTACCCTGTATATTTTCTTATCGCCGTCATAGAGTTTTCTGAGGGCCCCCTGCGGAAGTGACTGCCGGTCTGTGGCAATCTGCACCCGGTAGCTCAATTCCGGCAGCACCTGGTTTGTGGTGTCTTTGTTGCCACCGCCATTTTTTTGCCGTGCACCAGGGTTTGCCCCTTCCTCTCGGCCTGCCGTGTCTTTTGCCCGGGCTGGCCGGGCGGCGATTTGACCGTTTTGAACCAGGGCGGTATCCCTTTTGCCGCTCCAGGCACCGCTCCTGTATTGGTCCAGCAATGTATCAAGCATCGAATAGGAAACGGTGTCCCTGACCGACAGATGGTTGATTTTTCCATACAGGGTTTCCCCGGGTTCATAGGCCTCAAGGGCTGACTGTATGGCTTCTAATAGCTCATGGTCGATGACCACCCTCTCATTGGGCGAAACATTTGAAGATCCGGCCCCGGCCTTCTTCTTTGTTTGATCATACAGCTCAAGGGCCCTCCTGAATTTTTTTAGTGCCAATTGCTCTATGTTATGGGCCTTTTCCAGCTTGCTGAATTTGCCCTGCTGGCCTTTTACATGATTATAGGCCTCATTGCGCAATATGGATGCCCGGTAAAACAGCTTTTTGGCATCTTCATGGAACAGCCTTGCCTGGACGAGCCTTGCGCTGTGTTTGCGTGCATCTGCCTGTAATTGTTTTAAATGCCGCTCATAGATCTGATACCGGTGCCGGTGGGCCATCTTCTTTTTTTCAAATCCTTCAATGTCTTTCTTTAAAGCTTTTTGCTTTAGTTGCTTTGCCTTTGCATCTTTCGCCTTCCCTTTTGATTCACCTTCCATCTTCTCCAGCTGCTTGTAAAGAGTCTTTGCTTCCCCGAACAGCACCCGGGCCTCTTCGTTGAGGGTTTCTATTTGTGCCAGGTCTTCCTGATCTGCTTCACCGAGACGTTTTTCAGGTATAACGGTTTGTCCATGGGCATCAATTAACCACCCTGTCAGAACCAGAATAGGAAAAATACAGCCTTTTAAGAGCTTAGAGTGCTTCATGAATGATAAAACCTCAGGATTTTATCCCGGATCAATCGGACATTGAAATCCTTTGTTACAAATATACGCTCCAGGAATGAATTGTTTTGGAAATTTTGATGAGATAATTTATTCCTACCCGTTGATATAAATCACTACCTGGGTGGTAGTATTGATGAATGAACTTATTGCGAAAGATCATCCATTCGGATTTTATTGCCGCTAAATGATTGCTGTGAACTGAAAAGGATTGGCCGATGAATTGAACTTTTGAATGTAAATGTAGACAATGATGCTTTGCAGGAAGCAACACCTGGAATTCTGCTGTGCCTGAATGCCTTAAAAAGAAGCATCAGCAGATGGCATTCATCAGCCCTTCCGAAAAGCATCCGCAAGTTATTGCCTTTGAGGCTGCGGTCATCATAAAGGTTGAAAACTGGTTGATGTTGGCATGGAGGCCCTTGATGATGTCGAAATGTGTTTTTTCCGGTGAAGCGGATGCATTGGTTTGGTCAGGATGTGGCGGCTTTTTCTTTGACTTCCACCGAGCTGAAGCCCTGGCCGTTTCGGACAATTTCAATTTGGGTATCCATGCGTTCTTTAAGGGCTTCGATGTGGGAGATCACCCCGATGGTTTTTTCGCTTTCGGCCTGGAGTTTTTCGAGGGTATCGAGTGTTTGGTCCAGGGTGACCTGGTCGAGCGAGCCAAAGCCTTCGTCGATGAACAGGCTTTTAATCTCCACGTTTCGCGAGGCCAGGTCGGAGAGGGCCAGGGCCAGTGAAAGGCTGATCAGGAAACTTTCTCCGCCCGAGAGGGTTTTGACCGAGCGGCGTTGGGCGCCCATGTCCATGTCTTTGATCACCAGGCTCTCGTCTTCATTTTCGCCGGGGATGTCAAGTATATATCGTTCACTGAGCCGGGCGATGCGTTGGTTGGCCAGCTGGACCAGTTGCTCGAGGGTGAGCTGCTGGGCAAAGGTGCTGAAGTTTTTGCCCTCTCTATCGCCAATGTAATGGTTCAACAGCCGCCACTTTTCGTTTTGCTCTTCATGTTGCTGAATCCGTTTGCCGAGTTTGTCCAGCTCTTCCAGTTGCCGCTGCTGGTAGCTGATTTTTCCATACAGCGAATCGCGGCGCTCATGGAGGATGCTTAGGGCCTGCTTCGTTTGTTTCAGCTGTTTTTCCAGGTCTTCGCGGGTGGTTGCCACGTCCTTTTCTTTCAGTTCGCGGTGTTGTTTTTCATAGGTCTCCTTTTGTGACTGCGCCGCTGTGATGGCTTTACTGATCCCGTTGCGCTCCTCCTTCAGCTGTTCGTATTGACTGGATGACAGCAGGTGTCGTTTGGCTTCACGTATGGAGGGATAGTTGAGCTGTTCCAGCATGGGCTTCAGCCGGTTTTGCTGCTCCGTCAGCTCCTGCTCCAGGTTTTGCCTGTCCTTTTCCCACTGCTGGAAATTCATTTCAGCGGTTTTTAATTCATTTTCGGCCTGATTAAGCTGATCCCGGAGCTTTTTGATGTCTTTCCGGATGTTTTTCCCGCTGTAGAGGTTGTTGAGCTCCCTGCGCCTGTCTTTGCCCTTTTGGGTGATTTCATTCAGCTTTTCCGAAAGGGGCTCCAAATCGGTTATTTGTTGGAGCTGGCCGGACAGCCGGATGTATTCTTCCAGTTGTTGGCGACTGTTCGACAAATGGGTAGCGAGTTTTTCCGGCTCACCATCGCGATATTTTTCCGGCAGCTGTTGGCGGTATTCCTGAACCTTTTGCTGTTTTAGGTGCAGGGCCTGGGTTTGTTCTTCCAGGTCTTTTTGTTCGGTTTGAAGGTTTTCGTCCAGTTTTTTCTTTTCGGCCTGCAGCTCTTTTAGCCGGGTGAGGGCTTGTTCATGTTCTTTTTGTTTATCACCGATGGAACCGGAGAGGTCATCGGTGGCGGGGGCATATTCTTCTATGTATGGATGTTGGGTGGATCCACACAGGGGGCAGGGCTGTCCTGGCTGCAGCTTTTGCCGTTGGTCTTCCAGTTTGGCCCTCAATTGATTGTTTTGCTGTTTCAACCGGATGTTGTCCAGCTCCTGGCGGAGAGCCTCCTCTTTATGCCGGGCCTTCTCGATTTCAGCGGGCAGGGTCTCCAGCTGTTGTTTTTTTTGGGCAATGCTTTTTTTCAGTTTACCGATCTTGTGGTTGTAGTGCCCGGTCCATTCGGCCGCCCTCTTCCACTGATCCACCATGTCGGTGTATTCTTTGATTTTTTCCAGGCTTTGGGCCGGGTCTGCCAGGTGTTCCTGTTCCAGCGATCCTTCCAGTTCTGCCTTACGTTTTTGTTTGCGGCTCTTGGCTTCCTGGAGGTTTGCCTGCATTTGGGGGGGATCTTGCGGGTCTGTTTCCACATCCAAACCTCCGGCCAGGTTGCTGACGTTCTCGGAGGCATAACGGTATTCCTGCTGGAGGTGCTCGAGTGCCTGGTTGAGCTTCTCGACTTGTTCCTGGCGTTCTTCCAGGGCCGGGATCAGACGGGATCGCTCCATCTTTTCCCCGAGGAAGGATTCCACCGCTTCGTGGGCCTGCCCATCCTTTTCGCGGGCATTCTTTACGGCCTTCTCATGCCGGCCCTTCTGGTTGGTGTGTTTTTCAAGCCGGTTCCGGAGCTGCTCCCATTGCTGCAGCTCTTCAGCGTAAGGAATCAGGTTTTTATGGTCCTCCAGCCGGACCCCGTGGTTTTGGTCAAAAGCTTTCAAACGCTCGCGCGCTTTCCCTTCCTGGTCGGCCGACTTGTGATACAGGTCCCGAGCCTCCTGTATACGCCCCTTGTGTTTGATGGCTTCTTCCAACTGCCTCTGGCTTTGTTCCTGTTCCTCGATTTGTTTTTTTATCATCTCATGAACCTCACGGGCCTGTTGATAATTGTCATCGTCCAGGAGACTTTCCTTAATCTGTTTTTCGCTGGTTTTCATTTTTTCAAGCTCCACCGCCTGTTCTTTATACCGGGCATAGGCTTGCTGGCCAATCCGGCGGTATATTTCCCCGCCGGTGATCTTCTCCAGCAAAGCCCCGCGCTCGTCGCGGCCCGACTGCAAAAAGCGGGCAAAATCACCCTGGGCCAGGAGAATCGATCGGATGAACTGGCTGTAGGAGAGGCCCACCAACTCTTCGTTTTTGCGGGGTACATCGCTTTTTTTCAGATCCAGCAGCTCGCCTGAAGGATGATGGCTCAGCTCCATCTCATAATTGCGGAGGTTGCCCTTGGTATTGGTCGAGATGGACCACCGCGAGCGGTATGCGCCCTGGTGAGACTCATAGACCACCTCGGCAAAAGCTTCCCCGGTGTTGCGCGTCAGAATGGTGCCGGTGGCCTCAATGAGCCTCCGTGTGACCTTTTCCCCCAGCCTCGGAACCTGATTGTAAAGGGCCAGACAGATCACATCCAACAGGGTTGATTTGCCACTGCCCGTCTTGCCAGTGATGGCAAACAACCCGGCCCGGTTCAGCGGTGGACGCGTGAAATCTATGGTGTGCTCGTGCCGCAGCGAATTGATGTTCTTGAAATGGATGGACAGAATCTTCATAATCAGGGTTTTATTTTTTCGTTGTTTGGGCCTTTATGGTGGCTCGGCCTTCACAATCGTTTAATTTTCAAACTTGTAAATTTTAACGGTGCTGTTATGGCCAAAAAGTTGAAGCCGATGGCTTAATCTTTTTATTTAGCTGGTATTGGTGATGGCTTGATCTTTGTAATGGATTGATATTCTAATGGTTTAAATATTAACGTTGGTTCGGTCTTTGCAATGCTTTTATTGACAATGCGTTGAAGCCAATGGTTTATTTATAACGATTAGGTGTTCAGTACGTAAGGGTGCTCATGATGATTCTTTTTGTTCGAGGGCCTGGAGGATTTCGGTGAAGGCTTCCCGCAGCAGCTCTTTTTGGCGCTGACCGAGCCCGGAGCGTTCCAGCTTTTTCTCAAACACATCAGCCGGCCTGAGGTTCTCAATGTGCTGTGAGGAGTCATAAAGCTGGTTTGTTCCGCTGATCATGTTTTTGAAATGCACCCGGTGCTTAACCACTTGTGCCCGGGGGTTGTTAAAATCATCGATGAGGTTCTCCAGGTCTGTTATTTTTTGGGGATCCTCCTGCTCCTCCACCATTTCAACTTCTATAAGGGTGGGAAGCAGGCCATCTTCTTCTTGTGGCTGGTTCAGTACCTGGCGGATGTGCTGGAGGCTGCCCTGGATTTTTTTAAGCCGCCGAACCACGGGAATAGTGATGCTGTGTGCATTAAAGGTGCCATTATTGGTTTGGTAGATGATAACTTTTTTGTGGTCGGCCCTTTCGCTGAACGACAGGGGCAGGGGCGATCCGGAATAGCGGGCGCGCCCTGAACTTTCCGCCGGCTGGGGTTTATGGATGTGGCCCAGGGCCAGCCTGTCAAAATGGCTGTTGAAGTGCTCCGGTTCGTAGGGGGCCTGGTTGCCCACCTGGATGTCGCGTTCGCTCTCGGAGACGTCTGCCCCCCGGGCAAAAAGATGGCCCATGGCAATGGCCGGCAAACCGGGATAATCCTCCCGGCAAATTCGGGCCACCTGGTCAAAGATCCCGGTGATGCCTGCCTTAACCGCCTCCCGGCGGTCTTCATGGCTTTCTCCCGGCACGGCATTCCTCAGATCGGCATCCCTGAGGAAGGGAATGGCAGCAATAACCGCCCGATCCCCCTTTTGACGCCCCTCTACCGGTATGATCATCTCGCGCGGGTCTTCTGGCAATCCCCCAACCACATGGATATTCAGGGCCCGCAAGATTTCCTTCGGGGCGTTCAAAACCGTCGGGGCATCGTGGTTGCCACCAGTGATGATCGTGGTGCAGTTCATCCGCGAAAGCTCCACCAGCGTCTCGTAATAAATCTTGCGGGCTTCGCTCGAAGGATTGGCCAAATCAAACACATCGCCCGCGATAAGCACCACATCCACCTGCTCGGCTTTTACCATGTTCACCAACCATTCGGTGAAATGCCTCTGGTCATCGATCAGATCAGCCTGATGCAGACGCTTGCCCAAATGCCAGTCGGAAGTGTGGAGTATTTTCATATGAAGCCGTCTTTGATACACAAAGATAATCCCTTCACCCGACAATTCATGTCGTTGGCAACAAAAGTTGGTGAAAAAATCGCTGCCCCGTTTAAAATTTCCCCGATCATTCGCCCCGGAAAAACGCCCCACTTATTGTTTATACATGGCTCATAAAATCAAATTTCAACTGCTTGTCGTCTCGATGATCTGGCGTTTTGATCCGGTATTGCTTTTTGTGTGCACAGCCACCCTTACCGGGCAAATCGTTGAATGACAGCAATTAAAAATTTTGCAGGGTAAAAATTTTGAAACCGGTGGATTTTTCCTTTTATTTTGACATTGGAAAAGCTATTGTGTATGCATCGATTTAGCATTTTTGCCGTTCTTGTTGCGGCATTGCATCTTTTACCGGGTATGCAGGAACAGGCTGGTGCCCGGGATAAGCAAAACAAGCAGGATACCGTTCAGAAAATGCCGTTGGAGGTTCTGGTAACCAATACCCAGAACGATCCAAGACAAGGCGAGGAGGTGGTTTTTGTTGACACGGTTTCGAAACAGGAATACAGGGGGGTAACCAACAGCAATGGGCAGTTTAAGATTCAATTGCCTGAAGGCAGCACCTATCTTGTGAAGATCAAGGGCATATCTGCCCGGCAAAAATACCAGGTTTTTTCGGTGCCAGAACTTGCCGATAACAGGGTTTACCGTGCCAGCCAGTTTACCATCAAATATGATCCGCCCACCGTTTATACCCTTGACAATGTGTATTTTGGTTCCAACAAAGCCAGTCTGCGGGAGGCCTCCTACAAGGAACTGGATGAACTGGTGAAATACCTCAAGCGGAGGAAGCACATCCGGGTGGAAATTGCCGGGCACACCGACAATGTTGGTTCAAAAGAAGACAATCTGAAGCTTTCCCGGCGAAGGGCCGATCGGGTTAAGCGGTATTTGGTTAACCAGGGCATAGAAGCCGGGCGCATTGAAGCAAAAGGCTATGGTGAGGGCCAACCGGTAGCCGGCAACAATACGCCAGAGGGAAGGCAAAAGAACCGCCGCACCGAAGTACGCATACTTGAAGAATGAGGGTTCACCTACCCCTGGCAGTCCATCCCGGTTACCCATAGCCTTATCCGGATTAGCCGTAGCACTGCATCCGGGTTATCTGTAGCCTTCCCTCCGGGTTGGCTGTAGCACTGCATGTGGGTTACCCCAAGCCTTCCATCCGGATTAGCCGTAGCACTCCATCAGGGTTTGATCGTCGAGGTAGGGGAAGGCCACTTTTTCGATGACCCGCTCGGGCAGCTTTTCGAAGTTGAGCTCGGGGGCATGGTTTACCATGAAATCAAGGCTCCAGTTGTAGTTCTCATTTTTTGAGATGTTGTTCCAGTCGAGCTCCTGGCTGTATTTGTTCAGCACCTTTTCCTCGAAGACTATCCAGTGGGCCTGTTCATTGAGTTCTTTTACCCCGTAGTGTTCACGCAGGGCCAGGTAAAGCTCTTCATTGATGGTTACCTCCCTGTAAAAAAGGTCGATATACTGGAAGTATCGGATGATGAATTCTACGGAGAGGTAATCATCGAAATAGCTGGGGTTGTCCATGATGTCGTTTGTTTTGGACAGGTTTTTAATGCCGTGGTAGATGCTTTGGCCCTGGTGGCTTTTCAGCTCGCTTTCGAGCATTTTGTGGCTAAAAGCTTCCTTGATGTGTTTTTCCCAGGGGAAGTTGTCGTTATGGACCAGGGCGCGCCAGTGCCAGTCATCTTCAAATTCCTTGAGGGTGCCGTAGTTCAGGGGTATGCCGGGGTTGTTGCTGAGCACTTCCCAGTCCCACCGGGCGCGGTATCGGTGAATCAGTTGTTTGCTCCAGGGCAGGGCGGAGTTGGCTGAGAGTTTTTCCCAGTACCAGTTGTGCTTGTATTTGTCGATCAGTTCAATGTCCCAGGGGAGGTACTGGTTTTCGCTGAGGATGCGCCAGTCGAGGAGGGTAGAGAAGGCATCGAGCATTTCTTCGCTCCACAGCACAGAGCGGCTGGAAGAGAGGCCGTCGAAATCACCCATGAAATAGAGTTGATCCTGGAAGGCAGTGATCATCTCGCGGTTCCAGGGGATGCCTTCGTTGGTTGAGAGGTCCTCCCAGTTCCAGCGGTCTGAAAAGGTGCGGATCAGGTCCTTGTTCCAGGGCAGGGAAGGGTTGCGGCTGAGGGCGGTAAAATTCAGCAGGTCCTCATACTTTCTGATCAGCTCCTTGTTCCAGTTGATCGCCCTGTTGTGGCTCACCTTCCGCCAGTTGAGCCTGGCGCGGAGGCTTTGAAGCTGTTCTCCGGTAAAGGGGTATATCGCACTGATGGCCTGATTAAACACCTCAAAATTGCTTTTTACCAGCTCGGTGAACAGCTTCTGCTTTTCCCGGCCGGGGTAAGGAACGAGCTCATCGCTTTCCTTCAGGGTGATCGAGGAGAGTTCGCGGATGCGTTGCTTGATCTGCTCATCGGTGGGGTTGTATTTAATGCTCTGGTAGAAGTAACCCAGGGCCTGGTCGTACTCCTCCTGCAGGTAATGGAGCTCCCCGATGATCTGCAGGATATCGGCGTAGGGCACCTCGCTGTCGACCGAAGATTCATGGATCTTTTTGATGTCTTCCATCCGGTCCAGGGCCGCTTCATAATTGCCCCTGCTGCGGTAATAGCGGTAAAGGATCCAGTGTATCCGGTCGGGGACGATGAAGGGAAATTGCGGTTCCGGGGTGATCTGCATCATTTCCTTGAAATCGCTGATGAAATCAATGAATTGTTCCAGGGTTCCCATGGCTGCCTGTTCATCCCCGCTGTATAGATATCCCTTGTAAAGGCCTACATACGACCAGTGCAGGGAGGGATCAAGGATATTGATCTCTTCGGTTTCATTCTGAATGCGCTGAAAGATATCAATGGCCCCCTCGTAATCCTTTTCCCACAGATTGATCCAGGCCTTCAGTATAAACCACAGGGGCTCGGTGTTGCCATTCAGGCGAACCCCCTGGTCAACCATCACCCGTACCCTGCTGTTGCGGGCCGCCCGCTCGCTCAATATGTCGGTCAAACCTTCCCGGACAAACCGCTCATGGGTGATCACCGTCAGGGTCTCAGCGATCGGCAGGTAACCCGTTTCAGTCTCCTGCTGAAGCCTTTGCAATGCCTCAAGGGTGGATTCAAAATCGGTGTGGCGCTCCAACTGCTGACAGTTCTGAATGAAGGAAATGATGGCCCATGCATAGTCGTTTTGCTTGATGATCGGGATGTTGCCCACCACCTTCAGGTTGAACCCCTCTACCTCAAAGTCAGAGCGGATCACAATGTCGAGGAAGTCCCAGAAAGGATCTTCCGATTCCAGCTGCTTGGCCTTCCGGATATAGCGAATGGCCTCGTCTCGGCTTTTTTGCTCGTACAGCAGGGCCTTCACCAGGATATAATTGTTCAGGTTGCGGAACCTTTTTTTGTTGTTATCTATAAAGCGAAGCTTCTGATCCGCTTCCTTCCTGCTTCCCTCTAAAAAATGCTCTATTGGCGTGAGGTTCAGCCCGCCTTCCCCGGACTCTTCTTCCAGTTTGCTGTCGACCAGCTTGTTGAACAGGCGCTCAAAGTAATCATTCGCCTGCTCCACCTGATTCAATATGTTTAAAGGGTTCATTAAGGCAAAGACTTATTTAGAGTTGTGTAATTTTATTTCCCTGTGAAACCTGTATCCAGTAACCTTCATAACAAGGACATGATTATTCATGCAGGTTCCATACGGCCAATATATGAACAAAAAAATATCCGTATGAAATTTTGGTTAAAGATAATACATTTGCAACCTTTTTGTTCTTTGGCTTTAAAGGCCATGGAATCCCACATGATATTATGTATTGCCTTGTTGGGTAAATCGGGGGATGCGGGTTTTTAGTTGGATCCTGCTCCCACTTTTACCCGTTTTGCCGCCATCATTTTTACATTGTTTGAAATCATCTTACTTTAGGGTTTATTCGTGTTATAGGCGAACTTACCCTGTTTATACCGGTTGAAATGATCAAAATCATACACCTTCTTACCATGTGCAGGTCAATACGCAAAAGCGGCGGCAAAGTTCGGGATCAGAAGCGACAGGCAATGTCGTTCATCCGGTTCGATGCGTTATGCGGGTGAAATTTATGATTTTATTTGGGTTTCGTTTGAAACCATGACGTATAATCCCCGTATTGAAGAAAAAAAAATCACATCATGAGGGATGATCCTGTTCGTATTATCAGGGAAGCCATTGAGAATCAGTCTGATCTTGAGTCAGCGGTAGATCGTACCCTGGCCATCTATCAGGGGCGGTCGCTGGCTGTTTCGGGAAGCGAACTTTCAACGCTCAAGCCCCGCTCCAGCATTGACCATTTACTGGAAGCCCTGATGAGTCAGTGTTTGAAGGACGAGCGTTACCTGGAAGTGTTTGATTTGCTGCATGTTCGTCAGCCCAACAACATCAATGTTTTGGAGAGCAAAGCCCTGGCTTATACCTTTGTAGATGAACAGGCCACCATCGACGCCTTATCGCAGGCCATTGCCCTTTTAGAGGAGAAGGAAGGTGAAGCAGATGAGCTGCCCAGTTTTTACCTGTGGCTGGGGCGAACCATTGAACAAACCCGTCAATGGCCCCGGGCATTTTGCGCCTATAACCTGGCCCTGAGTTATTGCAGCCCGGAAGGCCCCAATAAGATTGTGCATTACCACATCCTTTACCGCCGGGCCTACCTTTATCTAAAAAACCGGCAGGAGCAGCAGGCCCGGGAGGACCTGTTTGAAATCAACAAAATTCACAATAAAAGCATCTACCTGGCTGATTTGCACAAGGATATGAAAAAACAGGAGGAGCATTTCTGATTCACCTGCCCTCTGGCCCTCTAACAGAAGGTGCTGCCAGGGAGGATTTGTTCTTATTACAACCCGGGTTTCAGTTTTTGTTGCTGTCAAGGAGGTTAAAATGCAATGGCCTCTAAACGGGTTGGGTGCGGGAGCTTTTATTTTTAGTTGCTTTATAACCAGGCTTTGATGTAGCGCTTTTAGATCGCTCGAATTATGGCAAACAACGGCAAACTTCACCGACTCTATCTTCTCTTGGAAAAGGTTGAAAACGGTTATCATCCCAGCTTTCACGAAATATATGATCATTACTACAATCATGGGTTCGAGATTTCCCGGCGTTCTCTTCAGCGCGATTTGAAAACCCTGCGGCTGGAATTTGGCATTGAGGTTTCTTACCATCACGGGCGCAATGGCTATTATTTGGACCGCAGCCGGAGCATCAACGTCGAGTCTTTTTACCGATTTTTGGAATATGCCCAGAGTGCTGATCTTCTTTCGGAGACCATCCGCGATAACCGGACTAATCTTGAGTTCATCCATTTCGAGTCGCAGGGCAGCCTCAGAGGGCTGGAGCATTTGAGGGATTTGATGTTTGCCGTGCGCAACAAACGGATCATCAGCTTCATCCATTATAATTTTGTGAAAGAGACCCGCAAAACTTACCGCATGCACCCGCATGGTCTGAAAGAGTACCAGAACCGCTGGTATGTGGTGGGCGAGCTTCCGGGCATCGATAATCCCCTGAAGTTTGGCATCGACCGGATCGAGTCGCTGGCGGTTGAAGAGCAGACCTTTGAGCGCAACCCGGATTTCGACATCCAGGATCTTTTTGATGATGTGGTGGGCCTGTCCCATACCGAATCGCAAAAAGAGACAGTGGTGCTGCATTTAACCCCTTTGCAGGGCAAATACGTCAAAACCCTGCCGCTTCATGCATCGCAGCAGATCCTCCATGAAGATGACCAGGGCGTCAAGATCCAAATACGGGTAAAACCCAATTTTGAGCTCATTCAGAAACTGATGACCCACTGTGATATGGTCACCGTGCTTCAACCCCAATGGCTGGCCGACCGGTTGAAGGCCATCTACCAGTCGGCCCTGCAAAATTATGGCGGCTCCTGAATCAAATCCTGAAAACAACCGGGCAAGAGTCCTGTTAACATGAAACCTGATCAAGCACAGATGAATGCGCTCGGATACGCACCGACCAAAGACCTTTGACCAGCCTACCCCGGTAGCCCTCAAAAATCCTGATCTGAAGAGCCCTTTAGCAAAACATGACTCAATAATCCTGATTTGAAGAGCCCTTTAGCAAAACACATCTCAATAATCTTGATCTGAAGAGCCTTTTGGCCAATTTACACCGACAGAGCTCAGCACGCTTCATAAGCAAAATCTATTTAACGGGCTTTCCCGGCAAGTTTGTTGCAGTCGCTGATGGGCAAAGGTCGTTTTCTTGCTAACCCGTGGAGGTATTAAAATTTTTTGCCTGCGACATATTTTGTCAGGGCAAAGCATTACTTTTGTTTTTAAAAAATATATGAGCCCATCACGTAACTTACTGCATCAGATCAGGAGATGTTTTTTCAGGCCGCGGAATTTTTCAGTAAAAAAAGCCAATTCCGATTGCGGCGGGGGCTTTTTTTCTGGCGAAAGGGAGGGGCGGACTTTGGGTGACGGGCTGCGCTTTGCCTCACAACAGGTGCCAATTGGGCAGGGAACGAGATATTCTCTTCAGGACCGACCTGGAATTATGTGGAAACAGGCATTAGATCGGGCATTCGATCAATACAAGCGGCTCAGGGAGGAAGGGTGCCATCGGGGTACGCGGCTGAGGGGTGGTTTTGACAGGCTAAACCAAACCACCGGTGGACTGGCCCGGGGTACCCTCACGGTACTTGGCGGTCGCCCGGGTATGGGCAAGACCACTTTTTTGCTCAACCTGGCGCGAAAATTCATGGAATCGGAGCATCCAACCGGTTTTATCACCCTGGAGTCGACCGTAACAGATCTGGCGATGCATTTTCTGCAGCATTATTCGGGTGTTCGTCCATGCCGCAGCGAAGGTTCTGAAGCCACCGAAGATGACCTTGAAGCCCTGGAAATGGCCCGCTCAAGCCTGGCCGAGCTGCCTTTTTATCCTTTTTATGTCGGCGACCTGGGCCATGACATTCATGGAATAACGGAGCTATGCAGCCGGGCCGTTTCCCTCCATGGTGTGGAGGTGCTCATGATCGACAGCCTGTGGCCCCTTACCGATCCCGATCGGCAACTCTTCAGGGGTGGCAAACGCGCCGGTTTAATCCTGCAACGCCTGAAGCTGTTTGCCCGGCAATACAATGTGGCCGTTGTTGTGGCTTCGCCCCTGGGGACCCGTGCAATAAAGCGGGATGCTAAAAAGCGCCCTTCCATGGCTGATTTGCCTGCCCCAAAAACCGTCTCCAACTCAGCCGATGATGTGCTGCTGCTTTACCGCCCCTATTATTACGGCATCATCGAGGATGAAGCAGGGAACCCCACCGAAAACCGAACCCATCTTATCGTGGCCAAAAGTAAGGCAGGACCGCCCGCAGAAATATTTTTCAGATATCACCCCGAACGCTCCGAACTGGAAGAAATGGAGGGCTGAGCCGGACTTAAAGTTCCCTTCAACAAAACGGCCTGACTGGTGTTGATGTTCAACGGACCTTCCAAAGGTGCGTTTGAAAGGTTTCTTTCAACAAAACATTGTCGTTTATTGTATCCAGGTGTGGAGTTCATTTATTTAATGCAAACTTTTTTTTGTATTGAAGCATTCTGGGAATATTCTCATTATATTTGTACCTATTGAAACATTTTGATTAAACGGCTTAACCATGGCAAAATATTTGGTAGCAGCATCTGGCGACGGGCCGGATTCAAAGATATCGGGAAGATTTGGTCACGCCCCCTATTTTATAGCCATCGACCCGCAAACGATGGATTATCATGTATATCCGGGGCTGTCCTCGGAAGAGGAAAATCCCGGCATACAACGGTTCATGCACCTGGGCATTGACAAGGTGCTGGTGGGCAACATCGGGCCTTCTGCCTTTGATGATTTGAAGGCTCATGGTTTGCAGGCCTTTTTGTGCCGCAAGATGACGATACGCGAAGCCGTGGAACAGGTCAGCCGGGGTGAGATTGCCCCGATGGAAGGCCCGACCCTCGGCAGCAGCCTTCATTCACCCCGGAAAGCTGGCGGTCATACTTCGGACGAGGGCCATGGCCATGGATCGGGAGGCGGAAAAAAAGAAGGTCCGCATCGCCAGGAAAGTGTTCCTCGTAAAGGAGGAAACCCTCTTCATGGGGGTGATCCTCGCTTTGAAGACAACAGTCAGCCTGAAGGTGATCGTGGCTCTGAAAGCGGTCGGCATCATGTGGGTGACCCTGGTCATGAGAGCACCCCTCGTAAAGAAGGTACTCCTCGTCATCAGGAGGGTCGACAGCGTAAAGACAAGCTGCAAGGCAAAAGTAAGGGGCGAGGTAAAGCCACCGGCGGCGGCCGGGGTCGTGGAAGCCGCCGGGGTCGCGGCAAAGGCAAAAGATGATCAGTTATGCCCTGGCGTCTGATGGCACAACATAAAGTCCGTAAAGTATAAAGAAGTTCCATTGTAATTATTATGGCACGAACCAGCAGCAACATCAACGATAACAACACCAACCCAAACCATGGCAACCGGAATAGTGCTTCTTCCCAAACCCGGCTGTACCCGGAGTCAATGGTGGAGCTAACCCCTTTTATCCTCAAATATTACGACCGGTTGCTGGACATCGGTACCATGGGCTTTTACCGGGCATTCATACGCACGGCCATCCGGTCGATGAACATCCACCCGGGGGATGCCATTCTGGACCTGGGTTGTGGAACGGGGCGCAATGCCTGCTATATGGTAAAATACCTGGGCGGGAAAGGCAAAATCACCGGCCTGGATCTGTCCGACATCATGGGCAATCAGTTTGAAAGCAAATGCAGCCGGTATCCCAACGTGCAGTTCGTTAAACAGCGCATCGACCAGCCTTTTACTTTGAAAGAACAGTATGATAAAGTGTTCATGAGCTTTGTGTTTCACGGGTTCCCCCACGATGTGCGGAAAATCATCCTGCAGAATGCCCTGGATCACCTGAAAGAAGGGGGTACGCTGAATATCGTCGATTATGCCGAGTTTGACATCCATTCGGCGCCGTTTTATACCCGGATACCTTTTAACATCGTCGAGGGCAAATGCAAGTATGCCTACGATTTCATCGCCAAAGACTGGAAATCGATCCTGGAGGGCCATGGATTCGGCCGTTTCCAGGAGACTTTCTTCGCCAAAAACCACCTGCGCTTGCTTAAGGCGGCCAAAATAGGCGAATGATCCGCACTGTTTATACTAAACCGCCAGGATGGTGCCTGCCGGAGCTCTCTAACCAGCTAATAAATCCAGCCCTGCTCTCATGCTCGCCAGGAGGTGCCTGCCGGAGCTCTAACCGATGAATGAACCATGCCATACTTCCCCATCCCCGCCAGGATGCTGCCTTCCTCGGCTCTCTTTCGGCGAAGGAATTCGGCCATAGGTTTACCCTTGCCAGGTTGTTTTTTGCCGCGGATCTCTAATCGGCGAAGAATCCTGCTGTATTTCCAAAACCGGCAGAGGGTGTGTCCAGTATCTCTCTGCCCGGCGATTGTTTCCTGCCCTATCAGTCAACCATTAGCTCAATAGCTGTTGAACGGCTCTCCCCTTCCAATAGAGGAGTGTCGAATATGCTAAGTCAAAGGTTGTTGCTTCAAGCCCTAAACCTTTTTTGTATGTCCCTTTTAATGGTATATATCCGGTGAAGGGTTTAGTATGGGTAAATTTATTTTAAATACCATTAGATACTGGCGCTCAATTTCTAAATTCAATATCTTTGTTTTTTGAATTTTTTGTACAAATAAGGGCAAGTCACAAACCTACCCTGCCAATTTGCTTTTATTATCCCAGATGCGGCAGGGGGGGATGTGGTGTATGGGAATCATTAACCAGGGGGTCATTCATGCGTTGCCGGAAGATTTCTGTTTTTTATAATGGTCTACACTCCGTAAGCTAGCGTTTAGAGGGCCCGGTTTTAATAGAATGCCGGAAAAATAATTCTTACCGGGTGGAAATTGGGTGTGGGGGTGTAATTTTTTGTCAATCAGGATCGACTTATACGTTACCATTATATTTTTACAAAAGATGAAAGCATTAAGGATTTGGTTTTTTCTTGTCCTTTTTCCGGGGTTAGGTAGTGCCTATGCCCAGGGAGACACTTTGGTTTTGAGTTTGAAGGATGCCCGTCAGTATGCCACAGACCACAACAAGGAGCTTTTGAATGCGCAGCAGGATATAGCCATCATGGAGGGACGGTACAGGGAGGCGCGGGCCCAGGGATTGCCTCAGGTTCAGGGGAAGATGGATTATATGACCAATTTCAACTATGAAGTGGAATTTGCCTTTGGTGACGGGGAAGGCGGCCCTCCCGAGATCAACTACGACGTGCTGGATGAGGGAGACGAGGAGATTCTGAGGTTGTTGAATGAGATGATGTCTTTGTCCGGGCCTTCCACCATTGTGATGGAGGATCAGCTGAATGCCCAGTTGCAGGTCAGTCAGCTTTTGTTCAGCGGCCAGTTCTGGGTAGGGTTGGAGATTGCCCGCATAGCCCGCAGCATGAGCGGGAAACAGGTGGAAAAGACGCAAGAGGACATTAAGGAACGGGTTACCAATACGTACTATTTGATTCTTGTTACCGAGGAATCGCTGGAGATCCTTAGCCGCAACCTGGACAACCTGAAACAGACGCTTCGCCATACCCGCAATATGTACCGGACGGGTATGCTGGAGAAGGCCGATGTGGACCAGATCCGCATGAACGTTTCCCTGCTTCAGAATACCCTGGAGTCGACCCGCCGAAGTGTGCAGCTCAGCTATAATATGCTGCGCATCCACCTGGGCCTGGAAGAGCACAAACCCCTGCGCCTTACCGATGAGCTGGCTTCCCTTTTGGACCATCCGGGTGATGATCTGCTGGACCAACCCCTGGATCCCGAAGTCAACCTTTCCTACCAACTAATGAATTATCAGGAACAAATGCAGCAGGAGCAGGTGGATCTTGAGCAATGGGCTTATGCCCCAACCCTGAGCGGATTTTACAGTTATACCGAAAAGATCATGACCACCGATTTTGACCTGAGCCCGAAAAATGCAGCCGGCCTTACCCTGTCCATTCCCATTTACTCAGGGGGGTTCAGAAAAGCCAGGGTGGACCAGGCCCGGGTCGAGCTGGACAAGGCCCGGCGAAACAAATCCCTGTTGGAAGATCAGCTCAACCTCCAGGAAAATCAACTCAAGTATGAATTGCGCAGTGCCCTGGACAATTATTTCACCCAGAAAGAAAATGTGGAGCTCGCCCGCAGCGTTTATAATAGTTATTATAATAAATACAAACAGGGGCTGGTTTCCAGCCTTGATCTGACCCAGGCCAACAACAATTACCTGCAGGCAGAAAACAATTACCTCTCATCGGCCCTGAAACTGTTGCAGGCACGACTGTCCCTGAGGAAGCTTTACAACCGGCTCTAGTATAACCATAAGGTTCCTCAAGGATCAAGAAGTTCAGGGTGATGGGAGTATCGGCTTTTATCCCTCAACCAGGCCCCTTTGTTGAGATGCCAACAAATTTCATTACTGGAAGCCAGGGGCATGTTGAAGGCGGTTCCCGGTAAATGCTTCAAACCGGAAGTAGGGTGAAGTTCTTTTTCAACATCTGAGCAGCATACGGGCTTTTGTAAAGACGGTGACCTGCTAAAGAATGAAGAAATGAGACTACTATTCGGGGCCAGCTCCTCTTATCAATGACATAGGGGAATTGAGTTTAATTCATTGAGATACAAACAATAAGAATTCAACATCATGAAAAAGATTGGAATACCTTTTGTGCTGGTCGTGGCCACTCTGTTGGTTCATGGGTGTGCGCAGCCTGAAGCCGGCGAGTCATCAGCAACGAATGAACGGGTTTATCCGGTGCGGGTAGAACCGGTGAAGATGGAGCAGATCACCCGGGATTTAGATTATACGGCCAATTTACGTGCTTTTGAGGAGGTTTATTTTGCTCCGGCCTCGCCCGGACGCATAGAGAAAATCCATGTGGCGGTTAGCGACCGGGTGAAGCAGGGGCAGGTGCTGATCGATATGGATCCCACGCAGTTGCAACAGGCCAGGCTACAGATGGAGAACGCCCGCTCGAACTTCATGCGGCTTGATACCCTTTACCGGCTCGAGAGCATCTCCGAACAACAGTATGAACAGGCCCAAACCCAGTATGAAGTGGCCCGCAGCAATGTAGATTTTCTGGCACAGAATACCCGGCTGACATCGCCCATTAACGGGGTGGTTACCGAACGTTTCTATGAGCCCCGCGAGATGTATTCAGCTGCCCCCAACACCGAAGCCGGCAAAGCTGCAGTGCTGAGGCTGATGCAGATCAACCCCCTGAAGGCTTTTGTCAGCATCTCAGAACGCTTTTTCCCCCGGATCCAAACAAATATGCAAGCAGTGGTCCGCGTCGATATGTACCCCGACGAATCGTTCCGCGGAAAGGTCTACCGCATTCACCCCACCATCGATCACTCAACCCGCAGCTTCATGACCGAAATACTGATCGATAACCCCCGGGAGATACTCCGCCCCGGTATGTTTGCCCGGGTGAACCTTCAGCTGACAACCGATCGCGCCTTTACCGTCCCTGCCGTTAGCGTCATGCAACAGGAAGGCACCAACAACCGCTTTGTCTATATCAATAACGACGGTAAAGCCCGTAAGATCGAGGTTACCCTCGGTAAACGCCTCGACGACAAACAGGAAATCATCTCCAACGCCATCCAGGAAGGTATGCAGCTGGTCGTAGCCGGTCAGGCCAACATCGAAAACGGCGCCCGCCTCAAGGTGGTGGATTGATGAAATGTTGCATCGTAAATGACTAAATGGGAGAGAGATGACGGAAAAAGAGGTTTTTATAGAAAGGTTTAAGAAGTGAACCCAAAAGTTCGCGGTAGATATTATTATGTTTTGCAATTCTTTGAACAACTCGAAACCATCTTCTGTGGTGGAGTATCAGTTGGTGAAAAGCGCTACTTCTTTTGGTGCTAACTACAGAGCCGCTTGCAGAGCCCGTTCAAAGCCTGAATTTTTTAGTAAGATTTGTATTATAGTTGAAGAAGCAGATGAAGCCGAATATTGGTTGAATGTTATAGGAGAAGCCCGTTTAACCCGCGATCCGAAAGAATGATCCAGACTCAAATCAGAAGCCAATGAAATGATCCGAATCATGACCAAAGCCAAAACCAATAGCTATAAACACATTTAATCATTCACTCATTTTCTCATTTATAAAAGAATCAATAGCAACACTTAACAACAACCCATCCCATGAGTATATACGGAAATGCCGTTCGTAAGCCCATCACTACATTGATGATCTTCATCGCGGTGGTGGTTTTGGGATTGTATTCACTGGTGCAGTTGCCGGTGGATCTGTATCCCGAGATTGAATATCCGGCCATCACAGTGTTGACCTCCTATCCTGGAGCCAACGCGGCGGATATTGAAACCAACATCACCAAACCTATTGAGGATGTGCTCAATACGGTGGACAACCTCAAGGAGATCACCTCGGTCTCCCAGGACAACAGTTCGGTGGTGTCCATGGAGTTTGAGTATGAAACGGATTTGAGCCTGGCGGCCAATGACATCCGCGATGCCCTGGCCTTTGTGGAGGACTATCTGCCGGAAGGAGCCAGCAAGCCCACGGTATTTAAATTCAGCACCAGCATGATGCCGGTGATGGTTTACGTGATCACGTCCGATGAGAGCTATGAAGGCATCGAGAAGATGCTCGAGGAGCGCCTGGTTAATCCTCTGAACCGCATTGAGGGCATCGGGGGCGTATATCTTTCAGGAACACCCCGCAGGGAGGTGCAGGTTCAGGTAGACCCGCGCAAACTGGAGGCTTATAATATGACCATCGAGCAGATTGGTGGTGTGTTGCAGGCCGAAAACCTGAACCTGCCCAGCGGCAACATCAAGATGGGGCGGATGAGGTACCCGGTTAGGGTGGAGGGAGAATTCGATGAGAGCGCTCAGATTAAAGACCTGGTGGTGGGTTACCACGACGAACAAACCATTTACCTGAAAGATGTAGCTGAGGTACGCGATTCCATCGGGGAGATGACCATTGATGAAAAGGTCAATGGCCTAAAGGGAGTCAGCCTGATGGTGATGAAGCAATCCGGGGCCAATACGGTGGATGTGGCCAGTGAAGTGGATGCCAACCTGAAGGAGTTGCAACGTTTTCTGCCCCCCGACATCCAGATCATGTCGGTGTTTGATTCCAGTGAGTTCATCACCGACTCGGTCATGAACCTGTCGGATACCCTGACGTTTGCTTTTATTTTCGTGGTTTTGGTGGTGCTGTTTTTCCTGGGCCGCTGGCGGGCGACCTTCATCATTGCCCTGACCATCCCCATTGCCCTGATTGTTTCATTCATCTATCTTTATGTCACCGGCAACAGCCTCAATATCATCTCCCTGTCCTCCCTGGCCATTGTCATTGGGATGGTTGTGGATGATGCCATTGTGGTTTTGGAGAACATCTCCAAACACATTGAGCGGGGCAGCAGTCCACGGGAAGCTGCCATCTATGCCACCAATGAAGTATGGCTGGCGGTGATCGTAACGACCCTGACCGTAGTGGCGGTGTTTTTCCCGATGACCCTTATTAAAGGACTGACCGGTGTGATGTTCCGGCAGTTGGGATGGATCGTCACCATTACGGTGGTCACTTCGACCCTGACCGCCATTTCGCTCACCCCCATGCTCAGTTCCCGGCTGATGCATCTGAAGAAAAAGAGGCGTCCGTTGCTTGTCAGTCATGACCGCACCATACTGCCCATGCTCAATGGACTGGACAACTGGTACGGCCGGGTTTTAAACTGGAGCATTCACCATAAACTCATTGTCACCATCCTGGCTTTTGCCATCTTTTTTACCTCCATTGGCCTGGCCGGAAGGGTGGGGTCTGAGTTTTTTCCCCCGTCCGACCAGGGAATGATGTCGGCGGAAGTAGAACTGATGCCGGGTACCCGTCTGGAGGAGACTTCGCGCGTAGCCCGTCAGATTGAGGACATTGTCGAGCGCTACCTCCCCGAGGTGGAGCTCATATCGGCCACGGCCGGCACCGATGAGGATGCCGTAATGGAGACCATCTGGCTGACCACCGGCTCGAACATCATTAATTTTAGCATGCGCCTGAGCGATGCCAACAAGCGGGACCGCTCCATCTGGGATATTGCCGAAGCTTTGCGTGTCAAATTGCGGAATATCCCTGAGATTAAGAATTTTAATGTAAATACCGAAGAAGGCGGTGGTATGGGTGGCAACAACGTAGACGTGGAAATCTATGGCTATGACCTGGAAGCGACCACCCTACTGGCACATCAGCTATCCCGACGCATTACTGCCCTTGAAGGAGCACGGGATGTGGCCATCAGCCGCGAAGAGATCAAACCCGAGTTGCGCGTTGAACTCGACCGCGAGAAAATATCCCGGATGGGGCTCAATACTGCTATGATTTCTTCCGCATTGAGGAACCGCATCGATGGCATGACAGCCACCTATTTCCGCGAATACGGCGATGAATACGACATTTCCATCCGCTTCAAGGAGGAATACCGCAACTCCATTTCGGATATTGAAAGCATGACCATTCAAAATGCCATGGGTCATATGGTACAAGTGGGGGAGATCGGCCATGTGATGGAGTACTGGTCCCCGCCGAATGTTGAGCGAAAGAGCCGCCAGCGTATTGTGACTGTCTCGGCCAAGCCCTACCAGACTTCCCTGGGGGAATTGGCGATGGAGATACAGGGGGTGGTTGATCAGTCAGACATCCCCCGCGAGATCATGGTAGAGGTGGGAGGTGCTTTCGAGGACCAGCAGGAGGGTTTTGCCGATCTGGGCCTTTTGCTTTTGCTGAGCCTGATTTTGGTTTACATTGTGATGGCCTCGCAGTTCGAATCGTTCAAGATGCCTTTCATCATAATGTTTTCCATCCCCTTCGCCTTCACCGGGGTAATCCTGGCCCTTTTGATTACCGACACCACACTGAGTGTGATAGCCGGGTTGGGCGCCATCATGCTGATTGGTATTGTGGTGAAGAATGCCGTGGTGCTGGTCGACTACATCAACCTGATGCGCGACCGGGGTTATCCCCTGGATCAGGCCATTGTGCTTTCGGGGAAGGCCCGGCTGCGGCCGGTGCTGATGACAGCCCTGACCACCATCTTCGCCATGCTGCCCCTGGCCATCGGCATCGGCGAAGGCTCCGAGCTGTGGAGCCCCATGGGCATCTCAGTGATTGGCGGGCTGATCTTCTCTACCATCCTGACGATGATCATCGTGCCGGTGATATACCGCGTGTTCTCAAGTCGCGGTGAACGTGCCGCCAAGGAAAAGATGCGCCGTAAGTTCCATTTTATGGATGACAACCCCGCTTAGCGGGGTCTGATGAAAATTACCCCCGCTTAGCGGGGTCTGATAAAAATTACCCCCGCTTAGCGGGGATAAAAAATTCACTACCCCGCTTAGCGGGGTTGAATCTGGCGGGTTCGCCTCCCTTCCGCTTAGCGGAGTCCGTTTAGCGGGGTCCGCTAAGCGGGGGTAATAAAACCAACTTCTATGAAAGCCATTTTTATTGTTTACAACCAGGCCCATTCGGAAAAAGTCGAATTTATGCTGGACCGCCTCGAGATCCGGGGCTACTCGCAGTGGCCCGAAGTCACCGGCCGGGGTTCAGTCAATGGCGATCCCCACCTGGGCACCCACACCTGGCCTGAGCTTAATTCAGCCACCCTGACTGTTGTTGAGGATGACCAGGTCGACCGCGTTTTGGAGGGAGTCAAAAAACTCGATGCCCTCAACGAAGACATTGGCGTTCGGGCTTTCGTCTGGCATGTGGAACGCTGGATGTGACGACCGGCGGGTTCATGCAAGCCCCCCGGTCAGAGATTTTTACCATCCACCGGAAACCATATCAATTTGTTGCCGTACAAATTACATCCGGCGGTATCCGTTTATCTATCGGTTAAAAGCTGAATGGCCGGCCCGCCATGCCATACGTCGAATGAAAAAAAAGCCTTGATGCCTTCAAAGAAATTTTTGGATTACCTCGGGCAGAAACTTAAAACCGGTAATTTACGGTCGATTCACCTGAACACCCTTCCGGGTCGCTATGCCACCCGGTTGGACATGAACCGGCTGGATGTCATCCAAACCGGAGTGGCGGAGGATTTTCTCGACCGGTTGCTGCGAACCCCCAACTTTAAGTTCCCCGTGTCTTTCAACCAGCTCAATTTCAACAGGATTGAAGATGAACGAAAAAAAGAACTGAATTACCTGGCCCGGAAGCTCAACGGGATGTATTACCAGAACAACGACAATTATTTTGAGCACGGCATCAAAACCTTTGGCCTGGGTTATCCCCTTCTGATCAAAAAGAGCCGCCAGGATCCGGAGAAGATCATCAAGGCGCCCCTGTTGGTGTGGCATCTGGACATCGACAAATCTTCGCGCAAGAGCAATGTCTGGGAGATCATCAAGGATGAAGACAGTCCGGTTGACATCAACGAGGTGTTGATTTCCTATCTCAAGCAGGATGAAGGCATCACACTTCAGCAGCTCAGCAGCGATTACCTGGAGGATTCGGTCATTGACCGGGATGAATTGGTCCAGATCTGCCATGAGGTGCTGGATAAGCTTAATGCGGATCCGGAGCAGGATTTCACCGTGCAGGTCAACCCGGCCCCGGAAAGCCGAAGCATTGACCGGAAGACCGGGGACGTGCCATGGATAAGCTGGTCGGGCGTTTTTGGCCTGTACAAAGCCCAAAAGGAAAGCCTCATCAATGAAGTGGAGTACCTGAAGGCGAACCGCAAATCTTTTTACTTTGAAAAGTTGCCGCCACAGCCTTACCAAAAGACGAGCGTTTCGGGTGTAGCGACCGATCCCAGCCAGGAGCAGATCGTTAACGCCCTGAACCATAATTTGGCCCGGATCATACAGGGGCCACCCGGTACCGGCAAGAGCCAGTCGTTGACGGCTATCATCACCAATGCCCTGGAAAGTGGTGCCAAATGCCTGGTGGTTTGTGAAAAGAAGACGGCCATGGACGTGATCTACCACAACCTGGAGCAGAAGGGTCTGGGCCGGTTCGCGGCCATCATCGATGATGTGGGTCGTGACCGGCGAAAAATCATCGGGAAGGTTCGCAATACAGTCGACGAAGTGAAAGATTACACAGATTTCTACCGGCAAGTGGATTATCATTCCGCCCTGGACCGTTACAACCAGATCCGGACGGAGATCAACCGCCGCCACCAGGCTGTTTTGACACAGGTCCTGGGCGACGACACCTGGCAGGATGCCATCGGCCATTATATGGCCAACCGACACCTTAACAGGGATTCGGATCCGTTGAAGACCCTGAGAAGTTCCCTCAACAGTTCCGACTATAGCTTTGATCATGAAGAGTTTAAGGCGCTGAGCCAGACCCTTAGAGACGGCCGATACCACTGCGAAAAGATTAAAACCCGGCAGCATCCCCTGGAAAAACTGCGCTCAGATATTTTTCATCAACCTTACCTGAGAAGTACCCATCAGCAAATGGAAGAGGAGCTGGGTGCACTGGCAGAAGCCTGCCGCAACCTGATCAGCATGTATGACCAGTATGCGCAGCTGTATGGCAGGAAATTCTCCGCCAATAAACCCCTTCGGCGCAAAGCATTAGGCCTTCTGGCCTTGTTCACCGGGTATCATAAAAAAATTGTCAGGGCCAAACGCCAGGTTTATGCCCGGTATCTGGAATTGGCCCGCCGGCACGATCAGCAGCAACTTTTTGACTTTCATTTCGTTTACCGCAAACCAAAGGATTATAAGCAGCTGCGCAATAAAATTGAAGCTTATCAGGGTGAACTGAACACCCTGCTGGAGGCATTCGATCAATACCGTGAATTTCACGAATGGAAAAATTTTTATTTCAATCTGCCCGCCAAGCACAAGAATTTGCTGGATGCGATGATTGACTGGAATGTGGAGGACCGGGAGGCGGCCTTCAGGGCCTGGTATTATGACCATGTGCTGGCCCGGTATGAAGAACAGCTGAGGCCTTTCCACGAGGACAGTTCCTTAATCAATGAATTCTTTGAAGTTGAGCGTTTTTTGAAAGAGAAGCAGGTTGAGCAGATCACCAATCTTTGGATTAAACGTCAACAGGGGGCCATTGCGCGGTTTAAGCGGGAAAAGGGCAAGATCAACAGCCTTTATAATTACCGCAAGAATAAGAAATACGGGCGGAAGAACTCACTACGGAAGATTATCCATACCGATTTTCAGTTTTTCAGTGATATTTTTCCAGTGCTGATGGTCAATCCGGTTGTTTCGGGGTCTGTGTTGCCGATGGAAGAGGGACTTTTCGATGTGGTGATCTTTGATGAGGCCAGCCAGCTCAGGTTGGAGGATACGTTTCCTTCCTACCTGAAGGGCCGCTATAAGATCATATCGGGCGATGAGCACCAGATGCCACCGAGCAACTATTTTGGCAAGGAAATCCCGCTGGGTATGGAGGAGGAAGAAGAGGATGGGCCGGATGCGGGGGATGAGTCTGAAGGTCCGGACACCGGCGAATGGGACGATTCCCTGGAGAATGCCACCAAAGAATCATTGCTTCAGTATGGGGTGGATTCAGGTTTTAATAAGTCCTATTTGGATTTCCATTACCGTTCGCGCCACCCTTTCCTGATCGACTTTTCCAACGCCGCTTTTTATGGTTCACGCCTGACTCCAACCCAGCCTAAGAATGGGGAAAGGCCGATCCGTTTTATGCAGGTTGACGGCATTTACCGGAAAGACCGGACCAATCCGGCCGAAGTGGACTGGGTGGCGGATCTGCTGTTCAACCAGATCCCGGCCCTGTATGAAAAGGAGATGCCTTCGGTGGGTGTGGCTACCTTCAACATGAACCAGCGCGACCGCATCAATGACCGCCTGTTTAAGGAGATTTATGCCGATGAGGCAAAATACCATACTTATGAGAAGTTGCGCGAAAAGGGTTTGTTTGTAAAGAATTTGGAGAACATCCAGGGGGAGGAGCGCGACGTGATCATTCTTTCCACCACTTTTGGCCGCGATGAGCAGGGCCGGCTGAAGCAGCATTTTGGTCCGATCAACCAGCGCCAGGGGTACAAGCTGTTTAATGTGATCATCACCCGGGCCCGGGAGAAGCTTTATGTGTGCACATCCGTCCCATCGGAGTTTTATGAGCGTTACAACCAGGAAATACCGGAGAAGGGCAATACAGGCAGGGCGGTTTTCTATGCCTATCTGGCATATGCACGGGCCGTTGAAAATGGGGATGAAGACACGCGCCAGGGTATCCTGAACCTTTTAAGTGAACAATATACCGATGATCAGCCTGCCCGGATGGGTGGAGACGGGGCTTCTCCCTTTAAACAGCAGGTGCGCCGTTACCTGGAGCAACATATTGATGCCGGCCGGATTGAGACCGGGTATGAGTATGGTGGTTTTCGTTTTGATTTTGTCATCCGCACGCGCGATACCGGGCATCCGATGATGGTTTTGGAGTGTGATGGGGCTTCACATCATTCCTCGCAGACGGCTTATGCCCATGATCTTTTCCGGCAGAAGATTGTGGAACAGGACATGGGCCTTGAGTATTACCGGATATGGTCGACCCGGTGGTGGCCTGATCCCGAAAAGGAAGTGCAGGGTTTGGTGAACCACATTCAGCTGAAGGATGAAGAGGTAAAGGAGGAAAGGCAGGCCCATTCAGCGGCCGGAAAGGAAACGCCTTCGGGTGGGATCTTTTCCGGGGAAGAACAATCCGGATTCGAACCCCCTGATTTTGAACCCGTGGAGTCCGAACCTGCTGAGTCCGAACCCACCGATTCTGAACCCGAGGAGTCCGAATCTTCTGATTCCGGGCTATCCGGCTCCGAGGCATCCGCTTCCACAAGGGCATATCGGGAAGACGATGCCGGTGAAGCTGCGGCCTCTTCCGGCCATAGTGGGCAAAACAGGGATCCTGGCAGGGGTCCGACCGGCAGATCGTCCGGGAATTTATCCGGGGAATCGTTTGAAGCTTCATCTGATCCGTCTTTCGGGCAGTCATCCGGCCGGTCTTCCGAAGAGCCGCCCGAAGATTCTTCCCGGGGGTCTTCCGAGGGGGCGCCCGAAGAGGGGTCTTCAGAAGGGCCGTCCGGGGAAGCCTCCAGAATCTCTTCCGTTGCGTCGTCCGGAGGGCCGTCCGGGGAGTTTCCGGCGAAGGAGGCGTCCACTCCCACCCAGGGGTTTGATCAATCGGGCCGGAGAAAAAAGGTGACGGAGGATTCACAAGTGACGGTCAAAAACCTCAACGATTATCAACGCATTACTTTGGCCTTTACCAGGGATAAGGACAGGGAAGGAGCACGGGGAACCGGCCAGAAAGTGCTCCATATCCACTCGCCCGTGGCCAAATTGTTGCTCAGCAAAAGCCTTGGCGATCGTTTCAGACTCGAAGGCCCCGAAAGCCACTACTACGAGATTATAGACATCGACGAGGGAGCTGAACAATAAAAGGCCCATGCCTGATGCCGGCATGGGTCTTTTATTCGGTCATCTGGACCTTTTGTTCGGTCATCTGGACCTTTTCTTTGGTCACCGTGGACTTTTTCTTCGGTCATTACAAGGAGCCTTTAACAAGCCATTTCCATTTAAAGCCCCCTGCAAGTCATTTCATGAATCATTCCCTTCAAGGACAAACTATACAGGCGGGCCGGTTTGGGGCTGGCCATCTTCCTGCCAGGTCATTTCATGAATCATTTTTTGACGAATCCTACCCGTTGTCTCCATTTAACTTTGATTGAGGATTTTTTTGTGGTCCTTTCCTTGATTCATTCCACCAGCTCATAACCCATGTCCACTTTCCGGTCGACCGCGGGTATGCCTTCCTTCATCCATTCGGGCATGGGTTTTTCTTTCAGGTAATGGTCAAAGAACTGGGAAAGGCGTATCTGGAAATCGTATTTGTCGCGCACTTTGGTGGGCCAGTGATCGCCTTCCCTGTAATCCAAAAGCCATGCTGGTTTACGCAGGCGGCGCAGGGCGATGAAGAATTCGATGCCCTGGCTTTGGGGCACAGCGCCGTCTTTTTGGTTGTGCATAATCATCATGGGGGTATTGATTTTTTTGGCCCAGAACAAGGGTGAATTTTCCAGGTACCTCATGGGGTATTCCCACATGGAGCCGCCGATGCGGCTCTGGCTGTGTTCATACTGGAAGGAGCGGTTCAGGCCCGACCATCCACGGATGCCGCCATAGGAGCTAAACATATTGCTGACTGGTGCCCCGGCTTCGATGGCGGCAAACAGGTCGGTTCGGGTGGCCAGGTAGGCGACCTGGTACCCGCCCCAGCTATGGCCCTGTGCTGCAATGTGGTCCTTGTCGATGAAGCCTTCCGATATCAGCTGGGTGATGCCGGGCATTACGCAGTTGAAGGCGTCCTGGCCCGGATAACCCGTGTTGTAATACACATCGGGATTGAAGATGATGTAATCGTTGCTGGTATAGTAGTGATAATCGACCGTGGAGCGATCTGCTTCAGGAACACGGTGATCATAGAGGTTTTGTGAACTCTTCTCGTAAAAATTGACGATCAGCGGGTATTTCTTGTTGGGGTCAAAATCCTCGGGTTTGACCAGCAGGCCCTGGAGCTTGCGGCCGTCGGCCGAGGTCCAGTTGTAGAGCTCGGCCGTACCCCATTTGAATTTCTTTTGCTGCGGGTTGGCATGGCTGATGCGGGTGGCCTCATTAAAGTCTTCGGTAAGAAGCAGATCGGGGAACCTTTGGAACGTTTCGCGGGTGTAGAGGTAGGCTTGTTCATTTTTGGCCCGGATGGGCTCGTTCAGCTTATAGGTTCCACCCAGTATGCGTTCGGGCTTGGCCGGTTTTTCCAGGTTCAGCGTGTAATAGCGGTCTCCGCGTGTTTTGATGTTGTGCCCGTGCAGGTGGTAGGTTTTGTTGGCCTTCAGCCCTTGTTCTTCGTCATCTTCCTGGTTGTAGCGGATCAGCCGGTACTGGTTGTTGGTTTGCCGGCCGTTTTGGGTCATGTTAACCGGTTCCTCCCTGTTTTGGGGGTCTACCCGCCAGATGTCGAAGCGGTCATAGACCAGCAGGGCTTCGTCGTCTTCCAGCCAGCCGGCTGTGCCGTAGGAGGATGCCGGGCTGGGTCGGTCGTGCAGGGCCCTGGCACATTGAACCTCTCCCGGACGGGTCACGGTGTACTCCCTGCCCGTTTCGATGTGGTAGGTGTTCCAGGTGGTGTCAGTGGCCTGGTACCAGTAAATGAAATTGCCGTCGGGCGAAGTTTGGGGCACAGCCCGGCAGTTCTTTTTGAACATTTCTGCCTTGCCGGTCTGCATGTCAACCAGGTAAAAGTCGCGGCGGTAGGGGAAACCTTCCCACATCCTGCGCACTGCATAGGGGAGGTTGGACCATGCCAGAACCTTCGGGGCATCCCCCTGGTTGATCAGCTCAATGCCGGTGAAATCCTTGTCTTCAAGCTGTACCATCCTGCCCTGGTCACGGTGATATACCGCCAGGTAGCTTTTGTTGAGCTTTTCTTCCCGCAATTCCAGCTGCCGGGAATGGAGAACGGGCTCGTTCCAATGCCAGATGTCCAGTTTGGGGATGTCTTCTTCCAGGGTGGTGCTGTCCGGCTCCGGGCGAATGGGGGCGGTGCCGAAAAATATCCGCTCGTTGGATTCGGAAAAACGAACCTTGCCGTTTTCACTGACCCGCCAGTTGTCAGGAATGGCCGAATGTCCATGCTTAACAAGTTTCTGTGCCTTCTGGCCTTCTTCCGACAGGTAAAGGGCATATCTTTTGTCCGCTTTTCCGCTCACACTGTCGGCCACAAATGCCATCAGCCGGCCATTGTCGCTGATGGTGAGTTGTTTGTAGCTGGCATCGCCCGTCATAACCGGGGTGGAAGTGCCCGATTTCAAATCATAACGGTAAACGCCGGGCTGAAAGTCCTTTTTGTTGCCGGTGGAAACAAAAGCCAGCACCTTCTCCTCTTCAGCAAAAACATAATCGGTTACACAGGGAAACTCCACGGCTTCACCCGGTAATTTTTTGATGTGAAGGGTGTAACTGTTTTCCCCGGACTGCCCTTTCTCGGACCCGTTATTTGCTGAGGTGTCTTTGCTTGCTTCGGGTTGGGTTTGATAGGCCATCCAGCCGCTCCACTTTTCCGGTACCTCGAAGGATTCCAGGTTTGGGACTGTTTCTTTCTGTCCCGATTCGATATGGTAGATTAACAATTGATCCCGGGGAAGTTTTTTTTCTTTGACCCCTTCCAGCTTGAGGTGGTCGATGGTGTCTTCCCGGGGTTTGATGCGGGCGATCAAATATTTGGAGTCTTCGGTCAAATGCAGGTCGGTTCCCCCGACTTGGGTAAACAGGGTTTCACCGTCCTTGTCAGCCAGTTTAAGGACCGGATCGCCTTTCCAGGGCTCGAGTTTGTAAGCCGCCACTTCGCCGTTGTTGGAGAGTTTTTTTTCGGTGATCCGGTTCCATTTGAGGATCTCGTCAAAGGTCAGGGCCTTCTTCTCCTGGGCATAAACGCTGATGGCCAGGAAAATCAAGCATGTTAGGAAAGTTAGTTGTTTTAGATACTTCATATTGCAGGATTGTTTTCGGGGTTAAGAATTAAATGCCTTGGTTAAATTCCCAATGGTGGTTGTTTCGATGGTGTAAGGCGTGATTCAAATTTTTCATTGATAATTAGCCTGTAAATTTAATGGGCAACCCCCATTTAGAATATTTCAATATGTGTTTTGACTTAAAAATAACAAAAAGGTTGAAAGGAGAAGAAAAAGATGGGGACATCTTCCATTTCGGGGAAATGATATTGAGTTGATTGATGTGATGACTATTTTTTGATTATCGCCCTTTTCTAATGCGGGTGAGCATTCTTTCAGTTTTTACCAGTAAACTATTAGTCAGTTAACAATTAAATCCATTAAAGATCATTTGGAATATATCCATTTTCTTAAATTTGTTCGAAACACAGATATTTGCTCTATGATGGGGAAAAACACTGTAACCTCCGATATGAAGATGGCCGAGGTGATTCATATGAATTATCTGTTGCTGCCGGTGATCAATCGCTTTGGAATAAAACTTGGTTTTGGTGATAAAACGGTGGAAAAGGTGTGCCGGGATCACGGTTTGAACCTTTCCTTTTTTTTGGACATTGTCAATACCTACCATGACCCATCCTATTTTCCCCGGGATAAGATGCGCGGATACCCGGCCACCCTGATCATCGATTATCTGCTTCAATCGCATGAATATTACAACCGCACGATGTTGCCCGAAGCGGAGGGAATGATCGAAAAGCTGGTCAGCACCTGCAGCGGGCATTGCGAAGATTTAAGGCTGATCGAAGATTTTTACAGGAAGTACAAGGAGGAACTTCAGAATCATCTGAGCGGGGAGGAAATCCATTTTTTTCCCTATGTCCGGGCTTTGGTTGAGGGAAAAACGGGGGGAAAGGACCTGGAGACCCTGCGGAGGGAATACAATTTTTCTTACCAGGCGCACGCTGACGAGCATGAAAGTGTCATTGCCAAGCTGGTGGATTTAAAAAACATCCTGATTAAATACCTTCCCCCGGATTATGATGTGGAGGTATGCAACAACCTTTTATACTGGCTGTTTATATTTGAGGACGATCTCAAGGACCATGAGCGGCTGGAAGATGTCATTCTGCTGCCAGTGCTGGAAAACATTGAGCAACAATTCAGGAATCAGCAATAGCCCACCATGAATCCATTGCGCACCGTGGCCCAACCCGTGATCATTGCTGAACCGGCTTACCTGTTAAAAAGGGGTATTGCGGCCCTGGTCAGCGATATGGTCAGGACGGATGTTTTGTTCATCGATGATATGGGTGAGCTCAACAGCCATCTTGATAAAAACAAGGTACATGCTGTTTTTATTGACGAGCAGCTGCTGACCGATAAACCATCGACTGACCTTTTTTTTCAACTTAAGGAGCAGACTTTATATGTTGGCCTTTCTGCCAATCCCGGGCAAATTCGCCATAAGAACAAGTTTGATGCGGTAATGGACCGCAGCGGCACCAAAGAAGAACTGGTCGCCGCCGTCGAATCGGTGCTCCAGCCTGGTACCGGGGAATCGGATAAGGCAGGCTCGTTATTGAGCAGCCGGGAGCAGGAAGTCCTCAAAGAGGTTGCCCTGGGTTATACCAATCAACAAATTGCTGCAAAACTATACATCAGCCGGCATACGGTTATCTCCCACCGGAAAAATATAACGGCCAAACTGGGCATCAAAACGGTCAGCGGCCTTACCGTCTATGCTGTCTTGAACGGATTGATCCCCAAAGATCAGATTCGTTAGGATTCTTCCAACTTGTGTTTTTCCTTTCTGTGCCGCCAATGTCAACGCTTTTAGAAAATCCCAACATGTTGGGATTGTTTGTTATTGCGTTAACAGGTAGTTTTGTTTTTTATAATTAATCTAAATAAACACAAAAATAATCCACCATGCGTTTTGCTACATTTAAATACGTATTGGCAAGTCTTCTGCTGGCTGTTGTTTTTATTTCCCCTGCCAACAGCCAACATTATGGTTATACCACTGCTGTATCAATTGATCAGGACGTTGCAGGCAATTTCAACGGGGGGAAGGAAACTGGTTGGGCTCATGCCGGATTGATCAATTTATGTTTCACTATGAACACCGGGGAATTGGGAATGTGGAACAACGGAACATTCAGAGTTCACCTGCAGAACACCTATGGCCAGCAACCTTCTGAAAACCTTGTTGGAGACCTGCAAGTCTTTAACAACATTGAAAGTCAGCCACACACTTATCTTTTTCAGTTATGGTATAAGCACAAAATGAATGACCTGACAGTTATTGTCGGCAAGCATGATCTGAATGCAGTTTTTTTTGTCAGCGAGCGGGCAGGTTTGTACATCAACAGTTCCTTTGGCATCATGCCCCTGGCTTCGCTGAATGTGCCGGTATCAATTTTTCCCAACACCACCCTTGGTTTAGTGGGTATTTACGAGGGGAAGGAAGGGATGGCTTTCCGGGCAGGCGTCTATAATGGACGGCCCGGAGAGATCACTCGTTCCAACTTCGGGACTGATCTGAACCTGGAAAAGGGCAACGGACTGTTTTATGTCGGTGAGATTCACCTTGAGGATCTTTTCCCACAAGCAGCGGGTACCTATAAATTAGGGGCTTTTCATCACAGTGGACAGGTGAAGCCGATGTACGGGACCTCTTCCGCCGGAAACGGAGACAGCGGGGTTTACTTCATCGCTGATCAAAACTTACTTTCGGACATGGACAATTCGGAGCCGGGGATGGGCGCCTTGCTTCAACTGGGATATGCGCCCGGAAGGAGCAATTTGAATGATTTCTATCTTGCCGGTGGATTGAACTATACAGGGCTTTTTTCCAACAATCGGCCGGGGCGACTGGGTTTGGCAGTAGCCCGGGCCTCTTTTAACAGGGCGTTGCCCACCATTGGGTCAGGGATCTATGAGGACTGTGAAACCGTGGTTGAGTTGACCTATCGTTATCGATTACCGGGGAACCTGGTCATTCAGCCCGACTTGCAGTACATTATTCATCCGGGTATGAAAAATACATTGGACAACGCTTTTACCGGGCTCTTTAGGGTGTCATGGAGGTATTAAAGATTTGAAAATTTCATCTATGGGTATAGAACAGGAATATAAACAAAAACAGTGCAAAGGTGCATCGGCTTCCTGTCATGGTGTTGGATCACCTGATGTTACAAGTGAACGGTGGATTGCCCTGACCGGGCAGCCCAATGTGGGTAAAAGTTTGCTTTTTAATCGCCTGACGGGTTCCCGGGTGGCTGTATCGAATTATCCCGGAACGACCGTGGCGGTTGAAAAGGGCCAGTTTACCCTGGCCCGGGATAAGTATGACATTTGGGATCTGCCCGGTATGTATTCATTGCTTCCCATCACCGAGGAGGAACGGGTTGCCAAAATGGCCCTTTTCCGAAATCGCCCCAGTTTCGTTTTACATGTAGTGGATGCCAGGAACCTGAAGCGGATGTTGCCCCTGGCCATGGAGCTTTCTGAGACCGGCCTGAAGGTGATTTTGGTGGTCAATATGATGGATGAGGCCGAGAAAGAGGGCCTGGAGATTGATAGCGAACAACTCTCCAGGGAAACGGGTATACCTGTGGTTCCTACCGTTGCTGTTACCGGCAGGGGCCTTAATGGCATCCTCAAACATGTTTTGAATTATCGGCGGAGTAATCATCACAGGGTTATACCTTTTGAAGAATCGGTTGAACGGGGTATATCAGGTATTGAAGAGCTTCTGGATGACGGCTATCCCCTCTGTAAGCGCAGTCTGGCTCAACTTTTACTTCAGGATGATAAAGATGCCTTTAACATGGTGGCTCATTCTCAGCCGGAAGCCAATGGCACCATCCGGCGAATCATTGATGAGGCGAGTACCCGGGCAGGTGAATCCCTGCTTTACCTGATGCGCCTAAGCATTCATCATGAGGCTGATCGGATCAGCCATGAAACCACCACCCGGGAGGAAAACCATAAGATTCAGTGGAGTGAAAAGCTGAGCCGGTTGATGACATGGCCGGTTACCGGGGTTCCCCTGTTGCTGGTGGTTATATACCTGGTGTTCTACAAGTTTGTGGGGGTCTTTGGTGCCGGAACGCTTGTCGATTTCATTGAGGGACAGCTTTTCGGGCAGTATATTAACCCGGGAATTTCGGGTTTTGTGCGTGATCTGACTGGTGTGGAGGCCATCCGCGAGCTGATTATAGGCAACTACGGGCTGGTCACTTTGGGGTTGACCTATGCCATTGCCATCATCCTGCCAGTGGTGGGTACTTTTTTCTTTGCCTTTTCCATTATCGAAGATACCGGCTATTTGCCCCGGCTTTCATTTATGATCGACCGGGTGTTTAAAAAGATTGGACTGAGCGGGCGGGCTGTTATACCCATGGTCCTGGGGCTGGGATGCGACACGATGGCGACGGTCACCACCCGGACCCAGGAAACCAGCAGGGAGCGGGTGATTGCCACCCTTTTGCTGGCCCTGGCCATTCCCTGTTCGGCCCAACTGGGGGTGATCTTTGCCCTGCTGGCCCCCTTCCCCAAAGCCCTGCTGATATGGGCGGGGGTGATCATCGGCAATTTTTTGCTGGTGGGCTACCTGGCCTCGCGGATTATACCCGGACACAAACCGGCTTTCTTCATGGAACTTCCCCCACTGAGGCTGCCCAAAATCTCAAATGTGCTGGCCAAAACCTATACCCGCATCGTTTGGTATCTGAAAGAGGTCTTCCCTTTGTTCATCATCGCCAGCCTCGTTATTTGGCTGCTTCAACTAACCGGGGTGTTTCCCTTTATATTGAAAAACCTCGAACCCCTGGTCAATGGCATGGGCCTGCCCGATGCCACCTCGGAGGTGTTCTTTTTCGGCTTTTTCAGGCGCGATTATGGCGCGGCCGGTCTCTACGACATGAAAGAAATGCTCTCGGCCGGGCAACTGACCATCGCCGCGGTGGTGCTGACCCTCTTTGTGCCTTGTATCGCCCAATTGATGGTCATGTTCAAAGAAAGAGGCGCCAAAACCGCTGTCGGCATATTCCTTTTTGTGCTCGCCCTTGCATTCTCAATGGGGTGGTTGCTCCACTATATCTTTACCACGTTTAACATCATGATCTAGGAGGTGAATATGATCCGATGCTCATTTTGCGGAATGCAATATTCAGAGGAACAGGGAGTGTCGGCCTGCAGCAGCTGCCCGGTGGCAAGCTGCAAAATGACCCGGTGCCCCAACTGTGGATTCGAAAATTTACCTGAACCCTCGTCACTGAATTTCTTCCGTAAACTGTTTACCCCAAAGGGTAAAAAAACCGATCAATAATATTGTGCCGCGTTTTTATAACAAATGAACTCCATAAGCTATGCTTCGAGCCGTATTGAAAATGTTCCCCGTTCCTTATTTCTGCCCAATTTGCCAGCGGGTTTCCCTTTTTTTGTTCAAAGACAGGAAAACCGGAAAAACGACCAATAAATACCAATCATCGCAGGATATCAGTGGTGAGGAGGAGTTTACCCTGACAACCCTTAAAAAAGGAGAATCGGCCGTGGTCAAACGCCTGGTAACCCACGAGAGCAAAAACCTTCAAAAATTTCTGGCCATGGGGATATTGCCAGGTAGGATCGTGCGGGTGTTGCAGCGTTACCCGGCCTATATCGTTGAGGTTGACCGCACCCGGGTGGCCATGGACCAGGAACTGGCCCGGGGTATTGTCATCCAAAGGTGAACCCTTCGCCGCCCCCCTTCCCTTTACCTCCATCCTTTAATGGATTGAATGTTTTTGAAGATGCAGTGCCTGCAACCATTTTTTGAGAGGTGCGATGTATCCTTTGCAGAAAAGTATGAATACCATTTTCGGAATTGATAACAAGTGTTTTTCTGAAACAAAAGGAA
Organism: uncultured Bacteroidota bacterium; assembly: GCA_913055635.1. Classification (GTDB taxonomy): domain Bacteria; phylum Bacteroidota; class Bacteroidia; order Bacteroidales; family UBA12077; genus JAGXLC01. The sequence goes on from CAJXLK010000035.1 coordinate 43,540, forward strand.
AGCAATAAGAGTATTTTGTAAGTGAAAGGGAAATTTTTTACATTTTTCCGTTAACAAAAGCGGCCTTTTTGCCCTGATTCAATAAGGAATCAAAGTTTCCCAACATATTCATTTCAAAATGCCCTTGATATGAGACCTTCATTTCATCTTAACCGGATCGTTCTCCTTTTAGCTGTTCCTTTATTTTTGTTATTCAGCTGCCGGACGGTGGTGGAAACCGAAGAATATTCCCCGGTAATCGACCAGGAGAGCCGTGAACTGGTGGATCAGAATTATAAGGCTGTCATGGATGAGAAGCCTTCCGTGGACAATGCCCGGGCCAATTTACGGATGCTGGAGAAAAATAAATACCGCTACGAAACCACCATAAAAAAGTACATCAAATATGAAAAGGGAAAAGGCGGAAAGGTGGGTATGCATTCATTTGGTGTACTTCTTGATGGTTTGGCTATCGCGGCTCTGGTACATCAGGGTGGCCTGGATTCATTTGGAGAGCAACTCCTGCTGGCCGGATTAAGTGGCGGCTTTGGTGTGGTACTCCATATTGCAGCCGGGAAAAACGACACCCATTATGCCAGTAAAATCAAAAAACGCGACGGGCCGGTCAAATTTAAATACAAACAGGAACCCATTAAAAATAAGCCCATTGATGTATCTTCCAACGGCCATATCAACAGCTATCAAACCAATGCGCACGGAGAGATATCGGTTCCTGTAGATGATTTTGGTGTGCCCTCCTTTATGCGGACCTCCAAAGCCTACACCTTTCATTTTGCACTGAATGATCAGCCATTTATAAACACCCTTCAGCTGAACAGTTCCAGTTGGATGGAGCCTTATGGGGTGGTTAGCCGGGATAAGACTCCCCTGCAAAAAAGCACTTCTCAGTATAGCACCACCCTGGCAAAGCTTCCCGGAGGTTTCAACGCTCCGGTAGTAAAACAAGATGAATCCTGGAATTCAATGGTTTATAAAGGAGATAAAGGCTGGGTGCGGGATAAGCACTTAAATGTTTTTTATTTCAGGTCTGATCTGGACTTATACAATTGCCAGACTGATCAATTTGCTCAGTACACGAAATATTTCGAGCCCAAGAGTGAATTTGAATACCAAAAAGAATATAAAAAACGCCTGGAGGAAGGCAGGAAACTTCAGGCCTCTGTATTAAAGGACTGCATGAAGCAAGCCCGGCGGGAGCGAAAGATGCAGATCAAAAATTCCTATGAGCAGATCAAATTGGCTGGTTTCAGGCTTGGCGATTATGATTTATCGGATCAGACTTATTCGATCACTGTCAAAGGGGAGACCTACCGGTTGAAGATGGACCGTGATGCTGCCCGGCAATTGAAGCAGCACAGGGAAGATGTTCGGATTTCTGCGGTGCGCCAGTTGCAGGAGGATGGCGAATCTTATGATCTTTTCAACATGGAACTGACGCATCCGGTTACAGGTAAAACCTATGCCTTTGGGCAACAGAAAGAGCCCTTGTATGTTGATTATGAGCCACAGGGGGAAACCGGCATGGGCGGCATACCGGAGTTGGAAGTTACTGATCTGTCTTTTTCTGAGCCTTCGGGGAATGATAAGCTTGATGCAGGTGAGGATGCTTCCTTCACTTTGAAAATCAAAAACAAGGGGAATGGGCGGGCGCAAAACATCACCGCTTCGATGTCCTCACAGGTCAGTCAGGGCCTTTCTTATGAACAACAGCAATATCTATCGGGCATTGCTCCGGGAAAAAGCCGGAAGGTTACTTTCTCCGTGTCGACCGATAAGAAGTTGCCCGAAGGCGACATTGGTTTTGACTTTTCTTTCCGAGAGGCCAATGGTTTCCCCCCTGATGATTTCACTTATCCGGTCACTGCCGAAGCTTTCAAGGCACCCCATTTGGCTTTGTTCAATACCACCATCGAAGAGCAGAGGAGCCACAACAACAACGGGCAAATCGAGAAGGCCGAAGTGATCCGTGCCCGTATGAAGGTGATCAACCAGGGAGAAGGTACTGCCCGCGATGTTCATGCCAACCTTCACATCGCCAACCCCAACATCAAACTCATCAACAGCCGAACAAATCATGCCCTGGGCAAGATGGAGCCCGGTGCCATCGAAACCGTTGATTTTAGCTTTGCCGTCAACAAAGAATATGATGGCTCGTCAGAGCTGCCCGTTCAATTAACATTGCTATCAGAGGATAGCAAACAATACGGAGGGGATTATCCCCTCAAGCTTTCTCTTCACCGGGGAAATCCCCCCAGGCCCCCGGAATTCATCCCCGATGTGGATCAAAATATTCCCACCACCGGCAGGTCGAAGGACAATGCCGTGGCGGTGGTGATCGGCAATGAGGATTACAAGGAGACTGAAGATGTGGAATACGCCATTAACGATGCGGAAACGGTGAAGCAGTACCTGGTCAGGATGCTGGGGTATAAGGAGGAAAATGTGTATGTGGAAAAGAATGCCTCTAAAGGGGTCTTCGAGACCTATTTCGGCACCGAAGACAATTACAGGGGTAAGCTCTACCACCAGGTAAAACCCGGCAAGTCGGAGGTGTTTGTATACTATTCCGGCCATGGCGCCCCCGATGTTCAGCAACAGAAGGGCTATTTTGTGCCGGTCGAATGTGATCCCCAATACGTGGCACAAGGAGGTTACCAGCGGAACATCCTTTACAACAACCTGGCCCGCTTACCTGCCCGCAAAACCACGGTGGTGGTGGACGCCTGTTTCTCGGGTAAAAACATCCTGGGAGATGCCAAAATCATCCAGCCGAAGATCAATAACCCTTCATTCACCATGCAAAACGGGGTGCTGTTGACTTCTTCCAGGGGAAACCAGGTTTCGAGGACTTACAACGAGAAACAGCACAGCCTCTATACATACTATTTCCTGAAGGCCCTCAAGGAAAAGGAAACAACCGATCAAAACGGCGACGGGCAGCTCACCTATGGGGAGATCCACGATTATGTGTCGGATAACAGCGAAGGGGTTCCCTATATATCGAGGAGTAAATTCGGTAGCGTGCAGATGCCTACCATCACCGAAAGCGGCGCGGATGAAGTGTTTATAACCTACTGAAATCATTGAAAAAATGCCCGAAATGGCATATAATGTTTCATGCCAATTTTCGCAAAGTTATTTTGCCATTTCATTCTTTGGGCATTTTGTTTATTACGTTCATATAGGCATCACTCCGCCAAGCTCATGAAAAGGCCTACTAAGCATTAACCGGATGAAAAATTTTTTAATTTGTAAGAGAACCGAATCAATCATTTCTTACGCAGCGAACCGAAAAGCCATGGTTTTTATCAATACTGAGACGGTAGACGTTCGTATAGTTGAAATATATGCTCCGATACCATGCACTTAGATTTGATGCCCTGGTGGATGACCACCAGGAGCCTTCATCTTCGATGTTGAAATAATTCCATGTGTCGCCTCGATAACCGCTTGGAAGAGCAGTGAAACCGGAGGTGTTAAATTTGGCGTTATTTTTCAATTTGCCTTTTATCCAAAGGGAAGCCTTCCCTGCTAATTTACTGCCCTCATTTGTTCCTCTCATTCCAGTTTCATCCGCTTCATACTGACTCATCCCAAGTTCCATTTCCAGTTCTTTCCACTCCTCATCGCTCGGCACATGCCAGCCGTCAGGGCATACTCCTTGTACGCCGCTTGGATTGCTGTTGCTGCTGCTTTCTCCCTGCATAACGGCAGCCCAATCGTATAGGCGACCGTACGTATCGCAGTTGGATGAGTTGTTGTCATAGCACCAGTCATTGCCATAAGAACTTTGGTT
>CAJXLK010000036.1 GCA_913055635.1 uncultured Bacteroidota bacterium
GTTGCCCTGAGCCTGCAGCAATACGAAGCGATACGCAACAAAGAGGTGCTCAATGAACTGGGTTCCATAGTGGCGGCTGCCTGTTTGTGTCACGATATGGGCAATCCGCCTTTTGGCCACGCCGGGGAGGATGCCATATCCAAGTTTTTCAGGGAAGGGGCGGGCCATCAGTTTCGTGATGCCTTCACCCAGGAACAGTGGCTGGATCTGACCAATTTTGAAGGCAATGCCAATGCCCTGCGCTTGTTGACCCATCAATTCGGGGGTCGGCGCAGGGGCGGATTTGCCCTGACCTATACTACACTGGCTTCGCTGATCAAATATCCATTCGCCTCGGGATGGAATCCGCAAAAGCCTAAATACGGCTTTTTCCAGTCCGAACGCGAGACGTTCCTTAAAATAGCCCGGCAACTGGATTTGAAGCAAATCGAGCAAAACCCGTTGCGCTACGCCAGGCATCCCCTTGTTTATATTGTGGAAGCTGCCGATGACATCTGCTATGAGATCATGGACATTGAAGATGCCCATAAACTGAATATTCTGGATCGCGAACAGACTTTTAACCTGATGCTCAACTTCTTTGATCCACATCAGGATGCCGGCTTTTATGAACGCAAAGAGGAAGTGTTTCGCGAAGTGACGGACATCAATGAGCGGGTGGCCTATTTACGGGCCTCGGTCATCAACAAGCTGGTGGATTTGACGTATCACGTATTCATGAAACACCACGACCAGATCCTGGCAGGCACCTTTCAGGGCAGCTTGATCGATTATTTGCCCGAGCGGGAGGGGAAGGCTTTTGATGCCTGCAAAAAACTGGCCGTCAGTCAGATTTACAACCACCGCTCGGTGGTAAAGATTGAATTAACGGGCTTTAATGTATTGGGTACCCTGATGGAAGAGTTTACCTACGCGGTCATTCACTCTGATTCGCAGTATACCCGCAAGCTTCTTTCTCTGGTGCCCCAACAATATACCCTGCGCACGGGCAGCACCTATGAACGAATCCGTTCAGTGGTAGATTTTGTATCGGGCATGACCGACCTCTACGCGGTTGATCTGTATAAGGACATCCGGGGTATACGTATCTAGCTGTTGCAATAACCTTGAGTTGCCTCTAGTATAATTAGGTCAATAACGAGGTCATCCTCATCCCTATGATGGTGGCATTTTTTCTTTACACAACTTAAAGTATCTGCAGATACCTCAATTATAGAGGGATTTTTCTTTACAGACTTTGTATGGTTATACCCCTGGCGGCTCTATTTTTTCAAATATTTTGCTGAATAGGATTCCCAGTTGTTCAATACATCGAGGGCTTTCTGATAACCCCGGTCGCGCTGATTGAAGATGCGGAAATACTCGTTCATGTCCCACATATCCCTGGCTATTAAAGCTTTGATTTGAAGGCGGATTTCTTTTTGGGAATGCATCAGGCCTTTGGCTTCATATTCAATGCCTTCGTCTTTGGCCATGGCTCCTAACTGCTCCAACATACTGTCTGTCACGCTGAATTCATCCCTGAAATCTTCAAAATCGGGGTATTGTTGCTTGAGAGAAGAGCGGTTTTCATCGATGTATTCAAGGATGTATGAATTGAGGATGCCCTGGCGGATGATTTGATTGTAATATTCGGAGTAGGAGGTGGTATCGAGCGGGACAAAGATATCGGGCATGATGCCGCCTCCTCCGAAGACCACCCGGTCATTGACCTTGGTGTGGTATCTAAGGGAGTCGGGAAAATGTCTTATACTGTCTTTGGAGGTCATCTCTCCGCGGTCGAAGCGCTGGAGGATGTCTTTGTGGTATTCCTTGCGGCCGTTGTTGTAGGGTTTTTGTATGACCCGGCCGGTAGGGGTGTGGTATCGGGCTACGGTCAGGCGGATCATAGAGCCGTCGGGCAGCGATACCGGCCGTTGTACCAAGCCTTTGCCAAAAGAGCGCCGACCAATGAGCAGCCCACGGTCCCAGTCCTGAACTGCACCAGCGACAATTTCACTGGCCGAAGCCGAACCCTCGTCTATGAGGATCACCAACCGGCCCTGTTCACAAACCCCCTTTTCTGTGGCATAATTTTCTTCGCGCTCTACTTTAAGGCCTTCAGTATAAACGATCAGCTTTTTGTCGTCGAGGAATTCATCGGCCAGTTGAATGGCTTGTTCCAGGTAACCTCCGCCATTATCCCGCAAATCGAGGATGAAGGAGTTGGCTCCCTGATTTTTCAGTGCTTTGACTGCATTCGTAAATTCTTCATTGGTGGTCTGGGCAAAACGGTTCAGTTTGATATAGCCGATCCCCTCGTCGGCCATATAAGCTGCGTCTCTGCTGTGTATGGGGATCTTGTCGCGCTTGATGGTGAACTGCAGGGGCTCTTCTACGCCAGGCCGCTTGATGGTTACATCTACCTTGCTGCCTTTTTCTCCCAATAACCGGTCTCTTACCCCGCTGGTGCTGATGCCTATGCCGGCCACATTCTCACCATTGACCCGGATGATCCGGTCGCCCGCATGCAAACCTACCTTTTCCGAGGGCCCCCCCGAAATGGTGGAAATGACATAAATCGTATCCTTTAATATGTTGAACTGTATGCCGATGCCTTCAAAATTGCCCTGCAACGGCTCATTCATCTGCTGTACTTCCTCTTTCGTTAAATAAGTGGTATGAGGATCCAGCCCGGATATCATCTCCTTGACAGCTCCCTCCACCAGCTTCGAGCGGTCCACCGAATCAATGTAATAAGAGGATATAAAATGAAGGGCTTTGCCAAATTTATACATGTCTTCGTTGAAGATTTGCCCCTGGCTCGGCCGGGGAATCAACAACATGAAAAAGAATGGCAGCAAAACAAGAGGTCTCATAAGTTTTGACATAACGGCTAATTTTGTTTTTCTCGGGTCATAAAATGAAAAGGAATGCTGATGATCTCACTGAAGTCTTCTCCATCTTCCAGAATTTGATCGTCCTGGTCATCGTAATACCAGAATATGGTCAGGTTTAGGCTTTTTTCATAGAGTTTCTTCAAATGAGAAATGATTTGAAAGATGTACTTGGAAGAGGAAGAATTCATATAGATGAAATCAAACACCATTATAAACGTTTGATTCAGCAGTTTGTTTTCTTCATAGTCTTTTAATATCCGTTGGGTATATCGTTCCATCCATAAGAGAATCGGATCATAAAAATCGTAGGCATCCTCGGGTCTTGAAATGCCTGCGATTTCAAATTTCTGTTTTTTGGGGTTGAAATCAATTTTGGGGGTATAGTTCGTGGGTTCCTTATACAATCTTTCCTCCATAATTCACCTGTTATTGTTTGTTTCAATCGCAATTTCGATGGTATAATAGTATAAGTCGTTATGAATCCTGACCAGTTCGTAATGGATTTTGCTCCGGGATATTTTCACCATTTTCATCATGCCCAGGCCGGCGCCGGTTCTTTTCTGCTCTTCATAGATTCCCTTTGCCATGGTATTTTGGTAGAGTTGTTTAAGTTCCTGGTAATGAAGTTGATTGATGTGTTCAATGCGGTTTTTCAGGGCACGGGCATCTTCTTGAAGGATGGGATTGCCTGATTTGAGGGTGAAGTGGTCGCCGCTGCGGCAAAAGGAGAAGAAGGGTTTTTGGGGGGATTGATTTACGATGTTACGGTCCAGGCTGTTGACATAATTGTAATTGTTCTCAATCATTTCCACCATCAGGGTAACGATTTTGCGATAGGTGGATTTTTTGAGATTCAGCTCCTGACTGATATCCCTTAATTTTTCAATGAGCCTTCCGGTGATCTGATAACTCAAGAACCCTTTATAGCTCAGTATTTCGGGATGATTTTCCATACAAATAGGAACGGGAATAATCTACAAAAATAATAAAACTATGGATTATTCCCACTCGATGGTTGAGGGTGGTTTGGACGAGATGTCGTAGACCACACGGTTGATGCCTTGAACGCGGTTGATGATTTTATTGGATATTTCGGCCAGGAAATCATAGGGCAGGTGGGCCCAATCGGCGGTCATTCCGTCGGTGGAAGTAACTGCGCGCAAGGCGGCGACATTTTCATAGGTACGTTCATCGCCCATTACCCCTACAGACTGGATGGGCAGGAGGATGGTGGCGGCCTGCCAAACCTTATCGTAGAGGTTGTGTTCGACCAGGCCCTGGATGAAGATTTCATCGGCTTCCTGTAACAGACGGACCTTCTCGGGGGTAATGTCGCCGATGATGCGAATGCCCAGGCCCGGGCCTGGGAAGGGGTGGCGGTGAATCAGTTCGTCCTTGACCCCGAGGCTTTCCCCCACTCTCCTGACTTCGTCCTTGAATAACAAACGCAGGGGCTCAACGACTTTCATATTCATCTTCTCGGGCAATCCCCCTACATTGTGGTGGGATTTGATCGTAACCGAGGGCCCGTTGACCGAGACCGACTCAATGACATCTGGATAGATCGTCCCCTGGGCCAGCCATTTGATGCCTTGTATTTGCCGGGCCTGCTGGTCGAAAACCTCAATGAAGTTGCGGCCGATGACCTTGCGCTTTTCCTCGGGATCCGTTACGCCTTGTAAATCCCGGTAAAACTGATCTTTGGCATCCACCCCGATCACATTCAACCCCATATCCCGGTATGAATCCAACACCTTTTCAAATTCATTCTTTCTGAGCAGGCCATTGTCCACAAAAATGCAGGTCAGGTTGGTCCCAATGGCCTGATGCAGCAAGGTGGCCGTTACTGACGAATCCACCCCGCCCGACAACCCCAGGATCACTTTGTCATTGCCCAGTTGCTGTTTTAATTGTTCAATGGTCGTCTCGGCAAAAACATCGGGGGTCCACTCCTGTTTGCATTGACATATATCGACCACAAAATTTTTCAGGATCTTTTTGCCTTCCAGGGTATGGTATACTTCCGGATGGAACTGGATGCCGTAGGTGGGTTCGGTGGTGCTCTGGTAGGCCCCGACTTCAATATCGCGGGTACTGGCAGCGACCTGATATTGCCCCGGCAGCTGCTCAATGGTATCTCCATGCGACATCCATACCTGGGTGTGAAGGTCGACATTGTGCAGCAATTGAAAGTCGGGATGGATATAGCTCAGGTTGGCCCGGCCGTATTCCCGTTTTTCAGAGCCAAGGACCTTTCCTCCTTCATGCTGGGCAATGTACTGGGCTCCGTAACAAATCCCCAAAATCGGCACTTTACCTTTGATCTTGCTGAGTTCCACCTGCGGGGCGTTTTTGTCGCGTACCGAAAAAGGACTCCCCGAAAGGATGACCCCTTTGGTCTGCTGGTCAACTCTGGGAATCTTATTGAAGGGATAAATCTCGCAATACACATTAAGCTCTCTCACCCGGCGGGCGATCAACTGGGTATATTGGGAACCAAAATCTATAATGACAATTCTTTCCTGCATCGCTCTGATTTGAATGTTTTTTTGCCGCCAACAAAAATAGGGAATTCTTAAGAATTCCCTATTGATTTGTGGTGCAATATTTTTTGATTCATTCCCTTTTGCAGGAGCCGCAAGCGGGCTATTCATTGAACCGCTCCAGTATATCTTCCACAGCGCTTCGATGAATGGTAAAGTTCATCATTTTGAGCTTGACATAATCTTCATGGAAGAAGTAATAGCCGAATTCAGGGGCATCGGGATCGTTGTTGCGGCTCCCGGAGCTGGAATCCTTAATCAGGAACCAGTCTTCTCCGTTGTCGTTGTAATAACCCACCAGGTGCATGCCGTGGTCGTCGGTGGTGGAATTGTTGGAGAATCTGAACTGGCGTGCATTTTCGTTGATATGGCTCGAAGGGATGTCGAACGAGGGCACCATGGCGGCTTGTGTAGATCCAAGGAAACCGGCTTCTGAAACATCGCCTCCGATCGACATGGTGTAGCCTTCACGGATGCCTTCCTTGATGATTTCCATGAACACATCCAGCGGCACATTGCGGTACTGCTTGCTGTTCCACCAGTTATCGGGTACTTCGTATTCGACTTTTTCCCAGTAGGGCTTTTGTTTGTAGGAGAGGATTTCGATAAAATTATCGGGGTTGATGTTCAGATCTTCCAGATAGGACATGGGGGTGTATTGCTGGGAGTTGACCTGGAAAGACTGGGGCGGTTTGCCGATGTAGTGGTTCATGATGCTTTTAATCGTAGAGATCACCTGCTGCTCGTTCCAGGCATTGTCTTCCTTCACGGATTGAAGGTACTGGTTCATTTCCTCGTACATTTCACTGTGGTTGGGGTATTCGCGGCCATGAAGCAATCCGTCGTAAACGCTGCGGGGAACGATTCCGTGTTTTTTCATCATCCGCGTCACGGCATTGGCTTCCGAACCCTGGGTAAAACGGGAATCACCCCTTTCTTCGACAAAACGGCGCGCTTTGGCTACATACTCCCAATATACAATATACGGTTCGGATAATTTGACTTTGCGATCATGCATGCGGTAAATCTCCGATTCGATGAAGGAAATGGTTGAATAGGACCAGCATGTACCGGCCGCGCCCTGAGATATAACCGGATTGGCCCATTCCCGCTCGTAATACTTCACTTTATTGGGAATGTCCATGCCGCTTTGATCCATCAAAAAGCGCTTGTGGGATTCTTCTTCATCCAGCTTGTCTTTGATGCGCTGAATGTCTTTTTTTATCACTTCCTGGTAGAAACCCGGCTCATATTCTTTGAATTTGGCTTTGTCTTTTTCCTGCTGGGCAAAGCCAAAAGAGGCCAGCAGCAGAAAGGTCAGTGCAAGGGTTAGTTTTTTCATAGTGCTCGCATTTGGTTCAACAATCAATTATTCAATAATGGTTACATGCTAAATGTTGGTTGATTTTGATGAAGCTGCTCTATCCAATGAACGAAGGCGAAGAGGCTTATTCACATAAATTATTTGTTGATCTCCGCTTCCAATTGTAATGCTCATCCATCTTTTAGAATAGAGTCATAATCATTAGATGATTTAACGGTTGATAAGTTTAATCCCGCCCTACGCGATAAGGATAAATGGGATGCACCAATCCGTCGTAAGCCAGCTGGGTGGAGGCAAATTCCTCGCGGGCTTCTTCCAGGAGCCTGTTGATTTGTTCTTCTTTATATCGGGCTGAGAAGTGGCCAATGATTAGCTGTTTGACGCCGGCTTTTTGTGCTATTTTACCGGCCTGCCGGGCTGTAGCGTGGAGGGTGGCTTCGGCCTGGTCCTGGTGTTCATCGGCAAAGGTGGCTTCATGGTAGAGCAAATCGGCCTGGCGGATATATGGAATCACCGACTCATCATAGGCGGTGTCGGTACAGAAGGCGTAAGAGCGTTGCCGATAGGGGGGCTCGGTGATCTGTTCGTTGGGAATAACCGGCCCGTTTTCAGGGACAAAGTCAGCCCCGTTTTTTATTTGTTGGATCTGACGAACGGAGATGTTGTATTTTTTGACGTAACCTTTGCGGATGTTTAATTCCCGGGGCTTTTCAACAAACAAAAAGCCTGAAGAGGGAATGCTGTGGCGCAGGGGGAATGCGTATACACTGAGGCGCAAGTCCTCATAGATCTTATGCTGCTGGTGGGGGTCCAGGGGATGAAAACGAATGGAGTAGTTGAAGCGGCCCTCATAATTCCGGATCATATAGCGGATGCCCTTTTTTAGCGGTTCATGGGCATAGATATGCAGGTCCTCGGTACGGTCGAGCAAATTGAACGAGGAAAGCAGCCCAAACAATCCGTAAATATGATCTCCATGGAGGTGGCTGATGAAGATATGGTTGATGCGGCCAAACTTGATCTTGTTGCGGCGCAGCTGGATCTGAGTGCCCTCTCCGCAGTCAATCAAAAAGAACCGCTCATATACATTGAGTACATGAGCGGTAAGATTCCTTTGAGATGTTGGTAATGCAGAGCTGCTGCCCAATATGGTCAGTTCAAATCTCACATGCGCCTCTATTGATTGGTACCATCACTGGTCTGGTCTTCACTTGATTTGCGTTTTTCCTCTTCAACTTCCACAATTTCACGGGCTTCTCCATTGGACTGAGCGATGTTCAGCACCGTGTCAAGCTGCGATATGGTGATCAGCCGATCAACGGCATCGTTCAATCCGGTCAGAACAAAGGTGCCATTGGCGTTCTTACACAAGCGGTTGGCCACCAGTATCGCACTTAACCCATTGGAGTCGCAATATTTCACCTGGCTGAGATCCAGGACAATGTTTCGCTCGCCCTTGCCCGAGATCAGCACCAGTTCAGACTTCAAACTTGGGGCCACATTGGTATCGAGTTTCTCTGACAAAACCTGAATGAGGGTAAATTTATCCTGTTTTTCAATGTTAAATTCCATTCTTTAAGGAATATTTAAGTTATGATTGTTGCTCCTCATCCCCTTTTTGGGTTTCATCCTCCTGTTGGGATTGGTCCTTCTTTTTGGATTCTTCTTCACTTTCCTGCTGTTGGCCGGAAGGCTGTTGTTCTTGCGAAGCCTCGCTGGCAGGCTGCTGCTGGGGGGCCGATTCACCGGATTCCTCCTTTTCTTCTGCCTGGGAAGACTCCGAAGCTTTTGGGCTCTCCTCTTTTTGCTCTGGCGCGGTGGATTCCGAATCTTTCGGGCTTTCCTTTTGAGGCGCTGCAGTTTGTTTTTGGGAGGTTTCCTCACCTGCTTCAGAGGATTGGGCCTTCTGCTTGCTCTGGCTGTTGCCTTCCATTTCGTTCTTCAGAGAAGCCAGATCGGATATGTCGCCCAATGTGGTTTTTTCCACGTTTTTGTTGACCTTCTTCATGGTTTTGCGGGTCTTTTGAGTCTGGGCTTTTTCCTGCTCCTTCTTCTCATCTTCATAGACCCGGCGGTGAGAGAGGACAATCTTCTTGGCTTCTTTGTTGAACTCAATCACTTTGAAGGGAAGTTTTTCTTCGACCTGCACTTTGGAACCCTCTTGCTTGGTCAGGTGTTTGTTGGAGACGAAACCTTCCACCCCGTAAGGCAGGGCAACCATGGCCCCCTTATCAAAGACGTCGATGACCGTTCCTTCATGAATGGAGCCTTCGGTGAAGACCTCTTCAAAGACATCCCATGGATTTTCCTCGAGTTGCTTATGGCCAAGGCTGAGGCGCCGGTTTTCCTTGTCGATGTCCAGGACTTTCACTTCAATGTCATCACCAATGGAGGTAAACTCAGCGGGATGATTGATTTTTTTGGTCCATGAAAGGTCAGAGATGTGGATTAACCCGTCAACGCCTTCTTCCAGTTCAACAAAGACACCGAAATTGGTAAAGTTACGCACTTTGGCTTTGTGCTTGCTGCCAACCGGATATTTCTCCTCGATATCATTCCACGGATCAGGTTTGAGTTGCTTGATCCCCAGAGACATCTTTCTTTCTTCGCGGTCCAGTGTCAGGATCTGGGCTTCAACTTCATCGCCTACCTGCAGAAATTCCTGGGCACTGCGTAAGTGCTGCGACCATGACATTTCAGAAACGTGAATCAGCCCTTCTACGCCAGGCTGAATTTCTACAAATGCGCCATAATCGGCCAGTACAACGACTTTGCCCTTAACGATGTCGCCTACTTTCAGGTTCGGATCGAGGGAATCCCAAGGATGCGGTGTTAGTTGTTTTAGACCCAGTGCAATACGTTTTTTGTCGTCGTCGAAGTCGAGAATGACCACATTAAGTTTTTGGTCCAGTTCAACGATTTCTTCGGGATGGTTGACCCGGCCCCAGGAGAGGTCGGTGATGTGGATCAGCCCGTCGACACCGCCCAGGTCAATGAAGACACCATATGAAGTGATGTTTTTGACGGTACCTTCCAGAACCTGTCCTTTTTCCAGTTTCGAGATGATCTCTTTCTTTTGCTGCTCCAGTTCTTCTTCTACAATGGCCTTATGAGAAACCACTACGTTGCGGAATTCCTGGTTGATCTTGACCACCTTAAAGTCCATGGTTTTGCCCACATAGGCATCATAATCACGGATGGGCTTGACATCAATCTGAGAGCCGGGCAGGAAAGTTTCGATGCCAAAGACATCTACAATCATCCCACCTTTTGTACGGCATTTGATATATCCCTGTATGATTTCGTCGTTGGCATAGGCCTGGTTGACTTTTTCCCATGCCTTGAGGGTGCGGGCCTTCTTGTGGGAGAGTACCAGCTGGCCGTCTTTATCTTCCTGGCTTTCAATGTATACCTCTACCGTGTCGCCGGGCTTCAAATCAGGATTGTGTCGAAATTCATTGCGGCTTACGACCCCCTCTGATTTGTAACCAATATTGATGACTACTTCCTTTTTGGTCATTGACACCACCGTGCCTTCGACTACCTCTTTTTCCTTGATCGTGGAAAGGGTTTGGTCATAGAGTTGTTCGTACTGTTTACGTTCTTCAGGGTCGTACTCATCTTCCTTTTGCTCAGAAAAATTTTCCCAGTCAAACTCTTCCTGCTGTTCTGTTTTTTCAGGTTTCTGGTCTGTGCCCGCTGTTTCAATGGTGTGGTAATGCGGGTTGTCTTCCTGGTTTACCTCAATGTCTTGGCCTTCCTGGGAAGGGGTTTGCTGTTGCTGAGGTTGTTCCTGACCTTTTTCCTGGTTAACAGCTTCTTCTCTTACTTTTTGTTCGTCTTGTTTGCTCATTTACTTTTAATTAACAATTAATGGATTAGACATTATTTCTTGAAATAATTGAGTTGCAAAGCTATAATTTTTATTTTATATAAGAAAATGCGATGCCTACAAAATTTAATCCAACCACCATGATTGAATAATCTGGCATGGTGGGGGCTATTACTGGTTTGATCGTGAACCGCTGTAAATGTTCAATAATTTCAATAAAAAAAAATCGACTGAAACATTCACGACCAGATTTCGAAAAATCAAACGGTGTCAAATCCTTCATTATTTTTATTGAATTATTATTTTTACATATAATTTAGAGGATATATGGCCGATCAGACTAAGAGCATATTGCTGGGCAACGTGCAGGGCCCGTTGGGTGAGCTTACCGGAGTACTGCAGGAGCGGGGCTGGGATGTTCAGAGTGTAGGAGGGAAGGGTCAGGATTTGAAGGGCCTTTATCACCACCATCTGCCTGCCATCATTATGGTAGATATTACCAGACAGCTGCCTGGTTTTTCGCTCAGCCAACTGCGGCCGGATGGATCTGACAGTCCGCTTGTGCTGCTGGCCTCAACCCAACGCAAGGAATTGCTGGAGAAGGTTTATACCCGGGAAGTAGAGGATTTTGTGTGGGTTGAGTCGGGCGCCCGGAACATTGCCGAGCGCCTTGAAATGCTTGAGGTTTTCAACGGCCATTTTTCGGACCAGAGTGAACCCCGGCTCGAAGCTCCCTCTGACCCGTTTGATCATTTAAGGACGGAGTTCTGGAAATATGCCTTTATATCGGAAGATGAAAGGGTTTTGCTGGATAACCTAATGAGCCGCCTGGGCCAATCCCTTCAGCTCGACCGGGTCAGTTTTTTCCGCTGCCAGGGGGATATCAAAACCTGCCACTTTGTAGATCAGTGGGTGAATAACTCGGTCCTTCCCCTGGATCATCAGTGCAATCTGCCCGAATGGTTTTTAAAAAATGAGCTTCGCCAGGAATATCATTTGGTCGATTACCAGCGCATTGACCGGCTTAACCGGGAGATGCCCGATTATTTTGATGGGGTGCGCTCCCAGTTGATCATTGTTTACGGCAGTGTGGCCGGGCCTTCCGGTTTTTTTATGCTGGAGGCCTTTCATCAGCACCGGCAATGGCGCACCCAGGAAGTGAAGATTGCCCGGGATCTGGCCAATATTGTCAAGCTGAAGGCAGAGGCCATCGAGTCGTCGGAACAGATTCGCCGTTCGGAAGAGAAGCTAAGGATCATCTCGGAAACGGCAAGGGATTTGGTTTGTATCCATGATCCGGAAGGTTATTTTAAGTATGTTTCTCCTTCTTCGCAGGAACTATTGGGTTATGCCCCGGAAGAACTCAAAGGCCTTTCTCCGGCCGATTTCTTGCATCCCTCTGACAGGGGTGCCTATGATAAGCTTTTCCATCCCGATCTGGGCAAAGAGCGCCTGGACGATGTCAGTGAATACCGGATCCAACATAAGGATGGCCATTATCTTTGGCTGGAGACCATTACCCGGCCCATTATGAATGAGACCGGCGAGGTGGTGGAATTTCAGACTTCTTCGCGCGATATTACGGAGCGAAAAGAAGCCGAGCATCAAATCCGGGAAAAGGAGGAGAAATACCGCAACATTTTTGAGAGCATGTTCGACGTATATGCTGAGGTAGAGGTCGAGACCAACCAGGTTTTGGAGATCAGTCCCTCTATTGAACGCATATCGGGTTATAAACGGGAGGAGTTGCTGGGGAGTTCCATACTGCCTTTATTTGCAAAACCCCAGGAAAGGGAGGAATTGCTTCAGGTCCTGCAGCAGGAGCAAAGGGTAAGTGACTATGAGATTACCCTTCAGCATCGGCAGGGGGCCGAGGTGATTTGTTCCTACTCTGCACGTTTGGTTTTGGATGAAAAGGGCCACCCTGATAAGATGGTGGGAACCCTGCGGGATATCACAGAAAGGAAACGCTCGGAGCAGCAACTCCAGGAGGCCAAGCAGAAAGCCGAATCGGCCTCGAGGGCCAAAAGCGAATTTTTGGCCAACATGTCCCATGAGATTCGTACCCCCATGAATGCCATTTTGGGCTTCAGTGAGGTGTTGATGAACAAAGTCACTGAACCCGAGAATAAGAGCCACCTTGAGGCCATTCTCTCCAGTGGCCGCACCCTGTTGTCGCTGATCAACGACATCCTGGACCTGTCAAAGATTGAAGCCGGTAAGATGCAGATCAATTATGAACCGGTTGAATTGTCTGTTTTGGTTGAAGATATAGAGCACATCTTTGAAAAAAAGCTGAAGGAGAAGGGGTTGTCCCTGAAAATTGACATCGATCCGGAACTTCCCCGGGTATTGATGCTCGATGAAGTGCGCATTCGGCAGATCCTTTTTAATTTGGTGGGCAATGCCCTGAAGTTTACCGATGAAGGATATATTCTGATTGGGGTCCAATCCAGGGCGGTTGACCCGGATCATTATGAATTGACCTTGATGGTGAAAGATACCGGGATTGGTATTCCCCGTAAACAGCAGAAACTTATATTCAGTGCCTTCCAGCAAAGGGAGGTACAGAATTCCCGCCGCTATGAGGGTTCGGGTTTGGGCCTGTCCATCACCAAAAAGCTGGTTGAAAGCATGAACGGTTCCATTCATCTTGAAAGCCGGATCGGGCAGGGCAGCAAATTTACCATCACACTCCCCGGTATCGAGAGGGCTGAACCCCAGGAAACATTTCACGACTACGAGATGGATGAAGGCCGGGAAGTGATTTTTAACAATGCCACCATCCTGGTGGTCGATGACATCCAATACAACATCGATACCATCAAGAAGCTGGTGTACAACGACGAACTTAAATTTATAGAAGCCCAGAACGCTGAAAAAGCCCTGGAAATCATTAAAATCAATCCCCCCGAACTGGTGCTGATGGATTTGAAATTGCCGGATATGAGTGGTTATGAAGCCACTGCCTTGATTAAATCCGACAAGCGTTCCAAAAAGATACCGGTGTTGGCCCTTTCAGCAAATTCGGTGGATAGTGAAGAGACCCAGGCACGAACCCTCTTTGATGGGTTCATTACCAAACCCGTGGCCAGGAGTGACCTGCTGAGCAAACTGCGGAGGTTCCTCCCGCATAAAAATAAACCCACTTCCCGCTCGCGGAAAAAAGATGTAAAGGGGGGCGAGGTCAACCTTTCCTCCCACCAGTATGCCCGTTTGGTGAGTCAACTGGAGGAAGATCTGATGAGCCAGTGGCAGGAAATCAGCGATAGCCTGGTGATCTACCAAATCGAGGCATTTGTCGGAAGCCTGGAAAAACTGGAAGGTTTTCAACAAATAGATATCCTGGTCAATTATTACAAGGGGTTGAAGACGGCGCTGAATAATTTTGATATCGAACAAATTCAGTCTAAAATCAAGGCCTTTCCTTCCGTTGTGGAAAAGGTTAAAAACATATAATGGGATCTGTTTTCGGGCATCTGTCAATATTTTTGTAATTTTAGACGGATTAAACCTTTAAATCATTCTGTTTTTATGGCCTCGAACAATGAAGAAGCCAAAATCCTGCTGATTGATGACAGCGTACAAAACCTGCGGCTTCTGGGCAATATGTTGCGGGAAAAAAATTATCAGATCGCCTTGGCCCAAAATGGCAAACAGGGGTTGCACCTGGCCGGTAAGATCTTACCGGATCTGATTTTACTGGATATAATGATGCCCGAAGTGGATGGTTATGAGGTGTGCAAGCGCCTAAAGGCCGATGAGCATACCCATCACATTCCTGTGATCTTTCTTACAGCCAAAACATCCAATGATGACATCGTCAGTGGTTTTCAGACAGGCGGGGTCGATTATATCACCAAGCCTTTTAACAAGGAGGAATTGTTTATGCGCATCAAAACCCATCTGGAGTTGAAGCGGGCGCATGACAAGATATCACAGCAAGCTGAGCGTTTGCGCGAATTGAACGCAACCAAGGACAAGATGTTTTCAGTGATCTCCCATGATTTGAGGGCACCGCTGGGAGGCATTAAAAGCATGCTCGACCTGATGTATGAAGACCAAAAGGACAACCGGCAAATATCCGCCAAATCACTTGATTCGCTCAAAAATGCTGCCGACCAAACCTATAACCTTTTGGAAAACCTTTTATACTGGTCGCGCAGCCAAAGGGGCAAACTGGTCAACAATCCCGAACCCATCAATATCTATGACCTGGTCATTGAGAACATCGAGTTGCTTAAGACCATGTCCGACAACAAACAAATTGAAATCAAAAATCAAATCGGGGAGAACACCGAAGCCCGGGCCGACCGCAATATGATTAAAACCGTCCTGCGCAATCTGATCATCAATGCCATCAAATTCACCCACGAAAAGGGTCAAATTACCCTCTCCAGCAATGAAAAGGAAGATATGGTGGAGATCAGCGTGGCCGATACCGGGGTGGGCATCCAAAAACAAAACCTGGAAAAAATACTCAACAACAAGGAATACTATACTACCTTCGGAACCCGCCGGGAGAAAGGAAGCGGCTTGGGGCTCAATCTCTGTGTTGATTTTATACGTCGCAATAACGGGGAATTATACATTGACAGTGAATACGGAAAAGGCAGCACCTTTACCTTTTCTTTGCCAGTGAAACAGGCTCATCCGGATCAATAACCTTTATCAGCCACCATAGGATTTGCTCCGATCTAACCCTGATCAAACGTTCCTCTTTGCTGAGCAATAAACCTTAATCAGGCACTATAGGGGTAGTAATGGAAGGTTACCCCGCTGACTTCCTCGAGGGTTTCGCCTGAATCCAAAATATCTTCATCGTCATAGGGGTAATGCCATTCGATATTGATCTCATGGTGGAATTTCTTGAGCTTTTTAATCCGGCTGATCAGCTCAGTCAACATTTTGGAAGAGGCCGTATTGAAATATTCCAGCTTGAATATGACGGTAGTCATGTTCTTGGGTGAGTTTAAATAATCATCCAGCCAGTCAAGAATGGGCATATAGAGCTCTTTGGCGTTCTCAGGAAGGGAACGGCCGTTTATCTGTAAAATACCCTTTTCTTTGTTCAGATAGATTTCAGGTATTTTGATGTTGCCTTCAATGTGCACTTCATTTTTATCGGCAAGTGCTTTCAATTGTTTAATTAAAGCTCTATGTTCATTCATGACAGTTGTTTTTAAGATCGGCGCATGATTAATATCCAATAACCCATAGTACCCGCTGTTCTTCAAGGCATAAATCGGTGATGCCAATGAGCCCCTGATTGACCTGGATCAGTTTATCGCGGTATTTGGTCCATCTTTTTTGCCAGTTGGAATCTTGTTGGCCCAGCTTGTTTAAAAATTCATACCCCAAAAAGATCTGATCGATGTGATTTTTAAATTCCTCCAGGGTCTTTATCGCTTGTAATTTTTTCATTTTCCCGGCCAGCTCATTTTTTAAAGGGACAATTTTCCGCAGATCATATTTGGTGGCTCCGTAAAATTCATACAACTGATTGCTGTTCTCGAAACATTTGATGAAGAGATTAAACACTTCGCTTTGCATGTATTTGGATTCGTCATCCCCCTTGACATAATTTTCGTCATCCCCGGTGGTGTTGAATTCCACGATATTTAAGTAATCTGAATCAAACAGTTCGATTCGCAGCTGACAGTTGTCCATGAAAAAAAAGATTTAACCGGGTTGGGTATAATCTCTATCCCAGATCTGTTCTTAGTTATTGATACTTGATCTTTGATTTATGGTTAAAAATATTACGTGAACGTCTGTTTTTGTTTGACCAACAATCTATGCAAATGGATGATCAGTGATATCCCTACTTTGTCGCTTGTTTGGCCATATGGTCGCACAAATTGTTTTCCGGATGCCGGGCATGCGCTTTTACCCACTGAAATTCAATGATTTTATTGTTTGTTAAGCGATCCAGTTGTTTCCAGTATTTTTTATGCTTGACTTTTTGCGCATTAGCGGTTCTCCAGTGATTGAGTCTCCAGTGGTAAATCCACTTGCTGATGCCCTTGATCACATACTGGCTGTCGGTGGTCACCAGCACATGTTTATCCGCCGATATCTGCTTCAATCCTTTGATTACTGCAATCAACTCAATCAGATTGCTACTGTGTTGATCGATACGGAAACTTTTGACAAAGGTTTCTTTTTGAGTGAAGCGAAGCATCAATGAATAGCCTCCCTGATTGTTGCCGGGGTTAAAACTGCCATCAGTAATAACCTGTGTAATGCCCGGTGTGGCATGGGTTTGCTTATGAACCCGGGGCGTTTTTCCGGTTTTGTCCACTACGGTGATTAGTTTTTTATTAAAACTGCTTTCATCCGGAAGTTTTTCCTGGAGGATGAATTTGAGCTTAAATCCGACATAAAAGGTGTGGCCTTTTTTGTTATTCAGTATACGCTGCAGCTGGGTTTTTCTTTTTTCCAGCAATCCGGCAAGATCACCCTTTTCATAGACGGTTAAGGTTTTGTTTTGCGGACTGTAATCGATCCATCCGCGTTTCCTGTTCTGTTTGATTTGAATTTTGTAAGTACCCTGGTGATTTGCCTGGATGGTCATTTTAAGGACCATGGCCTGTCCTGGATTGGACCGATATGTAGAATATTGTGGATGCATTCTTGATGAACTGGTTTTTGCGCCTTTCAGGGATACAATAAGAGGTTCGGTCTATGATTTGTGTTCGGGTTGATTCATGTAAAATTTACAATATTTCAATGGATTATACAAATTTACCGGTTGGATCTTGCATTTAACTGACAATATGTCTTTTATAAGGAGGCCGATATGTGACAAATTGACTTAAAAAGGTTCATTGAAATTGTGGCAGGGAGTTTGATCATAAAGGGATGAAAATTTACTAAAACGGTTTAAATGTGCGACAATATTCTTAAAGGGGTTTGAGCAACGAACCATTTAAATAACGATTCCTCTTCGTCAACGCTGATTGTAAAGGGAAGTTTCATGCAAAGCAACCAACATTTTAGAGTTTAACCAAATTTAACACAAGGAGGGAAAAATGAATTTAAATAATTTCACCATAAAATCACAGGAAGCCCTTCAAAATGCGGTTACCATTGCACAGCAGCGTCAAAATCAGGCCGTTGAGACAGGTCATATCCTCAAGGCCATGATGGGCGAGGGCGACAATGTGATTCAATATATCATGAAAAAGTTGGGGGTCAACACTTCCAGTGTGGAGCAAGCCCTTGACAGCATTGTGGATTCGTATCCGAAAGTTTCGGGAGGATCAGAGCCCTACCTTTCGAACAGTGCCAATCAGGCGCTGAGGCAAGCTATGAACAGTTCGAATGACTACGGAGACAAGTTTGTCTCGATCGAACATCTTTTATCGGGCATTCTTGCTTCGGGGGATCAGGTTTCCCAGTTGCTTAAAGACAGCGGACTCACCCATAAGGAATTGAACAAGGCCATTGAAGAGATGCGCAAGGGGGCAAAGGCGGACAGTCAGACCGCTGAGGATCAGTATGATGCATTGAACCGGTTTGCGGTTAATTTGATTGAACGGGCGCGCAATGGAAAGCTGGATCCGGTGATAGGAAGGGACGATGAGATTCGTCGCATTCTGCAGATCCTCTCTCGCCGCACCAAGAACAATCCGGTGTTGATTGGGGATGCCGGGGTTGGTAAGACAGCCATTGCCGAGGGCATTGCCCACCGGATTGTAGATGGCGATGTACCGGAAAATTTGAAGACCCGCCAGATTTTTGCCCTGGATATGGGTTCGTTGATTGCCGGGGCCAAATACAAGGGTGAATTTGAAGAACGGGTCAAAGCGGTGGTTAAGGAAGTGGTGGCCTCGGAAGGCCAGGTGATCCTGTTCATCGATGAAATCCACACGCTGGTGGGAGCCGGAAAGACTGAGGGGGCCATGGATGCGGCCAACATCCTTAAACCGGCACTGGCCCGCGGTGAGCTTCGGGCCATTGGAGCCACCACCATGAATGAATACCAGAAGTATTTCGAACAGGATAAAGCTTTGGAACGGCGCTTTCAGAAAGTATTGATCGATGAACCGGATCAGGCCAGCGCCATTTCCATCTTACGGGGCATTAAAGAGCGGTATGAAAACCACCATAAGGTCAGAATCAAGGACAATGCATTGATTGCCGCCGTGGAATTGTCTAAGCGATATATTACGGATCGGTTTCTGCCCGATAAGGCCATTGACCTGATCGACGAGGCCGCTTCAAAGCTGCGGCTGGAAATGAATTCCGTGCCCGAAGATATTGATGATATCGAGCGGCGCATCAAGCAGCTGGAGATTGAACGGGAAGCCATCAAACGGGAAGGTGGTGACAAGAAAAGCGAGGAGCTGGACGAGCAACTGGCCAACCTGAAGGAGGAGCGCAATCGGTTGCGTTCCAAGTGGGAGCATGAAAAGGGCCTGATTGATCAGATACAGAAGAACAAGGAGGATATTGAGCATCATAAGCACCAGGCCACTGTTGCTGAGCGGGAAGGTGATTATGGAAAGGTGGCCGAGTTGCGGTACGGTAAGATCAAGGAGGCCGAAAATGAGATTGCCCGTTTGCGCCAGCAGTTGCAGGAGGCTCAAAGCGAACAGGCTTTAATCAAGGAAGAGGTCGATGACGAGGACATTGCGGAAGTGGTGGCTCGTTGGACGGGCATACCGGTAAGCAAGATGCTGCAAAGTGAGCGCGAGAAGCTGCTGCGTTTGGAAGATGAACTCCATAAACGGGTTGTTGGCCAGGATGAGGCCATTCAGGTGGTTTCTGATGCCGTACGCCGCAGCCGTGCCGGATTACAGGATGTCAATCGCCCCATCGGCTCCTTTATTTTCCTGGGAACCACCGGTGTGGGCAAAACCGAGTTGGCCCGAGCCCTGGCTGAGTTCCTCTTTGATGATGAGGATATGATCACCCGCATCGACATGTCCGAATACCAGGAACGCCACACCGTCTCGCGCCTGGTCGGAGCCCCGCCAGGATACGTCGGTTATGAGGAAGGTGGGCAGTTGACTGAAGCGGTGCGGCGAAAACCCTATTCGGTGATTCTGCTCGATGAAATAGAAAAAGCCCATGCCGACGTGTTCAACATCCTCTTGCAGGTCCTCGATGAAGGGCGTCTCACTGATAATAAAGGACGCACCGCGGATTTTAAAAATACCATTATTATTATGACCTCGAATGTGGGCTCACATCTGATTCAGGAAAATATTGACCGGATGAACGAGCAAAACCGGGAGCAGATGATGGACAATGTCCGCAGTGAGGTATTTACCCTGCTTAAGAAGAATATCAGACCCGAATTCATCAACCGAATCGATGAAATTGTCATGTTTGCTCCCCTGACACAGCCGCAAATAGAGGAGATTGTACGCATGCAGATTCAACGGTTCCAGGCCATGTTGGATAAGCAACATATAGATATTCAGGCAACGGATAAGGCAGTCAAAGCGCTGGCTGAAAGAGGTTACGATCCGCATTACGGAGCCCGGCCGGTTAAACGCGTTATTCAGAAATCAGTGATCAATGAATTGTCGCGCGAGATCATAGCCGGCCGTATCAACAAAGATAAGCCCGTTCAGGTGGATTATAACGGGGAAGGCATCGTCTTTAAAAATGAATGACCCGCTAAAAGGGCCAAATCTAAGCCGCCCGCCACAAGTGGGCGGCTTTTCTTACTGGAAGCTGGCCACACATTCCTCTACACTGTCGTGGATCTCAAATACATTGTGAAGCTGCAGGAGTTTGACCAGTTCCATTACGTCCTGCGAGACATTGCAGATCTTGAAAGTGCTGTTGTTGTTCTTGGCATTGCGAAGAATCGAGAGTAGGGCGCCGAAACCGCTGCTGTCAACATATTCAATCCCGTCAAGGTTTAAGGCGATGTTTTTGCCTTCCTTATTCAGGTACTGCGATATTTCTTCCTTGAGCGATTGAGCAACCAGTATGTTGAGCTTGCTCACGTTTTCAAAGGTTAAAACTTCTACGCCATTTTTTAATTCACTTTTTAGCATATATTAAAGTTTTTATGTTAGTAAATGACTATATTTCGATGCGCTGGTTTAACGCTTCAAACATGAACATAACAAAATAGCAAATTCAACTATAATGCAATTTATAAAATTTATTTCAAAAAATAAAATATCCTTCGCCAGGCATCAAGGCCTTGAATCAATTCAAACCTTTTGTTTATCTTTACGTAAGGTAGAACTATAAGGAAAAGTCTGTTAGCTAATCGTTGCATGATCACAATTTCATAAAGCATGCGAAACATTTTCTTCATCATTCTTATCACCTGTATGTCTGCTTTGAACCTATATGGTCAAAAACAGGACAATAGCGTAAATGAGTTGTATAATCAGGCCGTTGACCAGATCAAGGCCCGTGACTATTCCCAGGCCATTGATTACTTGGATGCTGCTCTTGAAAAAAAGCCTGCCTTTCAAAAAGGCTATTTTGAACGCGGCAAGCTTTATTTTCAACTCGATAGTACCCGCCGGGCGATCCGTGATATTAAACGGGCCATCGACCTGGGCCTGGAATCGGGCGAGGCCTATTTTTACCGGGGCTATTTGGATTATGCAAATCAACAGTATGATTCAGCCCTCCAAAAGTTAACCCGGGCCATTCAGTCCGGCTACAAATCATCCCGGGTGTATTACATCCGGGGCCTGGTTCAATATGCCCTGGCCGATTATGAAGGGGCCATTATGAATTTTACCATGGCCATCGACGGGAAGTATGATTTTACCTATGCCTACCATGAGCGGGGCAGCGCTAAAATGCAAACCGGCGATATACAGGGAGCCGTCAATGATTTCAAAAAAGCCCTGACCTATAACAATAAGTTGCCTTTCCTCTACAATAACCTGGGCCGGGCCCTGGCTGAAAATGCCCGTTATCAGAAGGCCATTGAACAATACAGCCAGGCCCTCAAGTTGGATCCCAATTATTACCAGGCCTATGTGAACCGAGGGATTGCCCGCATATCAAGGGAAAAGTATGAAAAAGCCGAGAAGGACCTGAAAAAGGCCGTTAATATTGCCCCTGACCAGGCCCGAAGCTATAACAACCTCGGGCTTTTGTATATGAATACCCGGGCATTTGACAAAGCCATTGAACAGTTTAACCGGGCCATCGAAAAAAATCAGGAACTTCCCGAGGCTTATCTGAACCGAGGATTGGCCCGGGAAAACCAGGGAAACCGGGACAAGGCCTGCCTGGATTGGAAAATGGCCAAAGAACTGGGCCACAAAAAAGCTGCCGATTATCTGGATGATTGCGATTGATCCACCGGATGATATCGACATCCCGAATATAAAGTGGCATGAAAAACAACGGATTGTCTTATAAATTGTAAGTGACCCAATAAAACCCATAAGATTCCATGAACCACCGCACCTTCATCCTATTTGTGAGCATGATGCTGCTGACCCTGGTGTTATACCAAAAGGCTCAGGGCCAGCAGGATGTCAGAATCAAACGCCGTCAGTTTAAGATTGATCATAAGGAAGGATTTAGTTCCGCATGGAAACACCGAAGAAAAGGAGACCGGGCCTATGATAAAGGTTATGGGCATTATCAGGTGGCCCTCAGTCACTTCAAAAAAGCCCATGATTACAACCCCCAAAATGCTGCCCTGAATTATAAGATGGGGGTCTGTTATTTTAAGCAAAATCAACTGAATCAAGCCATTAAGTTTTTTAACCGGGCCCTTTCCCAGGATGAGCAGGTGGCCATTGATGTGTATTATCTGCTGGGCCGTGCCTACCATCTAAACTATGCCTTTGATCAGGCCATTGAGAATTATCAGCGCTGTCTTGAGCCTGATATCCTTGAAGAGCTTGAACATAAGCGAAAAACCATCAATGCTTATGTGCGGCAGTGTTCCAACGGCCAAAAACTGGTCAAAAATCCGGTAAGGGTTAATATCAATAACCTCGGGCCTGCCGTGAATTCGAAGTACCCCGACTATGGTCCCGTTTTTGTCCGGGGTGGTGAGCTGATGTATTTTACTTCCCGCCGAAAGCATGAAGACAACGATGAACGATGGCTGGGCGATAACCGCTTTTACAGCGATATCTACCGGGCTGTTCAGGTGGATGGAGCATGGAAAAATACCCACCTGATCGATGAAGAGATTTTTTCCCCTCATAATGATGCCGTGGTGGAGGCCACCCAAGATCCCCTGCGGATCTATGTATACCGCGGTCAAAAAGATGAGGGCGATATTTATTACTATGAAAAGGATGGGGACCGATGGCGTGGCCCGAAGAATTTTTCCCGCATGATCAACACCAATGCCAAGGAAAGTGCCATGTGTTTCAGCAAAGACGGCAATACCCTTTATTTTGTCTCTACCTTCGAGGCCCGGTCGTTCGGGAAGAAGGATATTTTCATGAGCCGCCGCGATGAAGACGGTGACTGGGGTCGGCCCATTAACCTGGGTGGAATGGTCAATTCTTCCCTTAACGAAGAAGGGGTGTTTGTGAACAGTACCGGCGATAAACTCTATTTTTCCTCGGAAGGGCACAATTCCATGGGTGGTTATGACCTGTTCGTTGCTGAACGTGATGTGGATGGAAACTGGCAGGAACCCAAAAACCTGGGGTATCCCATCAATACTCCCTTTGATGATCTGTTGTTTCGAAAAGTGGAAGGAACCGCAAATAAGGCCTATTATTCTTCCGTCCATGATGAGAATGTGGGGGCCAAAGACATTTATGAAATCATCTTTTTGGGCGAGAAAAGAGATCTGCATTATACCCCCATCCGCGAGCCCCTTGCCTGGAAAGCCCGGCCCCAAAAGGAAATGCTATACCAGGTGCCCCAAAAACTCGCCATTGATACCACCCTCTATGTCACCGGCAAAATCATCGACAGCTTGGCCCGAGAGGGTATACAGGCCAAAATCCAGGTGATCGACAATCAAAAGAACAAGGTGATTGCCACCCATCTTTCCGATACCAATGGCCATTATATGCTCCAACTTCCCGAACAGAAAAAATATGGCATCGAAATCACGGCCCAGGGATATCTTTTTTATGCCCATGACCTCGATCTGAATCAGGCACCGGTGAAAAACGACACCCTTCGCCGCAACTTCTCCCTTGATAAAGTGGAAGTGGGCACCAAAATGGTGTTGGAAAACATCTACTTTGAAACCAATAGTTCTAAACTAAAGCCTTCTTCCTATCCAGAACTCAAGCGGGTGGTCAAATTAATGCAAAGCAACCCCGGCATGAAGCTGGAGATTTCCGGCCATACCGACGATGTTGGCTCTTACCTGGCCAATAAGAAATTGTCCAGGGCCCGGGCCAAGAGCGTGGTAGAATATTTGGCCGAGCAGGGGGTGGATCGTGCCAGGCTTACCTATAAGGGCTATTCCTTTACCCAGCCCATTGCCACCAACGATACCCCGGAGGGAAGGCAGAAAAACCGGCGGGTGGAATTTAAAGTCCTTGAAAAATAGATCTTTTTGGGGAAACGTTCCTCAAATAGTCCGCTCCGGGTTGAACTTTTTGCCCGGGTTTGAAATACATACCCTGCCTTGAGCTTCCCAGGCCCGCTAAGCGGGATGTACTGAAAACAGACCTTTAACCCCTGCCCGGGGGAATGGGGTGCCTTTAACCGGAAGGCACCCCCGTTTTATGGGTTTGGCTTAAATTCCTCAAAAAATTATTAGTTTTGCCCTCATAAGGTTAAACCTCAACAGACAGTCTTATGAAAGATACACCATTAATTAGCAAGCACCGCGAGCTCGGTGCTAAAATTGTTGAATTTGCCGGTTTCAATATGCCCATTGAATATACAGGGGTCAATGACGAGCACATGGCTGTGCGTGAGGGGGTTGGTATTTTTGATGTTTCCCATATGGGCGAATTTTGGATCAAGGGCCCGCAAGCCCTGAATCTTTTACAGAAAGTCTCCGCCAACGATGCTTCCAGGCTAAAGCCTGGAAAGGCCCATTATACGTGTTTACCCAATGGTAAAGGGGGCATTGTTGACGATTTTTTAATCTATCAATATGATGATCAGCTTTATATGGTGGTGGTCAATGCGGCCAACATTGAGAAGGACTGGAATTGGTTCAACCAGCAGAATACCTTTGGAGCGGAATTGGAGGATGCCTCAGACCGCATGTCGCTGATGGCCATCCAGGGGCCTTATGCTCAGGCCACCCTGGAGAAACTCACCGACGAGGATTTGGCCTCGATGAAACCTTTTCGCTTTAAGGTGGGCACCCTGGCCGGATATGATCAGGTTATCATTTCAGCCACCGGCTACACCGGAGAGCATGGCTTCGAGCTGTACGTCAAAAATGAGGATGCCCCAGGCATCTGGGAGCAAATCATGCAGGCCGGTAAACAATACGGTATTAAGCCTGTGGGCCTGGGTGCGCGTGATACCCTTCGCCTGGAAGCCGGATTGTGTCTCTACGGCAATGACATTGACGAGACCACCTCACCGCTGGAGGCCGGCATCGATTTTGTCGTTAAATTCAAAGAGTATAAAGATTTTATTGATAAGGATTATCTCTGGAAACAGAAACAAGAGGGAGTAAGCCGGAAGCTGGTCGGATTTGTCATGGAGGAAAAGGGCATTCCCCGCCAGCACTATGAAATTGCTGATGCCGATGGCAACGTCATTGGGCAAGTTACTTCCGGCACCATGTCACCGGTGCTCAAACAGGGCGTTGGAATGGGTTATGTCCCTGTAAGTTATACACAGCCTGGCAGCCAGATCTTTATCCGGATCCGGAAAAAAGTATTGAAGGCCAAGGTGGTTCAAATGCCGGTTTTCAAAAAATCTTAAACACAAATCAATCAATGTTTCAGCCTTGTCATACCACCGCAGCAGCTGTGGATTGAATCCATTGGGAAAGATATCATCAGATCAGACCCCAGGTCCTGTATTCATTATCGGATCATGATGGTGATCACATAAGGCAGGGATTATTTATGGGATTAAGCTTTAATTCTGATTTATCCTGGAAGACAGGGCTGAAACGTTTTGTTTTAATCAATTATACATCTTATGGCCCATCAACAAAAGAAGGTGGAAGTGGTGTTTTCACCTGCCCTTTACGGACTTTATGACAATCCCGAGGCCAATGTGGTGGTGGTCGATATTTTGAGGGCGACTTCAGCCATTGTTACGGCTTTTAAAAACGGGGTGGATCAGGTGATTCCTGTTCCCACCCGTGATGAAGCACGAATATACAAGCAAAAGGGGTACCTGGTGGCTGCTGAGCGCGACGGTTATGTGTTGGATTTTGCTGATTTTGGCAATTCCCCTTATAACTTCACCCCCGAACGCATTGAAGGCAAGAAGGTGGCCTACAGCACCACCAATGGCACCAAGGCTGTTTATCAGGCCAGCAACAGCAAACAGGTACTGATCGCTTCTTTTCTGAATCTTACCGCCGTAGCCCAAATGCTCATCGAAAAGCACGATGAGGTGGTGATCCTTTGTGCCGGATGGCGCGGTAAGTTCAGCCTGGAAGATACCCTGTTCAGCGGAGCCCTGGTGGAACAATTGCTCGATTCAGGCCATTTTTACACCATTTGTGATTCGGCCACCGCATCCCTGGATTTGTGGCAGATGGCCAAGTCCAACCTGATGCAATACATTCAACGGGTAGCACAAAGGGAACGCCTGCGCCAACGCGGGCTGGATGACGTGCTGGAGTATTGCCACACCCCTGACCTGACCAGCGAAATACCCGTTTTTGCCAATGGGGTCATCGAAAACTACCGCAAACTCACTGCCCACAAAATGAGTTAACCCCAGTTGACCGCAACCTATGATTTTGCTCACCAATGGCTTTCTCAGTGGTATTGATCGGGGAAAACATTGGTATATAGTTATTTTTTTTTATCTTTCACAAACCTTTTCGGGATACAAGAAATTTATATCTAATTCAAAACAAGTCACATTATGAAGAAACATAATTTTTACGCCGGACCATCTATTATGCCGCAGTACACGGTAGACAAAACTGCTGAAGCCATTAAGGAACTGGATAATACCGGTTTATCGGTGATGGAAATATCTCACCGCTCCAAAGAATTTGACCAGATCATTAAAGAGGCTCAACAACTTTTCAAGGATCTGTTGGATATCCCAGATGGCTATCATGTACTTTTACTGGGCGGTGGTGCCAGTACCCAGTTTTTGATGGTGCCTTACAACTTTTTCAACAAGAAAGCGGCCTATCTCAATACGGGCAATTGGGCCAAAAAGGCCATTAAGGAGGCCAAATTTTTTGGCGATGTGGATGTGGTGGCTTCTTCGGAGGATAAAAATTTCACCTACATCCCCCGCGATTATAAGGTACCCGGTGACGCCGACTACTTTCATATAACCTCCAACAATACCATTTACGGCACTGAGCTGAAAGAAGATCCGGACGTGAACATGCCCCTGATTGCCGATATGTCGTCTGATATATTAAGCCGACCGGTCGATGTCTCTAAATATGATCTGATTTATGGCGGGGCCCAGAAGAACCTGGCTCCGGCGGGAGTGACCTTTGTGATAGTTAAAGAGGAAGCCCTCGGAAAGGTCGATCGGCCTATTCCTACCATGATGGATTATCAGACCCACATCAAGAAAGAATCGCTTTTCAATACCCCGCCGGTGGTTCCCATTTATTCGGCCCTTCAAACCCTGAAATGGGTGAAGCAGCAAGGCGGAGTGGAAGGAATGAACAAAATCAACAATGAGAAGGCCCGGATGATGTATGAGGAGATCGAGCGCAACAAACTGTTCACCCCCAATATTGAACATGAACAGGATCGTTCCATCATGAATGTGACCTTTGTGATGAACGACGATTACAAAGACCTGGAAAAGGAATTCCTGGATTTTGCCACCGAAAGGGGCATGATTGGCATCAAAGGCCACCGTTCAGTAGGCGGTTTCCGGGCCTCCCTTTATAACGCCCTGCCTAAGGAAAGCGTTCAGGCCCTGATCGATGTCATGCAGGAGTTTGAAAATAAAAAAGCGTAAACCTCAAAACCTGGAACCTATGAAAAAGATATTGGTAGCCACCGTTAAACCTTTCCACCCCAATGCAGTGGAAAGCATCCGGGAAATTTGCTCGAAAGCCGGATATGAGTTCAACCTGCTGGAAAAGTATCAGGACAAGTCGGCCCTTCTGGAAGCCGTTAAGGATGCCAATGCGCTGATTGTTCGCAGCGATAAAGTTACCAGTGATGTCATAGAAGCCGGTAAGAACCTGGAGATCATCGTCCGGGGCGGTGCAGGATATGACAACGTTGATCTGCAAGCCGCTTCCAAAAAGAATATCGTGGTGATGAATACCCCCGGGCAAAATTCCAATGCCGTGGCCGAGTTGGCCCTGGGCATGATGGTTTATTTTGCCCGCAATCAGTTCAACGGCAAAGCCGGCACCGAACTTCGCGGTAAGAAACTCGGCATCCATGCCTTTGGCAACGTTGGCCAGTTGGTCGCTGAAGTGGCCCAGGGCTTCAATATGGACGTGTATGCCTATGATCCCTTTGCCAAAGAAGCCGACATCCGGGAGAAAGGAGTTATCCCGGTTCAATCGGCCGAGGAGCTCTATCAAACCTGCCAGTATGTTTCCATCCATATACCGGCCAATGATAAAACCAAGGCTTCGATCAATTATGACCTGATGAAGCGGATGCCTGAAAATGCCACCCTGGTCAATACGGCCCGCAAAGAAGTCATTGACGAGGAAGGCCTGCAAAAGATCATGAAAGACCGCGACGATTTCAATTACATATCCGATATTGCCCCTGATTGCAAAGAGGTCTTTGAGGAAAACTATGAAGGACGCTTCTTCTTTACCCCCAAGAAAATGGGGGCCCAGACATCTGAGGCCAATATCAATGCCGGTATTGCAGCCATCAATCAGATCAAGAATTATTTTGAGAACGGCGACCGAACTTTTCAGGTAAATTAGCAAACCAAAAAAGCGTCAACATGGCAATTGTAAAACCGTTTAAAGGAATCCGACCCCCGAAACAGCATGCCGAAGAGGTGGCATGTCTGCCCTATGATGTCATGAATACGGAAGAAGCCCGTGAAATGGCCAAAGGCAAGGAAAAATCCTTGCTTCATATCACCCGCAGTGAAATTGATCTGCCGGAGAACACCGATCCCCACGCAGGGGAAGTCTATGACCAGTCAAAGGACAATTTCAAAAAGTTCATGGAGAAGGGCTGGCTTCAACAGGAAGACAAACCCAAATTTTATATTTATGCCCAGACCATGAATCATCAAACCCAGTATGGCATTGTAGGGGCTGCTGCTGTCGACGATTATCTGAACGGGATCATCAAAAAACACGAATTGACCCGGCCCGATAAGGAAGAAGACCGGATGAAAATCATCCGCGAGAACAATGCCGATCTGGAACCGGTGTTCTTTACCTATCCGGCGGTGGATGAAATTGATCAGCTGGTCGATCAGGTGGTTCAAAGCAAGGATCCTGAATATGACTTTGTTTCTGAAGACGGGTTCGGACACCATTTCTGGGTTATTGACGAGGATGCCACCAATGAAAAGATCGAGCGGCTCTTCGCCGAGAAGGTGCCCAATACCTATGTCGCCGACGGGCACCATCGTACAGCTGCTGCCGCTCTGGTAGGGAAGGAAAAACGCGAAAAGAATCCCAATCATACCGGCCAGGAAGCCTATAACTATTTTATGGCCGTACATTTTCCGGACAATCAGCTCCACATCCTTGATTACAACCGCGTGATCAAAGACTTGAACGGTCTGGAGCCTGCTGATTTTATGGAAAAGCTCAAGGATGCCTTTGTCATAGAGGAGAAAGGCAGTGAACCCTATAAGCCGGCTGAAATGCATACCTTTTCCATGTACCTGGAAGGCAAATGGTATGCCTTAAAAGCCAAAGAACATACCTATGACGACAATGACCCCATTGAGGGCCTGGATGTAACCATCCTGACCAACCAGGTATTGCAACCCATCCTGGATATTCAGGATCTGAGGCGCTCCAAACGCATTGATTTTGTTGGCGGCATCCGGGGGCTCAAAGAGCTCCAGCGCCGCGTAGACAGCGGTGAGATGAAGGTGGCTTTTGCTCTTCATCCTGTCTCTCTGAGTCAGCTCATCCATATTGCCGATACCGGTAACATCATGCCCCCGAAGACCACCTGGTTTGAACCCAAGCTTCGCAGCGGGCTGGTTATTTATAAGTTTGAGGATGTTTGAGGCCTCTAGCCGGTTTATCTCACCAGGCTGAACACGAATTGTCAACTGAAATGGAACCGCCGCGTTTGTGAGGAAATGCGGCGGTTTTTTTATGTGCCGTTTTTCTGGGGTTGATACATTAACCCTGTGTTTCCCCCGTCTTTATACTAAAATGCTTTTTTTTAACGCGCCGTTGTTTAGGGTTTGAAACATCCCGTCTGCAACTTCCGCCAGGCTTGCTATTAGATGGTTTTTTTTTTAGGTGGATGGCCTTCTATAACAGCTGAATCAACTTGTTGATGGCCTTGTCGCTGTTGAATTGCTGTTCAACTTTCTCGCGGCCAAAATCTCCAAAAAGGGCTTGAAGATCTTTTCGATCAATGAGTTGATGTACCTGTTGGAAGAGTTCCGTTGAATTGCCCGTTTCCACCAGCAACCCGTTTTTATTGTGCTCGACGATTTCCGGAATGCTGCTGATGTTAAAGGCTACGATCGGTTTGCGGGCGGCCATGACTTCAAGCAGGGTATGGGAAGAGCCTTCATGGAGCGAGGGAAAGACAAAAATATCAATTTTTTGGATGAAATCCTGGATGTCCTCAATGAAATCCATAAAAACCACCTTGTCTTCTACTTCCAGCCGCGAAGCGTAATTTTTTAACTGAGGCTTCAGTTTGCCCGATCCGGCGATGAGAATCCGAAAAGAGATTCCCTGCTGTTGCAGATAATGGGCCAGCTCAACGAGGTATTTCTGCCCTTTTTGCTCAACCAGCCTTCCTATGTTGCCCAGGATGATTTCCCCGTTTGAACGGGTGGAGGCGCCCTTACGATTTTTTTGGAGGCCCGGCCGGGTTAAATCCACTTCGTTGTATATCAGGTGGATCTTATCCCGATCGATGAAGGCAGCATTGTGGGTAACCAGCAAATTTTTGATGGCCCGCGAGTTGACAATGATCGCATCGGTCAGTCTGGCGTAAAGATGGCGGTTGACCAGGTTGTTCTTTAAGGGCAGGGCCGTGCCCCGTCTATAAATGATTTTTTTGATGCCGGCCATTTTTGCCGGCAGGGCTGCGGCTTTCAAATCACAGGTTAACCCGGCGATCAT
The DNA here is from genome assembly GCA_913055635.1 of uncultured Bacteroidota bacterium. Taxonomy (GTDB): domain Bacteria; phylum Bacteroidota; class Bacteroidia; order Bacteroidales; family UBA12077; genus JAGXLC01. Next base: position 30,896 of record CAJXLK010000036.1, read on the forward strand.
CGTCCGGGCTTTGGTGCGCCTTAATAATATATAGAGCAGCAGCAGCTTTAGGGGATTCAAAAACGAGAGGTTGCGGATTTTTATCGGAATGGTACGAATGCCCGTTTCCCGGGATTTTTGGTAGAGAAGGCCCCGTGGGTTCGAAAATACTATGGGTTCAAAACCCCTTGCCTTCAGCTTTTTTGCCGTCTCGTAGTGCCATTTTTCACCGCCTCCCCATATGACAGAGCTGTTGATAAGACATATCCTATATGGTAGGTGCTGATTCAAATTTTTTCTTTTATTTTGTTCCATCGCAAAATTAGTATTTTCATCTGGATAAAGACTTATTTGAGGCTCTGAAATTGCTCTTACGCTGAACCTCATTACATGTTGTTCAACGCCATCGCTGTCGAACCTGATGCCATATAGATTTTCTGGCCCCGGGGATGTTTGCTTCCGGGTTCATCGGGTTGAAGTTCTGGATTTTATGCCTACATTATACTTCAATCAAGTATGATTGAACCAATCCCCTGGAAATCCCCTGCTATATAAATTTTTTTGGGTTTTCAGCAGGCGGTTTTCATGAACCCTTAATGGATTGTATCGATTTTTTTTCATTTTTTCCAACAAGGTTCCTGCCATATTTTTATCTTTATAACCATCCCTCGATTGCAATTGTATGGATTTAATCAAATACTTATTTATTGGGCTTTTTTTATTCACCTTTTCCTGTTCGGCGCCCCGGAATACACAGGAAAAAATGCCTTCTTCGCGACCGGATATTCTGAAGCTAGAGGCTCCGGATACCCTGGAAAAGGGAAAGCAAGTTCACATTGAGCTGACCAATATTTCTAAATCCGATACCTTTGAGCTTTATAAACCCCGAAATTTAGAGGTCAGTAAGAAAGAAGGCGAAAAATGGCGGACTGTAAAAACCCTTTATTGCCCTTGCGGGGCTTCCTGTCCGGCACCACCCGAACACATCCCTTTATTCCCCGGTAAAAGTTTTTCCTTTCATTGGGATCAAAAGGAACAATGGTGTGGTGAGGTTGACGAACAGGGAATACCCAGGATGCACAGCCGGTTTCCCGGATATGGAACTTACAGAATGGCCATTCGTTATCTGTCTGGCCCGGATCAAAAGGTGCAAAGCTTTTATGTGGAATTCTCCATTGTCCCTTCTAAACAATCCAGCCCTTAAAAGAGCAGAATGAATATGTATCCAAAAAAGAAGAAATTCTTTTCAAATCCCTTCAGGCAGCTCTGGTCCAAAAAAGAATAATGGAGTAGGAAGTCAAAATGGGGCCTTTCTTTGGATCTGCTATACCAACAATACCTTTATGAGAAACCAACAGGGCAGACCTTGGCAGTTCAAACGAGTAGAATCGATCAACCAGCAGCAAGAGCCATTTATAGGGGGGAGGTTCACCTATGGAATAAATTTTAATTCATATAAATAATGGCCATGCAGGGATCCGATGTAATAATTTGGTTGTTCATGCTACCCATTTATATCAACATCCGACCAGTTCGTTTACAAAAAGAGGGAATTAAGTATCTTTCAACGGTATAATTTCATTTGATGAGATGCAAGAAGGGATTACGGGAACAATCAACCTACAAATAACTTTCAACCCATTTTATTACATGTTGATCGAAATAATATAATAGATAGGTATTAAATGGGTTATAGCAGAAATTCACCATAAAATAAATATGTAAATTAAAATATATGAGGCGACACACGTTACTGACCATCACCCTGATGTTTGTTCTGACCGGAGTATGGGGACAACCCTGGGTAAAACATGTAGACGATATTGAAAAGAAGGGCGATCCCGTAACTTTTTTTGAGCTGCAGGAAGCTTTCGAGGAGTACTGGAGTGGCAAAGGAGTGGAGCGGGGGACCTATCTAAAGAACGGGGTTCGTCGGAAGGCCCCTGGCTGGAAGCAATTTAAGCGGTGGGCGCATTACTGGCAATACCGGATTGATCCTGCGACGGGGAAATTTCCCAACACCACGCCTTACCGGGAATTGAAGGCCTATAAACGGGAACATTCCCAGGCCATGGCTTCGGATCCCTCTTCGTGGAGAAACCTGGGGATAGCCTCTTCCGAAGGAGGCTATGCTGGTATTGGCCGGCTGAATGCCATTGCTTTTCATCCCGATGACGATCAGGTAATGTGGGTGGGGGCGCCTTCAGGCGGCTTATGGAAGAGTGAAGACGGGGGCAGTTCCTGGCGCATTCAGAATGAAGGCACGGCTGTATTGGGGGTCAGCGACATCGTTGTGCCTGATGATTACAGCTCATCCCAGACCCTTTTCATTGCCACCGGCGACCGCGACGGGGGCAGTTTGTGGACCCTCGGGGGCGGCCAGTCCAATGACAACAACAGCATGGGGGTTTTGAAATCGAGTGATGGGGGAGAGACCTGGCAGACCAGCCTTTCGTTCGATGTCAGTCAAAAGAAACTGGTTACCCGCATTTTGATGCATCCCGGCGATGATCGGGTGCTTTACGCGGCTACCTCCGACGGGGTTTACCGCACGCAGGATGAAGGGGCCAACTGGGAATATCTTTCTTCTGCCTCGTTTATCGATATGGAATTTAAGCCGGGTGATCCCACCATCATGTACGGGTCAACCCAGTCCTACAGCCAAACACGGATTTATCGCTCCACTGACGGGGGGAAGAGCTGGGAAATGGTCCAGGAAGTCTCGGGCATCCGGACGGAGCTTTCTGTGACCCCTGATGCCCCGGCCCGGGTCTATGCCATTGCCGCCAACAACCAGGGGGGGCTAAAAGGCATCTATCGCTCCACCGATTCCGCCAAGTCATTCGAGCTGGTTCATTCCGGACAGAACTTGCTGGGGTATTACAGCGATGGCTCGGAGACTGGCGGGCAGGGATCCTACGATTTGACGATCCAGGCCGATCCCAATCATGGGGATACCCTTTTTGTCGGGGGCATCAATACCTGGCGCTCGACCAACGGCGGGGAAACCTGGACCTGTGTGAACATGTGGACCGGCAGTTCCACCTACAACAAGAGTTCGGTGCCGGTGGTTCATGCCGATAAACACGCCATGGCCTTTCAGAATGGTTCATCCGTATTTTTCGAAGGCAATGACGGGGGCATTTACAAATCCACCGACTACGGCAACTCGTGGACGGATCTGACCAATGGGATGGTCATCAGCCAGCTCTACCGCATCGGACCCTCCCGGAGTGATTCTTCCCTGGTGATTGCCGGGCTTCAGGATAACGGGACCAAGGTGATGAATGACCGGCAATGGGATAATGTGATTGGCGGCGACGGGATGGAATGCATCATCGATTATTCCAATCCCAACATTCAGTACGGGACGCTTTACTATGGAGACATATACCGCACCAAAGACCGGTGGAACACCCGCACCAGTATCCGGCCCCTCGACAGCCTCAAGGGCCACTGGGCCACCCCTTATGCAATTAACCCCGAGAATCCGGCTTCCCTTTATGCCGGTTACAATTACCTGTGGAAAACCACCGACCGGGGCGATAACTGGCAAAAAATATCGGATGTCCAATCGGACCGGAAAATTCGAAGCCTCGGTGTGGCCCCCACCGATACCCAGGTGATCTACATGGGCGATCCCGGGCACCTGTGGAAAACCACCGATGGAGGTCAGAACTGGCAGGAAGTGACCGGCTCGTTGCCGGTCAATACCGGCTATATTACCGGGTTACAGGTTCATGCCGATTCCTCCAGCCACGTTTGGGTTACCATGGGCAATTACAATCAAAACGGGGTGTTTGAAAGCACCGACGGCGGCAATACCTGGAACAATATAAGTGGCGGATTGCCGGATGTTCCGGTGATGGATGTGGTTCAGAATCGCCGCAATGAAGATCAGCGGGAACTATATGCAGCCACCGATATTGGCGTTTTCCGAAAGATCGGCCGGGAGGAGTGGAAGATCTTTTCCAACCGGCTGCCCAACGTGGTGGTCACCGAACTGGACATATACTACGATAAGCAGACTGCCAGCAATCAGCTGCGTGCAGGTACTTACGGACGGGGATTATGGGAGACCAGCATTCCCTCGCTTAACTATGTGCCCCGGCCTGCCAGCTTTCAGACGCAGATCAACCCTGAATCGGTAGACCTTTCCTGGCAGTTCAACGGAGCCGGCGACAGCGTTGTGGTGGCCTTCTCCAGAGCGCCCTTTGAAGGCAGCCCCAGCGACAGCATCCGCTATGAGCCGGGAGATGAATTTGCACCCGGTGAAACAGTGATTTATTCAGGAAAAGATCAAAATGCCTATACCCACAGCGGACTCACTACACTGACCGACTACCATTACCGCATATGGTCGTTCAATGGCCAGCTCTACAGCGATTCCCGCAGCCTCAAAGTGACCACCACCTGCCACGCCCCGGGTGAACAGGCCACTTCCCTGGACTATTCCAGTGTGGGAACCGATTACATCACACTGAAGTGGACCAATGGCGAGGGGTATGGTACATTGATCACCGCTTCTGAGGCTGCCTCCATCGACCAGGACCCGCAAAGTGGTCGGGGTTATCATGCCAGCTCTACCTATGGCCAGGGCAGCCAGGTGGGCGACGGTATTTATGCCGTTTACGACGGCCAAAATGATTCGGTACGGGTCGAAGGGCTCCAAGCTGACCGGGTTTATTATTTCAACCTCTATGAATACAACCTCACCGATAGCTGCTACCTCAAACCGGCCCTGAAAGGAGGTACCACAACCATGGCCGTTGGTCGAGAAACCCTTTCCCAGGCAGGTTTCCGTGTTTATCCCAATCCGGCCGGCCGGCATATCCGCATCGAGTCACCGGCCAGCCTCAAACGGTTCACCTGTAAACTGGTCAACTACACCGGCCAAACCGTATATCAAAGCCAATGTGGCGATGTCTCAGCCGTTACCATCCCCACCGAAGGCTTTTCCTCCGGGGTCTATATTTTAATCATCGATACCGCTCATAACCGCTTTGAACAAAAGGTGGTGGTCGAGTAGTATACCCCGCTTAGCGGGGTTAAAAACCTAACCTGGATACGACCCCGCTTGAAAAGACCCCGCTTGATACGACCCCGCTTAGCGGGGTCGAAAAAAAAAGACCCCGCTTAGCGGAGGCTTTTGCCTGGCCCTCCCCTAAGCAACCTTTTCTTATATTGAACCCCGCTTAGCGGGGTGATCGAAACTGAAGCGATTTACATCAAAGGTGTTTCCATAATTTTTTTATTTAAATTAACTTTGCATAATATTTAAAATTTGTAACAAAGGGAGTTAAAAATGGATCTTTTAACCAAAACACTGACCAAGATATTTGGCAGCAAATCGGAACGTGATATCAAGCAGCTTCAGCCCATTGTGGATGAGATCAATGAGATATACGCCGGATTACATGAGATCACCAATGATGAACTCAGGGAAAAGGCCCAGCAGATCCGCCAGGAGATACAGGATCATATCGGGGGCAAGGAAGACGAGAAGACCCGGATGCAGGAGCGGGCTGAAAGCGATGAGATCGATGTAGAGGAGAAGGAGAAACTCTACAAGCAGATTGATGACATGGAGAAGGATATCGACGAGCAGCTGGAAGATAAATTAAAACAGGTTATGCCCCGGGCCTTTGCTGTTATGCGGGAAACAGCCAAACGCTTCAAAGAGAATAAAGAGATTGAAGTCACCGCTTCTGAATTTGACCGGGAACTTGCTGCCAACAAGAATTACGTGGAAATAGATGGTGACACGGCCACTTATTTCAACAGCTGGGAAGCCGGTGGCAATGAGGTGGTTTGGGATATGATCCATTATGACGTGCAGTTGATCGGTGGCATCGTTTTGCATCAGGGCCGAATTGCCGAGATGGCTACGGGTGAAGGAAAGACCCTGGCAGCCACACTGCCCTTGTTTCTAAATGCCATGGCCGGTAAGGGTTCCCACCTGATTACGGTCAACAACTACCTGGCCAAACGGGACCAGGAATGGATGGGTCCCCTTTATGAATTTCATGGTTTGTCGGTCGATTGCATTGACAAACATGAGCCGAACTCCAAGGAAAGAAGGAATGCCTACCACGCTGATATCACTTATGGGACAAACAATGAATTTGGGTTTGATTACCTGCGCGACAACATGGCAATCAATCCTTCCGATCTGGTGCAGCGGAAACACCATTTCTCGATCGTCGACGAGGTTGACTCGGTGCTGATCGACGATGCGCGTACGCCCCTGATCATTTCCGGGCCGGTTCCCCAGGAAGACACCCAGCAGTTCCAGGAGCTCAAGCCCAAGGTGGAAAAGGTGGTGAATGCCCAGAAAAAACTGATCAACCAGATCATCACCGATGCCCGCGAGGAGTTGAAAAAGGGCAATACCGAGAAAGGCGGTTTCCTGCTGCTTCAGGCTTACAAGGGTTTGCCCAAGAACAAAGCCCTGATTAAGCTGCTCAGCGAAGAAGGCAATAAAGCCCTGATGCTGAAGACCGAGAACTATTACATGCAGGACAACAGCAAGCATATGCACAAGGTCACCGACGACCTGTACTTCATCATAGATGAGAAAAACAATTCCATTGAGCTTACCGATAGGGGCATTGACCTGATCACCTCCGAATCGGATGATTCTAATTTCTTCATCCTGCCGGATATCGGAAGTGAGCTGGCCGATCTGGAAAAAGAAGATTTGAGTGAAGAGGAGCAGCTCAGCAAGAAGGATGAGTTGCTGCGGGATTATGCGGTGAAGTCGGAGCGGGTCCACACCCTACAGCAGTTGCTCAAGGCTTATACCCTTTTTGATAAGGATGAGGAATATGTGGTGATGGACAACAAGGTAAAGATCGTGGACGAGCAGACAGGCCGTATCATGGAAGGGCGTAGGTATTCCGACGGCCTGCACCAGGCCATTGAAGCCAAGGAGAATGTGAAGGTGGAAGCTGCCACCCAGACCTTTGCCACCATCACCCTGCAGAATTATTTCCGGATGTACCACAAACTGGCTGGTATGACCGGCACGGCCGAGACAGAGGCCGGCGAGTTCATGGATATCTATGAACTGGACGTGGTGGTGGTTCCCACCAACGAACCGGTTGTTCGCGATGACCGCGATGACATGGTCTATCGTACCAAGCGCGAGAAATACAATGCCGTGATTGAAGAAATTCAGCGGCTGATCAATAAAGGCCGGCCGGTGCTGGTCGGTACCACTTCGGTGGATGTTTCCGAGTTGTTGAGCAAAATGCTTAAGATTCGAGGCATTAAGCACAATGTGTTGAACGCCAAACTTCACCAAAAAGAAGCTGAAATTATTGCTGAAGCCGGTAAATCGAAAACCGTCACCATTGCCACCAACATGGCCGGCCGGGGTACCGACATCAAGCTATCACCGGAAACCCGTGAAGCCGGTGGTTTGGCCATTGTCGGGACGGAAAGGCACGAATCCCGAAGGATCGACCGTCAGCTCAGGGGCCGGTCAGGACGCCAGGGAGACCCCGGCTCATCCCAGTTCTTCGTCTCCCTTGAAGATGACCTGATGCGCCTGTTTGGCTCGGACCGCATCGCCAACGTGATGTCGCGCATGGGCCTCCAGGAAGGTGAAGTGATCCAGCATTCGATGATCTCGCGTTCCATCGAACGGGCCCAGAAAAAGGTCGAAGAAAACAACTTCGGTATCCGTAAACGCCTGCTCGAATACGATGATGTGATGAATTCACAGCGGGAGGTCATCTACCGCAGAAGAAAACACGCCCTCTTCGGCGAACGCCTGAGCGTCGACATTGCCAACATGATGCGGGATGTCAGCCAGGCCCTGGTCGACAATTACCAGGACAGTTCCGATTTTGAAGGATTTAAATTTGAACTGATCCGTTCCCTCTCCATTGATTCACCCGTTGATGAGGAAGAATTCCTCAAGACCAACGCCGATGAAATCGTCGAAAAGATCTACAGCATTGCCTGGGACAGCTACAAACGCAAGGAAGAAAGCATTGCCGCCCAGGCCTATCCGGTGATCAAGCAGGTCTATGAGAAACATTCCCATCAGTATGAGAACATCGTGGTGCCCATTACCGATGGAACCCGCACCATACAGGTGGTAACCAACCTGAAGAATGCCTATGAGAGCGAAGGCCGGGAGCTGGTCAAAGCTTACCAGAAAAACGTAATCCTCTCAACCATTGATGAAGCCTGGAAGGAGCACCTTCGCGAGATGGACGATCTCAAGCAATCGGTCCAGACCGCTACTTATGAGCAGAAAGATCCCCTGCTGATATATAAGTTTGAGGCTTTTGAGCTGTTCAAGAGCATGCTAGAGAAGATCAGCAAGGAGGTCTCGGCTACCCTCATCAAAGGCCATATTCCCGTTGAAGATTCCGAAGAGATTCAGCAAGCCCAGCAGCGTAGAAAACTGGATATGAGCAATTATGAAACCAAACGGCCTGAATCCGTTGCCAGCGGAGGTGGAGGCGGCGAAGGACAACAAAAACAGGAGCCGGTCAAGGTCGGCAAAAAAGTGGGCCGCAACGATCCCTGCCCCTGCGGCAGCGGCAAAAAGTATAAAAACTGCCACGGCCGCCCCGGCGCTGAACCCCTCCAGCAGTAAAAAAACTTCACACGTTCAAATGCACCAAAAAAGACCTGGCCCACCACAAGCCGGGTCTTTTTTGGTGGGACCACCACTGCAGTGAAATGAATTTTGAGCATTGGAATTTACGCTGGTTAGCGCCAGGAGAATTCCCAGGAAATAGACCTTTTTTTCAAGAGGACTGATTTTATACACAAATAAAGGTGTTGATTTTCACAAAATTTTCTTTTTGTACTTGCGCCGAATGAAAACATTTCATATTATTGTAATATAATTTTGATGTCATAAAAATTTATTGCCATGGAACAAGAAAGAACCTACAAGGGAACCAATGGTTACCTAATGCTTACCGTGGTGCTGTTGCTGTTAGCAGGGGCCATAGCGGGAATTGTAACCCAAAATTTTATCCTTCTTGTACTTGTCGCCGTTGCCATTTTTATGGCCTTCGGGTTTGTGATTGTTAACCCCAATGAATCGATGGTTTTGGTACTTTTCGGATCTTACCAGGGAACCATCAAAAAGTATGGTTTTTTCTGGGTGAACCCGTTTTTCACCAAACAGAGAATATCTCTGCGGGCCAGGAATTTCGACAGCGATCCGATCAAAGTGAATGACAAGGTGGGCAATCCCATAAAGATTGGACTGGTTCTGGTATGGAAAGTAGAAAACACTTTCAAGGTTGCCTTTCAGGTTGATGATTTTCAGCACTTTGTGCTCATACAAAGTGAGGCGGCATTGCGCAAGATGGCCGGTGCCTATCCCTATGACAATTTCGAGGATGAAGATGCAGACTTGATTTTGCGTTCCGGGGGAGAAGCAATCAACCAGGAGCTGGAGAAAGAGATTGGTGAACGCCTTGAATTGGCTGGTATACATGTTATAGAGGCCCGCATCAACTACATTGCCTATTCCGAAGAGATAGCCGGTGCCATGTTGAGGAGGCAACAGGCCTCTGCTGTCATCGCTGCCCGGGAAAAGATTGTGGAGGGAGCTGTCGGGATGGTTGATATGGCCCTGAGGAAGTTTGAGGGCAAAGAAAGCATTCACCTTGATGAAGAACATAAAGCTTCCATGGTCAGCAACCTGATGGTTGTGCTTTGCTCGGATGAGTCTGCCAGTCCGGTGATCAATGCCGGTACATTGAATCAGTAGGAGAGAATTAATCGCAAGGTGTTTTTATGGCCAAGAAGAAATTTGTGCTTCGCCTGGAAGCAGAAAAGATGAAAGCCGTGGAAAAATGGGCTGCGGATGAATTCCGCAGCACCAACGGGCAACTGGAATGGATCATCACCAAAGCCCTCAATGAGGCTGGCCGGTGGAAGAAAAAATCCCCAGAAACCCCTTCAACAGAGAAGAGTCCCTCATCCGGAGACAATCCTTCCTTTGGAGACGACGCTTCCCCAGGGGAGAATGATTCCTCCGGGAGAAATCCTTCCTTTGGAGACGACGCTTCCCCAGGGGAGAATGATTCCTCCGGGAAAAATGCTTCTTCCGGGGAGAACCCTTTTTCAGAAGAGGATGAATGATTCCTCCGGGAAGAACCCTTCAGCCGGTTAAACCCCTGGTGCGGGAAATAACCCGAGGTGGGCCCCCTTTACCCGGGAAGAATCCATCGTTTTGATAGCCGTTCTCTCGGGGATAATATCCTCCAGGAAAAGAGCCCTATAGCCCGATAAAGTATTCTCCTTAAAAAACGTAATCCTCTTAAAGTGGCAGTAAAAAAGGACGATGGATTCAACAAATCGGGCCACTATATTTTCTGTGATACCCCTCCAGCGATGGTTTCTCTAAAGTCAAATGTTGTTGGTGGAAGATTCCAATGGGAACAGGGCCACACCGTTAAGGGGGTGCTGGTGCCTCCTTTCCCGAATATCCATATCGGCTTTGCATAGAAAGGTTATTATCCGTAAATTTATATACGGGACGCTTTCGACGGAAAATTCATCTGGTTCAGGCCTGCCTTATACAGGGATAAGCACAGATACCTTGAACTTTTAGGCATTGGCGGTGTAATAATTCATCTTACGTTTCTACCAATATACACTTAATCCGATTCGAAAAATGGAAGAACCCAAAAATTTATTATCCAAGGAACCTTTAACCCAAAACTTCTCTATTATGAACAAAGTTATGACCATGAGGACCATGATCTTTGCCGGGCTCATGCTGGCCTTTTTTATGACCAGCGGAGCTGCCAGTGCAACGGGCGATGGCGATGAGCTTCCCCCGTTGATCGAACGCGATTTGTTTTTCGGTGATCCCAAGATTGCCGGGGCTCAAATTTCCCCCGACGGGGAGTACATCTCCTTTTTAAAGCCCTACGAGGGGGTTCGCAACATTTATGTCAAAAAACGGGGGGCGCCTTTTGAGGAGGCCATTCCAGTAACCGCCGACGACCGCCCTGTCTCGAGCTATTTCTGGAGCCAGGACAGCGAGTATTTGCTTTATGTTCAGGACAAAGGCGGGGATGAGAACTATCATGTTTATGCGGTTGATCCGGAGGCAGAGGCAAAAGAAAAAACCGGTGTGCCGCCGGCCGAAGACCTCACCCCTATGGAAGGCATCCGGGCTCAGATTTATTCGGTCCCGGAAAACACCCCCGACCGGATCCTGGTAGGCATCAACAAGCGCGATGCCTCTTATCATGATGTCTATGAAATAAGTATTTCCTCGGGTGAACGGGAGAGGCTGTTTAAAAACACCCAGAAGCTCTCGGGCTATACGTTTGACCGCAAGGGAAATCTGCGGTTGGCCTCCCGGCAAACCGAGGACGGGGGCACCGAGATTTTGCGTTATGAGCAGGACACGTTCAAACGGATCTATAAGTGTGGTTTTGAAGAATCCATTTATCCTTATCGTTTTCATAAGAACAATGAAAAAGTCTATTTTGTCACCAACAAGGGGGAGGATGTCGATCTAAGCCGGCTGACCCTGATGGATCCCAAAACCGGTGAGACCGAGTTGGTAGAAAAAGATCCGGAGAAGATGGTTGATTTTGGCGGGGCCTTCTTCAATGACAAGACCGATGAGCTGATGGCCACCTACTATACGGGCGACCGCCAGCGCATTTATCCCAAGACCCGCGAGATGGAACATATCCTTTCTTTCCTCCGCGATCATCTTCCTGACGGGGAGTTATCCTTCCGTTCCACCAGTGAAGATATGCGTTATATCGTGGTGGGGGTTTCCCGGGATGTTGATCCGGGCTCTGTTTACCTTTATGACCGACAGGACGAGGAGGTGCGTCTGCTTTATAAATCCCGGCCTGAGTTAAAAAGCGGGCATCTTGCCCCGATGAAAGCCGTAAGGTATACCACCCGCGACGGGGCTGAGATACCGGCCTATCTGACCCTTCCCCGGGGGGTTGAGCATAAGGATCTGCCGGCCATTATGCTGATCCATGGCGGCCCCTGGTCGCGCGTAAGCTGGGGATACCATGCTTATGCCCAGTTCCTGGCGAACCGGGGTTATGTGGTGCTTCAACCTAATTTCCGGGGTTCCACCGGCTACGGCAAGGATTTCCTCAATGCTGGCAATAAACAATGGGGAACCGGCCTGATGCAACATGATATCTCCGACGGGGTGCAGTACCTGATCGACCAGGGATATGCCGATCCCCAACAGATCGCAATTTTCGGGGGCTCCTATGGAGGATACGCCACCCTGGCCGGGCTGACTTTTACCCCCGAACTCTATGCCGCCGGTGTTTCCTATGTGGGCCCGTCCAACCTGCTGACCCTGCTGAATTCCCTGCCCCCATACTGGGCCCCCATCAAGAAGATGTTCTACAAGCGGGTGGGCAATCCCAATACGGAAGAAGGCAAGAAACAACTGAGAAAGCAGTCACCGCTTTTCCATGCCGATAAAATCGATGATCCCCTGCTGGTTATTCAGGGAGCCAACGATCCGCGGGTCAAAAAACAGGAATCCGACCAGATTGTAGTGGCAGCGCGTGAGAACAACGTGGATGTGCAGTACCTGGTGGCTGAGAATGAAGGCCATGGTTTCCGCCAACAGGAAAATCGGCTGGTGGTAGCCGCCGCCATGGAAAAATTCTTCGCCAAACACCTTGACGGGCGATATCAGAAGTCGGTGAAAGATTCCATACAAAAACGCTGGGCCGAGCTCAAGCGGGATGTCAGCCAGGTGACCATGCCCGATACCACCGGCAAAGCCCAAAAGGAGGAGGGTGCTTATCCCAGCCTCGATGCCGGTAAGATGAAGCCCTATACCGCTCATTTTAAACAAACCATCAAGGCCGGAGCTCGTCAGATGGAGGTCAATGTCACCCGCAAACTCGAGTCCACGCAGTTCAATGGACAAAAGAACTGGCTGGTGACGGCTAGCAGTGAATCACCCCGTGGAACGACGGTCGATTCATTCTACATTGACAATCAGACCCTTAAACCACTAAAACGAATAATGAACCAACCCCAGGTGAATGTGACCCTGAACTTTGAGCCGGAAAAGGTAACCGGATCGATGGAGATGCGCGGCAGGAAGCAGGATGTTACTTTTGACACGGACAAGCAGATTTTGGCTATGCCGGAGGTGATTACCCGGGCCATGGATCTGAATTCGGATTTCAAGGCCGGCTTCAGCATGCTCAATATCATGCAACAGAAAGCCCAGCCTTATACCATGGAAGTCCAGGGTCAGGAGACGGTTGAGGTGCCCGAGGGTTCGCATTCGTGTTATAAGGTGAAGGTCTCTTCCTCTGAAGGGGGAACCCCCACCCAGACCCTTTTCTTTACGGTGGAACAGCCCCACCGGTTGATCAAGGCGGTGAATGAGTTGCCTGCCAACATGGGCGGGGTAACGGTTGTTTCCGAGTTGAAGGCTGTCGAATAAGTTGAGATGGACCCCGCTAAGCGGGGTCCTTTTGGGCGGTGACCCCGCTAAGCGGGGTAGTCCCGATCCAACTTTTTTGGACCCCGCTTAGCGGACTGGTACCGCTTGGCGGGTTTTTTTGACCCCGCTAAGCGGGGTTATTCATATCTGAGTGAGTCGGACGGGTTGGTGCGGGCAGCCAGGATGGCCTGGTAGCTGACCGTGGCCAGGGCAATGATCAGGGTCAGGCTGGCGGCCAGGGCAAAGATCCACCAGCTTAGTTCAGTCTGGTAGGCATAATCCTGCAGCCACTGCCTTAGGTATAACCAGGCGGCTGGAATGGCAATGAAAATGGCAACGACCACCAGCCAGGAAAACTCGCGCGAGAGCAACAAAATGATCTGACCGGCCGAAGAGCCCATGGCTTTGCGGATGCCAATCTCCTTGGTCCGGTTTTCTGCCATGAACGAGGATAGTCCAAAAAGCCCCAGGCAGGCAATGGCGATGGCCATGATGGCAAAATATTTCAGCAGGTTCCCCATGCGGGCTTCTGAGCGGTACATATGGTCGTATTGTTCATCCAAAAAGTGATGGTTGAAGGGGTACTCAGGGATCACCTGATTCCAGGCAGTGCCCAGCCCCTCTATTTGTTCCTGGACATTGCCGGGGCGCAGGCGAATCATCATGTATCGCATGTAATCAGGCGAAGCCGCTGCAATGGCCAAAGGCTCGATGTCATTGCGCATAGAATGAAAGTGAAAATTTTTCATTACCCCAACAATCTTCCCGTTCGAAATGCCCATAAAGGATATGCGTTCTCCCACCGGATGATCTTTGCCCATGATGCGCATCAATTCCTCATTGATCAGAAAAGCGGCTGTGGAATCGGATGCCCGGTCCGTGGCATAATCCCTCGAAAAACTTCTTCCCTGGATGATCTCTATGTTCAGGGTTTCGACAAAATCATAGTCGCTCACGTTTTGGCTGACCAACACAGTGGTTTCCGGGTCCTTACCTTCCCAGTCAATGTTGCCCGAATTGCTCCTGAAATTGGAGGGCAGGTCGCCCGTAGCTGTGACATATTGTACTTCGGGCCGCCGGATAAAGGCTTCGCGGATCACATCATATGAACTGCCGATTTCCCCGTGCATGGGAATGTACATCACATGCTCCTTGTTGTAGCCCAACTTCTTTTCCTGCATAAAAGTCAGCTGTTTATAAATCAGCAGGGTTCCGGCAATCAAAAATATGGAAAGGCCGAATTGAACCACCACCAGTGTTTTTCTTAATAAGGCTTTGGAAGAAAGGCTGAATTCGCCTTTTATGATCCTGGCGGGCGAAAAACCTGAAAGATAAAGGGCGGGATAGCTCCCCGCGATGAAGGCGGTAAACAGGGTGATCACCACCAGGCCCAATATGAACTCAGGCGAGTTTAAAAAGGAGATGGGAATTTCTTTGCCGGCGATCTGGTTGAACGGGGCCATCAGCATGGGAACAAAGGTAACGGCAAGAAGGCCAGCCAGGATGGAATGGATGAGCGATTCTCCGTAGAATTGTCCGACCAGGTGGCGACGGAATGCACCGGTGACTTTTCGCAGGCCAATTTCTTTGGCCCGGCGGGATGCCCGGGCGGTGGAAAGGTTCATGTAGTTGATCGCTGCTATCAGGAGAATGAAAACACCAATCAGTGAAAAGATATATACATTCCGTATTTGGCCTGGCGGATGACCGAAACCGAAGTAGGAATGCAGGTGCAAATCCTTTAGAGGCGCCAGCATGAATTGGGTCTGATAATCGTCCGGGTCGTCATCTTCCTCCAAAATGTGGCTGCCCACTACATCGGTCAGTTTTTTGGCCAGCGGTCCGGGATCGGCGTTTTCTTTCAGCTGTACCATGGTTACAATGGAGTTGACCCCCCAGGAATCCTGATATTGACCTGTGGTTCTTGTATAATCGAAAGGTACTATGCCTTTGAATTTCAGGGAGGAATTTTCCGGCAGTTTTTCGAGGATCCCGGTAATGGTGAATTCATGTTGGTTGTTGATGCGCAGGATTTTCCCCAAAGGATTTTCGTTTCCAAAGTATTTTTCGGCCAGCTCCTGGTTCAGGATCATCGAGTAGGGTTCAGCCAGGGCAGTTTGAGGATCACCGTACCTGAGGGGGAAGGTAAATACATCAAAAATGGCGGGATCTGCTGCTATGATGCCGCTTTCGAAAAACGATTTTTTCTCCTGGTTGAACAACAGGTTGCCAAGGTGGTCAAAGCGCACCGATTCGTTGATTTCAGGGATCTTTTCTTCCCATCCGGGTCCGCTGGGATAGGGGGTAACCGTTACATGATAGGCTCTTCCGTTGTAGTACTGATCCTGTTCTACGCGATAAAGCTGATCAAGGTTTTCGTGGAAACGGTCGTAGGTGACCTCATCGTAGACCCAGGCGAAAATCAGCAGGGCACAGGTGAATCCAATGGCCAGGCCGAAAATATTGATGAATGCGTGGCCTTTTTCTCGTATGATGTTGCGCAGGGCGGTTTTGATGTAATTGCGGATCATGGTCTTGGCATTTTTTTATTTTTAGAAGGCTCTATTCCACCAGATCATATTATATGCCAAAACCAATAATTGTTTGTTTGTAAGCAACTTAAATAAATAACTGTCGGGGAAATGAGGGAAGAGGGGGCAAAAACTGTTTCATTGTGAGACAACCCCGTTCAGTTTTGAACAAATCCACGCATTTTTTCATTCACTCATTCACCCATTCACTCATTCACCCATTCACTCATTCACCCATTCACTCATTTAATCATTTCTTAAAAACCCACATTGTACCCCAGGTTTCCTCTGGATTCAATGAAGTCGCTGCCCTGCATTTCACTTTGGATCACCGAAAGGTTGAGGCTGACGGATTGATTGCTTCCCAATCGATAGGATAGGTATAGTGAGCTGTTAATAAGAAAACCCTCACGCTGGTTGCGTTGGTTGACATTGTATGTTCCGCTTAACCTCACGCTTAGCTTGTTGTCGAG
>CAJXLK010000037.1 GCA_913055635.1 uncultured Bacteroidota bacterium
ACCTTCACAACAAGGACATGATTATTTCATGCAGGTTCCATACGGCCAAATAATAAATAAAAAATAATCGTATGAAACAGGAAATTATCAATACCTATCAGGGAGAAGCCGGTGTTTTCAAGGCGCTGTCGCACCCTACCCGCTTGTTTATTCTTCATACCCTGAAAGAACAAACCTGCTCGGTGTCGGCACTTGCTGAGATGGCAGAAATAGATATTTCAACCATGTCAAAGCATCTCGACCTGCTGAAACGGTACAATATTGTAAATGCCAAAAAGCACCGCAATACGGTTTATTATCAACTGACCATACCCTGTTTATTTGACTTCATGCAGTGTGCAGAAAAAATTCTTCATTGTCCGGCTGATTGTATGAATACACCCTGCCCCAAACCGGAATTATAAGTATATAGCAGGTGACTGCTGCATCAGCCATGCCGGGCAAACTTATCTGTTTATCCCGGCTGAGCCGATAACTGGTTATCTTATACAATCATTGACAGCACAATAAAGCAAGACTATACAAATCAATTAAGTAGAACTTAAACATCAATTCTTATGAACGAGTTGGAAAGAACGATCGAAAACATGGACTTTCCCTATTTTGCCACGGGCCAACACAAAATTGACCCGGAATCATTTTTGAAAAAATCGGATGCCGTGCTGTTGGATGTCCGGTCGAAGGAAGAAATGGAAACCATCAAATTTCCGTTAAAACATCATGCGGCGTTGCTTGAGATTCCTGCACATGAGGTACCCTCAAGAATTGATGAGATTCCTGAAGACAAATCTATTGGCGTGTTTTGTTCCTCCGGGATAAGGTGCGTAATGATTTTCCTCTACCTTCAAAGCAAAGGCTATAAAAATGTAAAAATACTGGAGGGAGGATACAACAACCTCATTGCAGCATTGATGCCGGGAAAGATTCATAAACACTTAAATAATAACTAATATGAGCGTTTGGATACTGGCATTGGTCATCTTTGTCATTGCCGCCACCATGACGATGACCGGGCGAGGAGGTGGCAACTTTTATGTGCTGGCCATAGCGCTTTTCGGTATTGGGATGCATGAGGCTGCAACCACCGGCCAATTCGTGCTGATTGCATCTTCACTGACGGCCACAGTGTTTTTTGGGAAGAAAAAGGTCACCGACTGGAAGCTGGTGCTGTTGATAGGAGCAATGACATTGGTCTCTGCCTTCCTGGGCGGATTCTTTTCCGATGCCTTTGAAGGTAAATTCTTGAAAATCATTTTCGCTGTTTTCATTTTTATTGCATCAGTGCTTATGCTGAGGCCGGTAAAAGGTGAAGGCAAAGCAAACAAGACCCACCGGCTGAAATTATACTCCGGGAGTCAGACTTATTGGATTAATCTGTACCTGTTTGTGCCCATCGTGCTGATAACGGGTTTTATTTCCGGTATGGTAGGTATTTCAGGAGGTTCGTTTCTTGTGCCGCTTATGGTACTGGCAGTTAGGGTCCCCATGCACATTGCAGTAGGCACCTCCACCACACTGGTGATGATTACTGCTTCAGCCGGGTTTCTGGGCCATCTGAGCACCGGCCATTTCGATCCTTCCCTGGCCCTGCCGCTGGCAGCAGCCGGAGCTATCGGTGGCTTTTTGGGAACGCAGTTGACCGTAAAGATCCAGCCGAAAAAACTGAAAGTGATCTTTGCCGCCACATCTTTGCTGGCAGCAGTTATCATGGTTGTCAATGCATAGGGAGAGGGATTTGGTTTCCGGGTTAAACAGGAAGATGTTTCAGGATGATCTCTTGGGATGGAATATAACCCCGGGCAACAATTTCACCGTTTATAACCAGGGTAGGTAATACCCAGGTGGGATGTTGTTGCAGTTCATCGAGGTCGTTTACGATCTGAACCTTTGCATCGATGCCCTGCTCCTTGAGCACCGACTCCACCCGGTTGATCATCCGGCGGCACTTGCCGCATTTTTTTGGCGGACACAACAATTTTATATCGGGGCGATTCATACGATTATTTGTTTATTAATATATTGGCCGTATGGAACCTGCATGAAATAATCATGTCCTTGTTGTGTAAGTTATTGGATGCAGGTTTCACAAGCTTATTTTTTAAAATATTTTGCCCTTGTGTAGGTTATCCCAATGGATTAATTTTTATCTCATAATCAAACAGATGCCACCGGCCTTTGTTTGATTGTAACATCAGTTGCATCCGCAACATCCCCCGCATGCATCAGGCAATATGTCTTCCACGGGGAAGCCTTCGTTTTTCCACTGCACCAGACCGCCGTCAAGATTGGCAACCTGCCGGAAACCCTGCATGTTCAACAGACGGGCCACCTTTGTCCCCCGCTCCCCCCTGGTGTCCATGACAATGACCAGCTGGCCGCCAGGTATATCCTGAAGGTGATCGATGATTTGCTCCATAGGATATGCCATCACCCCGGGTAAAGCAACACGTTCCACTTCCACCTCATCTTCTCTGCGAACATCGATGAGTATAGCTTTTTGCTCCTGCAATAGTTCATGAGCGCCCGCTGCAGAGATATGCATTACCCCGTCCAGCTGAAAATCCTGGCATTCAGGTACATGTTTTAGTTTCTCGTTTGTAGACATAGTATGTGTATTAAAAATTTTGTTTGAAATCATCCACCTTTTTATGGGCAAAATAAATGATGGAGATAAACAGGATGGCAGCAACGGGAACGATGATCCATGGATGAATTCCCAAAGCCTCAGAAATATCCCCGCTTACCGATTTTGCCTTAAAATGGGTTTTAAAAAATGAAATGTTGATGGCAAAGAATAAGATTCCCAGCACCATTCCGGCTAATCCAACCCATGCGTCCTTTTTGCCCTCCCCAATTCTTGACAGCATGGTGCCGGGGCAATAACCCAGCAATCCCATTCCAACACCAAAGAGCAATCCGCCAACCAGTTTGCCCAGGTCAAGAGATTTAGGGTTCAGGGTGATGATTCCAATGCCATCCAGTATATAAAAGCCAATCATGGAAAATGTGACGGCTGTGAGCATAAATTTCAGTATCTTAAAATCTTTCAACAGCAACAATCCCATGACCCTGGGATACTTTGTTATCCCTGTACGCTGCAGGGTATAGCCGAAAATAAAACCGACAATGAGTCCGATAATGATTTTAAGTATCATGATTTTTGCCCTCCTGCTTTTGGATAAAGAATTTTAGCCACAATGATTCCCGTAACAAAGAAAGAAGCGCCTGCCACCAGGCTGCCCAGGGAAAGGTGCGCCCAGCCCTGTAAAATATTGCCGGTAGTACATCCGCTGGCCAGCACTGAGCCCCATCCCAGGAAGAAACCACCCACGATCACGGTAAGGTATCTTTTCCACAAGGCGGGTCCGTGGTATTTTTTCCATACAGCGGGTATGATTTCAGGAGCATAATTGTTGTTAATTTTTGCAGCGGCAAAGCCTCCCAGGGCCACACTAAACAACATGGTGATGGATATGAGGGCAGCCGGACTGTTGCTATACTTTTGGATAACAGGGTTTTCGGCTAATGAGGCAAAAGGAACTTGAAATACTGTGGCGATGCTACCAAAGCTGGCTGTGATGCCAAAGGGATAGCTTTTATAGCTTAAAGCCTGGAAAACAACATAGGTAGCCATGGCCAGCAGGGAGACGATCACTCCTCCCTTGAACCAGTGCCATTCGCCGTTTTGTGTTTTTTTCATTTGCATAGAGTAGGATTTTAGGTTATAGACGAGTCCCATCTTCTTTAGTTTGGTCAGATGCTGAGAAACGGTTGATTTAACAAGGGGCAGGCGGGGTGAGATGCAACAATATCTTGATCCTGGCCGGGTGGGAAACGGCCAGAAAATAGGGAGCGCCTGCAATTGCCGTCTCCTGATAAAAGGTTTGATTCATCGGCATTACTCCTGAGTGTTTTCGAGCCATTTCTTGAGGGTGCTTTTCACCGGGATTTTTCCTTGTGAAAGGAGTTTTCCGTTCACGTACAATCCCGGAGTCATCATCACACCATAATCTGCGAATTCATTCACATCGGTTACCTTGTCGATCCTGGCTTGGAGGTTTTCTTCGTTGATCACCTCCTGGCAGAGGCTTGCCAATTTTTCGCAATTGGGACATCCTTTTCCGATAATCTTAATATCTAACATAATGGGTCAAATTTTAAATGAATAAATCGTTTGGGTTGTTTGAACTGTTATGCATCTTTAGTTTTTTATTCCTGAAGTATAATCCGGGTATTTCTTCCTTCCGTGATAAATGCTATGGAAATATTAGATGCTTCTACAAGATTATTATTTATTCAACTGGCCTTGTGTAACTTATCCCGCTATTGGCGGGACCGTTTCATAGGTTATATTCATAGGAAACATTTTATTGCTTCGCACAAACCTACATGCTTCCAAATATCAACCCGGATATTGTTGCCATAATCACCACGAGGACAACATAAACCAGGGTTTTCTTTGTTCCGATCACACCGCGTATCACCAGCATGTTGGGCAGGGACAGGGAAGGACCTGCAAGCAACAGGGCCAGGGCCGGACCCTTACCCATGCCGGCTCCCATGAGTCCTTGAAGAATAGGTACTTCGGTAAGGGTGGCAAAGTACATGAAAGCGCCTACGATGGAGGCAAAGAAATTGGAGAAAACCGAATTGCCACCCACCAGGTCCACCACCCAACTGTTGGGTATTACACCCGGCATGTTGGTATCCCCGTGGGTAGAGCCCAGCAGGAAGCCTGCCACCAGCACGCCAATGGCCAACAGGGGCATGATCTGCTTGGCAAAATCCCAGCTCGAAAGGGTCCATTGTTTGTTTTCCTCATCCCTTCTATCGGTAAGGGTCAAAACTGACACACCTGCAATCCCCACCACCATAGGCACAAGCGGACTGGTCGTAAGCAGTGCCGAAGCGGACGTTACGATTGCCGCGGCAATCACGTATTGCCACTTTAGTTTAAGGATATATATAAGTGAGAACACCAGCAGGATGGCAAAAAATGCCGTGATGTCCCATTTATGAGCCCATATCCAGTACCAGCCACCGCTGGTGACATCCTCTGCCGGGGCTCCCCAGTTGGCAAAGACAAGGATGAGCACCAGGATGAAAAAGTGCGAGGCAGTCTGCCACATAGGGCGCTTTTCTTCTTCCCCCATCGAAAAGTTCATTTGTTCTTGGGCTTTCACCCTTTCTTCCTTTCGATAAATCAACGACATGATGCTTCCGATGACAATGGCGAAGACTACCGCACCGATGATACGGGCAACACCCATCTCAAAACCCAGGATGCGGGCGGTTAAGATGATGGCCAGAATGTTGATGGCCGGGCCTGAATAAAGAAAGGCTATGGCGGGGCCCAACCCGGCACCTCTCTTGTGGATGCTCGAGAATAAAGGCAAAATGGTACAACTGCACACGGCCAGGATGGTTCCCGAGACCGAGGCAATGGAATACGAAACCCATTTTTTGGCCTGGGCCCCGAAATATTTCAAAACGGCCCCCTGGCTGATAAAAACAGCGATCACCCCCGCAATGAAAAAAGCCGGCAGCAGGCAAAGGATCACATGTTCGCGGGCGTACCATTTGGTCAGATCCAGCATGGCCATAATGGCTTCCCGGAAACGCTCACTGTACAAAGGCAAAAAGTAGGCAGCCAGAAAAATGGCAACCATCCATACGAGTATCTTGATTTCTTTTTTCCGCTCCATAGAAGGTGAGTACTTGTTAATGGGTTTACTGGTTCAATTGTAAATGGGTTAAAAATATTTCGTAGTTCGCAAAACTACGAAATTGCTGAAAAAAAAATTACAAATAGATGACAATTACATAATACAATCCAATTCCGACAAACAAGACAGCCACCACGCGGCGGAACCATTTCTCAAAAAGCCTAAGACCGTTGTAGAGTTTTCCCACCCCGGCAATGGTATAGGCCAGCAGCCAGGCAAAGACGATCACCGGTATACCGGTAGCTATGGCAAACACCACAGGCAATGCCAGGCCGGAACCGCTGCTGAGGGTCATCGGTATCAGCATTCCAAAGTACAGCACACCGCTGTAGGGGCAAAAAGCCAGAGCGAAAAGAATGCCGATGAAAAGCACTTCCCCGTAAGAGCTCACTCCTTTTTCCTGGTACCGCTGCATATATCGGCTTACTCCGGGAAAATTGATCTTGAATAATCCCAGCATGAACAGCCCGATGATGATCAGCAAGGGGCCAAGGATCTTCTCGCCGTACTGCTGAAACCATCCTGAAAGGGCCAGCTGGTCGGCACCCAGAAAAATTACAGCGGCCAGGCCGGTATAGGTGAGTGCCCGGCCCAGGGTATAGATCAGTCCGTTATAAAAAACCTTGTTCCGGTTCTCAATGTCCTTCCCAATAAATCCGATGGCTGAAATATTAGTAGCCAAAGGGCAGGGACTGATGGCGGTCATCAGTCCCAGTATAAAAGCCGATAATAACGGAACAGAACTGTTTTGCAACAGGTTGGTCAGCGCTTCTTCCACTCCTACAGGGAATTGATCTTCTGTTGAACAATATCTTTCAGTTTTTCGGGTTGGCTGCGGGCAAACATGAAACCTTCGCGGGTAATGTTGATTTGCTTATCGCCGCCAACGATCAAAAGACCCTGGCCGTGAACGCCCAGTTTTTTGGCCTGTTCTTCGCCCTCGGGCTTTTCAATGTTGTAAGCCGCAAAGCTCACCTTGTTCCCGTCCATTTCCTTCACGGCCTGTTTCGAAACCTCTTCCACGGCCTTGCAGGTTGCGCAGCGTCGGGTGGTATGAAAATAATAGACCTGAACTTCTTCCGCCCTGACCTGGCTGTTATCCGACTGCCTGTTTTCCTGATCGCCCTGGGCATTACAGGAAAGCGCTAAACCAGCCAGCAGAACAAAGAATAATACATGGGTGAATTTCATAATGGGTTGCGCATTATTGGTTTAACAATTTCTTGATTTCTTTTTTCTTAGGCACTTTCCCGCTGGCAACCACTTTGCCGTTCACTACCAGGGCAGGGGTCACCATCACACCATGCTGCATGATGTCGTTGATGTCTTCCACTTTGGTTACCGAGGCGTCCATCCCCGCTTCGTTTATCACCTCTTCAACGGCTTTTGCCAGGGCCTTGCATTTGGGGCATCCTGTTCCCAATACTTTGATTTCCATATCTTTTTTTGCTTAAGCATTCATGGTTCGTATTTCGCAAATGTACGAACAAATAAAATAAATGTTATCCTGCTAACAAAATATTTCAGCCATTCTTTCCACTAAATTTTCACAAAAACAAGTTAGCCTGGATTATTCGGCTATATGGAGGACTTCAATAAAAAACTGCTATCATTCCATGAATTTCCGGAACAATTCACGGGCACGGTCCCAATTTTCCTGGTTCAGGCAATACTTGATTTTGGGCCTTTCGATGGTCCCCTGAATCAGTCCGGCATCCTTAAGCTCCTTGAGGTGCTGGGAAAGCGTGGATTTGGCAATGGGCAGGTCTTCAGAGAGGTCGCCGCTATAGCAACAGCTTTGTCCGGCAAGCAGCTCCAGGATGTACATGCGTACCGGATGCCCCATCGCTTTGGCAAAACGGGCCATCTGCTTCTGTTCTTCCGTAATTTTCTCCTGCATATGCTCAATTTTCAATATACAAATTTAATAATCTTCTGAATATATCATGCAATATGCCCGTTCTTTAAAAACCTTTTATGATGGGTCAAACAGGGAAGACTCTATAGAAACCATTGGAAATCAATGCCTTTTTTAATATAGGTAAAATGGAAACCCGGTCGTTGTTAGATGATAGAGATCTTCAAGGATTAATCTTCAATTTGCCTTTGAGGAACTGGGCATTGATGGCCACGATGATCTTGGACAGGCTCATCAGCACTGCGCCAAGTGCCGGGCTGATGACGATGCCTGCGCTGAACAGCACACCGGCTGCCAGTGGGATGGCCACCACATTGTAACCCGTGGCCCAGGGTAGTGGCGGCACTGTACCCCCAGGCAACGGTGATGGCCACGGCAATGAGGGTCATCATGCCCGGCTGTTTCTGTTTCACCTCACTGGCCAGGCCTGTTAGAAACGGCCAGCCACCGTAGAAGAAGATTATGGTGGATAACCCCAGCAAGATGAAAGGATCCACCTGTTCTATGAGGGTGAACTGAAAACCCAAAATCTGCTGGATCATGGTTGAGAGCGCCAAAACAGGAAGGGTAATGATCAGCGAGATCCAGAACCGCTTTTTGAAATCCCGGATCATCATCTGATGATGCTGGGTGTGATCGTGGCTATGGTGTTGATCATTGCTTTCCTGTTCCATAGGATATCCTGTAAGTTTTATTCAATCACTTCATAATTGCGCATCATGCCCATATCCTCATGCTCCAGGTTGTGGCAATGGTAGACATAGATGCCGGTGTAATCCTCGAAGCGCATGGCAACCTGCACACGCATCCCCGGCAGAAGCAGGAACGTATCCTGCCAGCCCTCGTCGATAAAGCCGTCTTTCACGGTTTGCCAAGCCGAGCGATCTACACCAGACACATCGCGTTGGATGATCAGGAACTGCAGGCCATGCATGTGCACCGGGTGGGGCATCTGCATCATGTTGCCCATCATGCCCATTCCTCCTCCGCCACCATTGATGAACTCCCAGATTTCGGTGGTGTTCAGCCTTACTTTTTCCCAATCGGCCACCTCCTTCATTCCAAAGGTTTCACCATTGATCACCCACTGCATCCGTTCAAAGGAGAAGCTGAACTGCCTGGGTCTGTCGGCATTTACTGCCCGGGAGACATCGATGGAACCGGGATCGGACAGCCGGGAAGGCAATGATTTGGAGGGTCCGCTTTGAGCAGATACCGTGAAGGAATACAGATCGAACTCCCTTCCGTTGGGGACCTGGGGGGCTCCTCCCCCCATCATGCCACCTCCCATCCTTCCTCCCATACCCATGGAAGTTCCGGATTCAAAGGACAGGCTTTTCAGAAGCACCTCTTCATCGGTGTCATAGACGGAAAAATCCTTCCAGATCTCCACCCGTTCACCGGGTGAGAGCATCAGGTAGGGTTTGCGCACGGGCCTTTCCATCAATCCCCCATCGGTGCCAATGGCAACAACCTCGCTTCCGTCACTCCAGGCCAGCTTGTATATACGCGAGTTGGAACCGTTGAGTATGCGGAAGCGATAAGTAGCCTTTTTCACCCGGGTATGCCATTCCGGCCGCCCGTTGACCAGCATCCGGTCGCCCAGGAAGCCTCTCATCCTGTCCATCCGATTGTCAGGATATACCAGCTGGTTGTCCGAGTCGAATTGCCGGTCCTGCAGGATCAACGGCATATCGTACTTGCCTGTGGGTAGGTCGGGATATTCGCCTTCGACGATGAACATACCCGCCAGCCCGTAATATACCTGTGGACCGGTGATCTTATCGGGATGCGGGTGAAACCAGTAAGTGCCGGGCCGGTTGTTGACCGTAAACTCGTAGACAAACTGTTCGCCCCGTTCGATGGCATACATGGGATGGCCATCCATCTCGGGCGAAATATGCAACCCGTGCCAGTGGATGATGCTCTCGCGTGGAAGCTGGCTTTTAAAGCGCACCCTTACTTTTTGACCCGGCTTAACACGGATGATGGGTCCCAGATAGGTATCCTCCAGCTCTTCCACGGTTCGGTCTCCTCCTTTCAGAATACGAGACCCATAGCTAAAAACACCGGTTTTTTGTCCGTCGAATAGCTGAACCTCCTTTTGCAGGGCAGTCAGCTCCAGGTCGATGTCGGGTTGAAAATTTTCGTTTATTTCGGTATTTATTCGGGCCCCTTCGGCATCAGCGATGGAATCGAACCCTTTGATGATCAGGGGTACACTCAAAGCTCCCAATGTTGAGAGTGAGGCTACCCGGATAAATTTGCGTCTGGAGATGTTCATTTCAATACGATATTAATCGTTTAATTATAAAGACTATACTGTTAAACAATCAAGTATCCTAAAGGTTGTACCCCGTGATGACACAGGTTTACATCATTTACAGATTCCTCGGCATCTGAAAGGGATTTTAGCCATCGTAGACAAACCAGGGATTCGACAATTTATATCGTATATAAATACCAGCCCAAAAGATTTTTAATGTATCAAAAAGGAAGGTTTGAATCGAATGATTGGAGAAAACCCTGGGCCATCTGGTTGCGCGCTGAGTTGCTGGTACAAAGAACGAGAATCTTCACATTTGTATAGATTGAATGCTTATCTGCCAAAGTGAAACGGAGACGGAAGTAAACAAATGTGTCCTTTTTCGAAGCCGGATGAATGTACTCCATTTATTTTGAATGCATTCATATTTTAGGTAACTTGATATAACAATTCCTTTGGATACGTTACTATAAAAATAATCGTTATCCATCTAAATAAACAACTGCATGGCAAAAGATCAAGACAACAACGCCGGTGAACCTTTATCGGATTACGGTCAGCCATTGACCTTTGAAAAGGTCTGGAAGATGTTCCAGGAAACTGACAAGAAAATGAAAGAGACCGACCGTAAGATCGACAAGCTGGCCAGGCTCTATGGCGGCGTCTCAGAGAACAGCCGGGATGTGGCCGAGGAGTTTTTCCGCAGAGGCCTGGAGGCCCGCCAGGTGCTTTTTGGTATCCCGTATGACCAGGTGGCCCGGCTTGAGAAGAGAACCCGGAAATTGCAGGGGGAATATGATATTGTGCTATACAACGGGGAGTACATGATCGTGATTGAAGTCAAGTACAAGCTTCACCCGGATGATGTGGAGGATTTCATCCACCGCAAGCTTCCCGTTTTCAAACCTTTGTTCCCCGAATATGGCGATAAAAAAATCATCGGCGGGGTTGCTGCTATGAGCGTTCCCATCAAAAGCTACGAGCTGGCAAAGAAAAACGGACTGCTCGTGTTAACCCAAAGCGGGGAAAACATCTCGGTGATGAACCCCAAGGATTTTGTGTTGAAGGAATACTAGCGGTAAAATCCTTATTTTCGATTGTTCAGTCAACAAAAGGAATCAAATTTTGTCAAAGGATAGGTGCTTTCAATTCTTGAGGATCAAGGCTTACAGGATCCACTTGCGGTGAATGTTTTTCAGGCTGATTAAAAACAGCACCAGGCTAAAGCCGGCAATGATCAGAAAGTCGAGCCACAGGGGCAGGATATGCTGTCCGTGAATGGCCCCATGCAGGATATCCACCCCATAGGTCAGCGGAAGGGCAAAGGAAAGGGGCTGGAGCATCACCGGCAGGGAAAGCACCGGGAAGAACAGGCCGCAGAGGAAAATCATGGGGAAACGGAAAAAATTGGAAAATGTCTGGGCTTCAAAAACCTCACTCACAGAAACCGCGATGAAAAGCCCCAGGAAGGTGGAGGCCACTGCAATCAGCAGCACTGCCGGAATGACCGTTGCCCAGCTGACCTGGGACAGATCGGCCAGAAAGGCGGCAGGAATCACCGGCACAAAAGCGTTGACCAGACCAAACAGGATGGCCCCGCTGGTCTTCGAGAACATCAGCAGCTCGAGGGAGATGGGAGCCAGCAGCAACCGCTCAAAAGAGCGGTTCTTCTTTTCAAAAGTCACGGTGACTGCCAACATGGAAGTGGTTCCAAAAAGAACCGATATGGCCATCACCCCGGGAAGTATTTCGATAACTTCTTCCAAACCACTACCCGAACGAATAAAAAACATGGCTGTCCAAGCCAACGGGAAAACCAATCCCCAACTGATGTTGGGAGGCTTGAGATAGTAGCTTTGCATATCCTTGAGCAGGATGTTCCAGAATGCAATCCAACGATTCATGAGGGCCCTCCGTTCTTTTCCGTTTTCATCACATCGGTTTCAATCCCCGTTACCTCCACGAAAACTTCTTCCAGTGAAGGTTTAATCTGGCGGGCCTCGGTAACTTCCGCCCCCTGTTCTTCAATGAACCGTACCACCGGCCCGATGCTGATGGTCTGTTCTGATTCCACACGCAAGTGCTGCTGGGAGACGCTGCGAAAATCATATCCCGGAAAGGCTTCCGCCAGCTTCCCGGATATATTGCCGGAGTCATGTGTCATGGTGATCAGCAATACTTTAAGCTCCTTTAAGGGCTGTAGAAGATTCGCCACGGTTTCATCCTGCACAATATGGCCGTTGACAATAAAAGCAATCCGCTCGCAAAGCCGCTCGGCTTCTTCAATATAATGGGTGGTAAGAAATATGGTGGTGCCGGCCTGATACATCTCTCTGATGAGCTGCCTGATCTGCCGGGCGCTGGCAACATCAATGCCAGTGGTGGGCTCATCCAGGAAAAGGATTTTGGGTTGGTGAATGATCCCTGCAGCAATAGTCAGCTTGCGCTTCATACCCTTGGAATATCCGCTGAAATTTCTATGCGCAGCCTCCTGCAGACCGAATTGTTCCAACAGGTTTTCTGCCCTTTTCTGTCGCTCCTTTTTTCCAATACCATACAAAGAGGCACAAAAACACAGGTTATCGAATCCGGAAAGCTCCGGGTAAAGGTTGCTCTCATCCGGCACCACACCAATCAGGTGCTGGGCGGCTTTGGGATGGGCCGAGCAGTCATATCCGGCAATGCGTATCTTGCCCGAATCAGGCCTGGCCAGCCCGGTGAGCATATTGATGGTGGTGGTTTTGCCCGCTCCGTTGGGCCCCAGGAAACCAAAAACCTCCCCCTCGTTAACATGGAAAGAAATGCCGTTGACGGCCTGCACCGATTCAAAGCTTTTTGTCAAATCATAGACTTCGATCAGTTTTTCCGGCTCATCATTTGGGGATCGAATCTTACTTTTATCATTTTTCATGCAAATCAAAGATAATAAAAAATGAAACGGGTGGATTCAGCCCACAGCTCAAACCAACAACCCCTATCAGAAAAATCGCCTCGGCAGCTTTAAGTCAACCGACCATCACCCTGCAGCTTTTATGAAAAGGAAAACAGCACCCACCATGAAACGAATGATCAGGGTGGTTCTAGATGGATCGGTTTGAATTATTCTTTTTAACATGGAGATGGCAGTTTATAATTTCACCATACAACTATACAAAAAACCGAATTAAAGGCAATTTTAGCTTGTTGAGAAAAGAATGCAGGGGCTCACATCTTGATCTGGCTGGTATAAAGTTGATAAAAAGCGATGGATCTGATCCCGCACCTCCCGGAATGTATCAAGAATTTGATCATCCCTGCCCCTGGCCGCGGCCGGATCTTCGAACCCCATATGAAGCCGGTGTTCCACTGTTCCCAAAAAAGCCGGACAGGTCTCGTAGGTCATCTGAGCACCGGCCATTTCAACCCATCCATAGCCATACCTTTAGCCGCTGCTGCAGCAATTGGAGGTTTTTTAGGGACGAAATTGACGGTCCACATTCCACCCAAAAAACTCAAAGTCATTTTTGCCCTTACATCCCTTATTGCGGCAATCATAATGGTTGTGAATGCGTCCGGTTAAAATGAATAGATTCATCCGTCTCAAAAATTCTTCCTGAAATCATCCACTTTTTATTCGCCACATAGACGACAGAAATAAAAAGAAGGGCAGCAATGGGAACGATGATCCAGGGATGAATGCCCAATGCTTCTGAGATATCTCCATTCATTGACCCTGATTTCAGTTGGTTTTTAAAGAAATCCACATTGACAGCAAAGAATAATATCCCCAATACCATCCCGGCTAAACCCATCCAGGAATCTTTTTTGCCCTCGCCAATTCGGGATAACATCGTTCCGGGACAATAGCCTAGCAAACCCATTCCAAGTCCGAAAATCAATCCTCCAACCAGTTTTCCCCAATCGAGCGGTTTTGGATTCAATGTGATCACATTAAGACTGTCCAGCGTGTAAAAGCCAATCATCGAAAAAGTAACGGCAGTGAGCATGAATTTCAGGTTCTTAAAATCTTTTAACAGCAGCAGTCCCATAACCCTGGGGTACTTCGTAATACCAGTTCTTTGCAGGGTATATCCGAACACAAACCCGACAATCAATCCGATTAAAATCTTTTTTAGCATCATGATTTATCTCCTCCTGCTTTTGAGTAAAGTATTTTGGCGATGATTATTCCTGTTATAAAGAAAGATGTCCCGGCAACCAGGCTGCCCAGTGAAAGGTGCGCCCATCCCTGGAGAATATTGCCTGTAGTGCATCCACTGGCCAGCACCGCTCCTCATCCCAGGAAAAAACCACCGATCAGAACGATAGCATACCTTTTTCACAATTTCGGACCGTGGTATTTTTTTCATACGGAAGGAATCCACTCGGGTGCATAATTTTAATTCAGCTTAGCCGCTGCAAAGCTCCCGAATGCAACACTAAAGAGCATTACAACAGAAATCACCGCAGCCGGACTGTTCGAATATTTCTGAATAACAGGGTTTTCGACAAATGCAGGAAAAGGATATTTGAACAGGGTTGCAATACTCCCGAAACTTGATGTTATGCCAAGAGGGTAACTTTTGTAGCTTAAAGACTGAAAGACAAGATAGGTAGCCATGGCCAGCAGGGAAACAATTATTCCTCCCTTAAGCCAATGCCATTCACCGTTTTGTGAAGATTTAAATTTCATGAACAAAGGGTCTTATGAATTTATGGATAAAAATCCATCCGAATGAGTTTGATACGCTTTAAATCAAAAATGATTCACCATCAATTAAAAACTGGTTTCTCCGGCAAGGAGGATATAGACCACCTATTTTGAATGCATTCATATTTTAGGTAACTTGATAAAACAATTCCTTTTGATACGTTGCAAAAGAAATCATCGTTATCCATCTAAATAAACAACTGCATGGCAAAAGATCAAGACAACAACGCCGGTGAACCTTTGTCGGATTATGGCCAACCGCTAACCTTTGAAAAGGTTTGGAAAATGTTCCAGGAAACTGATAAGAAGTTTCAGGAAACAGACAAGAAATTTCAAAAAACCGACAAGAAGTTTCAAGAGACCGACAAGAAAATGCAGGAGACCGACCGAAAGATCGACAAGCTGGCCAGACTCTATGGCGGGGTGTCAGAAAACAGCCGGGATGTGGCCGAGGAGTTTTTCCGCAGAGGACTGGAAGCCCGCCAGGTACTTTTTGGCATCCCGTATGACCAGGTGGCCCGGCTTGAGAAGAAAACCCGGAAACTGCAGGGGGAATATGATATTGTGTTATACAACGGGGAGTACATGATCGTGATTGAAGTCAAATACAAGCTCCATCCCGATGATGTGGAGGATTTTATCCATCGCAAGCTTCCCGTTTTCAAGCCTTTGTTCCCCGAATATGGCGACAAAAAAATCATCGGTGGCGTTGCCGCTATGAGCGTGCCCACCGACAGTTACGAGCTGGCAGAGAAAAACGGACTGCTCGTGTTAACCCAAAGCGGGGAAAACATCTCGGTGATGAACCCTCAGGATTTCATTGTGAAGGAATTTTAAAACATGAAATTGTGATACCTGTTTATAAGGTGTTTGTGTGCTATTACCACCGAATTGACAAAGTGGATCAATCAACATATTAGTTCTTTCTATTCCTATCTGCTTTAAATGTGTCCCTTCTTGAGTATTTGTTTGTGCATTTTTCAGTTAAAAACTTGTGCTTAAACTACAAATTTTCATATAATTTTTTATGCTTTCACTACAAAAATATTATATGGTTTCACGCTATTATAATGATTTACAGGAAATATTGCGCGATAACAAAGTTCTCATTATTTATAGTCCCAGACGGGTGGGGAAAACCACTCTTATTCATCTATTATTGGAAAAAAACAAATTTAAAGTTCAAAATAGATTCCGGCGATAACATCCGAACGCTAAATGTTCTTAGATCAGAAGACTTTCAATTGATTAAAGAATATGCAGAAGGTTATGAATTGATTGTTATTGATGAGGCACAAAATATTCCGGGAATTAGACAAGGGCTTAAAATCAGTCCGATCAAATCTCTAAGCTTAAATTAATTGCCACCGGTTCTTCTTCTTTCAATATAAAACAGGCTGGTGAACCCTTAACCGGCCGAAAAAAGAGATTATTCTTTTTCCTTTATCGCAAATGGAGTTGAAGAATTTGGAACTATAAATAAAGACAACTATCTTGATTTTGTGATATAGCCTTCATGAATACTAAAGATTCACAGGGTTAGAATTGAATACGTTTTTTCACATATACAATTTCTTCATATGTTATGGTTTCATATATTCTTTCTCGATATTTTTCCTCCAGTGCTTTCCTTAATGCATCCGTTGATGGGATACACCCCCGTGCAACCACCTGGCCATCCCCAGCATCAAATCACCTGTAACCAGTCCTGCATACAACCCCAGCCTGCTTCCTTCATGAAAAGCATACTTCAGATCCAGTGAATAGTGCCAGTGGCCGTAATCCTGCACTCAGTCTTCCTGCTACCTCCAGAAGGAATAATAGTCAAGACATCTTAAAAGGTCGGTATGACCGGTATTGTGTTTTGGCTTTTAAGGATACGATGAGTAGTAGGCATACTAACGGGATCAAAGTTTTCATGATGGATGCGTTTGAGAAGGTTTGTTTTATAACCTTTACGAGAGGTTTAGGTGCAAACGCTGCAAGAGCAAAAAATTTACCGGTATAAGTTGCCTTTTATAGAAACAACGAATCCCAAGGACTCCACCAGCGCGACAAAAACACACCCAACCATTCCAACTTAATAGAGATCACACCTATCCCTCCCGGTATCATGCTATAAAACATGGTGATCGACATGACTTTGGCGAACTGGTTTTTTGTTGCCGAATAAACGATCAACAGGGTAAAACAGAAATTCCACATTTCCGATCTCATCCCAAAAATATCTGCAAAGCATCTAAGCAGATGGAATTTTTTTACAGGAACCTGCTATATTTACAGCTCAATTAAACTGAATGCAGCCAGAAGGTTTGGAATGTCACAACCAACAGGAACCCTCATAAAGCAAAGCAGATGAAGAAAATCTTTCAAAAAGCGGGAGTTCTCTCCAAAAAAATTTTCCAGCGGGCACTGGACTATGTGGAAGTCATAGGCAACAAGTTACCTCACCCGGCCACATTATTTGCCCTGCTGGCCGTTTTGGTGGTGATCATCTCATGGATCGCTTCTGCAATGGAAGCACAAGCGGTTCATCCGGTAGACGAATCGGTGATCAAGGCCAAAAGCCTGGTCAGTGGAGACGGAGTGAGGTGGATGTACACCAATCTTATCGAGAACTTCCTGACCTTCCCACCCCTGGGTTACGTGTTGGTTGTCATGATTGGCATTGGAGTAGCTGAGGGTTCGGGGTTGTTCACCACCATGATTCGCTCCCTGGTATTAAGTGCCCCGCCCAAGATGATCACAGCAGCCATTGTACTGGCTGGTATCCTCTCCCACCTGGCTTCCGAGGCAGGTTATGTCATACTGATCCCATTGGGCGCCATGATTTTCCACGCCCTGGGCCGGCACCCGATGGCGGGTCTGGCCGCGGCTTTCTGCGGTGTCAGCGGCGGGTTTGCCGCCAACCTGTTTATAGGCTCCATCGATCCCATCCTGGCAGGCATCTCCGAATCGGCGGCACGAATCATCAACCCCGATATCTCGGTCAACCCGGCTGTGAACTACTACTTCATGTTTGTCTCCAGCTTCATGGTGGTGCTGGTGGGTACCTGGGTCACCGAAAGAATTGTAGAGCCCAGGCTGGGCAAGTATGGGGGTACGGCCGAGCGGCTACCCATCAACCAGTTGACGCCAATGGAGAAGAAAGGACTCCGCTATGCCGGATGGGCCGTGCTGGCTACCCTGGTCCTGCTGGCTGTTACCATCATACCGGAAAACGGGGTGTTCAGAGATCCCGAAACAGGGTCGGTATTGCACTCGCCCTTTTTCGACGGCATCATCATAGGCATCCTGATCATTTTCTTCATCCCCGGACTGGTCTACGGTCTGGTGGTGGGTACGATAAAAAGCGACAAGGATGTGGCCAAATACCTCGGGAAATCCATGGCCGGAATGGGCGGTTACATTGTGCTGGTGTTTTTTGCGGCCCAGTTTGTCTATTTCTTCAATTACAGCAACCTGGGAATCATACTGGCCATTAAAGGAGCCCATACACTCCAGGCCATTGGGTTGACAGGAATAACACTCATTGTGGCCTTTGTCCTGCTTTCTGCATTTATCAACATGTTCATGGGTAGTGCCTCAGCCAAGTGGGCCATCATGGCCCCCGTCTTCATCCCCATGCTCATGCTGATTGATCCGTCTTATCATCCCGGATTGACCCAGGCAGCCTTTCGGATTGGAGACTCGGTGACGAACCTGATCACCCCCATGATGAGCTATTTTGCCTTGATTGTAACCTTTGCACAGAAATACGATGAGAAATATGGCATTGGAACGATCATCTCCTCCATGTTGCCGTATTCGGTGTTGTTGGCTGTAGCCTGGATCTCGCTGCTGGTAATATGGATGCTGCTGGGAATCCCCCTGGGACCGGACGGCCCCATCCATCTGCCATAATACATTGATATTGAAACAAGGACATTACTCTCCGCATGGATTGGGATTCATCAATTCTTCCAGGGAAGGTGCATCCGAATTTTTTGAATAAAACCACCGAAGGTATTCCTTTTCTACGGCAACCGCTCATGAAAGGTTTGTTTAAATCGAAAAGGGCTCAGCTCATCCATACAGCATATTGAAAATATATTCATTGAGATGAACGAGTTACCGGGAACCAGGGAAAATTCAAAAATAACAGGAAAACCAAAGCCTTCCATTTGCAAAAGTGCTTGATCTACCCACACAATACATCGAAAACTCGTTAAAAATACCCCCTTACAATGTGTTTATAATCAATGCAAGTTATTATTCCGATTGTCCCGTTTTTACAATACATTCTTATAATTTTCCTTTAAATTGTTATCACTCTGTAGTCTGGTTTTTCTGTCTTATCATACCAACCTCTGAAACCATTACAAAATAATCATTAATATCACAAAAGGAAAATGATTATTTTATAATGGTAAGCTACATAAAGCCAAAATTTTAAATAAAAAAATAAACTTGTAAAGAAGGCAGAGCATAAGAACTGTAAATATAACTTTCCCTCTTCTCTGGATTGACAATAATCCATGAACCATGCCTTAAAAGGCGAGTAAATTGATCTTTATTTCCAATTGGTCAACCACAAAAATCATATGCCATGAAAAAATTCTACCTGCTACTGGGAACTTGTATGCTCATATATTGAGCACGGTCACAGGAAAGAAATGAGCATGAGCATCTTCGCCAGCTTAAGGAAAAGATGTCCCATGCTGGTATTAACACCCAACTTTTGAACATTGAAACCGATGAAGCTTCTCATTGGGATGCTGGCTTAGCTGTTCCCAAAGATGTTGGCAATGCTCCGGACTGGATGTGGTCGCAAAGTTTCGGCGGTTCGGGCAAAGACCGCGGAAAGGAAATCTTGTCCGATGCTGAAGGCAATATCTTCATCGCGGGATCTTTTTCGGGTGAGATGATGCTGGACGATCAGACATTTACCATCCGGGGTCTAAGGGAAGGTTTCATCGCCAAGTTTGGTGCCAACCGCCAATTGCTCTGGTTTAAAAAAATTGATGCGCAAAACCATGAACGCACCGAATTGAATGACCTATCCAGGGATGAGAACGGCAACATCTATGCTACCGGCCATTTTTCAGGCACCCTAAACGTCGGAGGAAAAACGCTTGCAAGTGAAAACCAGCAGAGCCTGCTGTTCATCAAGCTGGATGATTCGGGCAACATCATCCTGGCGGAAACCTACGAAATACAAAAACCGAAGGTGGCCGGGACCAAAATTAAGCCCGATGGTGAGGGAAATATGTACATCCTCGCCCGCTCCGATTCCTGCTCCCTTTTTAAGTTTGGTTCCTCCGGTGAATTGTTATGGGAGATAAGGGACAACGAGTATTTTTCCGATATGGAGATCCTTCATGGGTGGCTTTTTATAACCGCCACCACCTACGCACAAAGCTGAGATATTGGTGGTATAAATTATGCTATAGGTTCCTCCTATTATGACCTGTTTGTAGCAAAATGCCGGTCAAACGGTGAGATATCCAGGGTAAGCTGCCCAAAGCATCTTTCTTCCGGCACATTCAGCAGAAGTTATGAAATGACTTCCACCGTAGAAATGGTCAATGTCCAGCCCTCTATTCCGGATTACTATGAATCCAGGCCTGTGCTCTACATTGCAGGAGCCTTTAGAAATGAAATCATAGTAGGCAAAGACACCCTCACAGGAGGCGATTTTGAAAATTGCGTCTGCCGGGTGGATACTGCAGGAACAATATTGTCCGGTTTCAAGCTGAACAAATACAGGTACCCCAGCGATATTGAAGCAGGTGCATCAGAACAGATCATAAACGAGAATGTATTTGTAGCCCTTGATGACCAGACTATCTGCAGGTTCAACAACCTGGGCCACCATCATAGGGATGCCTCCTGCTATTATTCCATCAATGGATTGTGCTTGAATGAACAAACCAACAGACTCATCACCACGGGGTATTTATGCGGAAAAAAATTATGGTTTCTTGTACTTATCGGGGGTGGATACAGATCTGCACGAGAAATACCTTTTACAATTTGAAGGAAATACGGCATCCGCCTTTATCGTAGGCATGGTAAGTGACAGCATCGGCAATGTCTACATATATGGCAACTGCAGCAATGAAATCACATATTCGAACAAGCAAGTTCCCCGAGGTGTGTTCCTGGCCAAACACGACCCGGCCAGAAATCTTTTATGGATTTGCTCCATCGCCAATGCTGAGGCAACTACCGACATAGGAGAAAAAATGGCGATGGATCCAACCCACGAATTCATTTATCTGACAGGTACTTTTTATGAGGAGATCTCCATACCGGGTGGCGGAACCTTAGCACCCGAGGGCCAGGGAAGCATCTTTGTAATGAAATTTGATGGGGAAGGACATTTCATCTGGCTCCAGCGAATAGAAAATTAACCTCCAATACCCTGGATATGAGTGCACATTATTCAGGAAACATCATTCTGTCGACCCTTTTTAGCCTGCAAACGGGGCAAAGCCAGCAGATTGGAGATCGAACCTACCAGGGACCCGTTCAGTCAGATGTGCTAATCGTCAAATATGGTTCTTCTGGCAGCGTTGTTTGGAGTAAAAAGGCCGGCGGAGAACAAAATGAATACGCAGCAAACCTATCCTGTGATTCGCAAGATCACATTTATATGGTGGCAGAATGCCTCTCCCCGACGGTAAAGATCAAAGATGCTCAAATAACCTTAAATGAAGGAGATGGAAATATACTTTTTGCCAAGCTGGATCCGCAGGGAGCGGTCCTCTAGATGAAATCGCATGGAGGTGCCCGGGGTCTGAATAATTCATCGGATTATTTATGCTGGCCCACCGGCATTACCACCCTTCCCGATGAATACAGTTACATCAAAGGATGGCATGGTGACAGCATTGCTTACTCCGATACAATTTTAACCAATGATTATGGGACCGTCTTCAATTTCTTCATCGGGCTGTTTAATCCGCAAGGCGAGGTGGAATGGATACATACCATAGATGAAGAAAGGATCGGTTTCGACTACAACCAGATCGATACCGATAAAAAGGGGAATGTATACATGGGTGCACAATTAAGAGGCTGTAACCATTTTAAATGCTATTGTGATGAATACCGATGCGAGCCCACTGGTTCTTATGATCTTTTTGTAGCGATCTATTCAAGGAAGGGAGCACTCAGATGGGTAAAAACCACCATCCGCGGAACAGGGTACAGCTGGTTGTCTTCTGTTTCAGCCGCAGACACCAACGAAGTGTATATGGGCGGCTATTTCACGGATTATATATCCATTGGAGGTGAATATTACTCCGACAACAGGAACGCTTTTCTGGCCCGGATCGGACAGGACCTCAACCAGGCTCCTCCTGACATTGCGCTCACCAACTATGCTGTTGCTGAAAACCTTCCTGCCGGAACAGAGGTAGGCATTTTCACTACCCCCGACCCCAACCCGGATGACCTGCACACCTATCAACTTGTAGCGGGTGATGGAACCAATGATGCTGACAATGATCAATTTTCCATCCACCAAGATACGCTCGTGACGGCCCAGATATTCGATTATGAGGTTCAGTCGGAAATGAAAATTTATATTCAAGCCACCGATGCCGGTGGGTACACCTTCGAGAAAGGACTGACCATCGAAATATCCGACATTTCAGAGGCTTCCGGAATGGAAAAAAACTCTGAAATTCCATTCCGGTGTTTCCCCAATCCTGTAAATGATCTGTTGGTTGTACAATGGGATAAAAGCCAGATTCAAGCCACCGTCCAACTGGAAATCACAGATTTGAACGGACAAATTTTGATTCAGAAAAACCTGGCCGATTCCATCCGCCATGAGATCGAAATGAAAGATCTGCCACCCGGGATCTACTTTATTAAGTCGCCAGGAATAAAATATCCTGAATTCTAAATATTTTCCTACATTTGTTGTAGGTTCCGTTCATAAAGAAAAAAAATGGCCGGAAGCTATAGAAATACCCTCCGAGGTAAGGAGACGTTCCCAAGATGAAGTGAAAGGCTATAAATTGACCCGTATTTTTGGATAAAAATCATCACAATAACCGCGAAACCGAAAAATTTTGGTTTTCCCTTGATAATGCCGCGAAAATCTTCCCCGCCATTATAACAAAAGAGGTAACGGCTGTTTTCAGAGTCACTGCAGTATTAAAGCAACCCGTAAAAATAAAGCCTTTAAGGAAAGCAGTCCTTTTAACAGAAAAGCGTTTTCCCTTTTTTAAAGTACAACTCAGGGAAGGATTTTTCTGGTACTACCTGGAACATCTTCCCCAAAACATACCCATTGAAGTAGATGACAAACCTTGCTGCCGGAAATTTCCCAGAGGAAATCTGATGATCAGAATTCCCATAAGGAATAACAGAATCAGCATTGAGTTTTCGCATATATTAACAGATGGGGCCGGTGCTTTTGAATTCCTAAAAACCCTGCTGATAATGTATTCTAAAGAATGTGGGGCCCATATTCCCCCTGAATATGATTTGACCGGCCAGGATGTTGAAATTCCGGAAGAAGAATATGAGGATGCTTATAAACGCTATTTCAAAGAAGACCTGCCTGCCATGGTGAAAAGACAAAAAGCTTTTCACCTGCCTTATCCGCCCAAACCTCCACCACGTTTTGAAAGATTGAACGCCATATTTCCCCTGAGCCAGGTCAAAGAGCTCGCCGCTGAAAAAGGAGTGAGCATCACCATATATCTTACATCGGTGTATATGTTGACATTACAGGATATATATGAAAACCTGGGCCCTATAGCCCGGTACAAAATAAATAAAATACTGCGCGTTCAGGTGCCTGTCAATTTAAGGCAAGTATTTCCTTCCAGAACCATGCGTAATTTCTCGCTGTTCGTCATGCCCGAGATTGATCTGCGCCTTGGCCATTACAGCTTCCAGGAGATCATAAAAGCCGTTTACCACCAGGTACAACTTGAAACCGATGAAAAACTGATCAATAAAACCATCTCAAGAAATGTTGGTAGTGAAAAGAAATTATACGTCCGCAGCATACCGCTCTTTCTAAAAAGTTTTATACTCCGAATGAAGCACAATGCACTGGGCCCGGGTCAGTATAGCGGGGTGATCACCAACCTGGGCAAGATAGAATTGCCGCCGGAAACAAGAGACGGGGTCGATTATTTCATCATATCCCCTCCTCCACCTAACAAAGTGCTGAAAATAAATTGTGGCGTAGTAGGTTATGGCGACAAGCTGGTGATGAGTTTTGGAAATATAACTACATCCTGGGCCTTCGAAGAGAAGTTTCTTCAATTCATGAAAAACCGGAATATAGACGTTCAGCTGGAAAAAAACCGATAACATCATTATGATACGTTGCTCATATTGTGGGGTAGAACTGGAAGAAAATGCAAATTTTTGCTCTTTATGTGGCGAACCTCTATGGAACCATCATAGGGATAACCTCGCCTATATTAAGTCCAGGAAACAAGAGCAAGAGCAAAAACTGTTGACCGATTACCAAAAATTAACCGGTTTTCAGAAAAGGATGGTATTTTGGAAAATATCAGGATTCATTCTTATTTCCGGTATCATCATTACTTTAATCATCGACCTGGTAGGAAACCAGGGAATAACCTGGTCAAAATACCCCATTACCGTCAACCTGGTTATATTGATCATTGCCACGTTGATTGCTTTTTGGTGCAGGAAAATATTGCTCCTGCTTTTGTTGAGCTTCCTGGCCACTTCCGTTCTCCTGGTGCTTTTGGATATTTATGCCGGAAATGCCGGCTGGGGGATGAAACTTGGAATTCCCCTGCTTCTTGCAGGATACATTGGTGTTTATGTCTTCATTGAGATGATAAAAACTTCCCGGCAAAAGGGATTGAATATCATAGCCTATTCACTGATTATATCAGGACTTTTGTGTATCTGCATAGACGGGATCCTTTCGCTGTATTCCGGTTCTTCACTGCATTTCACCTGGAGCCTCATTGTGATGGTCTCCGTGGCGATCATATCAACGATCCTGCTTTATATCCATTACCGGCTGAAAAAAATAACCGACCTGAAAAGATTTTTCCACATTTAAAATGCAAAATTATACCCGGCAGGGGTTCCCATCAAAATAAAACCGGAAGTCATTCCACGATGGTTGATTCGTTCTAAATAACCGGCCATAATTCATTCCACAAATCCCGGCCCATAACAAAATACAATAACAGACTGCCAATCCATCCGTGATACAGGGCCAGTGGCCATAAATTTTTCCATTTCAAATAAACACTGACGAATCCAGCCTCCATAAAAAAGGCAAAACCCATAAGGGGCAAACTGGGATAATGAACAATTGCAAACAACAGGGAAGTCAGCAAAATTAACTGGTAATTCTTTAAATTGAAGCCGGACATTGCCCGTAAGTTACCGGCAACCAATGCGATCATCATAAACTGCTGGATGATCCCCCATGCCGGATAAAAAATAAATATCGGAATGACATGCCAGTTAAGAAAACTGACATTAGAAACTGCGCCATACCAAATAATAGCGGTTGCAATGAGCAAAGCAAAAGGCAGAAGAAACAGAAATGCAGGTTTAAATTCATCCTTCCGAAAACCCCAACGCCTGAGAATGGTGTGATCCCCACGGTATCTGTTTAAAATGAATCCAGTCCAGAACAAACAGGCCGCACCGATATAGAATACACGCAATTCAAGCCAATCCATTAAAATATATTTCATCAACCCGGTGATGACAACTGCCAGTATCTCAAGCCATCTCTTCCTGTCTGATGCCATAAGTTTAGGGTATTAGGTACACAACTCCAATTTGAAACGCATTAATGGCACCGTTCATGAATGAATTCATCCTGATTTGTGTTACACAAACGGCGATTTTGACTTTATATACCCTTCATTCATCCGGGAATAAAGTATTGTGTATTATAAGCTTCTGGTTAAAACATCTTATAAAATTAGTAAAATATTCTTTAAGCTGGTCAGAACGATTAGATTGCCCTTGAATAAAATTGATTATATCAGGAAAATAACCCATATGATTCCCTAATCTTGAACAGCAATATGGAAGGAAACCCACTGATACTAAAATAGCCGGGTATCTTATCATGGCCAGTGATAAGGCAGAAATCTCCCATCAAATTAAACAACAGCACCTGTCCTTATGATATTCCGCGCTCAGAGAATGGAGAAGGAGCGTACTGCCTGTATAATTTCGTCCAGGATAAAGGAATGGGGCCCACTATGAAAAAAAATAAATAAATTTACTCTGTTCCAGAAAAAAAGCCGTA
This sequence comes from uncultured Bacteroidota bacterium, assembly GCA_913055635.1. GTDB lineage: Bacteria > Bacteroidota > Bacteroidia > Bacteroidales > UBA12077 > JAGXLC01. The sequence continues at coordinate 25,873 of CAJXLK010000037.1, forward strand.
AATTGAAACCGATTTAAGAATCCGCGCTTTTATTGATTCATTTCCGCTTCTTATTGGTTCATATCTGCCCTCATTTTTAAATCCAGGATTTTAACACATCATAAGGAATTTTCCCATTCGCTCAATGGAAAAACGTAACTAAAGGATTTCCATTTGATCATAACTTCCTGAATATTAGCACACAACTTTAAACTCATGCAACAATCAACATTTATATAGAAAATCTTAATTACTCAAAAAAAAAAGGGATCCATTTGAAATCATTTAGCATAGGCGAGTTGACGATACCCGTCCCGGTCATTCAGGGTGGAATGGGTGTCGGCATCTCATTGTCGGGACTGGCTTCGGCAGTCGCCAATATGGGTGGAATAGGGGTCATTTCAACAGTTGGAATAGGCCTGATTCATCCCGTCAAAAACAGCAATTATAAAAAGAACAACATTGATGCCCTCCGGAATGAAATCAGGAAAGCGCGGAAAAAAACGAACGGCGTTCTGGGGGTGAACATCATGTCGGTGATCACCAACTTTGCCGATATGGTGCGCACATCCATTGAGGAGGGTATTGATATCATTTTTGCAGGGGCGGGATTGCCTCTTGATTTACCTAAATATTTAGGAGAATCAACCCGTACCAAACTTGTACCCATTATCTCATCAGGCCGCGCAGCGTCCATCATCTGCCATAAGTGGAAGCAAAATTACGATTATTTGCCCGACGCATTGGTAGTAGAAGGCCCCAAGGCAGGGGGGCATCTGGGATTTAAAGCCGAAACCCTGGAAAACGAAAACAATCAACTGGAACATCTGGTGGATAACGTTCTGGAAGTAGCTGTTGAGATGAAAAATAAGTACAACAAAAATATACCTGTTATAGCAGCAGGGGGTATTTATTCGGGTGCAGATATGTTTCAGTTTTTACAACAAGGGGCATCAGCAGTGCAGATGGGAACCCGCTTTGTGGCTACCAATGAATGCGATGCATCCGTTAAATTTAAGAATGCATTTGTAGAGGCTGACAGCGCGGATATTCAGATCATAAAAAGTCCGGTGGGCATGCCGGGGAGATCCCTTTCAAACAAGTTCCATCGCGAAGCCGCTGAAGGCAAACGTAAACCCAGGACTTGTCCTTATCACTGCATCAAATCGTGCAACCCCAAAACAACACCCTATTGTATCTCAAAAGCCCTGGTTGCTGCGTATCACGGAAATCTTGAAAATGGATTTGTCTTTACCGGCGTGAATGCAGGAAAAGTAAAAAAGATATCATCGGTTCGACAGGTTTTTAAAAAACTGCATAAGGAATACATCCGGGCAAGAAAAAGACATTTAAAAAACTTCATTTTAACGAATCCTCGGAAATTTGAGTATGGGTAAGACCGAATTTCAGGAACAACACTCACTACTCATCCTTGAGCGATTCAGCGGGATTGACCGTAGCGGTGCGGAAAGCCCGATAGCTCACTGTTAAAAGGGCTATCAGCAAGGTGATTCCGGAAGCCAGGACAAAAACATACCAGCTGATGTGGGTGCGGTAAGCAAAGTCCTGCAACCAATCATCCATGAGATAATAGCTCAGGGGCCAGCCTACCAAAGTGGCAAAAGCAACCAGAATCAAAATCTCTCTGGAGAGCAGCCGAAGGACCTGCCCTACCGACGCCCCAAAAACCTTTCGCACACCAATCTCCTTGGTCCTTTGTGCAGCCATAAAAGAGGCCAATCCAAGAAGCCCCAGGCACGAAATGAGGATGGCCAACAACGAAAAAGCCTTGAACAGTTTGCCTACCTTCTGCTCCTGGCGGTACTTAGCTTCCCAGTCGTTCTCCAAAAATGAATAATCCAGCGGGGTGGCACTTACAAATTTATCCCACTTTCCGCGGATGAATTCCAGGGTCTCCTGCATCTGACCCGGCCGCAGTTGAATCGACATGTGCGAATAACGCTCATTGATATAATAAAAGATCAACGGTTGTATCTCATGGTGCAACGATCTGAAATTGAAATTCTTCATCACACCTACCACCTCAAAAACAATATCCTCTCCTTCGTTTCCTTGCATAAGGATCACATTTTTGCCGACGGCCTGATCAAAGCCAAATTTCTTTTTCGCTGCCTCGTTGATCAAAATACCCAGGGAATCGGTGGCATAGTCTTCCGAGAAGAAACGGCCTTCCGACATTTCAATGCCATAGGTCTCATCATAATAAGGATCGGTGGCAGAGAAATCAATCACCATGGATTGCTGGGGAGAAGAGCCTTCGGGATAAAAGGCCGTACTGGAAGTCATTCCACCCGGTACATTCCTGGAATAGGAAGCATTTAAAATATTGGGGTGACTCAACAACTCCTGACGGAAAGCATCCTGCTCGGTGCCCAGTTCACTGACCCGGTTGAGCACCATGACATGTTGTTTGTTGAATCCCAAATCCTTCTGGTTGATGTACTGCATTTGCCGGCCAACAACAATGGTGCTCACCACCAGGACGATGGTAATGATGAACTGAAAGACCACCAGCGCACCCCTTAATTTGGAGTTCTTAGATCCTCCGCTCAGCCTGCCTTTTAACACTGTCACCGGGTTGAAGGCCGACAGGTAAAAGGCCGGGTAGCTCCCTGCCATCAGTCCCACCACAACACCAATACCTACAAGCACCAGCAAAAAGAGGGGATCCCTGAAATAATGGATATCCAGGCTCTTATCAGCCAGGTTGTTAAACAAGGGCAAAGCCACCTCTACCAAAACAATGGAAAGCAGGAGTCCCAGGAAGGTGATCATCATAGCCTCTGCAATGAACTGAAGAATCAGCTGTTTTCGGGAACTGCCGTTCACCTTTTTCACCCCCACCTCTTTGGCCCGGTTCGCCGATTTGGCAGTGGCCAGGTTCATGAAGTTGATGGCCGCGATGAGGATCAAAAAGAAAGCAATGAGCGAGAAAAAATACACATTGTTCATGCTGCCGGTCGTGCCGATCTCATTGTCCAGCTCCGAGTGCAGGTAGATATCGGTCAGGGGCTGAAGGTGATAGCTCCACATATAGCCCGATGCATTGAATTTTTCCCAGCTGGAACCGAATATTTCCCGGACCTGGGGAGCCACATACTTCTTGACCATCGCGGGGAATTGTCGCTCCATCTCACTGGCTGTATATCCCTGCTGAAGAAGCACATAGGTGTATACATTGGTGGAAAGCCACATATCGTTTTCATACTGACCCGACGACAAATAAGAAACCAACAGGTCGTATTGAAAATGAGACGTTTCCGGACAATCTTCCATGACACCGGTGACCTCCAGTTCCAGATTTGCATTGGCCCATTCGATGGTTTTTCCAATGGGGGAAGCTTCTCCAAAATACTTTTTTGCCGTGGACCGGGTAAGCACCACCTTGTTGGGTTCAGACAGGGCCTTATCCGGATTGCCCTCGATGAAAGGCATGGTGAACACATCAAAAACCGAGGAGTCGGCAAAGAACAGATGGTCCTCTATGTATTTGCGGTCTTCAATCCGTATCACCGAATTCATCGTGGCCCGAAAGCGCGTCATCTCTTCCACTGCAGGATATTCAGCTCTCATAACCGGTCCCATGGGATTGGACGACAGGGCCGACTGGATTTCACTGGAACGGATCTTCCCCTGAAATGTGATCCGGTGTATCCGGTCTTTCCTTTGATGGTGCTGGTCGTAGCTGAGCTCATCCTGAACATAGAGCATGATCAAAATGGCACTGGCCAGGCCAATGGCGAGTCCAAATACGTTTATCAGGGTATATCCCTTGTACTTCTGAAGGGTTCGCAGGGCAATCTTAAAGTAATTTTTCAACATGGCTGGCAATTTTTCCCTAAGACTAGCAAAGCTTGTGCCAGCAATTTTAAAATCCTAAAAATCAATTTTATAAACAAAGAATCCTGGTGGTAAAAACGTCCGCAAATGAATCACCAAATGTTCATTTTCGCACAATTTATATTTCTTATATATTCCGGCTCTTTTAGAAATTAAGAAAGGCTTTCTTGCTCTATTGGAAAGGTCTCTTATATCTAAATAATGCACAAGATTACCTCGAAACTACAAACCCTCAGAAGCAACCTTAGAAGGCCAAGCTGATAGCCAGGATGGTATTCTTCTTCAAATACCTGTTTCTGCCTTTAGTTGAGGAAGGAAAATCATTACTGGCGGCTTTTCCCAAATATTTTCCTACATTTGATGAAACGGCATTTCAAAGAAAAATGGGCGAAAGAAATTAGAAAATCAAGATTTGATTGACCGCATCAACAGGGTGGGCATTATTTTATATTCCTCTGGCAGATAGCCTTATCAAACTCAATGGATAGCCATATTCAACTCAATGATTCACTTGCAAAGAAGCATTTAAAAGATCACAACTGCCAGATCACCCCAATATCGACAAAATGGATCACGGTGAAGTTGTATACTTCCTCCACATCGGCCCCGCCTTCCAGGATGCGGTAACCAGCCTTCATGGCCAGGTTTTTTGTTAAAGGAATGCGACCGCCCAGGAAAAAGTCGAAGGCCCTGCCCGGTCCCCCCGCCAGACCGTCGCCTTTCAGGAAGATCCGCCAGTTCTCAAATTTATAGGCGGTGTAAATATTTAACAACGGAACAAAACCCAGGTCATCCTTTTTGGCTGAGACACCATCGGTGCCCAATTTAATCCGGGCATCCCTGATTTTAGCGGTAAAACCAAGGCCCAGCCTCCAGCGCTCACTGGTTATAAGGCTCCTTCGGTAGGTGATGCGGTAGCTGTTGAACTTGTAATACCCGTCAATTTCTTCACCCCTTGCAAAAAGGGTTCCCTGGTAATAGATGTCAAAGGGAGCCGGACCCTGATAATCTATACCCAGGGGCGCATACAGGAGAGATATATGGTTCCTTTCCGCAAAGGTATAACCCACCCTTATACGAAGGGGAATCACCGGCCCCTGAAGGTCGAAATCTTTATTCAGATCAAACTTTGTGGCACTGCTTTCATTGGGGATCCTCACCTCGTTGTATCCCTGGAAAGCCAGGCCGGATTCAATATCCAGGCTTAACTGGGCGTGAAGCGGGGCAAAACCCACCAAAAACAACAAAGAAAATATGAGCTTTTTCATGCGGGTATATTATTTAATTCATCGGCCTATAGGTATTTATCCAACAGGCTGGCAACTTTTCGTTCATATTGGAAACATCAATGGGTTATAAGCAAACCCTCACGGAAAAATTTGACTCTGCAAAAAAGCTACTCATTCCCGCGGAATCAGGTTATATTTCATAGCTACTTTTTTAACAAGAGCCGATTCAACAGCAAACAGCTGTGGATATTTTTCCTGGCCAATTCCGGCAGCCTGTTCAACAGTCTGGTGCTATAATATATAAAGGTAGAATATAAATTACTTAAAATCAAGCGTTGAAAAATTTATGAGATGAATTTTCCCTTTTCGCGCCTTATAAAATCCCTCAAAAGGTGGGGTTCCTTTCCGGTTATCTTTTTAACGGTATCAGTGAGGCGGGGTGGATTTCTGGAAAACCGGGGCAGGTAATGCAGCATGAGCATCACAAAGATCATGTTTGGCCGGATTCCCTGTTTTCTTTTGGTTTACACCCCTATCCTGTAATAAGAGGCGTAGAAAACAGCCCGGGCGATGAGTTCGGAAATGAGGAAAAAGGCAAAGGGCAGGTAAAAGGCAAAGTGCATATGCTGGAGCTTGTTTTTTTTCCAGGTTAGATAGAAAACCGAGAGGGCGCCCAGCAGGAGGGTCCCCCACCGCGCCAGGATAAAAGAATAATGAACAGGCTCCGGCTTAAAAGCCACATTTGCTTCAGGAGTCGCCGGGTTAAAAAACAATCCATTGACAAGAATGACTGCCACCGCCAGGAATGCCATGAAAGCAAGGACCCCGAATTTACTCCCCGGGTGGATGTGATTGTTGGTTTTTGTCCCCTCGTGATTTCTACCTTCGTGATTTCTGCCTTCATAATTTGTAGCTTCGTGATTTGTAGCCTGGCGATTTGTTTTCAGGCGATTTCTGCCCAGGCGATTTGTCCCCGCTCGAAACCGGTGTAAAGACAATCCCAGCACAAAGGCAGATCCCATGAGCAGGGCCGTAGAATAAAACCCGACCAGGGTGGACAGGCTGTTCCAGGGTGGTACAGTGGGTATCATGTACAACCTGGACATGGTATACACCATGATGAGACCTATTACAGCTGCTCCCGGGATAAAAGTCCTGTAATATTTCACACCCGGCTTTTTAAAATACAGGATGAAGCTGACAAGCGCCAGGGCAAACAGAAACAGGGAGACGAACAATATTTCCCGGCTCAGCCAGGAGGTTTCCAGGTTGCTTAACGCATACACCGAATGAAGGGGGTTGTTCAGGTGAAGGAACGACAGGGCGAGTGCTACCACCATAAGGCCGGCGGCAACATACAGGGCGGTGTGGTTTAGTTTGGTGTAAAGATTAAGATCTTGGGCATAGCCGTTTTGTTCCTGGGCGTTGCCAATGCGATCTTTGCGGGTGTAGCCGGTGCGATCGTGGGTGTAACCGTTGAATTTTTTGGCAAACACAAAGGGTAAGACAGCGATCATGATGCCGGTGGCCCATTGAGCAATGGTGGTAAAAAAGACGAGCGACCATTCCGTGTGTAGCATGTTAGACCTCCTCCTGGTTTACAATTGTCCAGTTTTTTGATTTATCGGCAGACGGGTGTTTTTTGATGACAACAGAAGGCTTTGTGTGGTGCACCGGTGGCAGGGGATAGATGTTGTCGTGCTGGCCGTATTTGCGCTCCAGCTCATCGAGGTCACCCACATCCAGCACCCTCATGGGGCATGCGGCCACACAAGCAGGCTGCTTTCCTTCATCCAGGTAATCATAGCACATGGTGCATTTGGTCATCACGCCCCTGTCCTGGTCCAGGGTCAGGGCGCCATACGGGCAGGCCCATTCACAATATTGACAGCCCATGCATGTGCTTTCATCGATCAGGACAATCCCATCCTCCCTTTTGTATATGGCGTTATTGGGACACGAACGCATGCAAATGGGGTCCTGGCAGTGGTTGCAGGACATGGATACGTTATAAGCCGCAATATCTGATATCCAGGTCTGGTCGTCCCGGACCCAGTCGCCACCGCACACCTCGTAAACCTTCCTCCATAGGATGGAGTTGTTCAGGTTGTGCTTGTCCTTACAGGCAATCTGGCAGGTCTTGCAGCCGGAACACCGCGAGGAGTCGAAATAGAAAGCTTTTTGTTTTTTCATGCCATTGTTTTTTCGTCATTCTGTTGGTCACATGCCCCCATGTGCATCGCCGCCGCTGAACTCATTCTCACGGAATGCGGGAGCCAGGTTCATTTCTCTTGTTGAAAGTCCCTGCATGGAGAAATGATCTACTTATGCCTTTGCCTTCTCCACCTGCACCATGATCGTGTGCTGCGCATTGCCAAAAGCCAGGGGCGTCCACTTATGGGAAGTGAGCACATTGACATTGCCACGCCGGTCGATGCCCTCCTCATCCGGGGTCCACCAGGCTCCCTGCGGGATATCCACCACCCCGGGCATCATCTTGGGGGTGATCCGGCAGGGCATGATGATCTTACCCCGGTCGTTGTATATCAACACCTCTTCGCCGTTGCGTATCCCTCTTTCTTTGGCATCTACAGGGTTCATGAACACCCGCTGGGGGAAGGCTTCCTCCAGCCAGTCGATGCCATCATGAGTGGAGTGCACCCTGGGCATGTAATGATGCCCCAAGGCCTGCAGGGGATATTTCTTGCTCTCCCTGCCAAAGGGACTCTCCCACTCCTGTATATATTTGGGCACAGGGGGTATCTGAGAAGGGTTGTTCTTGTCGAACAAGGGCTTTGAAAAAAGCTCGATCTTACCGGTGGGGGTGTTCAGGGGATGGTTGTCGGGATCTTTTCTGAAATCATCCAGGGCGATGGCCGGGTCTTTGACGGGTGTGGAATAAACACCCTTGTTCTTATCCCTGAACTTGCCGAGCCGGGGGACCTCAGGGAAGCGGGTCTTTCGGTAGACGCCCAGCGACCATACGATCCAGTCCTTCTCGTTCCTGTTTTGGGTGTACTGCTCTTTCAGGCCCAGCTTTCCCGCCAGTTCGCTGCAAATCTGGTAGTCGCTTTTGGTCTCATCCGGCGGCTTGGATACTTGCGGATTCAGGATCACCTCATCCCCGTATTTCCAGCCATCCTGCAGGCCCCATACTTCCAGCTGGGTGCACACGGGCAGCACCAGGTCGGCAAAGCGGGCCGAGGGTGTCATAAACTGATCCTGAACAGCTATAAACTCGACCAGGCTTTCGTCTTTGAGTATTTCGGCGGTGCGGTTCACGTCGGCATGCTGGTTGATCAGGGTGTTGGAGGCCACCGCCCAGATCAGTTTGATGTTGTTGTCCAGCTTTTCGGCATTGACCACCCCGTCTTCCTTCCCCATCTCTTTTCCTCGGATGATGGCCTCTGTCCACAGAAACACCGGGATCCTGGCTTTCACCGGGTTATCGCCGGTGGGGAAAACATTCCAGAACGGGCCGCCATCGTCGGCCTGCAGGCCCAGACCGCTGGCCCATCCACCCGGGATGCCCACGTTACCGGTGATGGCCGCCAACACACATCCGCCCAGCACCGGTTGCTCGCCATAGGCCCGTCTTTGCATGCCATAGCCCTGGTAGAGCATGGCGGGCTTGGTGCTGGCAAACTCGCGGGCTATCCGGATGATCGTTTTCTGGGGTATGCCGGTGATCTTCTCGGCCCACTGGGGCGTTTTCGGCTGACCGTCGAAAGAGCCCAGGATATAATCCTTATAGCTTTCTTCATTTTCACAGCCCTCGGGCATCTGCGTGCGGTCGAAACCCGAACAGCACCTTTCTATAAAGTCTTTGTCGTGCAGGTCCTCGGTGATGATCACATAGGCCATGGCGCTCATCATGGCCACATCGGTACCCGGGCGGATGGGTATCCACTCATCGGCCAGGGCCACGGCGCTCATGGTCATCCTCGGATCGATGCACACCACCCTGGCGCCCCTTTCCCGGGCCAGCTTCAAGAAATATTCGCTGTTGGTGCCATCGCGCATTTCCGATGGGTTCCACCCCCACATCAAAATGTATTTGGAGTTGACCCAGTCCTGGCGCTGATTACCGGTCACGTTGGTACCATAAACGTAAGGCGTTACCTGGCTGATGCAGGCCCAGCTGTAACTGTTATAATAACCCAGTGAACCCCCAAAAAGGTTGAGCAGCCTGGCTGCTGTTTGCCGGCCGTTGACCTGGTTGTAACTGCCTGTTCCATAAGGCAGGAGAATGGCAGAATTTCCGTACCGGGCTTTGATCCGTTTGAGCTCGGAGGCCATCGTGTCCAAAGCTTCCTCCCAGGATATTCGTTTAAATTTCCCTTCTCCACGCTTGCCAACCCGCTTGAGGGGATATTTCAGTCGATCCTTGTGATACTGACGCCGGCGATACGACCTGCCCCTGATACAAGCCCTGAGCTGTGGGTCGGCCAGGGTGTCGCCCTGCCTGTCGTCGGTCTCTATTCTCAGCACCTGACCCTCCCTGACATGCAGCTTTAAAACACACCTGCCGCCACAGTTATGGCCCGGGCAACCGGCACGAATAACCTTCACCCCGTCATATTCGCGCTCCACCACCCCTGCTGTTCGCTCCAGCTCCCTGACACATGCGGCAAAGGTACCTGAAAGCATGATGCCCCCGGTGAGAAAAGCCCCCAGCTTAATAAAACTGCGCCGATCAAGGGCCGAATCAAGAGCAAAAGCCTTGTCGGTCCTTTCACTTTTGTTGGATCTGGCGGGTTTGCCAGCTTTGCCGGACTTACCGGTTCTCTCCGTTCTCTCCCTTTTTCCGGATTGGCCGGATCTGTCGTCTTTGCCGGATTTGTCGTTTTTTTCGTTATTGGAATCGTGCATGATGGATCTGTTGTGATCTTTTAAACCAAATTGTGGTTTTTGCAAACTAAAATAAAATTTTTTCCAGGCAAAAAATGGCTTTGATCGATGTCTTTGAATGATTTAAACATAAAACAGGCTCTGTTTTTTAACATGTATCCATCAATTCTCTACAGCCGACACCATTTAACGGGTTGCTGTATGCATATTTTGTTCATCCATGTGTCGTGCAATAATGTGACCGCTTTGTATGCGATCATTTTCCGAAACATGCAGAACCGTGTAATCCTTTAAATGCCATTTATCAATGACTTCTTCCATGAACCGCTCGCGCACGGATAAAATCAAATGGCTCTTCGAACCATGTACAAGATGGTTCAGGTACCCGGCCCACCCCTGATTGTTCAGCTCCAATTTGCCCACTTCATCTATGACAACCACCTGATGGTTGAAGGTAGAATTTTTTAGGGCATGCCGGCCTTTTTTGATTCCTTCGGGCAATATACAGTAGCTGCCAATTTGAGCCATCTGTCCATCCCCGGATTTTCTCAAAAATGCGGCCCGCTCATTGGTTTTGATATCCAGGATATCATATCCGGTGGTGGTTCCATTTTCCATTATTCGGGGCGAAAGAATTCCGCCAATGGACATGTTTCGTTCTTTAAGGGTTTCTACGATTTGCTGGATTTGGCTGGTTTTGCCTTCGCCCACCGAGCCTGTTATGATGAAAATTCTACTGCATAAGTTGCTTTTTATTTCACTCAATCGAAATTCAATTTGTGAGATGATCCCACAGATTACAGAAACCGGATTTTTCATTATTGACCTGGAATCCGGAAGGTTGGCGATCATCATGGGCAAACTTTGGAACGACAACTCCAAAGCCAACGGCAATTGTTTCATGGATGTTTTCATAAAAAATGCCCGAATCTTCGGATTGTATAGTTCGGTTCCCAAAACTGAAAAACCAAGAATGATGGTTGCCGCCCTGAAATTCATCTGCAACCCGATCAAAAATCCGTTCAAAAAGCTCTGCGACTGCATTTTATTGAAAGCAAAAGCCGTTAACATGGTAATGATCACAAATGAAGCCCAAAACTTAGGCTTTGAGAGCCGGCTCAATGCACGTTTGTATCTTAAAACCCATATCACTGAAATGATCAAAACAGCAACCGACCAAACAAACCAGGATGTAGCATTCAGCAACACCAATGCCATAATGATTAAACTCAAATTAAAAAACAGCCAAAAAATGGAATAATTGAATGATTGCTCTGTGTTGTTGGGGCTGAAGCTATAATTTGTCTTATTTCCCGGTTTCACGACGGCGGGCTGCTTTGTGAAATTTTTTCCTGCTTTTATACCAATGGCAGCTGCGAATAGCCCGGATAAACAGTAAATGGCCAGTAAAATGAGGATCGGCAACCAAACGACATCAAATTGAAGATTCAATTGTATTTGCGCATATTTCAGCAAATCGGCATATACCTCAACGATGTTGGAACCATAGAAAATGATCATGTTAAAGATCTTCTGAAACAGGTTCCACGACATGGCCAACATACCACCTAATAAAAAGCCCAAAAGGGTTCTGCGAAACAGGCGCACGGAAATTTCAAGCAGGGTGGCCTGGCTAAAAATGGCAATCATGGGACCGAAAATCACTGCACTGGGCGACATGGTCTTCATCAGTGCACAGATCAGACCGGCCCGCCAGAACAAGCCCTGTTCTTTCCAGAGATAACTAACGGAAATCAGCAGGATGATGCCAATGGCTGTTAAAAGGAGCGAGCTAAAGGGTATCCTCAAATTATGCAAAAAGCTGCCCAGCACGATTTCGGAAGCAGCCCATGTTGTCCCAACAATAGAGGCTTTGATCCACTTTTCGCTGAGTTTGTTCTTATCTATAGCAGGTGCATAATTTGCCATATAGGATAAAAAACGCTGCCGGTCATGTTTGATGTTTCACGTTTTTCACCCGCGTGTCTTCGGCAGCTCTAGTGGTTTGACATTTCCAGTAACCCTAAGGCCGGCCTCTATGTCAGGGCCTGTCACTTACCCCTTTTACCAATGGCAAATGTAATACTTTGTTTATATTTTTACGCCAAACCGTTATGGGGTTTTTGTTTTTTTGACACAAACCTGGCATCCTTCACCCTATTCCAAAAAAAAGGGTAATCATCAAAAAAACCGCTCCAGCTCACAAAAACAAGACCACGGCGTTTCGAAAAGGCCAATTACATGAGCCTTCCCTTAAAAGAGAGCACATCTGACAAGCAATGATTCACAAAAACCTACAGCTCAGTGACTCCACCATTTTGTCAGCCCGACAACAACACTCCAGACCATTCCAACGATAATCAATAGAGCGCCTAAGGCACGGCTAACTGAGCCTCCCAGGCTGTCAAACGGCAAAGCCACGATCAGGACAAAACCAACCACCATCATGCTCCAGGCGTAAACCGACTGTACATCCACGATCGTTTTTTTGTGCTCAATCAGATGAATACCACTTTTAAGCTTGGCCAAGCGGGAGATGGGATAACCGCAACAAGGACAGTTCTCTGCCTCGTCCGAAATTTGACTGTGGCATTTTGGACAACTTATTAAAGACATGACGCAGAATTTATATGTGTGATCCGTTCAATGATAAAGTTCCAAAATAGCCCTCGATTCTGTTCATCCGCGGAAAGGTAAAAAGAAGCAAACCCCTTGAAAGTCAACTCCTATATTGTTATAACGAATACACCAACCGTTGACCATATATAAATATCCTGAAAAATTAAAAGAAAAAGGCATTGATTTCAATGGTCCCCCAATAATACGGTTAGCGAATGCAGGGCGTGATAACAAGCCACAAACCCCTGCTATGAAATACCCGCCAAAAACATTTAAGAACAAGGTGAAGCGGATATATCATTCGATAAAACGGACTTCTATGGCTATTGCAGTTACAGTATACTTAGATTATTTGCCTGGGAAAAACTCTTAGGAATTACCTACTCCAACGAAATATTCATTTTTTAAGGTTCGTTTTTAATTTGAACGGCAATGATCAAGCCTGCCTGATCCATTTTTTGGACCGATGATGCAGTTATTTATGAAAGAAGAGTCATTCAACAAAGCAAAGAGCCATGAAACCGCATGCTTTATTTCTCACCGCAATGATTTTCCTTCTGGGATTTTCCGTCATGGCCCAGGAAGGAAGTCCAAGGACCGCCCTGATGAAACAAGAGGCTTCTGGTCCGGAAAGTATCACCATCCTTTGGTCTTCTGGTAACCCGGATGTGTTTGACAACATTATCTGGCCATATTTTCATTACAGTTGCGAGCAGCGCTGCTGGAAAGATATGACCTTATTTGTTTGGGGCAATGCCGTCCGTCAGATTGCCGAACATGAGGCCTGGCAGGACAAGTTGGCCCTGCTCATTAGCAAAGGACTAAAAGTAAAAGCCTGCCGGCTTTCTTCTGAACAGTGTCATGCCACTGATTTGCTGAAGACAATGGGTGTGGAGCTCGGCTACATCGAGCAAGAGCTAACCCGCGAGCTCAAAGGGCGAACGGCGCAGCTCCTGACTCTCTGAGGGAAACTCCACCTGCCCTGTAAAATCAACTTCTCCCGGCTTATCTTTGAAAAGGGGCGGGAGAAGTCATCTTAAGCTACAGCTTCCTGGGCTTCTACGGCTTGTTTGATCTTGCGGGCCCATTTTTCGGACCTTTCCAACTCCCCTTCATGCAAAGGCCCTTTGGTATCCTTTACATAAAAACCTTCCGGTTCACCCACAGGCTTTGCCCCTTTCCTTGCCAGGAGCTTTCGAAGTTTGGGAGCAGCATATCCAAACAAATTGATCAGGAACCGCAAAAAAGCCGCTTTAACATCGTCAGTAGACACCCGCGTATCAAAAACAGCTATTTTTAACCCTCGCAGCTGCTCTTTAGGCAATTTGCCAATAAATGCCTTTATGCCTGCAGTGGCCTGAAATTTTTGGGTTGGCGCGCCAATAATCAATAAATCCAGGTCATCCGGCAATGACTCACCGGCCTGATCGGCTCGGTAGGCTAGCTGGTGATCGTTTGTCATAAAAACTCCGGCAATCGACAGGGCTATCTTCTCGGTGTTGCCAAAGTACGAATCATATACAACCAGTGTTTTCATAATGCATGGGATTGAAACATTTCAACTTATCCATATGATTATGGATGCATCGGTATAAAGACTGATGAACGGTTATTAAACAGTATAGAACTGAAACTTATTTTGCTTTTGTTGAGTACATCACCATGGATCCCGCATGATTTATGCATCGCCTTGTTCTATAAGTTACTGTATGTGGGTTTCATTTGGATTATAAATTAAAATTATTGGTGCAACACCATTAAACATTCATGCTCTAAAACAAAGGTAGCGAAAAATGTAATGCACTTCAACCCGTAAATAGAATCTTCTCGACTGATTTTTAATCTATTGGATGAACCTATTACCCCCTGCTGGAATCAGCCAAGCGCATAGGCTCATTGGAAGAGTTACCAATCGGTAAAACAACAAGCTGTACCTGCAGAAGGCACATAATTTGCAATGTAAAAACAGAAGGGGAAAAGGGCCACCTGGAAATTTCAGTGACTTTTCACATAGGTTTGCGTCTAAATGGAAGCAATCATACAACCGTTGAAAGTCAATTAAAGAGCAAGAAATAGGCGAAACAGGCAGCGCAGGCTTAATCGTATAGCCCAGGCTTAATCGTTTCATGTTGGGGCGATTTATCCGGTTGGGGCGATTTATCCGGAAATTGAAACTTTCCTAAACCTGAACATGAAAGATGGAATTTCTGCCCTGCGCTGACCATCATGAAGGCAGATTCTATAACTTTTTGATTTTGCATCGTTCATTTAGTGCTTCTAAAAACTAAAACCTAAAAAAAATGAAAAAAAAGGGATCGGCTAATGACAAACAAAAGAAAAAATGGCGAAACAAGGAGAAGAAAGAAGCCAAGCCCAAAAACAAGAATCGCCACAAATCTTTTGAACAAGGAGCCAAAGAAGAATAGGCTGACCAGCCCCGGAGATAAGCAAACCGGGGCTGATCGTTAGAATGGTTTTATTGGTGTTCCTTGAGGTAAGCCACGATTTCGTTGTAACCTTCTTCTTCGGCTATGTGGAGTGCCGTTTTTTCTTCGCTGTTTGGGTGGTCCGTTTGCGCACCTTTTTCCACCAACAGCTTTACAAGTTCAAGATTACCTTCATCGGCGGCGATCAAAAGGGGTGCGTTTTTGTCGCCGGCAATAGCATTGACATTCGCTCCATGATCGATTAAAAAATTCGTCAGTTCAACCTGGTTATTGATCACCGCTCCCATGAGCGGGGTATACCCTGCGCCAGATCCATCGGCCGGAGCTGTGTCTACATCCACACCTGTGCCAAAAATATTTTCAGGACCTCAAAATTGTCTCCTTTGGAAATGGCCCTGTATATAGCTTTCTCAAAGGGAGTTGTCCCGGCCTTGTTGGGGGTGTCAATCCGGGCCCCTCTGTCCGGTTATACTATAAAAAGGAAACAGGGAAACGAACCAGCCTCTGGGTACCCTGGAAGGGAACACTCTTATCCATTAATGGATTCGGCTCAAAAAAAATCAAGCAAAGCCCTTTTCTTAAGAATGAAGCCAAAATATTTTTTAATCAAAATTTAAAAAACCAAGTTGGTCAATCTGAACCAAGAAAATATTATATTCGAGCGCAAGGCGATATTTAAAATGTTAACCCATCGTCGTTGGGCTTATTTTGGTTCAAATCATCCCAACCATCATCGTCGGGCTTATTTTGGATCAAATCAATCAGACCCACCATCGGGGTCGGGCTTATTTTGGTTCAAATCAATCAGACCAATCATCGTCGTTGGGCTTATTATAGATGGAACCATCTCCATGGCCATGAAAGTTGCTTTACATAGTCTTGGATGTCCCCTTAATTTTGCGGAGACCTCCACCCTTGCGGAAAAATTCCTGGAACAGGGTTATGAACAGGTCTCGTTCAGCGAAAAAGCCGATGTTTATGTGATCAATACCTGTACGGTAACCCATGAGGCTGACCGAAAAGGCAGGCGAAACATCAAAAAAGCCAAAAAGCTTAATCCGCAGGCCACCATCATTGCAGTGGGCTGTTACGCGCAAATGCAACCTGAAAAAATCGCTGCCATTCAGGGGATAGACCTTGTTCTGGGGAACAATGAAAAGTTTGACGTCATCGAATATCTGCAAAACCACAGGAAAGATAAAAGCCCTGAAATACATACCTCGGACACCGATGAGATGGTTGTATTTCATCCGGCTTATTCCCGGGGCGACCGCACACGTTCCTTCCTGAAAGTACAAAACGGATGCGACTATCATTGTGCCTATTGCACCATTTCCCAGGCCCGCGGAAAAAGCCGCAACCCGAACATTGCCCGTCTGGTGGAACAAGCCCATTCCATTGCCCGGGCCGACATCAAAGAGATCATCCTGACCGGCATCAATATCGGCGATTTTGGAAAAAGCACAGGCGAAACCCTGCAGGAACTGATCGAACAGCTCGACAAAGTTTCGGGCATTGAAAGATACCGCATTGCCTCCATTGAACCCAACTTGCTGTATGAGGAGATCATCCGCTTTGTTGCCCAATCACAAAAGTTCCTGCCCCATTTTCACGTCCCCCTGCAATCGGGTTCCAACGAGATCCTGAAAAAGATGAGAAGGCGCTATACCCGGGAGTTTTTCCAGGACAAACTGGAACAGATCAAAACCCAAATACCTGATGCCTTCGTAGGGGTAGATGTGATTGCAGGTTTTCCCGGGGAAGATGAAGCAAAATTCCGGGAAACATACCAATTCCTCCAAAAGCTGGACGCCAGTTATTACCATGTCTTTCCCTATTCCACCAGACCTTATACCCCCGCTGCCCGGATGAATGGCCAGGTGCACGGGAACGTCATCAAACCAAGAAGCGAACAATTACAAAACCTGGCCTGCCAAAAAATCATGGCCTTCTACCGCCAACACCTGGGCGAAAAAAGAAAGGTGCTGTTTGAAAAGCATCCACAAAATGGAAAGATGTACGGCTACACTGACAACTACATCAAAGTAGAAACAGCTTATGATCCTTCATGGGCCGGAAAAATCACAAAGACCAGGCTAAAAAGAATCAACGACCAGGGAAATGTAGAAACAGAAAATGGCGGCTAACGATGGTGCCCCCTCCCCTTTTTATTCGTATGACCGCGAACCATTTTTCCCCAGTTTTTTCAACATTTTCAGATGGGCTTGCAGGGCAGCACCAAAAGTGGGTTGTACGTGGTAGGCCAGGTGATGTTTCCGGGCCGTTTCCCTGACCAGCGGGGCGAGGTTTCTGTAATGCACATGGCTGATATAGGGAAACAAATGGTGTTCAACCTGGAAATTGAGTCCCCCGATAAGCCAGGACAGCAGACGGTTGCGGGGAGCAAAATCCGAGGTGGCTGAAAGCTGGTGCTCAGCCCAATTGATTTCAATGTTTCCCTGCGCATCGGGCAGGGGAAATTTCGTGTCGGGAATCACATGAGCCGCCTGGAAAACTGTACCCAATATGATCCCGCACACCACATGCATGGCCACAAAGAACAACAAAGTCACATACCAGGGGATGGGAAGAACCAGGATGGGTACAACAAGAAAAATGGCGTAGTACAGCAGCTTGGTGCCAATAAGGTCGGCCATCAATCGTTTGTAACTGTTCTTTTGGGTCAGCTGAACCCCATCTTTTTGGTACCGGTTCAGTTGCTTGAAATCTTTGATCGTAATCCACGACAGGGTCATCAAACCATACAAAAGCCAGGCATAAATAAACTGAAACCGGTGTATCTTAAGCAATTTTCGATGGGGAGAGATCCGGAGAATGCCGGGCGGCTGAATGTCCTCATCTAACCCGTCGATATTGGTATAGCCATGATGCAGGCTGTTGTGCTGCCGCCTCCAGTTGGGAGGGAAACCCCCTAGCAGATACAGCGACTTACCCAACCACTTGTTCACTTTCCTGTTTTTGGAAAAACTTCCGTGGTTGGCATCGTGCATGAGTACCATACCCACACCGGCCATGCCAAATCCCATGACAACCCAGCATCCCAGCATCATCAAGGGAGATGAAACAAGTCCTGATACCATCAATATGTAGGGCCCCAAATAGAGGGCAAACATGAAAGCAGCCCCGGCTATGACTTCGGCATTTCCATACCGGGAAAGATTGTTTTCCCTGAAGTAAGCTTCTACCCTTGCTCTTAACTCATCAATAAATGCACTGCCCCGGTTGGCAAAATTAACCGACTTTCTTTGCATCTTAACTACGGTTGATCATGTGACTGGTTGGCTTTCAATAGCCTTTTTATTAGAACGGATGGAAACATGCAAAAGTTCACATTCCAATAAATTTCAAACAAAATTGCCTGTGAAAAGTTAAAAATTGTTCCCTCCAGTTTTATTTCATTGCCCTGTTATCCAGTGGACAGGGTTTTGTGACTTATCCCACTGAAGCTGGAATGTCATACTACTATCAATACTCCTGATATGACGAGTTACCCCATGGCATGGTCGGTGCATCAAATAAAAAAATAATCCCATGCACATCATGAAGAATTCATAAAACGTTATATATTTATATAAAAATTTGATTTCTATGGCAAAAGATCAGGACAACGAGGCCAATGAGCCATTGTCGGATTACGAACAACCTTTAACTTTTGAGAAAGTCTGGAAGATGTTTCAGGAGACTGATAAAAAGTTTAAGGAGACCGACAGGAAGTTCAAAGAGACCGATAAGAAGTTTCTGGAGACCGACAAGAAATTTCAGGCCACCGATCGCAAGATCGACAGGCTTGCAAAGCTATATGGTGGGGTTTCAGAAAACAGCAGGGATGTTGCCGAGGAATTTTTTCGCAAAGGTCTGGAATCCAGCCGTGTGCTTTTCGGCATCCCCTACGACCAGGTTGCCCGGCTTGAGAAGAAAACCAGGCAGCTGCAGGGAGACTTTGACATTGTCCTATACAACGGCGATTACATGATTGTGATTGAAGTCAAGTACAAGCTCCATCCCGATGATGTAGCGGATTTTATCAAACGCAAACTCCCGACTTTCAAACCCTTGTTTTCCGAATACGCCGATAAAAAAATCATCGGGGCCGTTGCCGCTATGAGCGTGCCAACCGACAGTTACCAGCTGGCAGAAAAAAACGGATTGCTGGTACTCACCCAGAGCGGGGAGAATATTTCCGTGATGAACCCGGAAGATTTTGTTTTGAAAGAATATTGATTCACAGGCTGAGATACCCCCCATGAGAACGGGCGTTGAGAAGCCAATTAAGCATCTGTCTGTCAAACAAAAAACGCCCACCAAAATTCAATTTGTCCCTTATTTTACGTATCTTTAGAAAATAGATCTCCTGTT
>CAJXLK010000038.1 GCA_913055635.1 uncultured Bacteroidota bacterium
TTGGGAAACTCCCCCAGTATCAGGGGCGAGGTGATCAGCATGAACAGGGGGGTGAAAGTGATCAGGGGAATGGTGATTGACAGGTCGGATACCTTGATGGCCCGCATATAGAGCAGGTTGGTCCCGATGTTGGCCCCTCCGCCAATCAAAAGGGCCATCCAAAAGTCTTCTCCGATTTCAGGTACGCCCTTGACGATCAGCAGCAGGGCCATAAAGGGCAGGGCAAAAAGAAACAGGGACCAGGCCACGATGTATTCGTCCATGTTCTTAAGCCCGAACTTACCTGCTACATCTGTCAGTGAGCGGAAAAGGGCTGTCAGAAAAGCAAAAAGAAACCAACTCATGTCTGTCTTGATGTATTGATTATCTGCGGTTTGACAACTTGCTGATGCGAAACGTTCCCGCTATGGGGGATATGTGAAAACTCCCGCCTGTTTCAAGTCATAAGGCGGGAGTTTTGTAAGAAAAACCCGGGTTGGGTTTGGTGTTGGGCCTATCACGGGGTATACCCGGCTTTTGTTTATTTGATAAGCTTGATGCTGCGCTTGACAAACTTGTCCAGGGCTTCCCCCTTGAGCATGTTGTTGGCCAACAGGGCCAGGTCAATCAGCTGCTTGACCAGCTGGCTCTTCTTACCGTATTCAGTAAGCTTTTGTTCCTTTTGGCTGTTCAGCTCATTGATCTGCTTGTCCAGATCCTGGAGGTTGTCTTTATCTCCCTGCGGCATCTCTTCCTCTTTCTTATCCTTGTTGGCCTCGTTGATCCGGTCTTTCTCCTGCTGAAGGGGTTTGACCTCATTTTTTATTTTGTTGAGCTCATCGCCCAGGTCATTGTTCTTGTTATTGATCATTTTCTCTATCAGCCGGTGGTTGGTGTTGACCACCAGGTTATAGGTATCGGGCATCTCCCCGTAAAAGCTCATCGGGCCACCGCCCAGTTCGGCCATATCCTTCATCCGGCGCATGAATTCGGATTGGGTGATGGCCAGGGGATCCTGGTCTTCGCCCTGAGGCTCAAAGGTAACGGTGAAGGTGCCGATGTCAGGAAGCTGGCTCTTCAGTATGGTGGCCAGTTCGTCCTGGTCATCCTGTGAAAGCTGGGTTTCCTGTTTGTCCTCTTTCTGGATCAGCTTATCGATCACATCAGCATCGACCCTTGCAAAGCTGCTGTTGTCCATTTTTTGCTCCAGGAAGTTGATGAAGTGGGTATCCAGCTGACCACTTAAATCCAGTACATCATAGCCCTTGTTTTTGGCATTTTCAATGAAGGTATATTGCTTGTCCTTATCGGTGGTGTAAAGATAGATCAGCTTGTTGTCTTTATCGGTCTGATTCTCCTTGATGTGCTCTTTATATTCCTCGAGGCTGAAGTATTTGCCTTCGGTATTTTTAAAGAGAATGAAGTTTTGCGCCCGCTCGTAGAACTTTTCATCGGTCATGGCGCCATATTCGATGAAGAGCTTCAGATCATCCCATTTGTTTTCAAACTCCTGGCGGTTGTTCTTGAATATTTCCTCCAGCCGGTCGGCCACCTTTTTAGTGATGTGGTTGGAGATCTTCTTGACATTGGGATCGCCCTGCAGATAAGTTCGGGACACATTTAACGGTATATCGGGAGAATCGAGCACCCCGTGCAACAGGGTCAGGAATTCGGGAACGATGTTTTCGACCGAATCGGTCACAAAGACCTGGTTGGCGTATAGTTGGATCTTGTTTTTCTGGACCTCAATGTTGTTTCGGATCTTCGGGAAATAGAGCACCCCTTCCAGGTTAAACGGATAATCCACATTCAGGTGGATATGGAAGAGGGGATCCTCGGCCATGGGGTAGAGTTTTTTATAAAACTCCTTATAATCTTCATCGGAAAGGTCAGTGGGTTGTTTTTTCCAGATGGGGTCGGTGTCGTTGATGATGTTCTCCTGGTCGGTCTCTACTTCCTTTCCCTGGTTTTGGTCGTATTCTGTTTTCTTGCCAAAAGCGATGGGTACGGGCAGAAACTTACAATACTTGTCCAGGACTTCCTGTATGCGGTTGTCCTCGAGGTATTCTTCGGCATCCTTGTCGATGTGCAGAACTACATCGGTGCCGCGGTCCTCTTTTTCCGTTTCTTCTATTTGGTATTCAGGGCTTCCATCGCACACCCAGTGCACTGCTTTGGCATCTTCCTGGTAGGACTGGGTATAGATCTCCACCTTATCGGATACCATAAAGGCCGAAAAGAAGCCTAAACCGAATTTCCCGATGATGGCACTGGGATCCTGGTATTTGTGCACAAATTCTTCTGCACTGGAAAAGGCCACATCATTGATGTACTTATTGACTTCTTCCTGGGTCATCCCAATTCCACGGTCGGAGATGGTAACGGTTTTGTTCTCCTTATCCACTTTGACCCGGACGGTCAAATCGCCCAGTTCTTTCTCATATTCTCCAACGGAGGCGATTTTTTTCATTTTCTGAGTCGCATCCACGGCATTGGCGATGAGTTCCCTCAGAAATATTTCATTCTCGGAGTATAGAAACTTTTTTATAATCGGAAAAATGTTCTCAGCAGTGACTCCAATTTTTCCTTTTTGCATAATTCCCTGATATTAATAGGTTTGACATTGAATTTGATTATCCTCTATGAAACAAATGACGTGCCACCCATCGATTGCTGACAAATAGTCAGAGAAGTGGGGAGCTATTTCCCTTTAGGAGGGATGATTTTTAGAGGGAGCGGAAAAAAAGCTGAAATGGACGGTGCCATATTTTCTTTGATCTGACAGGTTGGTGGTATCCGGCAGGGTCAGATGCTTGTCATGTTCTAATATGAATACCCCGCCGGGCGAGAGCAATTGGCTTTCGACGATCAGTTCGGGAAGTTGTTCTCTTCCCTCCATTTGATAGGGGGGATCGGCAAAAATGATGTCAAATGTACCGGGATGGGCGTCAATGAAACGGAAGACATCTTTTTTGATTACTTTTAAATTGTCTATTTCCAGGGTTTTCATCACGCGGTGGATGAATTGAATTTGGCGGGAGCCTTTTTCCACGGCCGTTACCCGGGCACATCCCCTGGAGATGAACTCAAAGCTGATGTTGCCTGTTCCGGCGAAAAGATCCAGGGCCTCGGCCCCTTGCAGTTCACATTGGTTTTCCAGGATGTTGAACAGGTTTTCCTTGGCAAAGTCGGTGGTGGGTCTTGCCGGAATTTTTCCGGAGGGCCGGAATATTCTGCCTTTATATTTGCCGCTTACTATTCGCACAGGTTGAGCCGGAATAAGTTGGTAAAATGCCGGGTTGAATCGCGGGAAAAAGTATAGCTGTAGGTAAATTCAGCTGGAGGTTTGTGGTAATGGCTTTTTTCAATGTATTGATCAATGAGCTTTTTCACCGGGGTGTTGTCCTGAGCCTGGCCGGAAAGGTGCAATTCATTGGAGCCGGCATCAAGGCTGAATTGTTTGTAGATATAAAGCAGGAAGTAGAGCATATCCTCGGGGGTGGTCCACCGAAAAGTATTGTAAAAGTGCAGTTGTTGCTTCGAGAAGACTCCTACATCCATGAATCCTTCAAAGATGGAGGCCCCCACCCATTTTTTGGACCCGGTGGCATTATCCAGGTGGTAACGCATGAACGGCAGCCCCTGGTGGTAGTAATCGATTTGGTTGAAGTGGTTTCTCAGGGCGTTGCTTAGGGGATTGGGCAGGGCAAAGACCTGATAAGCCTGAATTTCCGAGAGGTAGTTGTAGTGTATCTCATCCAACTCATCCAGGTCATGGTTGAACGTCAGGTATTTTTTCAGGTGTTCAATTTGGAAATAGCCGGCGGGGATCAGGGTTGATCGGGGGGTGTCTATCAGGGCATTGACTTTTTGGAAGCCCCCCTGCAGGTGTTCATCCCCGGCCAGGATCTGCTCTATGGCAGCGGCTTTTTGATCCAAAGTGGCTGAAGGGTCAAGGGCACGGTGTTTTAAAACCACAAATTTGCCCCGTACCTGGTCGAGTATAGAAAAAGAAAATCCATTCAGGCTGAGCTGAATGGATAACTTATAGGCATGGGCTCTGTTGAGATCTAAGGTTTCATCAACAAAGGCAAAGTCTTTCATATCAAACAGCCTTGGTTATTCCCAATTCCCCGCGTTGTTGTTGGGTTTTTCGAGGTCACCCACTTTAACACCAGGAAATTTGTTCTGCTTTTTCGACATCCTTTCATTTAGATTAATCACCAGCTGTTTCTTCTGATCGTGCAACAGCACATCGTTGTGGACTTTTGCTTCGAAGACCTCTACGTCAACATTACCTGACTCGACGGTTTTTGCCCCCATCTGGAAGCTGTCTTTCTCGGTATAGGGAACCCGCCATAGGTCATCGGCTTTGAAGCCTTTGCGGAACAGCGAATCCTTGATGGCCAGTTTAATCGTATCGCGGCTGATGATGCCTTCTCTGAGGGCTTCCTGTTCAGTCATTCCGGCTTCCAGGAGGCTGTCGGGAATTCGGCCTATGGCCTTAACCACACTCAACGAGTCTTTTTTGATGAAGTTGATCAGGGTGTCAAAGCTGCCGGTAAAGTTGCCATGCTCATCCTTGTAGGCCAGCTGGGCTTTTCGGATGTCCTTCAGCTTTTGAATGGTGGCCTCATAGCGCTCTTGTTTGGTGTTTCTGAATTCAATGGGCGTTTGAATGCTTTTATACAGAGCAAACACTAACCCTATGATCACTATCGCTAAGATGATTCGCAGTGCTGTTTTCATTTTTTCTTTGCTTTATTTTTAATTATTTTGCCTGCTTGCAAATTTAAAAAAACTAATTAAAATCAAAATTTCAAACCATAAATTATTGGATGGATGTTAAAAAATCATATCGTCTCCCATCTGGAGGATAACCTTTCCTATGCACCCACTACCAGCCAGCGCAAATTATTTGGGACCCTGGCCCGTTTCATGCTGGACCGCCACAAGCGCGAGGTCTTGATGATTACCGGTTATGCCGGGACGGGCAAGACCACCACGGTTAAATCGCTCATTCAAACCCTGGCAGCTTTTAAGATAAAAAGCCTTTTAATGGCCCCTACTGGCCGTGCAGCAAAAGTTTTGAGTGCCTATTCCGGACGCCCGGCCTATACCATCCACAAAAAAATATACCGGCAAAAGTCCTCATCGGAAGGATTTGGCGATTTCCTGCTCGATCGCAACCTTCACCAAAACACCTATTTCATTGTTGATGAGGCCTCCATGATTTCCAACCAGAGCCTGGAAGCCGCTATATTCGGAAGTGGGCGCCTGCTGGATGATTTGGTTGAATATGTCTACCAGGGCACCGGTTGTAAGTTGGTGCTCATCGGAGATAGCGCCCAGCTTCCTCCGGTGAGGATGGAGCTCAGCCCGGCACTGGACCCGGCTCAAATGGAAGGCTACGGATTGAACGTGCGACAGGCTTTTTTGTCAGAAATATTGCGTCAAAGCGCCGAATCGGGAATCCTCTATAACGCCACCCTGATCCGCAAGCTGATCGATTCCGGCAAGGATGAGTTCCCCCGCCTGCAAATGGAAGGTTTTCCCGATATTGAACGCGTAAGCGGTGAAGAACTGATCGAATTGCTTTCCGATACCTATGACCATTACGGGGAGGAGGAAACCGTCGTGGTCACCCGTTCCAATAAAAGGGCCAACATGTTCAATCAGGGCATCCGCAATCAAATCCTTTGGCGGGAAGAGGAACTCGCAGTGGGCGATTTTATCATGGTGGTGAAAAACAACTACTACTGGATTGATCAGGAAGAAAAACTGGATTTTATTGCCAACGGAGATATTGCTGAAATCATTAAAATCCACGGGTATCAGGAGCTTTATGGCTTTCATTTCGCCGATTTGAGGCTCCGGCTGGTCGATTATGACGATATCGAACTCGATGCTAAAATCCTGATGGATACCATTCACGTAAATCAAGCCTCCCTTTCCCGGGAAGAAAACAAAAAGCTCTTTTACAATGTGCTGGAAGATTATCAGGATTTGACGACCAAAAAGGCACGTTACCAAAAAGTCAAGGAAAACCCTTTCTTTAATGCCCTTCAGGTTAAATTTGCCTACGCTGTGACTTGCCATAAGGCCCAGGGAGGCCAGTGGAAAGTGGTTTTCGTCGATCATGGCTACCTCAATGAGGAGATGATCAATAAGGAATTTTACCGTTGGCTCTATACCGCTTTTACCCGGGCCACCGAAAAACTTTACCTGATTAATTTTCACAAATTGTTTTTCGGGGAAGAAGACACATTTGAATGAAGCTTGTTTTGGGCTTTTCAATGATGGTTTGGCCTTGAACATCCATTTAATGTTGCGGTAGCATTGGCCTCCAACGTTGTGGTAGCTTTGTCCTCCAATGTTGTGGTAGCGTTCTCCTCCAACGTTGCGGTAGCATTCTCCTCCAACGTTGCGGTAGCATTCTCCTTCAACGTTGCGGTAGCATTCTCCTCCAACGTTGCAGGAGCATTGGCCTTGGATATCATTGACAACGAATGACCATGTTTAAAGCTGGATTGGTTGTTAAAAATATGGATTTATCACGAAGATTGCTGTATGGCGGTGATGTTTTGATCATCCCGTCTTTGCATTGTCCGGGTGAGGCCGAGTAGAAGGGGCCAGTTTAAAATATCCTGAACTGCCAAACTGGCACTTAGGGTTCTTCACTGAATTCTCCAAGGATTTGTTTTATTTTTTCAAAATACCAGCTTTCCCGATCAACAGGCAAATTGAGCGCTTCAATGGCGTATTCGGCTTCCTCCTGGATCCATGGAAGAAGCATGTGGGCGTTGTTGTAGACATACTGGCTGTCGTTCCACAATACATCAAGCATCTGACTTTTAAGTCGGTCCAGAATGCTCCGGGCTGCTTGCTCGGGTGTTGTATTTGTCATCATGTCAGGATGCCAGTTTAACCGCGTGTCTTTGAGCTGATTTTTCATCAATAAATCAGACCGGATTAATTTGTAATCAATATTTGAATTGTTTGGGAATTCTTTTATTTTATTCCCCTCAAGCCTGTATTATTAAATGCAAAAACCGTGACATTATGCCTTTTTTAGAACTAAAAACCAACAAACAACTCAGTGAAGACAAAAAACAACAAGTCATGACCGATCTGACCTCCCTGATCAGTAAGGACCTGAATAAACCCGAAAAGTATATTATGGTGGGTTGTCAAGACAATCAGGCTTTGATGTTTGGGGCTTCTACCGAGCCGATGGCTTTTATTGACCTTCGAAGCATACGTTTACCGGAGGATCAAACGCAAAAGCTTTCCCAAAGCCTCTCGACCTTTTTGTCGAACAACCTTGAGGTATCGCCCGGGCGGGTCTTTATCAACTTTTGGAATGTACCCCCTCATATGTGGGGCCACAATGGATCCACTTTTTGAAGGGATCAGAACCCCGCTTAGCGGGGGTGAATTTTTAGGACCCCGCTAAGCGGGGTAAGTTCTCACGACCCCGCTAAGCGGGGATAAGTTTTACCCCTCCGCTAAGCGGGGGCAGGTTTTCACGACCCCGCTAAGCGGGGGGGTAGGTGGTAAGTTCCTTTCAGGCCTGAAAAAAAAATGATCATCACATCTCCCCCGCATGCAAAAAATTTTATAACAAGGAGATACAAAGACTTGCTCAACAATACAATAAATAAAGCATACGGGTTCCATGATGAGGTAGCCCTTTTAAAACAAAGGCGTGGTATTATTTTTGCCCCATTTAAAATGAAGGCTTTAGACCTACCGGGGTGTGGAATACAAAACGGTTTTTTCACAGCAACGAAAAACGGCCGGTAAAGAATCATAAAGAAGGACAGAAATGTCTTACACCCTATCGGTTAGATAGGGCGAAGCCCAGTATAAATCATTAAACGACGAATGCTCCAATGATGACAATAGAACAAATTAGAGATAAGCACCATAGAGCCATTGATTTAATCATTGCCCGTAAAGTTGGTTTTGCCCTGGACCTGTTTTATGAGATGGCACAGCAGGCGCGCTCCGATTATTACCGCATTCAACTGGATAAACAACGGGAAACTTACCAGAATATACTGAATCATGCCTTTCAAAATCAGGTTGATCCACAGCGGGACGATATCTATCAGCGTCTGCAAAAGAGCATAGTAGAGGTAGGCGATCAGCTAAAGGAACATTTGTTGACCATCAGCGGGCAGTCGTCGATTTATAAGACCAAATGGAAACTGGAACAGGAAATTCAGGCCGGCGAGCTTCAATACCAGGATTTACTTGAAAAGCTGACCCGCGATCAGCAGCTGGATGAGTTGCTGCAAGATTCCGAGATTCAGCCTGAATCGGATGAACAGCAGGAATTGGGCCGGGATGAAATCTACAGTTACTTGTTTCGGATTATCTGGCTAACCGATAAATATGGCGAGGAGGAAATACAGCTCCTCCAACAGGTAAAGGAATCGGAGAAGTTGCCATGGTATGATAAGTCTCTTATGATTAGCGCTTTAACATTAAGTGCGCTGCGCAGTTTTGATGAGCGGAAAATTGAATTGTTGTTCGATTTTTATGATAAACACGAGGAGCAAGTATGGGAACGCGCCCTGGTGGGCATTTTATACACTCTTTATAAATACGATCACCGCCTGGAATTTTACGAGTCCCTGATGGAACGCCTGGATGGCTATAAAGGAAATGATCAGCTGGAGCGCAATATCGAGGCCATCATCATTCAAACCATCAAATCTAAGGAAACCGAAGAATTAACCCGCAAATGGGAGGAGGAAATCCTGCCCGAGATTATGAAAATGCGGCCCAACATTGAAAAAAAGCTGGACCTTGAAAATATTGTTTCCGATAAGTTTTTGGAGGACAAAAACCCTGACTGGGAAAAGGTTTTTGAGGATTCTCCCGACTTGCTGGATAAAATTCAACAATTTTCAAAGATGCAAATGGAAGGGTCCGATGTCTTTATGAGTGCTTTTGGGCGATTGAAGCATTTTCCGTTTTTTAAGCGCATCAGCAATTGGTTCATCCCGTTTTTCAAGGAAAATCCCGATATTCAAAGCGCCACTCAGGACCAGGAGCAGGTGAATATGTCGCCCCTGGTCGAGAAGCTCGAATCGTCCAATTTTATGTGCAATTCCGATAAATACTCCTTTTGCCTAAACCTTCAATACATTCCCCAGGAGCAAAAAAATACCATGATGCAGCTTTTCAACGAGGAGATGAAGCAAATGGATGAGATTGGTCAGGATGAAGAGATGCTCAATGATTTTGCCAAGACAAAAAGCATTTACACCCAGTATATTCAGGATATCTACCGTTTTTTCAAGTTGCATCCCCTCAAGCACGAAGTGGATGATATCTTTCAATACAAGCTGGATGTTTACAATACCAAATTTTACAATCGGATTGTTGAAGATCGGAAAGTACGCCGCAATATTGCTGAATTTTATTTTGAGCGCAATCATTTTGATCAGGCAGTGGAGTTGTTTAAGAATCTGAGTCAGGAAGAGTTGAATACTGCTGAGGTTACCGAGAAAATTGCCTATAGTTATCAAAGGCTGGGAGATTATGAGCATGCCCTTCAGTATTACCTTAAAGCCGAGCTGTTTGATACCAATAAGTCTTGGGTTACCAAGAAAATCGCCTTGTCCTACCGCTATCTGAATCAACCCGAAAATGCCCTGGTCTACTATAAGGAGGCAGAAAAACTGGAGCCTGAAAACCTCTATATCCAGGCTTACATTGGCCACAGCCTGTTTCAGCTTCAACGCTATGAGGAGGCCTTGAAATATTATTTTAAGGTGGAATACCTGGCCCCGGAAAATGCCAAGATCAGAAGGCCCATCGCCTGGTGTTCGTTTATCCTGGGTAAATATGAAACGGCTGAAAATTATCTGCATAAGTTACTGGAAAAGGAGAGCCGATATTTTGATTACATAACCCTGGGCCATGTATACTGGTGTATGAATGACCTGGAGCGCGCCCAGCAGGCCTACAGGAATGCGGCTACCCACCAGGATGTCGGATTTGAGCAGTTTGCAAGCGCCTTTTTGGATGATCGCAAATACCTTGAGCAAAATGGCATACCCGCGATAGAAGTGAACCTGATGCTCGACAAGGTCAAGTTCCTTGCTGAGGTGGAATCTGATTGAAAGCTGAATGCCATGGAGGGCCCCGTTCAGAAACCTTCACCCGATTATACCCGTTGACTTGAGTGAACCCTTCACTTAGAAAATGACCAGGCCTTGTCATCGCTTAAATTCATTGATTCAACTGGTGTAGAGCGGGGCAGGTGGATTGTTTTTTTTCTTTTTTTGTTATGTCGTTGTTTGTCAGTTGCTTTGATTTTTTTGGTTTGATTTTTGTTTCATGCACATTCGGTTTTTTATTTTTTTGTTTAAATTCATCATTTGAAAATGGTGAGCCGGTTAATGAAACCCTGACGGGTTGCTTTGCCGGTATATCAGAAGTGGGAATGAATTACTTGTTTTTTTCTCCATGGACCATCAAAACACCAATAAAGCAAATGACAGCGCAACCGTTCTGATCGTTGAGGACGAGTTGTTCAATTATATTTATTTTAGTGAAGTCCTCAAGCTTCATCGCATCGAAAGCCTAAAAGCCGAAAATGGCGAGGAAGCGGTAGAGGTGGTCCGTAAGAATCCCAATATCGATCTGATCCTGATGGATATCAAGATGCCTTTTATGGATGGTTATGAGGCCTTTACCGAAATCCGAAAGATCCTGCCCCATGTACCCATTATTGCCCAGACGGCCTATGCCCTGAGCCATGAGCGCAAAGAGATCCTTGAGTATGGATTCAGCGATTATATTGCCAAACCCGTCGAGGAAGAAAAACTCATGGAGGTCATCAATCAAAACCTCAATGCGGATAGCAAATAACCTACAATAGGGAATTTAACCTCAATTCCGTGACCTTACCCGGTATGAATCTTTCCTTTTTTAGAGGGGTTGATCCCTGACAGGTTCAACCCCCGCGATTTATTATTTATAGGGTTTTATTTGAACTTGAAACCCTTCTGAATGGTTTTCCTAATAAAGCGATGTATCATGATCCGATTGTTTTTTCGGGGGGGCGTTTGGTTTTTATTGTTGTTCACAGGAATCGCCTGTCAGCAGGAGGAGATTAGCAAAAGCGAAGGTTTTGGGCAGGGCTGGTTGATTGATTCGAGTGAAGTAATGGGCGAGGTGAACCAGCATTTTCCTTTCATTGACGAGCCTGATTACCGGCCTCTGCCGACCATTGACGCCGACAGTTCCGACCTTGTTCTTGCCTTAAAAGCCGGAGGTCAGGTTTATGTTTATCCCCATTTCACCATGAATGTTGAGGTAGTCAACGATGTGATTAACCGTCGCCCGCTAGCAGTCACTTATTGTCCATTAACCGGCAGCGGATTGCTGTGGAATCGGGTTTATGATGGGGATACCTTGTCTTTTCGGGCATCCGGTATGCTGTATCGGGAAAATCTGATGCCTGTTGATACGGCTCATGGGAGCATATGGTCTCAGATGCTGATGCAGTGTGTGCACGGTAGATTTTATGGAAGAAAAGTCAAAACCCATGGTCTGATTGAGACAACCTGGGCAACTCTTGAGCAATATTATCCGGAAGCCCGCGTTTTTGCCTCGGCTGCTTCCCGGCAACTGCGGGCAGATCTTCCGATTTATGTTTATGACATAAGAAACCGCTCCAGAATGAGCCAGGACGATGTTGCAGACGGAGAGAAGATGCTGGGAGTGATTACACTCAAGCAGGTTCATCTTTTTCGTTACCGCCATTTCAACCCGGGTACCCGTATTATTCGATATGCAGGGTATTTGTTGGTTGGTAATGCTCAGCAACGCTGGATCAATGTCTTTAAAGATTCCGGTGAATTTTCTTTTGAGCCCGTGAACGATACCCTGCCGGGTGTTATGGTGGATGATCAGGGCAGTCGTTGGGATATGTTCGGCTATGCCCTGAATGGTGAACATGAGGGCATGAAACTTGAATCTCCCGACTTTTATGTGGCCCGATACTGGGCCTGGCGATTGTTTTTTGAAAATATACGGATGTACGAGGAGGATTAAGTCAGCTCACTCCATGATGTTTTTTTTATTCAGTGCCCGTTGATATTTTTGGGCATTGCGGATGTGCTCATAATGGTTTTCAGAAAAGTTGTGATATCCCGAAAAATCCGGTTTGGCTGCAAAATACAGGTAGTCATGTTGGCTGTAGTTCAGCACGGCATCGATGGCAGCTATAGAGGGGATGGAAATGGGGCCGGGAGGTAAACCGGGGTGTTTATAGGTGTTGTAGGGTGAATCCACCTGGAGGTGTTTGCTCAACACCCGGTTGATGGAAAAATCGCCGATGGCATACTTGATGGTCGGATCGGCCTGAAGGGGCATGCCAATGCGCAGGCGGTTGATATATACACCTGCTATCTTAGGCATTTCATCATTATGAAGGGTTTCCTCATCGACAATGGAAGCCAGTGTAATGACCTCTTCAGGGGTCATCTCCATTTTCCCGGCCCGGGTTTTACGCTCTTCGGCCCAAAAATTCTGATATTCCTTGTGCATCCTTTGAATGAATTCCCTGGCCGAAGTATCCCACCAGAATTCATACGTGTTGGGCAAAAACATGGCCGGTGCAGTGGCCGGGGTCATATCATACTGATCGAGGAATGTCTCATTATTCAAAAGCTGCACGATGGCCCCCGAATCGGCCTCAATTTGTCGGGCTACTACCCCGGCTAACTCCTGTGTCGTCCTTATGTTGTTGAATATCAGCCTGACAGGTTCCTGCTTCCCTGAGCGTAGCCTCTCGACCAGGGCATTGTTGCTCATCCCGTCCTTTATCTTGTATTTGCCGGGATACACATGCCGGGGATAATTTTTCTTTTTGGCCAGCCAGATGAATGAAGCCGTATCATCCAGTATATTTTTTTCCCGGATCAGGTTGAACACATCCTGAGCCTCCGAACCGGTCGGGATATACAGATACAGGTGCTCCTTTTGTCCTACATCCACGTTGGGGCCATATATATCCTGGTAGGTCTGAAACATCTTGATTCCCCCGCCAATAATGATTAGGGCCAGGATGATCCACCAGGGCTTGCGAATCCATAATTTTGGGTTCCTCCATTTGCTCAGCTTCATACAACCTCCTTTGGTTTTATAGGGACAAGGCTTTGAATAAAGTGCTGTCAATTATTGTTTTATTAATTATTCCCAGGTGTTTTGAACCATTCCACCGGGGACCCCAACCTTTATCCCTGCAAAAATAAACCTTTTTTAGGAATTGCTGTGGCTGGCCTTTATTTTGTTTGAATGTATTGTGATAATTGAAAAAATCTCATTAATTTAGTAGGCGGCCGGGTTCGATCGAAGTAATTTTTTCTTTTCCTGATAGTTATGACCTTTTTGAAGGCCTTCGGTTAGGGCGATGATGAAATTTGACGGGAGGCCCTCAATCAATTTGAAAAATTGCTTTGACCGATGAAACCCAATGCAGCAACCTGTACAACCCGGCAATGCAAGGATTTACGCAACCCAGCGATGTATTAAACATGCGGGTTCCATGGCGAAGTAATCAATTACAGTAACAAGATTTTCAATATTATACCGATTTACAAATTTTAATAAGTCCCTCTCCAAATGAAACAAGACACCAACGTATTGATTGTTGATGACTCCGGAACGAATTTATTTCTCTTGCAAAGGCTTCTCGAGGATGAGGGCTATGGTGTAATTGCCCTGGACAACCCGGAGGAAGCTTTGGATTACCTGGATCAGCATGGCCCGATTGACCTGATTTTACTAGATATCATGATGCCTGGGATCGATGGATTTAAATTCCTGGACAGGATCGCCGAGCAACCTTCACTAAAATCGATTCCTGTGATTATGGTAACCGCCAAGGATGACCGGGATAGTCAGCAGAAGGCCCTGGATAAGGGAGCAGTTGATTATATGTCGAAGCCTTTGGATTTGAACCAACTCAAGGATATGGTACGCCGCCACCTTCCATGAGTTAAACCCTACCAGGCGGCCAGGCAACAAAGACATCAAGATATTTTGCATTAACAGCATTTGTTTAGCATCAGGTTTATTTGGAGATTGAGCCCATAACATTGCCTTGAAGTTCATTCAAAGGTTGCTTTATACCATTTCCAATCCAATGCCACCCAAGTGAAAACCCGCATGCAGGTCTCTTTGAGATGAAGAGGCGGATAAAGCATGCGGGTATAGTTGATTTTTAAGGCCCTGCTGAGGGGGGCTTAGGGTCGGTTTTTTTACCGGAGTTGATCCAGATAGGTTTTCATCCGCCTGAGGGCTTCCTGAAGTTCTTCATCTGAGGCGGCATAAGAGATTCTGATGTTCTCAGGCGAGCCAAAGGCACTACCCGGTACCAGGGCCACATTGGCCTGCTCGAGCAAATAAAAGCACAGGTCGCTGTCATTGTTGATGGTGGTGTTTCCATCCGAGGTGCCTAAAAAATCGGATATTTCCGGAAATAGATAGAAGGCTCCTTTGGGGGTATATTTCTTCAATCCTTTAATTTGGTCAACGCCCTCCATCACCAGGTCTCTCCTGCGCTGAAAAGCTTCTTTCATTTGATGGGTGAAGCTTTTGTCGCTGTTCAAGGCAGTAAGGGCTGCCCGCTGGGCAATGGAACAGGCTCCTGATGTAACCTGACCCTGTAATTTAGCCGAAGCCTTGGCGATTTCAAGGGGAGCGGCCATGTAACCAATCCGCCAGCCGGTCATTGCAAACCCCTTGGAAACCCCATTGATCAATATAACCTGGTCATGGATATCTGGGAACTGGGCGATGCTTTCATGCTGACCTGCAAAATTGATGTACTCATAGATTTCATCGGAGAGCACATAAATGGTTTGTTTGCTTTGGGCAATGACATCGGCCAGGGCCCGCAATTCTTCGCGGGTATATATCGAACCGGTGGGGTTGGACGGTGAGCACAGGATTATGGCCTTGGTCT
Organism: uncultured Bacteroidota bacterium; assembly: GCA_913055635.1. Classification (GTDB taxonomy): domain Bacteria; phylum Bacteroidota; class Bacteroidia; order Bacteroidales; family UBA12077; genus JAGXLC01. Next base: position 14,975 of record CAJXLK010000038.1, read on the forward strand.
TCTCGCTGATGGCCTGCTCCAACTGTTCGGGCTGTAACTTGAATTCCTGTTCGATGCTGGTGGGAACAATCACATTGTGCCCTTCCGCCAGCTTGACCTGCTCCACATAACTGACCCAGTAAGGAGCCGGTACAATCACTTCATCGCCAGGGTCAATGATCGAGAGCAATGCGTTGGACAGGGAATGTTTCGCCCCGGCTGATACCACCACTTGCTGCCAGCTGTAATCCAATCCGTTTTCCTGCTTTAACTTATCGGCGATCGCTTGCCTTAAGTCCTTGTAGCCGGCCACCGGGGTATACATGGTGTAATTGTTGTGGATGGCATCAATGGCTGCTTGTTTGATGTGATCGGGGGTGTGGAAATCCGGCTGCCCCACGCTCAAATTGATGATGTCCTTGCCTTGTGCCTTCAGTTCGGCACTCTTTTGCGACATGGCTATGGTTTGCGACTCTGAAAGATTTTGGATGCGCTTTGAGATTGATTCCATTGGCCTGTGGTTTTTTCTTGTTTTCAAAAATAGGATAAATTAACGACCTTTACGTTTAAATTCCCCATAAAATTATATTCTCCAAAACATAAACCGAAGGAATTTTTAGGGATTCTATGGCTATGGGGTGGAAAAATTGCAATTTTGTTTTGGTTTCGATTATTTTTACAACAAAATAGCCCGACTTATGGACCTTTTTCTGGAAATGCTCACCTATTTGCTTCCCGCATTGGTCGTCTTTTTTACAGCATACCTGACCATCCGCAGCCTATTAAAAAATGACCAGAGAAAGCGCGACCAGGAACTGGTGATCAAGAATAAAGAGCTGATCACGCCGGTGCGCCTGCAGGCATATGAGCGGCTGGTGTTGTTTTTGGAACGCATATCACCGGATAATCTGGTGATGCGTTTCAGCAAGGATCAACTCACCGTTAGCCAGCTACAGAATCAGATGCTGAAATCCATCCGCTCAGAATTTGATCACAATGTTTCCCAGCAGATTTATATTTCTTCGCGGGCCTGGGAAGTGGTGAAGAGTGCCCGGGAAAACACCGTCAAGCTGATCAACACCACCGCTCAGTCATTAAGGCCGGATGATCCGGCCCTGAAGTTGAGCAAGGCTTTGCTTGAAAAACTCATGGAGCAGGAGAAGTCGCCTTCCCGTGCAGCGGTGGAATACCTAAAGAATGAAGCGGGCACCTTTTTCTGAACATCAGCGCCTTGTTGACTGTAACAATGACAAACACCCAGTGAAGATGATCCAACAAAAAGAAATCACACTGCCCGCCTTTGGCCGGGGCTATCACATCATTACCGGCATAATTGAAGAGCATTTGAGCGAGCTGCCTGAAACGGGTATTATGAATGTTTTCATCAAGCATACCTCGGCTGCCCTAACCATTAATGAGAATGCCGATCCTTCGGTGCGGGATGACTTTGAGTCAACCCTTAATGATCTGGTTCCCGAGGACAACCGCCGCTATACCCATACCATGGAAGGTTCCGATGATATGCCCGCCCACATCAAATCCTCCTTGTTGGGCCCTTCCCTGACCATTCCCATTACCGGTGGCCAACTCAACCTGGGAACCTGGCAGGGCATCTTCCTTTGTGAATTCCGTAATCACCAACATCGCCGAAAACTGGTATTGACCATCTACGCATAAGCTGGGTGCAATATGTTGCAGACAATCTTTTTTATTTTCAGATATTGATAAAATTATCTTACATTTGTTGAGTAGCTAAACTTAAAACACTGTAGATGTGAATTTAAGGAAGGTTTTATTCCTCTATGTCACTGCCATTCTTGTGGGTTATCTAAAGCTATTCGGCGGTCTTTAAGCGACTCCTTTTTTATACTTTCCCTCATCGAAGTTATTCAACGAATGTACAATTATAAATAAATTCCCTACCCATGGATAAATTACTTTTATTAGGCGACGAAGCGGTAGCCCAGGGCGCAATGGACGGAGGTATGTCGGGCATATATGCTTATCCGGGCACCCCTTCTACCGAGATTACTGAATACGTACAGGCCTCCAAATATGCACAGGAGCAAGGCATCCACCGGCAATGGTCGGCCAATGAGAAAACGGCCATGGAAGCGGCCCTTGGGATGTCTTATTCCGGCAAGCGGGCCATGGTTTGCATGAAGCATGTTGGTCTGAATGTGGCGGCTGATCCCTTCATCAACTCAGCCATTACGGGTGTGAATGGCGGTATGCTGGTGGTTTCAGCCGATGACCCCTCCATGCACTCCTCCCAGAATGAACAGGATTCGCGGTTTTATGGCAATTTTGCCATGGTCCCCATACTGGAGCCTTCCAATCAGCAGGAGGCTTATGATATGGCCTATGCAGGTTTTGAGCTCTCCGAACGCCTGCAGGTACCCGTTCTCCTCCGACTTACCACGCGCCTGGCCCATTCCCGTTCCGGAGTGGCCCGACGGGATGTCAAACCGCAAAATCAAGGTGGGTTACCGGCCAATCTCAGGCAGTTTGTTTTATTGCCCGTGTTTGCCCGCCAGAATTACCAGCGGCTGATCACCAGCCAGGTGCCGATGGAACAGGCCTCCGCTGATTCACCCTACAACCAGTATGAAGAGGGGGAAGATTATAAACTGGGCATCATCGCTGCCGGCATTGCCTACAATTATCTGAAGGAAAATTTTCAGGATCAGGCCCTGAAGCATCCTGTGCTTAAGCTTAGTCAATATCCCCTGCCCCACAAGTTGATTAACAAGATGCTGGATGAATGCGATCAGGTGCTGGTCATTGAAGAAGGTTATCCTTTTATCGAAGAACATTTAAAAGGTTTTCAGGAGAAGGGTACTCCGATCAAGGGCAAATTGGACGGTAGCCTGCCCCGAACCGGCGAACTCAACCCCAATCACGTAGGCCGGGCTTTTGGCCTGGACAGCCAGGAGGGAAAAGCGGTTCCTGAAATCGTTCAAAACAGGCCCCCGGCTATGTGCAAAGGTTGTGGCCATATTGAAGCTTATAATGCCCTGAATCAGGCCCTGAGTGAATATTCACAAGGACGGGTCTTTTCCGATATTGGTTGCTATACCCTGGGCGCCCTGCCTCCCTTTGAGGCCATCAATTCCTGTGTGGACATGGGAGCTTCGGTGACCATGGCCAAAGGAGCGGCCGATGCCGGCCTGACACCCTCTGTTGCTGTGATCGGCGATTCAACCTTTACCCATAGCGGCATGACCGGCTTGTTGGATTGCGTGCTTGAAAATAGCCCGGTCACCATCGTCATATCTGATAACTTTACCACTGCCATGACCGGTGGTCAGGACTCCCATGCACTGGGCCGCCTGGAGAGAATCTGCGAAGGCCTTGGGGTTGAACGCGAACATATCCGCGTGTTCCGCCCCACCAAAAAGAACCTGGATGAGATGACCCAGATCATGCGGGAAGAAATAGCTTATGAAGGGGTCTCGGTCGTCATTCCCCGCAGACAGTGCATCCAAACCATGAAGAACAAAAAACTGGTCGAAAGGGTGAAGGAATTGGGCCTTTGATCCGATCTTAACGATGTAACAATTTGTAAAGGTTACTCATGGCGGACTTTCATTCATGGCATAACGAATGGCCCGCTTGAGAAAACCCCATTCAACCAAATAAAAATCAAACCCTATGAAAACTGATATCGTCTTAGCCGGTGTAGGCGGACAAGGAATATTATCCATTGCGGCAACCATCGGTATGGCTGCCCTGGAAAATGATTTATATCTCAAGCAGGCTGAAGTTCACGGAATGAGCCAGCGTGGGGGTGCGGTTCAATCCCATATGCGCTTATCCGATCAGCCCATTTATTCGGATTTAATCCCGAAAGGTTCGGCCGATATCATTCTCTCGGTTGAACCAATGGAATCGCTGCGTTACCTGCCTTTTCTTTCCCCAAAAGGTTGGCTGGTGACCAACACCAAAACCTACCGCAATATCAACAATTATCCGGATGAGCAGAAGCTACTGGAGGAGATTGAAAATTGCGGCCAGTATATTGCCCTTAACGCCAATGACATTGCTTCTAATATGGGTTCCAGAAGGTCTTCCAATATGGTGATGTTGGGAGCAGCATCCCCCTTTTTCCAGGTTCCCTTTGAGAGTTTTAAGGAGGGCATCCGCAAGATATTTGCCCGCAAAGGCGATAAGGTCGTCAACGTCAATCTGGAAGCCCTGGAAGCGGGGCGTGATTTTGCCGAAAAGAACCGCTAAAGATAACAAGTATAAAAAAGGGGTTGAGCCGGGGCAGGCTCAGCCCTTTTTTCGTCATGGATCCGGGTGCAGCTCTGTTCGGTTAGTGGAACCCACATGCCGCATGCAGACGGGTTTTATGCCCCGGTATTATTGATTCCCCAGGATGACGGGCAACCCGGAGTCACCACTTCCGATAACCACCACTTTGGAGTTTTGGGATTCCGATAATTTAAGGGTGGCTTCAATGCCCCGCATTTTCAGGAGTTCGGGCGTGAGGCTTTTGCTGATGATTTCGTTGGCACGGGCTTCGCCTTCTGCCTGGATTTTTTTACGCTGGGCTTCACTGCGCTCGCGTTCCAGGCGGTATTCATAGGCCAGGGCTTCCTGTTCCTGCTTCAGTTTCTTTTCAATGGCGCTTTTGATCTGTTCGGGCAGCTGGATGGAACGGATCAAAAGGGCTTCCATGTTGACGTGATTTTCCTTCAGTACCTGACGGGTCTCAGTCTTGATGGCTGACTCTACTTTTTCTCTTTGGGTCGAATAGATCTGCTCTGCTGTATAACGACCGGCCACCCGCCTGACGGTGGAACGTACCTCCGGAATAACCAACTCTTCTACATAACGCTCGCCAAAGGTCTCATGAAGATAGCCGATGCCCTCGTATTTGGGGTGAAACCTTACCGAGACATCCATGCTGATGTTCAGCCCGTTTTTGTCCAGTACATCCAGCTCTTCTTCCTTTTGCTGTTCCTTGACGTTGTAAAGGTACATATCATTCCAGGGGGCAATGATCTTGAAGCCCGGTTTATAAATGTGTTCTTTGTCCAGGCCGGTGGTGAATTTTCTGAAGATGACCCCTCTTTCTCCGGGTTGAATGGTGACAAAGGTGGCACTGCTCAGGATTACAGCAATCAGCACAATTACCGATAAAAGAATCCAAAAAGTGGTTGACTTTTTCATGGTTCAGGGATTTTGATGGTTCTCGCTTTTAAAGGTACTTCATTCAGATGAATTGTCCAACCTGTCTTCCGGTGTCCACATCGCCTTATGGATTAAAAGGCGGTCTTGACAGGATAAATATGTTACCCCGGGGTTGTGCCGGTTAAGGCAAATTGGTGTTTTCTTTGAGGTGGCTTAATATTTTTTGGGTAATTTGCTCGGGCGCCATGATGCCACCGGCCGGGTCATGGCAGTCGATCAAATGAAAAGGGTCGTCTTTGCGGGTTTCCCGCAAATAAATTTTTCTGACCTGCTGTTGAAAGTGGAGGTTTTTCTCATGAATGTCCTCCTTGCCTTTGAGATAGGCGCGGTCTGAACCTTCTCGTTTACCCGAGAGTTTAGAGCGTGTGAAATCGGGCGGAACATCCAAAAAAAAGCTGTATTCAGGACGGGGAATTCCATTGTATTCGTATTCAAGGTATTTAATCCACTTGCTTAAGTTTGCTACCTGTTCTTCCTCTTCCAGCTTGGCCCCCTGAAAGGCAATGTTGGAATAAACATAACGATCCACCAGCACCAGGTAATTGTTGTTGATCCATTCATAGAGTTGGTCCTTGGCGTCATTCCGGTCGCCGGCATAAATCAGGGCCACCAGATACGGGTTGACCGACTCCATCTCTCCGAGCTCTCCCCGGAGAAAACGGGCGATCAGATCGCCGTATACCGGGGCATCGGTTCGGGGAAAATGAATGGTTTGGCAGGGAATGTGGTGCTGTTCAAAATGGTTTATCAAATGCTTGATTTGAGTTGACTTGCCGGCTCCGTCCAGGCCTTCTATGTTGATCAGGGTCATCTTGGGTGCTGTTTGTTTATAAAAACCTGTATTCCCGACATTTTTTGTACTTTTGAGGGTACAAAAGGGCAATCAGATGGAGTATAAAGGTACATTATTTTCGGGAAAATCCCTGATCAATTGCAGGGGAACCTTGTTGGACCTTTCGTATCCAAGGGTGATGGGGATCATCAATGTCACCCCCGATTCCTTTTACCGGGGCAGCCGGCAAGCTTCCCTGGAAGAGATCCGCCGGCAATCCGACCGGATGGTGGAGCAGGGGGCCGACATAATTGATGTGGGGGGCTACAGTTCCCGGCCCGGGGCGGTCCATATTTCCCAGCAAGAAGAGCTGAACCGCCTGCTGCCTGCTCTGGAGGAAATTCGAAAAAACCACCCTGAAGTGATCGTTTCAGTGGATACTTTTCGCCCGGAAATTGCCCGGATCGTCGTAAAAGATTATCAGGCCGACATCATCAATGATATTTCGGCCGGAGAAATGGGCCCTGGCATGTTCGAGGCAGTCGCTGATCTCCAGGTGCCTTATATTATGATGCATATGAAAGGTACCCCTCAGGACATGAAACAAAAAGCCCATTATGAGGATATGATGCGTGAGATTTTTCTCTATTTTTCCGCTAAGGTGGATCAGCTAAGAAAAATGGGCCTTAACGACATCATCCTGGATCCCGGTTTTGGCTTTGGTAAGACCATCTCCCATAACTATGAGTTGTTAAATCGGCTGGCGGATTTTCAGGTATTTGGCCTGCCCCTTCTGGTGGGTTTATCCAGAAAATCTATGATATACAAGGTTTTAGGGCTCAATCCCGAAGAAGCCCTGCCAGGTACCATTGCCCTGAATACCCTGGCATTGAATAAGGGCGCCAACATCCTGCGGGTCCATGATGTGAAAGCTGCCCGGGACATCATCACCCTTCACCAGAAGTTAGCGGATTCTGATGGTTCTGGTGATTGATTTAGGCCGTAATTTTGTATTTTTGAAAAGCAACTGGCCCTAACAGCGTATGATTGCAACTTTTATCTCCATACGTTTCCTCGATGTTTTGGATATCTTTTTGGTAGCCTTTCTTTTGTATCATTTCTATAACCTGATCAAAGGTACGGTGGCCATCAATATCTTCATCGGGATCTTTTCATTGTATCTGTTGTGGTTGATTGTGCGGGCCCTGGATATGGAATTGCTGGGGACCATCCTGGGCCAGGTGATCGGGGTGGGGGTGATTGCCATCATCATTGTCTTTCAGCAGGAGATCCGCCGTTTCTTGCTGGTTATAGGCAGTCGTTACATCACCAATTACCAGTTCTCGTTCGCCCATTTATTTTCGCTTAAGACCCGGCAAAAGCCCAGAATTCGTACTACTGAGATTGTAAAGGCTTGTACCGACATGTCGGCCTTCAAAACCGGGGCTTTGATCGTCATAGCCCGGCGCGACAGCCTGGTCAATTATGAAAAAACCGGAGTTACCATCAATGCTGACACTTCCAATCGTTTATTGCAGAGTATTTTTTTCAAAAACAATCCCTTGCATGATGGGGCGGTGATCATCAAAAAGGATAAGATTGTGGCGGCCAGTTGTGCCCTGCCCACTTCCGAACGCGTAGATATTCCACCCCTCTATGGAATGCGCCATCGTGCCGCCATAGGCCTGACCGAACGTACGGATGCCGTGGTGATCGCTGTATCGGAGGAAACAGGAGCCATCTCTTTTGCCAAGCACGGAGACATTGAAACCAATATTGGCCCTAATCGGCTGCGTGAAATACTGAAAGAGCATTTTGAAAAAGAATGATGACCTATCACGGACATAGCGGCTTTTATGCATCTTCTTTTCGATACATGCCGTTAATACCTGGGATGAAACTTCTGATGCCCCTGGCCTCTGTATTGATTATATTTAATGGCCATGAAAAAGCATTGAACCTGTCCAGACCATGTTGACCATGATCTTAAAAACCAATCTCGATGACATCCTGAGCTATTCCCTGGTCAATACTGAGAAGGTAACCATCACCGTATACAGCCTTCTGATTGCCCTGCTGATCCTTGTTACTGCCTGGTTTGTTCTGTGGATCATCAAACGGGTTTTCAAACGTACCCTTTATCACCGGGCTATTGATCCGGGGAAAGGCCATACCGTATTCCAGCTGATCAAATACATCATCTGGGTCATTGCCATTATCCTGGTGCTGGATACCCTTGGCGTGCGAATTACCCTGCTTCTGGCCGGTTCGGCTGCGCTGCTGGTGGGCATCGGCCTGGGGGTTCAACAGGTCTTTAAAGACATCATCTCCGGCATCTTCCTGCTGTTTGAGGGAAACCTCAAAGTAGGTGATGTGGTGGAACTGGATGGCATCGTAGGGATTGTAACAGAAATAGGTTTCCGTACCACCAAAATAGAAAGCCGCGACAACATCATCCTGATCATTCCCAATTCCAAGTTTATCGGAGAAAATGTGATCAACTGGAGCCACATCGAACAAAAAACCCGCTTTCATGTCAATGTGGGAGTGGCCTATGGCTCAGACGTAGAAAAGGTTAAGCGCCTGCTGCTCGAATGTGCCCATGAGCACCAGGAGATCACCCATGATCCCCAACCCTTCGTGCGTTTTCTTGACTTTGGCAATTCATCCCTTGATTTTCAGCTCTTCTTCTGGACCGATAATGCCTTCCGGGTGGAAAACATCAAAAGCGACCTGCGTTTTGCCATTGACCGCAAATTCCGCGAAAACAACGTTACCATTCCTTTCCCCCAACGCGATGTGCACATCAAATAATGGTTCCCTACCCTGGTCCACTTTTCGGATTCATTTGGATCAAGTCTTATTTGAAGCTTGTGCATCAGTATGGCACTGAATATCAATCAATTGTTGTCAGGCGCCTCTTCATGGAATCCCCATGCTTTATGCAGCGCCTTGTTGTGTAAATAAGGGCAAATGGTTTTCATGAAATCGGTATGAACTTAAGAATGAAGTCCTCCTGTACCTGATGCCTTGTCTTTGAAAAAAAAAATTTTAAAGTCCAATGATATTGGACTCTGTTTTTATAATTTGTATAGATAGAACTTGCTTTTACCATAAATCAATTATTAACAGGTTGTTTTCCTGGGTGCATTTTTAAGTGAGAAAAAGAACCATTAGTAAATAAAGAACAAATAAAGGAAACCTTATTTTATGGGATTATTTAGGTATATAAATCGTTATCAGCAAATGGACCGTCTTATAAAACTTCAGTCTACAGGTACACCTCAGGAATTTGCTGAAAAGCTTCATATAAGTGAGAGCCATCTTTATTTTAGCCTTAAGGAGTTAAAGGATATGGGCCTGCCCATCGAATATGACCGTAGAAAGCAAAGTTATTTATACCGCGACAAAGTAAAACTTGATATTCAGATAGCTATTGAATATATGACTACTGAAGAACGAATTTTACTCTCAGGGGGTAAAATAATGGAACAAGTTCCACAATTTTTTTATCCACTATTTTATAATCAGAGTAAGCTGGTGTAAATTGATATTAGCATACCGGTAAATGGGCCCGATCCGGATGAGAGGCCATATCCAGCCGCCTGAAGTGTTGGTTTCATCTAAAATGTGAGAAAATGGAAAAGTTGAGTTTAGCGGATTATTCTGTTGCAGCATTAAAGCCCGAAGAAGCAATAAAAATTAGCGGGGGATTTGGGATTATTCCTATAATTACATTCGCTTCGGCAATGATCTATATTTATAATAATCAGGATGATATAGAGGAAGGCTTTGAGGAGGGCTTTATGAGCACGTATGATGGGGATTGAGGCTGGATGTCTGTTGACCTGTCTTGGGCTTAGAACAACAATTTGAGTATTTAACCTTTAAAAATCAAACGCCATGAAAAAATTGGAGATAAAAGAAGTAATGGAGATGAAAAATTGTGAATTGGTCCAGATCAGTGGAGGAAATGATTTTCTTAGAGATGGCTTCAAGAAGTTGGGTGCATTATTTGGAAAATTATGTAGTTGGGCCTCTTTTGAAGATTCAAATAGCATAAACGAAGGTTATGTCGGGAGGGGAAGATAGCTCTTATTTCAAGCCGCTGCTGTTGTTTTAACGGCAGCGGCACCTTTATGGTCTTGCTTATAAAATAACATAACAAATATTTTTAAAAGTTTAATTACTAAATTTTTTAATGTTATGGAAGAACAAAACAACAAGTCTTATCAGGAATTGCTAAAACAGAATAAACAATTAAAGCGAACCAATTTAGTTCTGTTTGTCTATCTGATCGCTTCTTTTATTATAGTTGTTTATAATGCCTTTTTTGGTGGTGGATGACAATATAGTTGACAAAGTTCAATTATTTTAAATAAAAAAGAATAATTTTTTACCTGACAACAATTTTTGCATCATGTCCCCACTTTTTCCACCGGAGATTGTAGACCGGACCACGGAAAGCCTTTTTGTGGAGCGTAAAACCCGTACTTCCATTATTTATATTATGGTAATCGTGGCGTTGCTGGTGGCCCTGGGTTCACTGCCTTTCATTGATGTTGCCATTACCAGCCAAAGCCGGGGCATCATCCGTTCGGCCAGGGAAAACAACCGCATTGCCTCACCCCATTCGGGCCGCATTGAATGGATCAGCATCCGGCCCAACCAGCCGGTAATTGCCGGTGACACACTCTTAATGCTTAATACCGACAAGTTGGATGAAGAAATGGCCTGGTACAGAAAACAAATCCAAAGGAATCAAGCCTGCATCCGGGATCTGGAACTCATCCTCAGCGATAAGGGAAAGCCCCAAACATTGCTGTATCAAACCCATTATGCCCAATACAGGGCCAACCTCAAGAAACATAACCATGAGCGGGTGAAGGCCCGAAAAGAATTTCAAATCCACCGCCAGCTCCATCAGCAGCAGGTAATAGCCGACCGCCAAATGGAGGAGAAAAAATACTTGTATGAGCTGGCCAGTTACAATTACAAGACCTTTCGGGAAGAAACCCGGCTTAAATGGCAGAATGAATTGGAAACCTATCGGCTCAGGATGCAGGAACAACGCTCGATGATGGAGCGATTAAAACAGGAAAAGAGCCAGTATACCCTTACGGCTCCTGTCAACGGGATTATTACCGAGGCGGCCGGATTGCAGCCCGGCAACTTTGTAGCCCACAATCAGATGATCGCTGAAATTTCACCGGAAAAAGATCTGATGGTTGAATGCTACATCTCCCCGGCCGACATTGGAATGATCCGCGACAGCATGGCAGTGCGCTTTCAGTTCGATGCTTTTAATCACAACCAGTGGGGGCTTGGAACGGGGCGGGTCCAGACCATCTCTCCCGATGTGATCACCAAAAATGATCAGCCTGTTTTCCGGGTGCGATGCTCCCTGGCGTCCGCGGAGCTCAAACTGAACAACGGTTACATCGGCAGGTTGAAGAAAGGCATGACCCTGACGGCGCGTTTTCAGATTGCCCGGCGCAATCTGTTTCAACTGTTGTATGACAAGGTAGACAACTGGTTGAATCCTAAGTTGCAACCAATCAATCACCAATCATATTAAAAGGAAGCCAGCGATGGGCATCAGGGTAAAACAAAGGGATGTAACGGATTGCGGAGCTGCCTGTCTGGCTTCCATTGCTGCTTATTACCGTTTGCGCATCCCGGTCTCGCGGATTCGCCAAATGGCAGGAACAGATAAGAAGGGCACCAATGTTTTGGGGCTGATCCAGGCTGGTGAAAAAATGGGCATGTCGGCCAAAGGCGTTTGGGGCAAGCAGGAAAGCCTTATGCGAATTCCCCTGCCGGCGATTGCCCATGTGGTGATCGGGGAAAGGCTTCACCATTATGTGGTTATCTATAAGGTAACACCAAAATGGCTGCAGATCATGGATCCCCGCCATGGCAAAACCGAACGCATGCCCATCAAGGAATTTATGAACATCTGGAGCAAAGCCATGGTCTTGATGGCACCCAATGAGGATTTTCGCCCGGCCAATCTGAAAGCCTCCAACCGCTCGCGGTTTTTGTTCCTGCTCAAACCCCACCGCGGCATCCTGATGCAAGCCCTCTTCGGGGCCGTTATTTATACCATCCTGGGATTGTCAACCTCCATATACATTCAAAAGATCACCGACCACGTGCTGGTCGGCGGCAACCGAAACCTGCTCAACCTGCTGAGCATTGCCATGGTGATGATCCTGCTGTTTCAAATATTCATCGGCATCATCAAAACGATATTTATCCTTAAGACGGGACAAAAAATTGACGTGCGTCTGATCCTGGGCTATTACAAGCATTTGTTGAAGCTGCCCCAAAGGTTTTTCGATACCATGCGCGTGGGAGAACTTATCTCGCGCATCAACGACGCGGTGAAAATCCGTCAGTTCATCAATGATACGATGATTACCCTGGTGGTGAACCTATTTATCATTGTTTTTGCCTTTGGATTGATGTTTATCTACAGTTGGAAACTGGCCCTGATCATTGCCCTGATCCTGCCCCTTTATGGGGTGGTGTATGCCATTACCAACCGGCTCAACAAAAAACAGGAACGGCGGGTGATGGTCAATGCCGCTGAAGTGGAGAGTCAACTGGTGGAATCGCTTAACGCCGTGCGCACGATCAAGCAATTTGGCCTGGAGGATTTTGCCAACTTGCGTACCGAAACCCGCTTTGTTGCCCTGCTGCGATCGGTCTACCATTCCGGGCTGAATGCGGTTTTTTCAGGCAATACCTCGGCTTTCCTCAGCCGTGGATTTACCATCATCCTGCTTTGGGTGGGCTCCTATTTTGTGATCAACCGGCTGATCACCCCCGGAGAGTTGCTTTCTTTTTATGCCCTGATGGGCTACTTTACCGGGCCGGCTATGGCCCTGGTGGGCATGAATAAAACGATGCAGAATGCCATGATTGCCGGAGACCGGCTTTTTGAAATCATGGACCTTGAGCGGGAGGAGCAAACACCACTGATGGAGCTCGATAAGGAGATGGTGGGCGATGTGCATATGGAAAATGTTTGGTTTTCCTATGGCAACCGAACCGATGTGTTTGAGGGCATAAACCTGACCTTCAAGAAGGGAAAGATTACAGCAGTGATCGGGGAAAGCGGTTCGGGTAAGTCCACCATCACTTATCTGCTTCAAAAACTGTATCCCCTGAATAAGGGGGGCATACGAATCGGCCAGTATGACCTGGGTGTGGTTTCTAACAAGAGCCTGCGCCGTATCATCGGGGTAGTCCCCCAACAGCTCAACATCTTTTCCGGGACCGTTGCCGATAACATTGCCATCGGGGATCCGGACCCCGATATGAAACGGTTGGTGGGGACCTGCTCTAGGCTGGGCATGTTGGATTTTATCAAAAAAATGCCCAATGGTTTTGGGACCTGGCTGGGCGCGAACGGAGCATCGCTCTCGGGAGGACAAAAGCAGCGGATAGCCATAGCCAGGGCCCTTTACCGTTGTCCGCGCATCCTGATCCTTGACGAAGCCCTCTCCAGCCTGGATTCAGAGGCAGAGGCTTATGTGCAGAAGGTGCTCAATGACCTGCGCAATCGGGGGCTCACCGTTGTGATGATCACCCATCGCCTCAGCTCACTGGCCCTGGCCGACTGGGTGGTCGTGCTGGATAAAGGAAAAGTGGCGGAACAAGGCAGCCCCCGCGATTTATATCATCACGGCGGCAAATATTATGGCATGTGGCAAAAACAATTGCCCGCGTTTTACAATTGAACGAACCGTTTTGCCGCACATATCAATTCATTTTCAATTTGTTGACTTAGGCCCCTTACTTATTGAATCCGGCCAATGACCTTTCCCTTTACTTCCTAAATGTTCCACTAAAAAAGCCTTTCTAGTTTTTGGCATTTTTTTTTATGTTTTTGTATCTTATTCCAAATCAATGCCATGGAATCCATTCATCACTTTGAAGATTTGGAGGTGTGGAAACTGGCCCGAAAAATTAACCGGAAGGTATATGATTATACCTCCAGGGATCCGCTTTGGCACGATTTTGCCCTGGTAGATCAATTGCGCAGGTCAGCCGGGTCGATTATGGATAATATTTCCAGGGGCTATGAACGCGATGGCAACAAGCAATTCATTGATTACTTGTTTTTATCAAAAGCCGCATGCGGGGAGTGCCGGTCTCAGATACACCGGGCCCTGGATCAAAATTATCTGACCCAGAAAGAGTTTGACGAGCTCTATGAGCTGCTGATCCAGCAAAGCCAAAAACTCCAGGCTTTGATCCGTTACCTCAAAAAGTCCAATCCCCCCGATAGACGAACCTGAAGTTTTTTCATTCCACACAAAAAGGAAAGGCATTAGGAGAGGGGCATGAATCCATTCTTGCGGATGTCCGGGATTCAGCTCCCATCCACGGATTTTTACCAGGCTTGTGGATTGAATGATTTAAAGGAATAATCAATCCTGACCCCGGAGGGATTTGGCATCTATTTTTTCGAAGAGTGCAGGTTAAACTTAGAAAGATCTGCTTTTGATTCCTCATTTCTCAGCAACCGGCCGATGTTTTTCTGATGGGTGATAAGGATCAAAATGGGGATCATCACCGAGAAGATGATCAGCGATTGGGCATCAAAATCGAAGACCAGGATGATCAAAAGCGGAAAAGAGATCCCGGCAATGATGGAACTTAATGAAACATAGCGGGTGCCGAAGAGGGTCAGGAAAAAGATGCCAGCCATGATCAGGGTAGGGAAGAGGCTGATGGCCAGGATGGCGCCAAAGAGTGTGGCCACGCCCTTACCTCCTTTAAAATTGGCATATATGGGGAATATGTGTCCCAAAATGGCGGCGATACCAAGGATGAGCTGGACAGTGATCAGCGCTTCAGGGGCAGCCTGGACCAGGGTTGGATTTAGCATGGCCAGGCTGGTGGCCAGGTAACCCTTGAACAAGTCGATTATGAAAACCAGGATACCGGGCTTGGTGCCCAGTACCCTGAAAGTATTGGTAGTTCCGGCATTGCCACTGCCGTACATTCTAACATCTATATGAAAAAATATTTTCCCGATCCACACCGATGAAGGAATAGAACCTATCAGGTAAGCTGCTGCAATCAACACGATATTCAGAGGATCAAACATACACTCGGTTTTGATTTTCACTAATATAACTAATCATTGGGTCAGGAATTGTACAAATCTAACAAATCTTTTCATTTCCCCGGACACTGAAGGGTTACTTCCTTTCGGATATTTTTATTTCCATAGGACTGGTCAAATGCATCGGAGAATTTGGAGGCCAGCAATCGGGCCTGTTTATCATAGGCTTTTTTATCTTCCCAGGTATTTTTAGGGGAAAGGATTTGATCGGGTACTCCGGGGCATTTCAGGGGGATATCCAGGTGGAAGAGGCTGTCGTGTTGGAAATGGCCTTTATTGAGAACCCCGGACAGGGCGGCATCAACCATTTTGCGGGTATAGCTCAGGTCGATCCTTTGGCCTGTTCCGTAAGGCCCGCCGGTCCATCCGGTATTAATCAGGTAGACCTGGGTTTGATAACGGGCCATTTTTTCTCCGAGCATTTCGGCATATACATCGGGGTTGGCCGGCATAAAGGGTTGACCGAAGAACCTCGAGAAGGTGGCTTTGGGTTGGGTGATGCCGGTTTCCGTGCCGGCCAGTTTACTGGTATAGCCCATCAGGAACCAGAGCATGGCCTGTTCTGCGTTCAGTTTGGATACAGGGGGGATGACCCCGTAGGCATCGGCTGTAAGGAAAAGGATGGTACTGGGGTGATGGGCCGTGGAGGAGGGTTTAATGTTGTGGAGGTATTTCAGGGGATAAGAAGCCCGTGAATTGGGCGTGAGGCGTTCGTCATTAAAATCGAATGTTCCGTCGGGATAGATCATGGCGTTTTCAACGATGCTTCCATGTTGGGTATGATCATCCTTGTGCATGACGGCGTCATAGATCTCCGGTTCTTTTTGGGGGTCGATGTTGATCATTTTGGCATAACAGCCATTTTCAAAGTTGGCGATCCCCTGTTGGCTCCACCCGTGCTCATCGTCGCCCAGGAGGGCGCGTTCGGGGTCGGCCGAGAGGGTGGTTTTGCCGGTGCCGGAGAGGCCCAGCAGCAAGGCAACATTGCCGTCGGGGCCTTCATTGGCCGAACAATGCAAGGGGAGGATGCCTTTTTGGGGCAGGTAATAATTCATCACCGTAAACATCAATTTTTTGACACTTCCCAAATAGGCCGAGCCAATGATGATGCCGATGCCCCTTTCTAAATCCATGGCCACGATCATGTTGCTGGTTTCACCGTTAACCAGGGTTCTCAGCCGGTCTTTGTATCTTTCCCGCTTGAGTTTGTTGTAAGGGAGAGTTAACAGGTAAAAATCCTGCTGATAAAAGATGCTTTTTTCGATCCCCTGGGGTACCGGGCGAAACATATTCAGGGAGAAAACCCCGGTCAGGGCATGATCGGTAATGGTTTTGACCGGAAGGCTGTAGGTCTGGTCGGCCCCAATAACGCGGTTGGTCAGGTAAAGTTCTGTTTTGGATTTCATCATATCCAGGGCATCGTGATAGACCATTTCAAAGGTTTCTTCATCAATGGCAATGTTATTGGGTGAATCCCAGTCAATATGATCCCTGTTTTCGGGCCTTTTAACAATGACCGTATCCTTGGGACTTCGGCCGGTGCTTTCGGCCGGGGTCCAGGTAGCCAGGGCTCCGGATTCAGAAACGATGGCTTCCTTCTTTTCCAGGGCTTTATGGATCAGGGTTGATTTAGGCAAATCCCTTAACAGGGTGGTTTTCGATTCAATAACTGAATCCAGTTTTTGCTTGAGGGTTTGATTCATCATATTGGATTTGTGGGTTTGGGTTTATGCATTACCAAATATAATGAATAAAAATTAAAAATAAGGGTTGCAACCTGGTTGCAACCCTTATTTTTAACCTGATAAAAAGGGATATACTGATCTTTTATTCTTCCCTGAGTTTAGCCTGGGCGGCAGAGAGCCGGGCAATGGGTACGCGGAAGGGAGAGCAGCTGACGTAATTCATGCCCACGCGGTGGCAGAATTCGACAGAGGAAGGCTCTCCGCCATGTTCCCCGCAGATGCCAACTTTAAGGTCTTTGCGGGTTTGCCGGCCTTTTTGGGTACCCATATCCACGAGCTGGCCAACGCCATCCTGGTCCAGGACCTGGAAGGGATCATCTTTAAGGATGCCCTTATTCATGTAGATGGGCAGGAATTTGCCGGCATCGTCCCTGGAGTATCCAAAGGTCATTTGGGTCAGGTCGTTGGTGCCGAAAGAGAAGAATTCGGCCGACTGAGCAATTTTGTCGGCTTCCAGGGCAGCCCGGGGTACTTCAATCATGGTGCCCACCTGATAATCGACCCGGTCGTTGTTTTCTTTGAAGACTTGTTCGGCCACCTCGCGGACGATGTCTTCCTGCATTTTCATTTCCTCATAGGTGCCGGTTAAGGGGATCATGATTTCGGGGTGGGCCTGGATTCCTTTTTTCTTAAGGTTAACGGCTGCCTCAATGATGGCCCGGGCTTGCATTTCGGTAATTTCGGGATAGGTATTGCCCAGGCGGCAACCCCGGTGGCCAAGCATGGGGTTGGTTTCCTTGAGGGATTCGATGGTTCGTTGGACCTCTTCCAGGCTCACGCCCAGCTGATCGGCCATTTCCTTTTGCTGTTTTTCTTCGTGGGGAACAAACTCGTGCAGTGGGGGATCAAGCAGGCGGACGGTCACTGGCAGGTCTTTCATGGCTTCAAAGATGCCTTCAAAGTCCTCGCGTTGAATGGGCAACAGCTTGTTGAGGGCTTTGCGACGGTCCTCTTCTTTGGTCGAGAGGATCATCTCGCGCATGGCTTTAATGCGGTCGCCTTCGAAGAACATGTGTTCGGTGCGGCACAGGCCGATGCCTTGGGCGCCAAATTTTCTTGCGGTGGTGGCGTCTTTGGGGGTGTCGGCGTTGGTACGCACCCGCATTTGGGTATATTTCTCAGAGAGTTCCATGACCTTGGCAAAGTCACCGCTGAGTTCGGGCTCAAGGGTCGGAACCTTACCCTCATAGATCTCACCCGTGCTGCCGTTTAGGGAAATCCAGTCGCCCTCCTTAAAAGTCTTGCCTTCCACGGTCATGGTTTTGTTTTTATAGTCGATGTTGACTGCCCCGGCGCCGGTAATGCAACATTTACCCATGCCTCTTGCCACCACAGCTGCGTGGGAGGTCATCCCACCGCGGGCAGTCATGATGCCGCGGGCCAGGTTCATGCCTTTGAGGTCTTCTGGTGAGGTTTCGGTCCGGGCCAGGATGACATTTTTGCCTTCAGCCCCCCAGCTCTCGGCATCATCGGCGAAAAAGACCAGCTGGCCGGTAGCGGCCCCCGGTGAGGCAGGCAGGCCTTTGGTAATGGTGGTGGCATGGTCCAACTCTTTGGGATCAAAGACCGGGTGCAACAGCTCATCCAGCTTATTGGGCTCATTGCGCAGTACGGCGGTTTTTTCATCCAGTACCCCTTCACGCAACATGTCCATGGCTATTTTGACCATGGCCGAACCGGTACGCTTGCCATTGCGGGTCTGTAGCAGCCAGAGTTTACCCCGCTGAATGGTAAACTCAATGTCCTGCATATCTTTGTAATGCTTCTCCAGCTTTTCCTGTATCTCGTAAAGTTCTTGGTAGATCTGCGGTTGCATCTCTTCCAGTGAAGGATAAACCTTTTTTCTTTCTTCTTCCGAAATCCCTTGCAGCTGAGCCCAGCGAACCGAGCCTTCTTTGGTGATCTGCTGCGGGGTGCGGATGCCGGCAACAACATCTTCGCCCTGGGCATTCATCAAAAATTCACCGTTGAAGACATTTTCGCCTGTGGCCGCATCCCGCGTGAAAGCCACGCCGGTGCCGCTGTCTTCTCCCATGTTGCCAAAAACCATGGCCATCACGTTTACCGCGGTACCCCATTCTTCCGGAATTTTGTGAATCTCCCGGTAATAAATGGCCCGGTCCGTATTCCAACTGTCAAAAACAGCCATGATGGCTTCCCATAGCTGATCCCACGGGCTCTGTGGAAACTCCCGGTCCAGTCGCTTCTTAATGACTGCCTTGAATTCCTTGACCAAATCTTTCAGATCATCCGTGGTCAAATCAACATCCTTCTCCACTTGCTTTTCTTTTTTCTTGTTTTCAATGATCTCTTCAAAGGGATCGGGATCTTCCTTGTTTTCAGGTTCCATCCCCATCACTACATCCCCGTACATCTGAATGAAACGGCGGTAGGAATCCCATGCAAAACGATCATTGTTGGTGCTCTTGGCCAGACCTTCCACCGCATCGTCGTTCAAACCCAGGTTTAAAACGGTATCCATCATCCCGGGCATGGAGATCCGAGCCCCTGATCGAACCGAAAGCAAACAGGGCGCCTCATTGCTTCCGAATTTGGTTTCGGTCTGATCTTCAATCTTTTTGATTTCCCGCTCTACATCGCCTTTGAGAATCTCAATGATCTTATCT
Organism: uncultured Bacteroidota bacterium; assembly: GCA_913055635.1. Classification (GTDB taxonomy): domain Bacteria; phylum Bacteroidota; class Bacteroidia; order Bacteroidales; family UBA12077; genus JAGXLC01. The sequence goes on from CAJXLK010000038.1 coordinate 34,439, forward strand.
TTGCCCAGTTTATTGTATTCTGTACATACGTCTGTGGTTATTGTAAAACCCGGTGGCACCGGTACACCTATTGAACTCATTTCTGCCAGGTTGGCTCCTTTTCCGCCGAGTAGGTTCTTCATCTTCGAATTCCCTTCGGCCTGCTTATTTCCAAAACTGTAAACTCGCTTTTCGTTTGCCATCTTTATTCCGTTTTTAAGTGTTTAACGATATAAAACAATCCGTTTTTGTCGATACAAGATACAAATATATTTAAAAATTGGAGATTTATTTTAATTGCAATGGAAATATTGGGGTAGGTGGCGTTGATTATAGCCCGGGAAGCTTTGGATTACAAGACAGCCTCTCAGCAAAGGATGATCTTGGAGGATCTGGCCATTGAGAGGAAAAGACCCGGTTTAAAAGGCTTTGATATTGAATTCCATTTCCGCCTCATTTTCAAAATCACGGACTTCTTCGACCATATCCGGATCATCTTCATCATAAAACCAGTTGACTTCTGTTTGTCCACCCTGTTCCTTATATTTTTTGAGGATTTCGAATATATCCAACAGACATTTGGAGGTGCTTGTATTGAAATAAATGAGTTTGATATTCAGGGTTATCTTGCGTTTTTCTTCCTCGGTAAATTGTCTGATCCAATTGATCAGGGGCAGGTAAAATTTATAGGCTTCTTCCATATAAGATTCCCCGCTTATTTCACACACACCGGAGGAGACCTCAAACTTTACGCTGGGAAAATAAGGAGTAGAAAGATTTTGATTGATTTCAATATTCTCCATCTTTGGTGAATTTAACCGTTAATTTAAAATAAGAAAAATCTCTGGTTGTTTCAATGATGTGAAAATCCAGGGGATTTCTGGAGATAAGCCGGGCCTGTAACATGCCGATGCGGGCGCCCAGTTTGTAACCGGATGAGCTTTTTCGCAGGGCCCGTTTCAGGGACTTTAGATTTTCATAACTGGCATGGTTGATGATTTCACAGCGTTGAGCAAGTATATTGGCATCTGTGGTTTTCACCAGGTTTTTGGTAGTCAGCCAGTAATGGCTCTGGTCTTCGTCCATTCGCAGGGCACCCACCCCGATCTTTTTTTGTTTTTCATCAGCCTGTACGAATTGTTCGGCATAGTTAGAGACATTTTGGGAGAGTTCAACGTAAACCCTGAAAATTTGTTTCTGCAGGCGGGGATAATTGCTGGTCATCATTTTAAGCTGGTTGCCTAACATGGTCAGCAAATCAATAAAGAAGGGGCCTTCATAAGAGAATATTTGACTCATCGGGCCAATAAGGGGGGATTTCTTTAGGATGGGTGGAGCAGATTCTTCCCGGTTCATATGGGGTGCCTTTAGTAATGCCAAATTACAAAATTTTTACCGCTACTACAGTGATATCATCTCTTTGTTCGGAGACCCCGGTAAAAGTTTCCAGCTTCTCTTCCAGCTTTTTTTTCTGGGTTTTCATATCCAGATGCAGGTTATCATACATCACCTGAATAAACCGCTGCGTGCTGAAGCGTTTGCGATGATCGTTGACCTGGTCAAAGAGGCCGTCGGTTGTGAGGTACATCATATCGCCTTTTTGCAAAGTTAATTCATGGGTTTGAAAAGTCTTTTTCGTTTTATTCTTGTTGATGCCCCCGATCGAATAACGGTCTCCTTTGATTTTACTTAAGGTGGGTTCATTTTGACGGTAGTAAAACAGCGGCCTTTTGGCCCCGGCAAAACGGATCTTTTTTTTCTGTTTATCAGTGTTTTCCATGGAAATCAGGCAAACATCCATGCCGTCGGGATTATCGGTGCGCTCCTGCTGAAGGGCATCAATGGTGGTGCGATTCATATGATAGAGAATATGGGCGGGATCGTAGATTTTTTTTTCGCCAATGATTTCATTGAAAATGCGGTTGCCGATCATTGACATAAAAGCACCCGGTACACCATGGCCCGTACAATCAACAGCTGCCAGAAAGGCCTTTGAGGGGTGGGCGTTGGTACCCTCGACCCGGGTATACCAGTAGAAATCACCGGAGACAATATCCTTGGGTTTGTAAAGGATAAAGGATTCAAACATCTGCTCCAACTCATTTTTTGCAGGAAGGATGGCCTGCTGAATGGTCTCGGCATAGTTGAGGCTGTCGTTGAGCTTGGTGTTTTGCAGCTGCAAACGGTCTTTCTGTTGTTGAATCTGAATTTTTTGTTGGTTGATTTGTTGATTCTGCCGCTCCAGCAAAACATTGGCCTGCTTTTTTTGCTTGTAAAAACGGTATAATAGGAGTGAGAACCCTGTTATCAGGAGAAAACCGATGATTAAAGAATTGCGTACCGTCTTTTCCAACTTCAGCTGGGCCTGTATTTTTTTATTTTCCAGCTCCTGCATGGTCAGTTGCATTTGCCTTTTACGGCTGATGCTGTCCACCCGTTGAAGGCTGTCTTCGGTCATTTTTCTTTTGTTGATCTCTTCGGTCAACTCTTGCTGTGTCTGCTGTTTTTCGGACCGGGCTTCCGATATCTCGCTCTGTGAATGCTTACGAATCTCAGATATCTTTTCCTTTTTCAGGTGTTGATCAATCGAGGAGAACAGATCAAAATATTTTATGCTTTTTTCTGAATGCCCCAGCTTTTTGTGGTTTTCAGAAAGAATCCCGTAGCAGGTGCGTATGGGCTTGAGCTTGTCCAGTTCCTTTGCCAGGGAAAGCCCCTGAAGGGCATAACGGTTGGAGGATTGATAATCTCCCGCCAACTGATGGGTTTGTGCAATATTGATCAACCCCGAGAGTTGACTGCTCTTTTGGCTGAGTCTTTTGCTGATTTGCAGCCCCTTTTCAAATGAGCCCAGCGCCTTCTTGTACCGGCCCGATTCAGACCAAATCATGCCCAGATAATAGTGGGTCCTTTTTATCCCATTGGTATTGCCCAGTCCCTGGTTGATTGCCAGTCCCCTGGAAAAATAGCTTCGGGCTTGCTCGCGGAAATCATGATTCCAGTAAAGAAATGCCAGTTTGTTGAGGTACTCCAGTTCCTTCCTCTCTTTGCCCTCTTGCTGATATTGCGATAGGGCGGCTTTATATTTTTCTGCTTTTTGCTGTTTTTTTTCCGGTAGGGATTGTCCATAAACTGACTGATCGGAACTTATGGCTGCGATAAGTATCAAAAAGCTCAGTATTTGGAAAATGGGTCTCAATAATTTGCCTTTAATGTAAAATTTTTTTATATAGCCAGGGCCAACCCAGCTCTTTGGGTATAGCCTGGTGCATGGGCATCCGTTAAGGGTTTGATAAAATGAGCAGCGCCTAAAATAGTAATTCAAGCTAAAAATACCAATAAATTGATAAATTAGTTTGATTTGGTATATTTGTGGAATGATGAAACAAAACAAAGAAGGGATGTATCATAGCCCGATTGATTTTTGGGTGGAACACCTTGGCCTTCAGAGGCATCCGGAAGGAGGGTATTACCGGGAGACCTACCGCAGTGAGAAGGTCTGTGAAGGTAGAAATCTGGCCACCAGCATTTATTACCTTTTACCGGGAAAAGAAGTATCGCGTTTTCATCGCCTCCGTTATGATGAGATCTGGTATTTCCATAAAGGGGCGCCCTTAGAGGTTTATTTTCTCCGTCCTACCGAAGGGCTTGTTCAATACACCCTGGGGCTTAGCCTTCAATTGGGTCAGCAGCTATCTTTACTGGTACCTGGGGGAACGATTTTTGGCGGAGAAGTCTCGGATAAGGATGCCTATTCCCTGGTGAGTTGTCATATGGCTCCGGGATTTGATTTTGAAGATTTTGAACTGTTATCTTCCCGGCAGTTGCTGGAGCAGTTTCCCAAACACCAAACGTTGATCCATAAACTTACCTGATTATGTTGGGAGCAATTGCCGGGGATATCATCGGTTCAAGATTTGAGGTCATACCCACCAAGTCTTTGGACTTTCAACTCTTCACCGATTTGAATGTTTTTACTGACGACACGGTGCTTACTGTAGCCATTGCCCATGCCATCCTGAACCGGCAAAGCTATGAAAGGAGCCTTCGATATTTTGGGCGGCGTTACCCGGATGCCGGATACGGGGGAAGTTTTATCAAATGGCTCTCCGGCGAACTACCGGGACCCTATTACAGTTTTGGCAATGGATCGGCCATGCGGGTAAGCCCGGTAGGTTTTGCCTTCTCCTCCAGGACCCAGGTGATGAAGGAAGCCAAAAAAACCGCCGAGGTCTCTCACAACCACCCCGAAGGCATCAAAGGAGCCCAGGCCATTGCCCTCGGGGTTTACCTGGCCAAAAGAGGTTATTCCAAAAAACAAATACGGGAAGAACTGGTGCGTGAATTTGACTATGACCTCGAGCGTAACCTCCGGGATATTCGGCCGGGGTATCAGTTTGACGTGACGTGTCAGGGTTCGGTTCCTGAATCAATCATCGCTTTCCTGGAATCGGATGATTTTGTAAGTGCCATCCGCAATGCCATTTCCCTCGGAGGAGACAGCGATACCATGGCCTCTATGGCTGGCGCTCTGGCTCAGGCTTATTATGGCAATATCCCCGAAACCATCACCCATCAGATATATTCACGCCTGCCCGAAGAATTCAGGGAAATCGTGATTGTCTTTGAAGAACACTACCTCTAAAATATCTCCATCGGCCGGGAAGCAGGGTTGGGTTGACTTTCGATGAGGGTATCAATCGGGGTGGGGTTGACCTCTTGAGGCGAATCCCGGGTCATCATCAGGAAAATAAGATTTTCCTGATGCCTGCCGTCGGAAGACAGCGATAGATTGCTGTTTACCAGTTCCCATCCCTGTTGATGGTAATGCCTGATCAGATCAATCAAAGGAGAAAGATCATACTTTCCCTTGACTTGTGAGGCATTTATCTTTTCCTGTCTGTATTGCTCTCCGTTAACGGATACATAAATGCTGCTGGAGCTCAGGAAAGTGGGCTTCGAAATGTCGGCCACAATAGTAAGATACTGTGGAGCCATTTTTTTCTGACTTGTGGCTGAATGAGGCACCATCAGAAAAATCAGTCCCATCAATACAACAACTTGAATCCATTTCATAAATCAGGTGTGTTTTTCATTTCCATTTATACGCCAATGTAACATAAAGTGTTTTGTCTTGTCTAATCCCTTTGAGATGCAATTTTGCCTTATTTGACCGAGCAGGAATGTGAGCCGGAATGGTTATGCAACATCCATTGAATAGGGTTTTAAAGGTTTAACGCTTCAATCACCGCGAGGCTGACCGGCTTGTTTTCATCGTATGAAACCCTCATGCACCGACTAGCACAAAAGGTAATGAATAAAACATGAGGGTTCCATGGCAGAGGTTACCGA
>CAJXLK010000039.1 GCA_913055635.1 uncultured Bacteroidota bacterium
TTAAAATCCGGCACGGCAACAAACGGTTTTCCGAAAAATAAAAAGTGGAAAATCATCATAAACACCAATATTGAAATTGACGAATGATACCAGCTAACGTAATTAAAGCCTGGAGCAATGTTGTTCCCTGGATCACCGATGAGCAAATAGAACAGGATTTTGTGCTTAGCAGAGCCCTTGTTAAGATATTCTCCAATGATTTTTTATCAGAACATCTTGTTTTTAGAGGTGGTACAGCTCTGCATAAGCTTTATCTGCAACCTCAACCGAGATATTCAGAAGACATTGATCTTGTTCAGAAGCATCCGGGTCCCATCAAAAATATTTTGAGAAAACTAAGAGAAAGTTTATCTTTTTTAGGCAAACCAGCTACAGTTAAGCAAAAAACAAATAATAATACCCTTATTTACAGGTTCAATTCAGAAGGTACTACACCGGTACCTTTAAGATTAAAAATTGAAACCAACTGCCGCGAGCACTTTTCTGTATTAGGTTGGCATCATAAATCATTTAGTGTAAATACCGATTGGTTCAATGGTTCAACCAATATTCAAACATACCAGCTTGAGGAAATGATTGGCACAAAGCTTCGTGCATTGTACCAACGTAAATATGGCCGGGATCTTTATGACATATATAAAGCTTTAACATCAACCTCTTTGAATATCAACCAGGTCATTCAATCTTATAAGGAATATATGGCATTTGTCGTTGATAATCCCCCTACTCAAAAGCAATACCTAAACAATCTTGAGTTAAAAATGAAAGACAGAGAATTTTTAGAAGATACCACCTCTTTGCTCAGGCCGGATGAAACATATAATTACAACGAAGCATATAACACTGTTAAAAAGGAAATTCTTGAACTAATTTAGCAACACCTAAATTGAGCGATTCATAAATTCACTGTCCCATTTATTATTACTTGACAAAAAAATGGAGTAATTTTTATGGGCAGGAGTATTTTTTTACTTTTTCCTTGTGTTTTTCTGGTCGATTTTTCACGATTTTCCAGGTTTTGATATCATTTTTTATCGAAATGGGCACACCTTTCCCATTAACACTTTGTATTACAGGTACTTAATATGTATTTTTCTGTATCATGCTAATTGTATCTTTGGTGGCGACTGGCATCTTTTCCATAAAAGCTCAATGTTTATCGTCTGGTAAATGCTTTTTGTGACATTCAATACAATATTCCTGGCCCTGGAGGTTATCTTGACAGCAAAATCAATAAGCTTCCTGCGGAATGTATCGGGGTAAACCGTAACCGGTATGACCTGTGCTGTGACATCCTGCTTGTAGGCCTCAAAAAGGAAATGGGTAAACACCAGCATAAAGTAATATGCCCGGTTCATTCCAAAGGATTTGAAAGGAAGTTGCTCTTTGGTGGCAAGCTCTTTGATGCTGCGGTGTATCAACTCGTCAGCTCCCCTCTGGTGGGATTTTCTAACGATGGTTTCAGCGTCAAACCACTCATTCTCGCCGGTTGTGCGAAGCTTCTGATCTGCCTCAGGGCAGTTCCCAATATTGGTATAGATAATGCTATCAGGCTTACCAAATCCCATTACATATTGCCCGGCTTCATCCCGGTGTAATCGGGTGAAAAAACAACGACGAAACTTTGACCAGGATTTTAGTTTGCTGGCATACTCCACGTATTGCCATACAGCCTTATCCTTTGATGTTGTATTAAAAGCATCAGTGGGTAGATCCTGCACATATTCTGTCACATCGCTATACAATTTACCCGTTGTAATATAATGAATACCAAGCTCATGCTCAAACACATCGAAGGCTTTCTGATCGAAAAAACCGCTATCACTGCAAAGCACGATCGGGACATCCGAGGCATATCTCCCCCGTATAAGCTTAACAACTGCAGCAATCCTGTCAACATAATCGGTCCCATGATTGGAATGAGCACTGCCTTTTCCCGCCCCAGGCTTTTGGGTGGATTAGCCGTTTTGATTAAGGCTTCGTGTGTTTTATAATCAGCAGGGAATTGAATAACGACCGGTGATAAATTCCTGATTATCCCATCATAAATAATTTGCTGTCCTAAAATTTGGGGTAATTATAGTTTTCGTTAATAATTGTAACGAAACCCTCCTTATTTCAATGGTTTTTTTCTTGCTTCCCTGATATTGACCAAAACAATTTCCTGATTTTTTGGCTTATAACGATAAGTAAGTATGGTTAGCCTGTTGATCGGGCCACGGTATAAATTCTTATGCGTTCCGGTAGGTTCTAATAGGCGGGGATTTTCTTTTAAAAGTTCAAAGAAGTGGAAAGTTTCCTGTATGAAATTTCTCACTTCTTTTTCAGTCCATTCCTTTTCCAGATATTTGATAATACGATCGTACCCCTGTATGGCTCTTTTGGTCCAGACAAGTTTTACAGCCATTTTTTATACTTTTCCCTGACTTCTTCGTGAGGTGTGACTTCACCTTTTTCATCTTCATCAAGACCTTGCTCTATTTCTCTCCGTTCTTCAGCACTTATGGTATCCCACCAATCAGCCTTTATTTCTGCCTTTCCTGACAAAAGAGTCCTTACTGCATGTAACACATTGCGATCAGAAATCTTATCGATCATATTATGCAGATCTGCTCTTAGTTCTTTCACGTCCATAATTTGCATGTTTTATCTATTACAAATTTAACGAATATTATTGACATTTAGTTTAATTTCCTTGTAATCTTTATTTCTGTAATCCATCTGCAAATATAACTTTTTGATTTAATGTTTTTCATGTAATAGGCATCGGTTCCCAAAACAAGAAAGGCCTCCAAACTGGAAGCCTTTCTTTCACCTTCAGCATCGAATTCCAATGGCTACTCACCCTCCACAGCAGCCTGGGATACTGCCGTCATAACAGCCCGGCAACAGTCAGGTAACCCGCAACAGTCACGATGGCCGCAGGAAGTGTGACCGATGCAGATGATACAGCACCTCCTGCCGCGGCGAAACACAACCCGACCGTCCGAAGGGTCTTGAAAAATCTGGGCGTTTGAGCAGTTAAGCGCTGGCCCAATGTAAGTTCTTTGACTTTTTTTTTCATTTTTTTGATGGTGTATGGTTTTCCAGATAGGCGATCCTACGCTCCAGAAAATCCGGTCGCTGCCGGATCAGTTCAACATTACCCTTAAACTCGGTTTTCAGAATACCCGTGGTGGATTTAACCTCTGAAACATCCTTTTCAACCTTTTTAAAGTCGGAATGAAGTTGCCTGATTAAATAGGCAACCACACCCAACAGAAGCGTTATCAGGCTAAAAAAGAAAAGGTCCGGTGTGATAATGAATTCCACGGTTAGTCGGTAATTACCTCAATGATCGCCAGGGTATTGTACTTGCCGTTCTTGAGAGGATAGCTCACCCCGTTAATTTGCTGGGAAAACTCAATGCCCAGCACCAGGAAAAGCGGTCCGCTAACGTTTAACGGTAATTGATTAACCAGCTCGATCAGGGGAGTGGCGGTCTGGTTGAGTTCGATCTCGTTGCTCTGGGAGACGGCGGACTGGTACTCATCATCCGCAAAATTTACTGTTGCGCAGGAAGATATCAGCTTCATATGGGTGGCACCCTCCGGCGAGGCAATCGCAGAGACCGGCGGAAAAGAAGGAATGTTCACCCTGAGTTCACCCGTTGCCCGGTCTGCAGAGACTTCATAGGAAGTGTAAAACGTAGAGGACAGTTTTCCTCCGATGTTAAACTCAAAGCCTTTTAACAGCAAGAGGCCTCCTTCCAGAACCGTCCGCTGGCCCCGTTCATTGACCCCATCCGTTTTGATCACCTAAAGCATCTCCCGGGTCAGGCGACTTACAACACGGGAATCTGCCGCATTCTTGAGATACTGGCGGATGGAAGTTCTCAATAGTCTGCCGGAAGCGCCGGCCCGGCCGAATTCCTGCCCGTTTTCCCTGTTCCGTTGAAACGCCGGATCATTATGGATCCGATCTCCGTCTACGCCACCCTTCGTCCTTGCCAGGTGGCCGTCTTTGGACTTGTAGAAGGAAATATCTCCGATAGTCCCTTCCAGTTTGATAATGCCTTTTTGTCGTGCCATGATACAATAATTTATGGGTTGAATAACCAAATATAGCTTATAATAGGGTGGGAGGGAAGGGAGGCGTTCCGCTAATGACCAAACTTGCAGGATTTTGCCACTATTTCCTGTTATATTCCAAAAGGTTATTGTATCTTTGTAATAGGCACTTACTGCATGTATACATCCTAGTGTAATAACCTTTTAATTGGTATAGTTTAAAATTTTTATTATATTTGTGTCAAAACAAAGCCTATGGGACGCAAATATAATTTACCAAACATCCCTCAAGAGACTAAAAATCAATTGATAGCATATGTAAATAGCCATAAGGTAGAACATCGTATGGCACTGCGCTCGCAAATCATCCTTGATTGGATGGAAGGTCTTCCATATAAGGCCTCTGCGACCAAAAATGGCGTCACAGAAATGGTCATTGCTAAATGGCGTAAACGATTTTCCAAAGATGGATTAAAAGGACTTATGGACGCACAACGTACTGGGAAACCAATTACCATTTCTGAAGAAATACGGAAAAAAGTGATTCATCTTGCATGTTCTAAACCCGATGATGGTCGACGAAAAAGAAGCCAGAAAGATATAGCTGAACTTACCGGTATAAGTCAAAGTAAAGTATCTCAAATCCTTTTGGAAAATGAATTGCGACCTCATAAAACAGAATATTGGTGCGGAAAAAGCCCTGATCCAGAATTCGAAACAAAGATGATTGATATTGTGGGATTATATTTAAATCCACCCTCCAATGCAATAGTATTATCAGTAGATGAAAAAACACAGATTCAGGCACTGGCCAGGACTCAGCCAGAACTGCCGATGAAAAAAGGACAGGTCCGAAGGCTTACTAATACTTATAAAAGAAATGGTATAGTAAATTTGATAGCCGCATTAGCGGTTCATACCGGCGAAATTACTGCCCGTGACATTGATCGCAACAATGCCACCAATTTTTTGAAGTTTTTAAGACTTATCGACCGAAAATATAGGAATGTTGAAATCCACATTATTATTGACAGTCTGGCTGTACATAAGAACCAGGAAGTGAAGGAATGGCTTAATAGTAAAAGAAAATTTCATGTTCATTATACTCCAACCTATTCTTCCTGGTTAAATCAAATTGAAACCTGGTTTAGTATCATGACAAGAGATGTTCTAAAAGATAGTGTATGGCGATCAAAGAAAGAGCTCGTTGATGAATTAATGAGATACATTAAAATGTACAATAATCATAAAGCCAAACCCTTTCAGTGGACATATGGAACCCACAAAATAAACTAAACTAATTTAATGGTGACAACACTAGATAAAGCATACATAAAGCATTAAAACATAAACTCACCCGGGTAGTGGTGTATCCAAAGGATGTCAGCAGAATCACCGGCAAGAGTGAAAGATACGGGCGAAAGCTGCTCAGAACGATCAAAGAAGCAAATGACAAAGAAGCCCATCAGTTTGTAAGCCTGGAAGAATTCTCCAATTATACTAGATTACCAATAGAGCTTATTAAAGAGCACATCATTGATTGATAACTCAATAATGAGGCAATAAAAATGAAAAGGAGGTATTAATGATCGATTATGAAAATGAAAATTAAGAAAGACTTTGATGCAGTGAAATTTATGCGTGAAAAACGTGATAAAATTAGCAAAGATATTGCTGATATGGACTATAAACAAATAAAAGAATATTTTGCCAGGAAGAAGGAAAGAATATTGCCTGGCATCCATGAGAAAGATGATATAAAGTGACAAGAAATTTTGTTCCGTTTATTTTTGGATCTCTTCATCAACTTCTTCCTGGGTAATATAATCCCCTGATTTAACTCTTTCTGAAGCATTCTTTACTCTGTTTTTGAGGTCTTCCTTTGTGATGGGTTCTCCATTTATAGTAAACCCAATAATTTTAGACTGCTCGTATTCTTTACTCATTTATTACTTTGGTTTTCAGTTCGCGAATCATAAATAAAGAAACAAAAATTTTTCATCCCCAATATTTTTTGAATCTTTTTGTGTATTTTATACCACATAACAGTTCTTTAACAAGCTGATCAACAAGGGTCGCTAAATTGCTCCCAATGAGCACATTGTGTGTGTGCCCTATTCGGTGCCCTTGGATGAAATTGTATCAGTAACAAATTGATAGATAAGATAGCAGGCAGGGGTGACCCAATCCGGCCACCCCAGTTTTTACAATTTTATTTACCTGACCAGCAACCGGTGGTTATGAATCCGGCCGTCTTTTTTCAACCGGATGATATACATTCCGGAAGGGTATGATTCCACATTGATTTGATGGCGGCTGTCTTGAATGATCCCATTGTAGATCAACCTGCCTGTTACATTCAATACCGCAACCGATAAGTCTTTTATTTCGGTCTCAATATATACCCTGCCATTGGCAGGATTGGGATAAATTTTCACACTTTTACCGTTTATGGTGAGTATGCCGGTGCTTTCTTCGGTTAAAGTGACATTTTCTGCCACGTCGCTTCCTTCAATGGTAAGTGATGAAGTCTCGCTGTGATAGCCACTCTTCGACACGGTATATTCATATGTGCCATTGGTCGTATCGACTTTTCCAACCCCGCCTGCATCGGTAGATGCCATAGCCCTTCCATCGATGGCGATTTCAGCACCCTCAATGCCGTTGGAATTTTCATCCTCAATATGGAAGGTGATGGTATATCTTAACAGGCTTAAGGCAACTTCCTCTGTGATATCGGCTCCTGAAACGGTGACCGATCCTTCCACGCTTTGATACCCGCTCAGGCTTGCGGTATAATCATAGCTTCCGTCTGCCAGTTCGATGCTGGCCTGCCCTCCCGCATCGGTTGAAAGATTGTACTGGTCAATAGCTACAGCAGCTCCCTGCAGCGCACCGGCATTTTCATCAACCACATGGAAGGTCACGGCATACCTGTCAACTGAAGCAGGGGTAAGCGATACCTCTTCCGTAATATTGGCATCGGAGATTGTTACCGTTCCGGCGGCATTATCGTAACCGGTTTTGATTACCGTATAATCGTATTCCCCGTTGGGAAGTTTAACAGAGGCCATGCCATCTGCATTTGAAGTGAGGTTGTTGCCGTTGATGTTAATGGTTGCTCCCTCCACCGGATCAGCATTGTCATCGGTGATGCTGAAAGTTGCCGTATATGTAGTTACTGCCTCAGTCAGCGTCACATCTGCATTTTTATCGCTGTCGGAGATGGTCACCGAACCGGATGCTTCCTCATAACCCGTCTTTGTGATCGTATAGCTGTAAGTTCCATTGGTCGTATCAACGGAGGCCATACCATCCGCATCGGTCATTGCAAGGAATTCACCATCGAGGGTAATTTCCGCATCCTCTATGGGACTCCCACCCTGGTCATCCACATGAAAGGTCAGGGTATATTTGGTAAGGGGCTGATCGGTGACGGCAACCACCGCTGTTTTTGTGGTTGAATTGCCGCTGACATCCGTCACAGTAACATCTACATTGACATCCCCGATATCTGCCGTAGTGAAATTTGTCTGGCTTAACGAGGTATCTGCCATGCTACAGTTATCGGAGACACCTGTTATCAGATCAGAGGGATCCACCGTGGCACTCCCGTCATCGCCCAGGTAGAGGGATATGTTTTTAATTGTTAAGTCCGGCGGGAGGGTGTCCTGAACGGTAATGTCTGCATTGTCGGTTGTCGTGTTCCCCGAGCCATCTGTTATGGCCACTTCAATGCCCACCACACCAACATCCGAACAATTGAATTCAGAACGGCTTACCGTGGTATCGGCTACATGGATGTTGTCAGAAGCCTGGAGAACAACATCTCCTGTCTCGATGCTGCCTGTTCCGCTTTCATCCAAAAATACAGTGGTGTCTTTTGTTTCCAGTTCCGGTGATAAGTCATCCGGGTCGCCGCCTTCAAAAGGCCCCATATCCACTGTGCCATTTTGTATGCGGGTTTCGTTGTCCAGGTCATTTGCAACACTTACCGAATCATTGAATCCCTGATCGAGGCAGGGTGAGGCGGTGAACAAATGAAAATTTCCTTCTGTGGTGGGGAAGCTCGTGTAATCCGGCTCATTCAGAAAGAGGGGATCCGCATCGATGTTGTTGCCCTCATCCACACCCAGTTCGGTGTTCCACCCTGCACTGCCGCCTGATCCCTGGATATCTGAATACAGGTAGGAGGGGGATGCATTGTTGTTGTTCACCTGGATTCCTGAGTTCATGGTGTTGTTGTTCCAAAGAACAGAACTGATGATCTCGGGGTTACAAGTGCCGCCATTGTTGGAATTGGACATGGCATAACTTTCATTGCCCACCACGCTGCAATTGATCAAAACAGGGCTGCTTTCTCCGCTGTTGTTGGTATAGTTTCTTATTCCATCACCCTTATTGCCGCTGATAAGACAGTTGGTTAGGCGGGGACTGGCCTGGCAGCCGTTGCCATAATTATAGATGCCATCTCCGTTGTTGCCGCTGATGATACAATTGATCAGAATGGGACTGGCTGCATAACCGCCTTCGGCATCATTGAAGATTCCTCCCCCGTTGTTGTTGATTATTTGGGTGTTCTTGAGCACCGGGCTGCATCCGTCCGTATCAAAATCACCTTTGTTGTAGATGCCCCCGCCAGCTCCATTGGCTGTGTTGGCCTGAATCATACAATCGGTAATGTGGGGCTTGCTGGGACCGCCGGTTTCCGTTGCGATGTTGAAGATCCCCCCGCCATGGCCTCCTTCGGCATTTCCCCCGGTGATGGTCAATCCGTCCAGCAGGGTTTCTTCACCCACACTCTCAAAATACACCACATGATAGGCATTGTCGGTGTTGTCACCGGCAATGCCAATATCCCCGTTCAGGATGGTCTCATGGCTTTGTGGATCCTGTTGACTCAGTTGCGTTTCACTGCCTGTGAATCCGCCATACACCTTTACGCTGTCGGGTATTTCAAAGGTTGCGTTGCGGTCGCCTGCCGTTTGATGGGCTCCCTTATCGGGATAATAGGTACCCGCTGCCACCCAAATGGGCACTTTGTATTCGTTGGGACGGGTAAGGGCGTCCTGAAGGTTGGTATAGGCATGCTCCCAGGATGAGCCATCGTTGTTACCGGTGGCATCCTTATCCACGTAATAAGCCTGCGGAATCGCTACGGCTCCTTCATAGGCGCCCATATCGATCGTTGTATTCTGTATCCTTGCATTGCCTGCAATGTCATATGATTCCGTATTTGCTGCATCATCACCCGTGTCCGTACAGGGCGAACCCTCATACAAACGAAAATCCCCGGCGGTGGTGGGAGCATCCTGATAAGAAACACCCATCACAAAGAGGGGATCTTCATCCATGTTGTTTCCCTGGTCATTGCCATAGGAGCCATCCCAGGAAGTACTGCCGCCGCTTCCTTCAATATTACAATAGTCATAGGAGGGCGATGCATTGAGCATGGATATGCCGCCGCCGGAATTGTTCCAGATGATGCAATTGGTCAGGTGGGGGGCTGTTTCTTCATTGAACATGGCACTTCCCAGGACAGATGAATGGTTGCCGCTCAGGGTACAATTGATCAGCCTGGGATTGCAGGTACCATTATCGGCGTAGGTGTAGATGCCTCCGCCATAGTCAGCCGCATTTCCACTGAAGATGCAGTTAATCAAAACCGTACTGTCATTGCCGCCGGTTCGGGCGTAGGTGTACAAACCGCCCCCCTTATCGGCCTGGTTGCCGCTGATAAAGCAATTGACCAGCTGCAGCCGGTTTTCGAAATTTTCGGCAATGCTGTAGATTCCGCCACCCTTACTGCCCTGGTTGCCTGTTATCTTGCAGTTTTTGACGACCGGACTGCTGGTAGGATAACCAGAACCATCGTTAAAGATGCCCCCTCCTTCACTGTTTGAACCATCAGCCTGGCCTCCGGCAATCTCAAATCCGTCCAGTAGGGTTTGTTCCCCCACATGATCAAAGTACACCACGTGATAGGCATTGTCTGAGGGGTCGTTTGGGGTTCCCAGGTCACCACTGAGCAGGGTCCTGTTGGTATCGGGGTGGCGTTCGTTCAAACGGGTTTCGCTGCCGGAAAAACCACCGTAGATCTTCACCATGTCGGGGATGGAGAATGTTTTGGCGCGGTTGTCGGAGGGGGTTGGGTTGCCGGATCGATGGGCTGCAGGATAATAGGTCCCCTCAGCCACCCAGATTGTATCTCCGAACCTGGCAGAAGCCAGGGCATCGGTCAGGTCGTTATAAGCATCGGTCCATGAAGAACCATCCTGATTGCCCGATGCAGCAGAATCCACATACAGCACTTTTTCATCCATCGCTGTACCCCCTTCAAATACACCTATATCTACGGTTCCATCCTGGATGCGGTTGTCTCCTGCCAAATCCAGGGGTTCGGAAATGGAGTCATTGGAGCCGGCATTGATACAGGGAGAGCCTGCATAAAGCCGGAAGCCGTCCGGACTCTCCGGAACCGGATTGTAGACGGAGGCACCGGTAAAACGGGGATTGGCATCGATGTTGTATCCCTTGTCGTTGCCTAAGTTTTCATTCCAGTCGGGGCCACTGCCGCCTGAATTCCTTATGTTGGAATGGGATATATCGGGTACTGCATTCATGTCGTTTACGATATGGCCCATGATGATGGAATTTGCAATGGTGGGGCCACCGGTGGGTTCCGACCTGTTGTACATGCTTTCGTCCCCCTGATTGCCGGCCAGCACACAGTTTATCAGTTCAGGCCAGGGCGACCCGTTGCCCCGGTTCATCATAGCTGCCCCCCTGCTGGCATGATTGCCATAGATCAGGCAGTTGGCAAAAACAGGCTTGATCACGGAACTTGTGGAGTAAGGATTGTTGTAGGCTCCGCCACCGTCGCCTGAAGCGGTGTTGTGGCTGATAATACAACTGGTCAGTTCAGGACTGCATCCCATGTTGTAAATCCCGCCTCCGTTGGAGGTTGCCTCATTGAAGCTGATGGTACAATGGAACAGCTCCGGCTGACAGGCGCCCTTTTCTCCGTCGTTATAGATTCCGGCTCCACTGGCAGCATCATTTTCAGTGATCAGGCAATTGCTGATTTGGGGATTGCTTTTTTGTCCATATTCGGAAGCCACATTATAAATCCCTCCTCCGCGGGCATTCTCACCGGAGCCATCGGCATTGCCATGTTGTATGGTAAAACCCGACAGCAGGGTTAATGCATGTACATTTTCAAAATAAACGACATGGTAGGCATTGTCAATGCTGTCGCCCACGGTACCCAGGTCGCCACTCAGAATGGTCGCATGATCCTCCGGGTTTCTCCCGCTCAGCGATGTTTCTGTACCGTCAAAACCACCATACATCTTTACATAATTGGGGATGAAGAAGGTTTTGGTACGCAGATCGGAGGGCGTGCCGCTGCCATGCTTGTCTTTTTCAGGAAGATAGGTTCCGGCTGCCACCCAGATGCTGTCGGCAAAGGATGCCTGGTCCAGGGCATCCTGAAGGCTTGTAAATGCATTGCTCCAGGAAGTACCATCATTGTCTCCGCCTGCTTGCGCATCAACATATATTCGCCGGGCATCTATGGAAATTCCTCCTTCATAGGCACCAATGTCTATGGTGCCCTCCTGGATCCTTGGCGATCCATGCAGATCCGTTTGCACCAGGGTATCTGCAGCTGTATTGTTCCCCGCATTGATGCAGGGGGAGTTGCTGTAGAGCGTTACATTTCCGCTTCGTGCCGGTGCATTGGTATGGTCGGGCATCTGCACAAAGAACGGGTCAGAACTGATGTTGGTTCCCTGCGCTGCTCTTCCTTCAATATTGCAATTTTCATAAGAAATGGTGGCATCATCATTTCGGACCTGTTGAAGCTTGCTTTCATTGCCCCATATATTGCAGTTTACAAGTGACGGAGCGCTCACCCCGCTGTACCCCCAGTTGTAAAGGGCACCGCTGTTGGATCCTGCATTTCCGCTAAAAGTACAATTGATCAGGGTGGGACTGCTTTCTCCGTTGTAACCATCGTTAAACATGCCACCACCTTCTCCGGCGCTGTTGCCTTTGAAAACACAATTGACAAAAAACGGTTTCGTGACACCTGCCGATCGTGCATAGTTGTACACACCACCTCCCTTACCGGCCTCATTGCCGGCAATGATACAGTTCATGATACGGGGATTGCTTCGGTTGCCGTTGCCTGTACCATCATTCAGTATTCCACCGCCCCTGTTGTCGGGAAAGGATCCGTCTGCCGAACCACCCGTTATGGTAACACCATCAAGTACAGTCTGTTCCGAGGCATTCACAAAGGTCACCACATGCCAGGCGTTGTTGTTTATGGTTCCATCCTGGTCAATATCACCATCCAGGATGGTTGGCTCCCCGCTCAGGTCCCTTTCATCCAAATCCTCTTCTGTTCCTGCAAAACCTCCATACACCAATACACTGTCCGGGATCACAAAACTGGCATCGCGGGCATCATCCTGATAGCCTTCCCCCTGATCGGGGAAATAGGTGCCTGAAGCCATCCAGAGGGTATCGTCTTTTGAAGCCCAGGCCAGGGCATTCTGAAGATGGTTAAAAGCGTTTTCCCATGACTTCCCGCTTTGGTTTCCCGTAGCAGAAGAATCCACATAGAACAGCTCGGGAATTTTGTTAACGGTGACTGTAAAAGAGAGGGTATCTGTTGCCCCGGCATCATCGGTGGCCGATATGGTCATTTCAGCAACACCGCCAGGCATAGCGCTAAAGGAAAGCAGAAGGGTGGAATCTGCGCTTTGAATGGCCGGGGTGATCAAATCCGGATTGGTGTTGCCGTCAATATTAAAGGTAAGATCCCCGTTTTGCTCGTAATCGGTAAAAACTTCATTCAGATCGGCGATGACAGTGTCCGGAGCATGTTCCGGGAATGCCTGGTCAGCAAGGGGGGTGACCACATAAGGGGCCAGGTTCTGGCTTTCCAGTGCCCCCATGTCGATGGTATCCGCATATATCCGCTGGTTTCCGGCTCTGTCCAGGCTCCAGCCGGTGGTATCTTCCGTTGGATTGCCACTGTTGATAGAAGGAGAATGGTCATCCAAAGCAACATTGCCCGTGTTGGTCGGGGCGACTGAAAAATCCGGCATATCCACAAACAATGGATCGGTATCCATGTTGTTGCCGCCATCCGTGCCAAAATCGGTATGCCATCCATTGATAAATCCCATTTCAATATTGCAATAGGAAAAAGTAGGATTGGCATCTACATTGTTCGATATCTGAGAATAGGCCTCGTTGTTGCCCCATAAGATGCAATTTCTCAGGGTGGGCGTACAATCACTGTATACGTTGTAGAGTGCACTACCACTATCACCGGCATAATTTCCGCTTATGGTCGTATTGACAAAGACCGGGGCTGTTGTACCCGTTCCACCGAGAGCAACCCAGTTGTGGACCGCTCCGCCAAAGTTGGAAACCTTATTTCCTGTGATGATGCAGTTTTTAAATACGGGGGTTACGGTGCCCGAGTTGTCCGCTTCATTGTATATTCCCCCTCCAGAGCTGGCGTGGTTTCCGCTAATCTTGCAATTGATCACCTCCGGTGCCGCTGTTCCGCCGTCTCCGTGGATGAAGATGCCGCCTCCATTGTCGGCGTGGCTGTCCGAGATTTTGCAGTTCTGGATCACCGGATTGCAGCTGTTGCCGCTGCCCGATGCCAGGAGGTAAATGCCGCCGCCTTTCCCTGCATCATCATTGTTGGCTTCCCTAATGGTAAAGCCATCCAGCAGGGTTTGATTGCTCACATTATTGAAGTATACCAGGTAATAGGAATTGTCCGTGGAATCATTTTGAGTCCCGATGTCCGCACTCAAGATGGTTTCATTGGTTCTCCAGTCGCGTTGACTGAGTTGGCTTTCAGTGCCTGAAAAACCACCATAAAGGGCCATCTGGTCGGGAATCTGAAAATTGATGGATCTGTCGGTGGAGGAAGTGGGTTTGTAAGTTCCTGTTGCCACCCAGATGGTATCGCCTGTAGTTGCATTGGACAGCGCATCCTGAAGATCGACGTAGGCATCGGTCCAGGAGGTACCGGTGTTGCTTCCACCGGCAGAAGCATCTACATACATTCTGTTTTGAGCATCAACCTGTGTAAATGAGAAACACAAAAAAACGATAAAAGGGAACAAAATCCTTGAAGACATTTTGTTCAGGAGTAGAGGTTTTTCCATATAACCATGATTTAGGGAAGTTTTAATAAGAAGGGTATCGGCCTAAAAGTAACAGAAATTTCATTTAGAACCAATCTAGATAAGATGAATCCTTTTATCCATCGAAGGATTCAATGCCATAAGTTTTTGTTCTGATTTTGGGATGATTATATAAAAAGTGTAGGGGCTGAAATTCGTCGGTACAAGAATCTCAACCCTACTATAACAGGTGGTTTTAATTTTCTAACCGTTCAATGTAAATAAAAAGATCTTTTTATATGAAACGTTCCCACCCTGTCGGGATAAGTTGCAAAAGTTCAAAACCTTAAATCAAAGCTCGAATATGATAGGAACCAGGCTATCGATAAGTCCAATGGAATCCCTGTATATGTGTCCTGTTTCATACGATTTTTTTTATTTATTATTTGGCCGTGAACCTGCATGAACAATCATTTCCTTTTTGTGTAGGTTACTGGATGCAGGTTTCATATTTTGTCAGGAGGTCCAGGCCTTCCTGAAACCGGGGTATAGTGTGAGGCCCCCATCCACATACAGGGTTTGTCCGGTGATGTAAGAGGCATCGTCGGAAGCCAGGAATGTTGCAACGGCTCCCATCTCGTCAGCTGTGCCTGCACGTTCCATGGGGATGTGGCTGGTAACCTGCTTGCGCTTTTCCGGGTCGTCCGTCCAGCTTTTGTTCATGGGCGTGATGGTGGCACCCGGACCGATCGCGTTGACCCGGATTTTCCTGTTGGCATATTCCAGGGCCAGGGTTTCGGTTAAATTCCGCATCCCCCCTTTGCTCATAGCATAGCCGATGAAACCGGGTTTGGGAATTTTCTCATGGACACTGGAGATGTTGATGATCACCCCCGGGATATCCCTGTCGAGGAAATGACGGATGGCAGCCCGGGAGCAATAGAATGCACCTTTAAGATTGACATCCAGTACCCTGTCCAAATCCTCTCCTGTCACCTGTTCAGAAGGTTTATCCACCTGTATTCCTGCATTATTGACCAAGACGTGGATGTCTCCCAGTTTTTTCACAGCATCCTCAAACATGGCTTCTACCTGTTTTTCACTGGACACGTCGCCCTGTACCAGGGCATGTTTGACCCCTTGCTGTCCAACCTGGTGAATGCATTCCTGAACCCGGGCTTCGGTTTCTTCAGCATCCTCCGGAGCCTTCCGGTAATTGATGGCCACATTGGCTCCCTCCCGGGCAAAACGAACCGCAACGGCCTGTCCGATCCCGGCAGTTCCGCCGGTTATCAGAACATTTTTTCCTTTTATGCCTTCCATAAATCCTTGTTTTTCAGGTTTGAAATAATCAATCGGTTTTCCCAAAAAGCCAGTTTTTTAATGCGGTTTTGTCTGTATTCCTCCTGCAAACCATCCCTCCATCACAAATATTCCTGCTTTTTTCAATGGGGTTCGTTTGTGAATGGTGCAGGTTAACGTTCTTTAAAGTAAAATTCATTTTCGTATTTCGACTGTGTTTGGATGGAACAGGCTATTACCTCCTGATCCTCGGCAAAACTGATTTTTTCATACAGCTCCGGCTGCTCCAGGAGCCTGTAGGCTGCCATATACCCGGCAAATGTCCAGGTCTGGTAAAGCCTGGCCTCTTTGCCAATCAGCCGGTTGGTTTTGCCATCGTAATATTCCGGCCAGCCATCCTTCTCAATACGCTGTTCGGCTATTTTTAGTGCCTGCCCGGCCAAATCGGTATAACCGGCTTTGATGGCTGCGGCGGTCATCGACCAAAGCAGGAAAGGCCAGCCGGCTGCGTTGTGGTAGGACCAGGGAGTATTCTTCGGATCAGCCCCGGTGAGGATTTTCCATTGTTCGCCCTGGATGGCCGGGTAACAAACTTTTACAGGCATCTCACCAACCAGTTCCTGCCACCTGCTTTGTATAAGTTTCATGATGGAGCGGGCCTGTTCTTTACCGGCCAGGGAGGAGATGATGGCCAGCAGGTTGCCCGAGGTGAAAAAACGAAAGTCCATCCGGGCCGGCCCCAGATTTCCTGCGAAATATCCACCTTCCCGTGGAAGCCATTCCATAAGCCACTCCGGGATGGTTTCCGGGTAGATGTTGAAGGCATTTTTCGTGTCGGAACCATAACCCTCTACATCATAGCGATACATCTCATTGAGCTGATCAAAGTCGAGCCAGTAATATTTGCGGATGTGGTACACCAGGTGTCCCAGGCGATCGTAAACGGCCTTTTTGTAGGGCTCGTTGGTTTGGTTGTCTTCCAGCAGTTCCCTTGAAGAAAGCAGGGCGGTATAAAACAAGGCCTGGATATCGAGGGGATAACCATAAACGCCCATCCGCCGGTCGATCATAAAAGAGCCGTCCGGCACCAGCAGGGTTGGAAACATATCGAACCGGCTGGTCAAAGAAAGATCCAGTATCAGGCGAATGCCCTTCTGAACCTCTTCCTCCCGGGCAAAGCTGCGGTCGCCGCTAAAATGGGTGTACATCCGCAAAACATACAGCCACCAAAAAACCGAATCGACCGGTGCTACCTTACCAATCGCCTTTTCGCCGAAGTCCGGGTTGACGGATTCTTTTCCCGCGGCATCCTTCTCTATCCTGAAACTCACCGGCATCATGCCCTGGCCGGGTTTAAAGCAATCGAACTGCTTTTCACGGCTTTGCAGATCAAGCAACTGCCTGAGAAAATTCTTCACGATCCTGTATTCACCGTTTAGTAAGAATGCGATGGCAGAAACGGCAAAATCGCGTGTGAAAACCTGGTCGTAATTGAGCGCCTGGGTTTGCGGATCTCTTGCGGCTACCGTTCCAACAGGTTCCCCGTTGAAAGTGACAACAGAAGCTTGCAGTTCTTCCCGGGCAGCTTTGAATACAGACTCGTCCATATCTGGTAAGTTTTAAAAATACATGTTACGGGATTAGCTTAAACCGGCATACGATTTTAATTCTTCCATAGGCACATGGTCATCCAGATGTTTGCCATAATGAGCTTTAACAATGCGAAAATCCTCATCAATGAAAAAGTCGGCCGGGATCAGGTTCATGCTTGCATCCTTATCTTCCGGGAGATTAAAATCTTTGGTATATTTTTTTGCTTTGGATATGCTGGAAGAAACCATGGTTCGCATCATCTTTGTCGTCGACTGCTCGACACCATATTGCCGGTAGATATTTTTCTCAGGATCGCCAATGAGCGGCCAGGGACTTATACCCTGGTGAAAAACACTGGAGGCAAGCTTCTCCCCGGAGCTCTCAAACAGGAAAACCAGCTGTATCCCTGAATTTTGAAGCCTCAGGCTGTTTCCCATGATTTGATGGACCCTGCGGTTGCAAAAGGGACAGCTTACATTTCTGTAAAAACCCAGTATGATTTTGTTTCCCCTGTAATGGGATAATTTTATCTCTTTCCCGTAGATATCTTCGGTTGAGAAATCCGGGGCAATGTTTCCTTCTGTAAGTTTCATGTTTTTTTAATTTTAGATGATTCATTGTGTCTTTAAAATATTGTCGAATCCATATGGATAAACTGACAGTTAAAAAGTCAATACCTTGGCATCGCTTTTAAGGTACTTTGTCAGGGGTTTTCCCATTCCCTTGACTTCATAGCCCATGGATCTAAGTTTATCCACCACATTATAGCTGCTGGCACAGGCTATGCACGCTTTGATTTCTACTCCGTCCTGTTGCATGGCCCCGACTTTTTCCTGCAGTTTTTTATTTTCCGCGATCAGTTTGGCCGAGGGACCCCAGATGATCAGGGTCACCTCTTTGAACCATTCATTTTTCTTAGCCGCATGGGTATACATGAAGGCTACCCGCTCAGCCACATATGGATCTCCGCTTGTCCAGAGCACCACCAGCTTGTCAGAAGTCTCGGGGTCGGGCGCATCCTGTGCCATGGTCTTTCCACTTGTAAGCGCTAATACGCTTAGGATCGTCAATATTAGAATTTTGGTTTTCATAGTAAAGGGTTTTTAAACATCATTATACAATTAAGGTGGGCATCTGATAGGCTTATACACCAGTTAAAATTCAATCCGTTTTATCTTGGTTTTTCAGCTCATTCAGTACGGCCAGCAACATTCCTGCGCTTATCCGGGTTGAATAGTCGGGATTGATGTATTCAAACAGTATGGTACCCGAAGTATCAACAACGAAGACGGCGGGCACCGGTAGGAATCCTTTGTTTTTTCCGTTGGATCTTTCTCGCAGCATCCCCGAATATTTTTCCGGTGCCTGGAAGGCGAGACCCAAAGCTTTTAAAAAATCCCCCCGGGTGTCGGAATATAAGCTGTAATTCAGTTGGTGTTTGTCGTCGGTCGTCTTCAGGTTTTTGGGAGAATCGGGACTGATGGCCACCAACTGGTAGCCCAGTTCGAGTATTTCCGATTCGGCCTGCTGGATTTCGGCCAGGTGGGCATTGCAATAAGGGCACCATCCCCCGCGGTATACCAGCATAACTGTTGGTTTCTTTTCTATGATTTCTGTAACCTGATGATCTTCACCTGCTGGTGTGGTTAATACACCCTCCGGGATTTTTTCCCCGTAGAGAAGGGGAGCGATGTCTTCGGCTTTTTCTGGCAGCTGGGCAAACACTGTTTGGCCCATGGCCAACAGCAATGCCAAAATGAATGCTTGCTTTTTTCTCATATCAGAAAGGTTTACCTTCGGCTCTTTTGGTTTTCAAGGCTTCTGCATACCAGGTGAATTCATCCAGAAACCGTTTCGTGGATGGATCAATAAATTCATTTTGCGGAGTGAGATTTTCATCAAACAATTTCCCAATACCCGGGAAAGGTTGTATTGAGGAAATAGATGGCATCCCCAGCTCGGCCAGAATAGCCCGGAGATGAACTGCAGCCCGCATCCCGCCAAACATGCCGGCAGAATAGGAAGCAATGGCTGAAGGTTTAAAGAGGTATTCGCTTTGAAAATGGTCCAGGATGTTCTTCAATGCCGGTGGTATGCTGTGGTTATACTCCCCGGTTACAATAAGGAATCCATCCGAGCCGGTAAATTGTTCAGCCAGTTTTTGCATCGCTTCCGGGGCTTTTCCCGGTTCGTATTCTTTATACATTTTATCCAAAAGGGGCAGTTGATACTCCAGGGGATCAACAAAGTGTACCTGAATGTCTCTGTCTTTAAGTTTATTTTCCAGGTACCTGGCAGCTTTGATGCCCTGCCTGTCGGTTCTAACCGAGCCGTAAATGATGCTGATGGTTAGGTTCATTTTAGTTCTTTTTAAGGGTTTCAAGATTAACAGTATGCAATGGAATGTAATCGTAGAACAAAGGGATCATCCATTTGGTTCTATTCCGATTCGTTTGTCATAAGATCAACCCGGGTGCTCATTGTCAGGCACCCAGGGTTTGATCAGACGCTCAACACCTGATACCCTTCGGCAAAAAGGGTTCGAAGACTGGGGTGATTATTATATTCACTCACCAGTTTGATGTCTGCTTTTTCTACCTGGTTTTTTACGCCATAGGCCTGGGCACAAAAAGCGCATGCACCGGTAAAATGTTCTTTTAATCCTTTGTATACACTATGAAGTTTATGGTTTTCATCTTCAAGTTCGCCTATCCATTTGGTTCCGGCTCCTTCAAAGATGAACTTCAATTCGTCGCCATGTTCCAGGGCTTCATTGGCCAGGGTAAAGGCGTTGGCCATTTTTCCCATTGCCTCTGCTGTTTCTGTGTCTGAAAACACGATAATTGCAATCTTTGTCATAATATCCGATTTTTTGTTAAACATTCAAATGCCTGGCTTCCTGCACTCCATATTTAAACCTTACCCATCCCTGTGCAAAAGGAATGAGACCTATGAATAATGCAGTTTGGAAATGGGTCGATGAATTTGTAAATCCTGACAGGAAATTTGGGCTTCGATGAAAAGTGCCTGTAAGCCAATATGCTAAATCTTATTTTTTTGGGGCGGGGCTCAGTTGACTGGCTCATTTCTCTTACTCCCCGCCATGGCATTTTTCAGGCGTCTGAAGATATTGGGATGGGATTCATGTCTTGAGAGCTTGTCAAAGCTCCAGCCCAGAACCATGCCGAAGACAATATGAGCCAGCGTTACGGTTGTCAGAAACTGGTAACCGTCTTTAAACTCGAGGCCCAAAACACCGATGCCCAGGGTGGTGGTTGCCGGCCCGATCATAAAGACAATCCCGATTATAATACCATACACCAGGGCCACCCATCTTTGTGTGCTGGCGAATACCAGGCTGAAAATGATGCCGAAGGCAGCTCCGTTCCAGAAATGATAGGCCCAACCCGCCACGTTGGACCAGAAACTGGGGCCATGGGCAAACCGGTCGAGGAGCAAAACACCCAGCAGTTTTGGCATATCTCCGGGCATCGCACCGGTTCTGAATCCGATTTCCCGGATCACTTCCAGCCCTATTGTAGCGATCAACCCCGCCAGCAATCCAAAAAGGATTTGTTTGGTCAGCGAGGTATACCTTAATGCCCGCGTAATGAAGATCAAAAGAACAATACCTGCCGCAGACGGGACCAGAAAGCTTACTGCCAAAAACGAAAGCTTTGCAATGCCTGCCTGGGCTACCGGGTAAAGATTGGGTGATATTCCAGCAAGCAGGAGGGTTATCAGTACCAATACAAGTTTTATCTTATTGTGACGCATAATTATTTTGGGTTAATAAAACAATCAATTCGGTCAAACAGGCCGGATCATTTTATCAATGTTCCGGCCTGTTCATGGTTTAATTGGCAATCTTTTCCATCATCATTTTCAGCACCCCATCCATTTTATTCCCGATTTTTTTAACTTGCTCGCTTTTATAGGAACTAAAAAGATCAGAGGGTTTGAAATACGTGACAAAGGTCTGTCCATCTTGCTCGTAGACATTTACCCTTACCGGAATGACAAGCCCGGCCGAGGGGTCTGCTGAAAAGGCCTTTTTCCCTACAGTGGGATTGCCAATAAAAAAGGAATGCGCATTTAATTGCAGTCCGGTCATCGACAGGATCTGGCCCTGGTTAAGCTCCGAGAGAACCATCATATCGCCGTTTGAGACAGCTTTTTTAATGGCATCGACTGTTCCCTCAAAATCACGGGATGACTCAACGGTCACCGGTTGGGGATTTTGAGCCTGGAGACCGCCAGAAAAACCTGTCAGTCCGGTTAACAGAATTGCCATAAAAAGAATTGCGGGTAATTTGAAATTTCTGCTTTTCATAACTATTGGTTTTTGATTTTACATTACATGGATTGAATTCAATGATGAATTGAATGTTTGCACTTCACAGATGATCATGCTTCATTCAATTGATTTGAAGAAGTAGTCGAAGACAATCTCAAACCTGACAGATTAATAGAAAGTTTGGTTGGTAGTTTTGTGTATGATCTCCTGAAGGGCAGCTCTTTAAAAGATCACTTAGATATGCACTCCCATCACAAGCACATCATCCAATTGCGGGTTGTTTTTTTTCCAGTTGTCAAAATGATCTTCTATAACCCGGCCTTGTTCTTCGATGGTAAGGGTGGATGTTTCTAATAAAAGATTTTTAAAGCCCCGGGAAGAAAACTTCTTTTCTTTGCTGCCACCAATCTGGTCTTTGTAACCATCGGTAAACAGAATCACCCGGTCGTTTTTCTGAAGGGAAATTGTCTTTTCGGTGAAAGGAACATCTTCCTTCATGCCGGCTCCTACTGGCATACGGTCGGGTTTCAGTTCGGTCAGCTGTTGATTCCTGAACAGGTATAAGGGATTAAAAGCCCCTGCAAATGCCAGGGAAGATGATTTATTATCCATAACGGCAAGGGCAATATCCATACCGTCGTTTATGTTCGTTTCTTCGCCTTCATCTAAAGACATGATGAGGCGTTTACGCAGGGTATTTAAGATTTGCGCGGGAGCTGTAATTTTTTCCCTGAGTATGATTTCATTCAGCAGTGAAATGCCCATAATGCTCATAAATGCCCCGGGTACTCCGTGGCCTGTAGAGTCTGCCACTGCTATGATTTTTTGCTCCCCTACCTGGTTGATCCAATAAAAGTCGCCACTGACAATATTGAGTGGTCGATAGAACCTGAAATGGCCGTTAAACAATTGCCGGGCCAAATCATCAACGGGTAACATGGCTCGCTGAATGCGCCAGGCATACCTGATGCTCTCCTGAATTTCACGGGCCTGCCTTTTTATTTTTTTCTCAGCTAATATGATTTCGGTGATATCGTTCCCGTAAACATGCACGGAATCCAATACAGCTACCCCCTTGAATACAAGGTTGTAAAATTTATCTCCAAGGGATACAACCTGTTCTTTCACTTCCTCATGTTCGATCAAGCTTTTTAAATCAATTTGAGTGATATCCGGGAAAAATCGATTCAATTGCCTGCCAGTAAGATTATTATCGTCAAATAGATGGCTGGAAGCGGGATTGGCCCCCAGGATTTTACTTTTTTCATCGATCCGAAGCAAAGGTTGGGGATTGTGACGGGCGAAAAGTGCCAGACTTTTCAATATCTTGTTTTTTGATCCTTCCTGAGAAAAGATTCTGGATAGTTTCCAGCGGGTTTTTTGTTTGCACTGAGGGCATTCTTCAACAGGTTCTCCAATATGGACATGAAAATTGGTCTTTTTGCACCTGTTGCATTTCAGTATGGCGTCAAGTTGCGAGATGCTTCCAGGCTTAAGTCTGCCTTTACTGAGAATCGAAGAGTATGTAGATACCCCGTAAGGAACTAAAAAAGTAAGCAATACCTTTCCGGGATTTAACCCGCTTATGGATAAAGAAAGTATGGCATCCGGATTATTAATAAGGTTTAGTATGACTCCTACCAAAATGGCAATTCGCAGAGCTCGCAGGAAGGTGCTCCGATCCGTGGCCAGATGCCAATAAAAGTGTAATTTTTCAGTTTTTACCCGGGATGGTCTCAATTTTTATTCTCCAGTTTTTGGTTGATCATCTTTTTCAACTGTTCAACCTCGTCCTGTGAAAAATCTTTTTCTTTGCTTTTAGCAATGCCTTTTTCAATCAGCTTACTTTGCTTCTCATACTGGGTACAGGCATTGCACATCATTTTATGCATCTTTAACTGAACTTTTTCAGTCATCGATAGCCTGAAATGCAGTTTTTTTTCAATGAGCTCGGTGGCTTTCTTACATGAAAGAAAAAGTATATGCATCACCTTTTTCATACGGTTATTTTTTTTGTTAATATATTGGCCGTATGGAACCTGCATGAATAATCATGTCCTTGTTGTGTAGGTTGCTGGATGCAGGTTTCATAAACCTATTCATCTTTAAACCAGTTATTTTCAATACAATCTCTTAACTTCAGCTTGGCCCTGTGAATAATCTGCCAGTAATTGGACCGGGAAATACCCAGTTCCTGACAAATTTCATCGCCTTTTTTACTCAGGAGATACTTCAATTTAACAGCGCTGTTCCAGTGCTCCGGAAGCTCATCCAGGCAATACTCTAAAATTTGCTGAAATTCGGTATCATCCAGAAGGTTTTTTTCTTCTTCCTGCCAGTCCTTGGGTCTCTTTTCCTTCTTCCAGCTTCCTTCTTCATCGAACAGGTTGGAAAAGAGCTGATGATCGATGCTGACCGTTTGATTGACTTTTTTGCGGTAATGGTCTGTTATCTTGTTGTTGAGAATGGCGAAAAGCCATGTCTTGGGTGAACTCTTGCCCTTAAAAGTATTTATGTTTTGAGCTGCAGCCAAAAATGTCTCCTGTACCAGGTCTTTGGCCAGCTCACCATCGGTGACTTTGTAGTAGGCCCAGGAATATAAATCATCGGTATACTTTTCAACCAAATCGTTCAGATTCAATGTTTGGTCCGTGTTCATTCTGCTTCGATTTAACAAATCATTGGTTCCAAAGCAATGATAACAAATAATTCTGGCAAAGCATAACAGATTCTAAATCAAAAAGTTCAAATAATGTTTTCCCAACAAATAACCACTTATAATCAAGTCTTTTTTCGAAGTTAGTTGTTTTATGAATGGTTGACCCGTTTAGCTTACCCCACAAACCAGTTGGATGATCTCTTGAATCAGAATTTAAAATTGAGTGAAAATCCTTCCAAAAATTATTTGTACGGTTGCATCGTTGAACAAAAATGAGAAAAAGATACATCAAAGCAGCGTAAAATCGGCATGGCTGTGATTCAGGTTATGAGTTGTCTGCTTCGGGGATGTAATGGTTGATCAACTTAATCAGGTGGTCATATTCGATTGGTTTAGAGATGAACTGGTTAAAGCCGGCCTGCCGTGATTTTTTGCGGTCGCGGGTCAGGGCGTAAGCTGTTTGGGCAATAATAGGCAGGTGGGGTTTTTCATCCCTTATTAGTCGGGTAACTTCCCACCCGTCTATCTCGGGCATTCGAATGTCCATGAGCACCAAACTGATCTGGCTATTTTGCCTAATTTCATTGAGGGTTTCCGTACCGGTTCGGGTACGCAGCAGGACCAGGTTATGAGGCTTGAGCAGTTCCACCAGGTATTGATAGCTCATTTCGTCGTCTTCGGCAATCAGAATCACTTCACCATTGAAGCGCCGATGTGGGGAAAGGGATTTTTTGGCCTTATCATTTTCAGGATCAGCCCCGTGGTATTCGATGGTAAACCAGAAGGTGGAGCCTTCTCCGGGGGTTGAATCGAGCCATATGTTGCCTTTAAGCATTTCGGTGCAGGCTTTAGCGATGGACAGGCCCAGTCCGGTTCCCCCATATTGGCGGGACGTATTTTCGTTGGCCTGGCGGAAGCGTTCAAAAATGGCCTGATGTTTTTCTTTTGATATGCCTGTTCCGGTGTCGCGCACGAAGAAAGTCAGTTGATGCTGACGCCAATGGTACCCAAATTCAATGTATCCCCTGGAGGTGAATTTCATGGCATTGGTCAGAAGATTGATCAATATTTGCCGCAGGCGGGTTTTATCGGTCATGGCAATCAGCTGGTCTTCTGTTTTTTTCAGGTACAGGTGCACCGGTTGTTGGTCGTATTCCTGGAGTTTGCCCTGAAACAGGCGAAACAACTCGTCCATCAGGGCATTGATATTGACCGGCTCAGGTATGATTGATATTTGACCGGCATCGATTTTGGAAATATCGATGATGTCATTGATCAGGTTCAGCAGATGTTTGCCGCTTTCCTGGATGATCTGTGCATAACGTTCCAGTTCGTTGCGGCTTTTGCGGGAATCTTTGAGGAAGGAGGAAAACCCGATGATGGCGTTCATCGGGGTTCGGATTTCATGGCTCATATTGGCCAGAAAGGCCGATTTCAGCCGTTCACTTTCTTCGGCTTTTTCTTTGGCCTCGGCCAGTTGATCGTTCATGGTTTGTATTTGGCGAAGGCTTTGCTCCAGTTCCTGGTTCAGGCGTTGGTACTGCCTTTTCTGGCGGGCCAGTTTGGCGTCGGTGGTGGTTTTTTCCAGGGTACGGGCCATGATTTCGCCCACCAGGGTGAGCAGGGTGTGGTGGTCGCTGGTCCATTGATCGTTATGCTGGGTCATTTCAAGGCCCAAAAAGCCGCTCAGTGCCTGGTTGGTATAGATGGGAGTGGCCATCACGGCACCAATGCGATGATGGGCAAAAAATCGCCGGGTTTTTTCGGCTTCCGGGGGAAGCTCTTCCAATGAATGAATCTGAAGGATTTGGTTTTCAGTAAGTTTGTTATAAAACCAGGGCATCTCCTGGTCCAGCCTTATTTTTTGCCAGGGCTGGATCAGTGGTTCCACACGAGGGGCAGCCCAATGGAAGGTTTGGTTGATCCGGGGGGTATCGTTGCACAACAGCAATAAATAAGTCCGGTGGGCATGGGTGAAATTGCCAAGCGAGTTGAGGGATCTATGGATGGTTTGCTCGAGTTGATCGTGGGTGATGCCTACAAAATCTGAGGATATTTTGTTGATCAACCGCTCGAACAGGGTGTGCTGCAAAAGTTTTTGTTCTGCTTTCTTTTGCTGGTCAATATCTACATGCACCCCGACCACCCGGTGTGGCTTTCCACGGCTGTCTTTTTGGTAGGCTTTGCCCCGGCCGGAAATCCATTTCCAGGAACCATCCTTGCATTTGAGGCGAAATTCCAAGCTATAGGGTTGGGCTTTATCGATGTATGCCTGCATTCGTGCCGGAATAAGAGAACGCTCATCCGGGTGGAGGTAAATAATCCAGGATTTTCTGGTTATGGGCATTTCCCCGGGGCGATAGCCCAGCATGGTATAAATGCGCGGACTCAGATAGAGCTCATCCCGATCGATGTTCCAGTCCCAAAATCCATGTTCTCCGGCATCCATGGCCAATTGAAGCCTTTGGTGATTCTTTTTCAGGGCTTCCTCGGTTTGCAGACGCATTAAGAGCATACCGGTTAAATCGGCATAAGCCTCCATTTGACTTTGGTTCTTAAGGGGCGTGCCCTTGGCAAATATCAGGGTGAAATCCCCAATGGTAACCCCGTTTTGGGTGGTTTTAACCATGGCCGTGCCCGCTACGGAAAAGGCTTTCGAAACTTTCCCGATCAGCCTTTTTGATAAAGTATGACCGGCAAGCTCCTCAAGGTTGTTAAACCAGGTGGTCTTTCGCCCGGCCGTTTTTTGCTGGCGAATAGGATCCCGGGCCCATTTTTTTCCGTTCAGTTTGAATCCCAGTATGGTGCCTGCCTTTTGCACATGCTTGTTGATACCGGCTACCGCCAGGGTGGTGAAATCCCGTCCATTGCGGTCAAATTGATTCAGGGCGGCATATTTGGCCCCCGAAATCTGCCGGGCCTTCTCTGCGATGAAATTATAATCTGCCGTCTCCAGGGAATATTCGTTGAATTTCTGGGAGATTTCCGATAACTGTTTGGATTCGGAAAAATCGGTGAAGGTGGTCACAAAGTGGTGTGGTTCCGGAGAAAAGGCCTGAACCTTGTACCACCTTTTCAAGGCATGGGCGTATTGCTCGAATTCTTTTCTCGTGCCGTTAAGGGCCACATCGCCATAGATACCGATCCAGTCAAAGGGATCTTCCAGTATAGCGGGAAGAACTTGGGATATTTTATTTCCTATGATATGATCGGCCTTTAGACCGGTCATTTTTTCAAAGGCGGGATTCACCTCCAAAAACTCATAATCAACCGGGAGGTTGTTTTGATCAAGAATGATGCGGTGACAGGCATAGGCAAAAGTGGCCTCCTGCAAGATCTTTTGATGAAGTTGCGGACTCATGCCTTGAATGCTTGTTTCGTCAGGTTCCATGATGGATCAGCAGGCATCTCTTCCCGGATGATCCCGATAAGGCCACCGGGTAATATCTTCTTTCCCCACCGCATCAGCAGGGCCACTAACCCTTTGAAGCAGTGATTTGAATCTTATTTTTCCTTTTGCAACAAAAATAAGTAAAAATACGCAAGGCTTATGATCTTTAATGAGAATTTTCCGGTTATTGAAAAAATAAATATCCCATTCTGCTCATCCGTCGCAGTGCCTTCAAAATATACCATTTTGATCAAACGCTAAATGCCGTTGATTCTTCCATGTTTGTTCATTATGTGATGATTATCAGGATATAAATATAAATATCAGCCATTTTTTAGCAAAAAAACATTTTTTGTTTAATTATTTTTAAACCAACTAAAAATTTTTAAAATTGCACCCTGTTTGAACAAGCCTATGAAAACAGAAGAACGCATACAAAAACAGCGCGAGCTGGTGGAAACCATCGGCCGCTTTTACGAAGATGAAGGTCTTCAGCCCACTGCGGGAAGAATACTGGGTTTATTGATGGTTATGGACAAGGAAAAGTTCACCTTTGACGAGATCGTTGAAGAGCTGCAGATCAGTAAAAGTTCAGCAAGCCTTGCTTTGCGCATTTTACAGGCAAGAGGGGATGTGGATTATACCACCCTGCCGGGTGATAAAAAGCGGTATTTTGAGTTAAAGCGGAAGGATGTGCTTTCTTTGATGGAGGATTTTGAGAAAAAGATGGAACGAACCTATGATTTGTTTCAGCAGATCCTGACATTAAAAGCCAACAGCGAATCGCCCAATAGCCACTTTTTCAAAGAACTGATCCGAATGCTCGAGTTTTTCTTCAAACGCCTTGAATCGGTCAAGGAAGAATTCCGCAAGGAACAGTAACCCCTTTTTTTGTTTCATTGGTTTAATAAATTTTAAACTAAATAATTTTTTATGAACAAGATAGGCATCTATGGGATCGTGATTTTTTTATCCCTATCGACTCTTTCCATTGCACAAACCGATACGGTGACCTTCAACCTCTCTAAGGCACAAGAGTATGCATTGGAGCACAACAAGGAGTTGCTCAATGCCCGGGAAGACATTGCAATTTCTGAGGCCGAATACAAGGAGACCCGGTCGCAGGGCTTGCCCCAGGTGAGCGGTTCAATGGATTATACCACCAATTTTAATTATGAATTTGAACTGGGGGTGCGCGGTGGTGGAGTTTCCATGCCTGACATCAATTTTGGTTTGCTGGATCAGGGGGATCAGGAAGTCTTATCGGCCATCCAGCAGATGATGGAGCCATCAGGGCCTTCCACCATTGTAATGGAAGACCAGATGAATGCCCAGGTTCGGGTTTCCCAGCTTATCTTTAGCGGTCAATACTGGATTGGCCTGGAAACGGCGCGAATTGCTGAAGAGCTTGCCCGCAAACAAGTCAAAAAGACCAAGCTGGATGTCAAACAACAGGTTACCAATACTTATTACCTGATACTTATTTCAGAGCGGTCTTTGGACATTTTGCAGAAGAATTTGTCCAACCTCAAGGAGGTCCTTGAACATACCCGAAACATGTATCAGATGGGCATGGTCGAACAAACCGATGTGGATCAGATCCGGATGGATGTTTCCAAACTGAAAAACAGCCTTGAATCGACCCGGCGCAATATACGTATGAATTATAAGATGCTGAAGATTCAGCTGGGGCTGGACCAGACCCAAGCCATCGCTCTGCAGGACAGCCTTTCCAGTGTTTTGAGCAAAGCAGAAGGCGATTTGCTGGGGGAAGAACTCCAACTGGACAACAACCCATCTTTTCAGATGGTCCGATCCCGGGAACACCTTCAAAAGAAACAGGTGGATCTGCAGAAATGGGCCTATGCACCTACCATAAGCGGATATTACAGCTACACCGAAAAGATCATGACCACCGCTTTTGACCTGAGTCCCAAGCATGCTGCAGGAATAACCCTGTCTTTGCCTATCTACACCGGGGGCTCGCGGCAGGCGAAGATCAGCAAGGCCCAAATAGAGCTCGACAAAACACAACGCCAGAAAGCCCTGTTGAAGGACAAGCTTAAACTTCAGGAAAACCAGCTAAAAACTGACCTCAAGAGTGCCCTGGAAAACTACCAGACCCAGAAAGAGAATGTGGAAGTTGCTGAAAACGTGTATGATAACATCTACGACAAATACAAACAGGGTGCGGTCTCAAGCATGGACCTGACCCAGGCCAACAGCAATTACCTTGAAGCCAAAAGCAATTATATCTCTTCCATCATTGATCTCTTACAGGCCAAACTGGCCCTTGAAAAACTCTATGGTACCCTTTAACTACCGAACCCACACATTATCAGTGAAAATCATTCATCTTAAAACCGACAATTGAAATGAGAACTTTAAGCGTGAGACCCATTGTGCTAGCAGGAATATTTCTAATCACCCTTGCCGCGTGCAGTCAAAAAGAGACAACCGACAAGGATCAACACCAGGAGAAAACCTATCCGGTAAAAGTGCGCGACATTGAAAAGAAGACCATTACCCGTACTTTGGAATATACAGCAAATCTTACCGCTTTTGAAAAGGTTTATCTGGCGCCGGCTTCACCCGGGCGGATTGATCAAATCTATGTAGATGCCGGTGACCGGGTGTCGCAGGGCGAGACGCTGATCCAAATGGATGAATCCCAACTTGTTCAGGCCAAAAGTCAGCTGCAAAGTGCCCGTTCCAACTTCCGTCGCCTTGACACCCTTTATCAGATGGGCAGCATTGCGGAGCAAAAATATGAGCAAGCCAAAACCCAGTATGAAGTAGCCAAAGAAAGGGTAGAGTCGCTCCAGGAGAATACCACCATCCAGTCGCCCCTGAGCGGGCTGGTAACGGCCAAATATTACGAGGCCCAGGAAATGTACTCGGGCACCCCCAATACACCAGCGGGCAAAGCTGCTGTGGTTACCCTCATGCAGATCAGTCCCCTGAAAGCTTTTGTTGACCTGCCTGAGCGGTATTTTCCCCATATCCATAAAGGGATGAAGGCAAACATAAACATCGGGGTCTATCCCGATACCACTTTCCAGGGTCAGGTTCACCGTGTTCATCCAACCATCAATCGAACCACACGGACTTTCCAGGTGGAACTGCTCGTCGATAACCCACAGCACCTGATCCGCCCCGGTATGTTTGCCCGGGTGCGCCTTGACATGAGAGATGTGGAAGCCCTGGTGGTTCCCTCTATTGCTGTCACCAAGCAGGAAGGCACCAACAACCGCTACATCTTTGTCAATAAAAACGGAAAGGCCCAAAAGATTCAGGTTCAAATCGGCAAAAGGTTTAATGACCAACTGGAGGTGATCTCCGATCAACTGCATCCGGGCATGGAAATGGTCATGGCAGGTCAGGCAAATCTTTTGGATGGAGCCAACATCAACATAAAAAATTAATCAACCCGACAGCCCCGCAACGGATGAGGCCTATGTTCCGGATTGAGCCAGCATTCAAGTAAAGCATTAAACCCGCTACCGTTCGGGCAAAACAATCGTGTTCAGGAATCGTTAAAAATTTCCATTAACAATGAGTATATATGGCAACGCAGTAAGAAAGCCCATTACAACCCTGATGATTTTCATGGCCATTTTGGTGGTCGGTGGCTATTCATTGTATCATTTGCCGGTGAATCTATATCCCGACATCGAATACCCGGCCATTTCCGTTTTAACCACTTACAGCGGGGCCAATTCCCAGGAAATTGAAACCAATGTCACCGATCCCATTGAGCAATCGCTGAATACGGTGAGCGATTTAAAAGATATGACTTCTGTTTCGCGCGATAATGTTTCAGTGATCACCCTGGAATTTGAATTTGAGACGGATTTGAGTGAAGCGGCCAATGAGATTCGCGATGCAGTAGGCATGGTAGAAGGCAATTTGCCGGATGAAGTGGAAGATCCGGTTGTTTTTAAGTTTGATGCCAGCATGGCCCCGGTCATTGTCTATGCCGTCACGGCCGATGAGAGTTATGAGGGCATTGAAAAGATCCTGGACAATAAGGTGGTGAACCCATTAAAGCGGGTAGAGGGAGTAGGGGCCGTAAATTTGAGGGGCACCCCCACCCGTGAAATTGAGATTGCCGCCAATCCCCATAAGTTAAAAGCCCACCAGCTGTCTGTCAAGCGGCTGGGCAATATTGTCCGGGCGGAGAACCTCGACATGTCGGCCGGTGATATTGAAATGGGACAAATGAAGTATCCCTTGCGCACGGAAGGCGAGTTTGATGCAAGTTACCAGATCAAAAACATTCCCATAACCACGCCTGCCGGCAAAACCCTATATATGAAGGATGTGGCCACGGTGAATGATTCCATCGGGGAAAAGACCATTGATGAAAAGGTCAATGGCCAGAAAGCCGTTCGCATGATGGTGATGAAACAGTCCGAGGCGAATACGGTAACCGTGGCAGAGGGTGTGAACGAGCGGTTGACGGAGCTCAAAACGAGTCTGCCGGAGGATGTTAAGATCCAAACCGTTTTCGATTCCAGTGAGTTCATCAATGATTCGATCAACAACCTCTCGCAAACCGTGTTGTATGCATTTATTTTTGTGGTCCTGGTGGTCTTGTTCTTTTTGGGCCGTTGGCGGGCTACCTTTATCATTGCCCTGACCATCCCGATCGCCCTGATTGTTTCGTTTATTTACCTGTACCTGACGGGAAGTACCATCAATTTGATTTCCCTGGCGGCCCTGGCAGTGGCTATTGGAATGGTTGTGGACGATGCCATTGTTGTGTTGGAAAACATCACCCGCCATATTGAAAGGGGAAGCAGCCCTCGGGAAGCCGCCACCTATGCAACCAATGAAGTATGGCTTGCGGTGATTGTGACCACATTGACCGTTGTAGCAATTTTCCTGCCCATGACCATGATTGGGGGGTTAACCGGGGTGTTGTTCGGTCAGCTGGGGTGGATCGTAACGATTACCATTGTAACTTCCACCCTGGCCGCCATATCGCTGACGCCTATGTTGGCTTCCAAGCTGTTGCACCTCAACCAGAAGCGGAGCAAACCCTCAAGATTCAATTATGACCGCACCATCCGCCCCATGCTTGATCGACTTGACAACTGGTACGGGCGGGTATTGCAATGGAGCCTGCACAACAAAAAAGCCATCCTCGGGGTTTCGCTGGCCATTTTCATTGCTTCCATGTTCCTGACCAACCGGATTGGCACCGAATTCATCCCCCAGGCTGACCAGGGCAGGATGTCGATGACCGTTGAGCTGCAGCCAGGTACCCGGTTGGAAAAGAGCGTGCGGGTTGCCCGCCATATTGATAGCATCATCTATGATGCCTTTCCCGAGGTCGAGGTCCTGTCCACCTCAACCGGATCATCGGAAAGTGGCGGAATAGCCGCCATCTTTAATTCCGGTGGATCGAATACCATTGATTATATGATGCACCTGACCGCCCACGAAAAACGCAAACGTTCGGTGTGGGAGGTTGCAGAAGGCATCCGCCAACATTTGAGAGACATCCCGGAGGTCAAGACTTTTAATGTATCGACCGGGGGAAACCAGATGCAGGGAACCAATAATGTCAGTGTGGAGGTCTACGGCCATGATCTCCAGCAAACCACCCTGCTGGCCCATCGCCTGTCGGATAAGATTAAAGACCTTTCGGGCGCGCGCGATGTGGAAATCAGCAGGAAAGAAGCCCGTCCGGAACTGAAAATTGTCCCCCAACGCGACAAGATGGCCCAGCTTGGTCTCTCTACGGCCCAGGTGGCCTCGGCACTGAACAACCGGGTCGATGGCATGCTCGCATCCCGCTTCCGCCAGGGCGGGGAAGAGTACGATATCATGGTACGCTATAAAAAAGAGTACCGAAACTCCATCAAGGACATTAAAAACATCAAAGTGCAAAATCCCGCCGGCAAAGACATCCTGATTAGTGAAATTGCCGAAGTCAGGGAATTTTATGCCCCGCCCAATATTGAACATAAAAACCGCGAGCGGGTGGTGACCATATCCTCAAAACCCTACAACACATCATTGGGCGAATTGGCAACCAGTGTACAAAAGGTTATTGATGACACGGAAGTACCGGAAGGGGCCATGGTAGAAGTAGGCGGGGGTTATGAAGACCAGCAGGAATCCTTCCGCACCCTGCTTATGTTACTTGTTATGGGGCTCATCCTGGTATACATCGTCATGGCCTCGCAGTTTGAATCCTTCCGGATGCCGTTTATCATCATGTTCTCCCTGCCATTTGCCTTTACCGGTGTGCTTCTGGCCCTTTTCATTACCGATACCACTTTGAGTGTCATCGCTGGTGTGGGCGCCGTCATGCTGATTGGTATTGTGGTTAAAAATGCCATCGTGTTGGTGGATTATATCAATCTGATGCGTGACCGGGGCAACGACCTGGACCAGGCCATCATAAGCTCGGGCAAAAGCAGGCTCCGACCCGTTTTGATGACCGCTTTTACTACAGCCCTGGCTATGCTTCCCATGGCCCTTGGTATTGGCGAAGGAGCAGAGATCTGGATGCCCATGGGCGTCGCTGTGATCGGCGGACTGGTTTTCTCAACCATCGTCACCATGGTGATCGTACCCATTGCATACCGAATATTCGCCGTTAGAGCCGGTCGTGCCAACCAAAAGAAAGTGCGCCGCGAGTTTTCCTTTATGGATATGGAATGATGCCTTCAGGTTTTTCCTGAATAAAGCAAATCCAAACGGTTAAAACAAGCACAACAACCCGATCAATTTTAAATTTGAATGAATCGACCATTATGAAAGCCATATTTATCGTCTATAATCAAGCCCATACGGAAAAAGTTGAATACATGCTTGATCGGTTGCAGATCAGGGGGTATACCCAGTGGACCGGTGTTTATGGTCGGGGATCAGAGGACGGCGATCCCCACATGAACACCCATACCTGGCCCGAGAGCAATTCCGCTACCCTGACCATCGTGGGTGATGACAAGGTAGATGTTGTCCTTGACAGCGTCAGAAAACTGGATTCGCTGAACACAGAGGTAGGTGTGCGGGCCTTCGTATGGAATATCGAAAAAAGTTATTGATTCGCAGGAGGGTTTGCCCCCGCCTAACTCCAAGAACTTAACCTTAATCATTCCCAAACCTGCTTCTGTGAAAGGGGAACAATTCCGGAAATTTCCTCTAAAGAATCAGAAATAGGGCTGAAAGCTGAATCTGTGAATAATCTGGCAACAGCAGGAAGCTTCAGCGATGATAGGCAAAATGCATAATTGTAAAACCGACATCCATTATGAAAATGCCCGAATATGTTCAACAAGTGATTGATAAACAAGAACTTCACATTCTTTCTACTGCATCCAAAGAAGGCCATCCCAATATTATATACCTTAAATTTCTTAAGGTATATGATGAGGAGCATATCCTTATTGCCGACAACAAATTTTATAAGACCGAAGCCAACCTGACCGAAAATCCAAGATTAGCCTTTGTGGTATTGGATGAAGAAAACCATGCCGCTTATCAGCTTAAAGGTTCGGTAGAATTTCATACCAGCGGCCAGGTATTTGAAGAAACCAGAAGGTGGGTTTTGGATGAGCAGCCTCATCCTGACATTTATCCCAAATCCGCAGTACTGCTTCATGTAGAAAGGATATATCGGGGGACTGAACAAATCAGGGAACAATAGTAGTGGAGGAGCTGTTATATCATTTATCAATCATATATCTGATAATGACGAATGATGTAGAAAACTGGATCACCAGCGGTGAAGGGCAGGCCTTTTTAAGGGAAGCAGGCCTGAAGGAAGGTCACCAGGTGCTGGACCTAGGAGCGGGAGAGGGGCATTACACCATTCCGGCCGCCCAGGTGGTGGGCAGCAAAGGCCGGGTTTATGCCCTGGACCAGGACCGCGTACCGTTGAAAAGGCTTATGGAAGAAGCCCAAAAGCATGCCCTAAAAAACATATTTCCTGTTCAGGCTCAGGCTGAAAGACTAAGTTCCGACTGGAAAGCGAACGCTTTTGATGTGGTATTGATATATGATATGGTGCATTTTCTGGAGGCGGATGAACGGGCAGACCTTTACAGGGGTGTCTTTGAACTGCTGAAGTCCGGTGGTTTGTTGTCGGTTTATCCCAAGCATAACCGCCAGGATTTGCCCATGTTTAAACTGGCCCAGCTTGATCTGGATGATGTGGCCGAAGAGATCGAGCAACAAGGCTTTGATACTGAATCCAGGCTTTATAGGCGACTGATTCATGATGAACATTATGACCAGGGCTATGTTTTGAATTTCAGAAAAAATAAGCCGGGCCCTTCTTAGATCTACTAAATAGCAATGTGAATATGTATCTCACAAATTGGAATTATCATTTGCCAAAAAGGGCAGGATTCATTACATTTGTAGCTACCTCCAAACAGGGGGTCTAACTCTACAAGCGAGAATAGCTCAAAGGTAGCGCATCCCGCCCCAGGCGGGAGAGTCGCGGGAAGGCAAAACAAAGGGATTACCTTTAAAAAAACCAGTACAAGCGAGAATAGCTCAGAGGTAGAGCATCAGCTTCCCAAGCTGAGGGTCGCGGGTTCGATCCCCGTTTCTCGCTC
>CAJXLK010000040.1 GCA_913055635.1 uncultured Bacteroidota bacterium
ACCTTCACAACAAGGACATGATTATTTCATGCAGGTTCCATACGGCCAAATAATAAATAAAAAATAATCGTATGAAAAGGAAATAAGCAATTATATGAAGGCTTATGAATTTTTCTTTCTTTTTTGCTAATTTAGATGAATGATTAATAGAATGATAGAATACCATTGAAGACCTTAGCCAGTATATCGGAAATTTTTGCCCGGCATATTATCCAAACCAGCGGCAAGCCATTAATGGTGGAAGCCAGCGATTTGAGAACGTATCTGTGTAAGCATACCAGAAATCAAAAAGCCAACTTGCTCGCCAATGAGTTGCTCGCCAACAAATTACTTCAACTTTGGAATTTTTCATTACCTGAAATGGTTCTTCTTAATATAAAAAGGGAACATATTACCGATGAAATTTTGTCCGGATGGATTCAATATGCAAACTTTAAGAAACCCTGTCTGGGTTTTGAATACCTTCAATTTGCCCATACCCTCTCTGAAATGGACATGGGAATAAAAGCAAATCAAGCTGCCAAACAAAAAATAATCAATAAAAATGACCTGCTTCGCATCGTCCTATTCGATATTTGGCTTGCCAACGAAGACCGAAGCCCAAACAATTTCAACCTTTTGCTGAACGCGGAAAGTCAAGGATACAGAATAATCCCCATCGATCATGAATACATCTTTAACTCAAACAGCCCCGAGAAAGAGCTTTATCCACTAAACGAAGGAGATTCTTTGATATCGAGCAACTTCTTTCAATCGCTTTTCCCAAAACAAAACAGAAAGAATATCGTTAAATTAGCACAGCAAATAATTGAGGAATTCAACGAAAATCTTGTAATTTGTCATGAAAATGTAGAACAAATACTTGATAATATTCCCGATGAATGGAATATAGACATCGATGCAAGAAGGGATCTATTAACCCATATTTTTTCTCCCAATTGGTATTCCAAAACAATTGATACATTTAACTCTTTTATTCAACTGACCTATAAATAAAAAACCATGAGAGCCTTTTACTCCATATTATATGCAACACTAAATCCAGCCATAAGGGAACAAATAGGTGTTGGCTTGATTTTAACCGGAGAAAACAATGTGATCTTCGATTATTCCAGGACAAAACTCTCCCATATCAATGCCTTTTTACCCAAATCAGCCAGCAGGCTGTTAAAAGACAACCTAAAAAACATCCGGCATACGATTGACAGGACTATTGATAAAAACCAGCAAAATGAAATGGATATATCCATCAATGGATTAAAGGAAAGGGTCTTTACCCAGCAGTACATTGATTATCTCTCAAGATACAATAAAAACCTGCTTTCTTTTTCCAGTCCTGTGCAGATTGACCTGGAAGCCAGCGATGAAAATTTCAGGACTTTATTTGAGAAATATATTTTCAAAGAGACTTCTGAGAAACAAGTTGTTAAAGAATCAATTAATACCGTCATTAAAACAAGGCTATATCCTAAAATTGAAGGAAAGGTTAATTTAGATGCAGACTTAAACATCAAGGATCTTGATACGCTGGCTATGCCCGTTCACGTTAATTTTATCGGTAAAAACGGGCAACCGGTAGTTGGCAAGGCAATAGATTTTCAATCCCGAAACTATGATTTGCGTGCCAGTTTCTATGATCTGATCTCTTTGATCAAGGCATTTGATGAAAAAAACACGAAGGGAAAATATTTTGTTATTGGGGATGAGCCGGATAAAAAATCAGAAGTGCATCATAACCTGTGGAAACATATATCGGAATTAAAATACATGGATCTGATCCCCTCATCAGAAATGGACCAAATTGCTGAATTCATAAAAAAGGAAAATGTTCAGCCCTTCCTTCCTTGAACCATGTAATCAGAATCTCTTGAATTCATTCCAAATTCAGAAACATCTGCACCAGGGCATCGCGGATGGGATGGTCGGCTTCGGTCATGTCGTAGCGCAGGAGGTTTTCCACGGGCACCCAGGCGATGCGGTCGTGGTCCTCGAGCTTGAGCATGCCGTCGGTGTATTCGGCCCAGAAGGCGGTGAGGCGGATCATAAAATCGCCGTAATCGTGATCCACCGAACAGCATTCATCGCCCACCCGGGTGTGGATACCAAACTCCTCATAGAGTTCCCGCTGCAAAGCTTCCGGGTGAGATTCCACTTCGTGCACCTTGCCGCCGGGGAACTCCCATTTGCGGGGAAAAGACTTATGCGATGCCCTTCGGGCAACCAACACCTTGTTCTGTTGCATGATCAGTCCTGCTACTACTTCAATCATAGATCCATTCATTGATGGCACCAATTTAAACAATTCATTTTATTATATTTTGATTTATTTAGTGGCCAAATGGAATTTTGCATGATCATATACTTTGATATACATAATTTTTCATCGCTTTTTTACATTTTTGCACATTTGGATGTGCAGTTTTTTGTTACTTCTGTATAGGTACAAGTGCAATAAATGAAGCTTTTCGATACGGATCCGATGGAAAGAAGGGTGGTGCTCAGCGCCTCGAGGATGACCGATATGCCCAAATATTATCCGTTGGACCTGATGCGGGAGATCGATAAACGCAAAGAAAACGGCACAAAGATTCACACCCTGGTGCTTTGGACCAAACATCCCGGGGCGCTTCTAAAAAACCCACTCCAACCCTACCTGGTGCAATTGAAAAAGGAAGGTGTTCAACTCTGCATCCAACTTTCCATCACAGGGATGGGCCAACGTGTTGTAGGCGAAAAGCCCGACGGCACGCCCCTAATTTTCGAACCCAAAGCACCTACCACCGAAAAGGCCATAAACTCATTGCCGGATGTGATCCAGCTGGTTGAAAAGCCCGAAAGGATCCGCTTGCGGATCGACCCGATCGTACGAATAAAGGATCATCAAGGTCATCCCTTTTCCAGTCTGCCGTTTTTTACCCATATTCTGAATTCCGCCAGTGAACTGGGAATTGAAACGTTTAGCTTCAGCTTCCTGGAGAAAGGCGTCCACAGAAAAGTGGACAACCGGCTGGCCAGGCTGGGCTGTGAGATCGACCCGCCCACCGGTCGAGAACGTAAAAAAATGCTCGACTGGATCAAAGATCTGGAAAAGAAACATCGTGTCGGCATCCATCCTTGCTGTGTACCGCAAATGCCTCCCTCAAAATGCATCGATGGAGAAGAACTGATGCAATTGCACGATGAAGAAGCCCTAGTCAGCCTGAAACAACCTAAAAAACGCCGGCTGTGCGGATGCACCGAATCCATTGACCTCGGCGGCTGGCCCCCCAAAAAGTGCTATACGGGTTGCCTGTATTGTTATGCCAATGTGTAGGTTAAATGGAAACTATCATAATAGCCACACAGGATATGAGGCAGATGAAAATATCTACAAAACTCAAAAGTTATATAACAAAAGTACTATTCCAGTTTTATAGATAAAACTTTTGAAAGGCTATATTGAATCTCTTTAAGTTCATCCTCATTAATCCGACCTAACTTTTTTACAAATCTCCTTTCTGAAAGAGAGCGTATTTGAAAACAATCAGCTGACGAACCCTTAGACAGCTCATTTTCAGGACTCGGCT
Organism: uncultured Bacteroidota bacterium; assembly: GCA_913055635.1. Classification (GTDB taxonomy): domain Bacteria; phylum Bacteroidota; class Bacteroidia; order Bacteroidales; family UBA12077; genus JAGXLC01. The sequence goes on from CAJXLK010000040.1 coordinate 3,567, forward strand.
TAATCTTTACCATCCAAGGGGCCACCTCATATCTGTCTTTCCAATCTGTGAGAGGAACGATAATCTTTAATGGAAGTTTTCCTAATGCATCATCATTGACAATTATCGCAGGTCGGGTCTTTTTGATTTCTGATCCAATGGTAGGATCAAGATTGATTAACCAAATTTCACTTTGCTTCATAAAAATCTTCAAAGTCGATATTGGTAAAAGCAGTTAATTCTTTATCCTTTTTATAATCTGAGTATAATTCTTCTACCGCGTTGTTCATCTGCTCCCTTTCCTCCTGCTCCCGAATAGAGGCGATGGCCTTTTCGATTATGAAAATTCGCTGGTGAACAGGCAAACGCTTTATTTCTTTCAAAATCTCATCCGTTCGCATAATCATTCCATTTTGTATACAAGATATCAATAAAAAAACGCAAATCATAACATCAGCCATATAGGCCAACAAAAATTCTTCTTTCCACCAAATCCTGCAACCCTGACTAACCTTAAGTTTTCCTCATGCAACACTTTTTATATTTCTTCCCGCTGCCACAGGGACAGGGATCGTTCCTGCCCACTTTGGGCTCTTTGATGAAGGGCCTGTCAACAGGTTCGTCTTCGGGCACAAATTCAGAGACGGAATCTTTTTCTGACAGATCATCCGTGGGTCTGGACCAGTTCTTCTCCAGGTAATCATACAGGTCGTAGATGGACAACACCTTCATTTTGTAAAATGAAAAGCCCCTTTTCCCAAAGGCTTTGTGAACGTCCTTTAGCGATCCACAGATGCTTTCATTTACACACCCGGCTTCATAAAGTCCGTCGATAGCCGGGATCAACTCCCTGAAGTTTCCGTCTATTACATCGCTTACTACAAAGCCCATCAGATCGGTATCAGTCAGGTTCTCCTTACCCCACGTCAAAAAATGCAACAAAACGCCCTTATACCACTCTTTGATTTGATCCCTTTTGTCCGGATGACGAAAATAATATTGAATAACCGCTTTTGAAACCGTACTTTTGGCGTAGGTATAGACACCCGGCTCAAGCATAAAATCGCCAAGCACATCCAGGTTGTTATCGACCAGTTTATACAAAGGCTGCCAGAAGACTTCCAACAGAAAATCACCATACCAGAAATCAGCAAAATCTTCACCCTGCCGCAAGGTATCCAGTATGTCGTTGATGGCTTCGCCGGCTTCCAACTCTCCCAACAGGGAAACGGCATGAAAAGGGGAAAAGGTCTGATGGGGTTCAATTTCTCCTTCATCCATCATCTCTTTAAAATATTCGAACCGGCAAATGGAATCGCGCAGCACCTTCCGCAGGTCATCAATCAGCGATTCACGGGGCATGGCCAGGATACCGGCCAGCACCTCCCGGTCAATGCCGTAATCGGCCGTATAAAGCTCATGGATCAGCTTATGCGTGAACTCCGGCGGCTGATCGGTTTGAACGGATGCATCGTAGGATGAAAATTCGGGTGTTATTCTGGCTCGCTCTTCTGCGGTAATATTCTCCCGGGCACTTTCAAGGGTGGCTTCCAGAACTAAATATTCGCCCTTTCTGACATCGTCATGATCGGGGGCGATATCCCGAAGCATGTCCAGGCGCGATTGGGCTGACTCGATATCTCCCACAGCAGTATAATACCGGATGGTTTCAAAATAGAAAGCAACAACCTCAGAAACGTGAAACAGCTGCCGGTTGGGGCACAAAGCTTTCAGCTCCATCTGTTTACCTAACACTTCCGGCATCTTATGGTAATCACCCTTATCGCGGTATTCCCTGGCCTTATTCATAATCCCAAACAAATAATCGGGATGCTCTTCCAGGATCCGGTCATTCACCTCATAAGCTTTCTCTTCATGCCCGGTATTCATCAAGGCCACGGAAAGGTAATTCTTGAGTTGGGGTACATTGGGATACTCCTTGATCTTGCGGATCAGGTAATCAATGTTTTTCTGTCCCCCCTTTATTGCTTTTCGATGAATCTTTGCCATCTGATCCATCAAATCGGCGGGAGTTTGGGATATCTCATTGAACAGCTCCGGATCGTCGGTAATTGTGTAGCCGTGTATGGTAAATGATTGGTCCATGTGTTTTTGATTTTTATACCTCCAAATTACAAAATTGGATGCAACAAATTAAACCCAATGGAATTTCAATACCTGGAATGAATGTCAAGGGCAACCTTAAAATGATTCTTCTCCCTGTAAGAAATGATATTCCGGTGTTGCAGCTGTCCTACAATGATGGCCGGGTGGGTATGGTATTTTTGAGCATAGTCCTGAATATCCTGATTGGTGGGTTTACCTGTGGCAAACAGTTTTTTCAATGCCGATTCCGGGAACAAAAATTTTTGAGCGAACTGGTTGGCTTCTTTTTCTTTTTGCTCATCCCGGGGATTACCCTCCAGATCCTCCAGAAAAACCTGTTCCCTTCTATGTTTCAAAACAAACAGGTTCGCATCATCCTCTACTTCACTCAAACAATGCCCGGATGTCTTTTTCGGTGAGCTGTTTGATGAAGCTCTGCTCGGCGCTGATCCGGTCGGCGGCTAAATTTTTAGTTTTCTCAGCAAATATGGAAGCAAGGTATTTGTTGTTCCGGAGGGGCACTTGCAAAACAGCCACCTTGGATTGCATCTCATCGTATATTTTTGTAATTTGATTTAAAACCGGCAGCGTATGGAAGCAATAAAATTTACTTTCGAAATAAAAACATTACATTAGTATGGAATAATATAATTTTTTGCTGGCACAATTAACAAGGTGTTTTCCAGTTAAATAAACAAAAAAGAACTTCATGAGATATGAAATAAAAATAGAAAAGGCTCAGGAAGCCGAAGGAACTATTAACCTTGAAAGGTTAGCCTCCATGGCCAGGGGTATCCTAAAAATCTCTGAAGGGGCGTTTAATATTCGGTTAAAAGGAATCAGCATTACAAAAGGAAAAAGAAGCGAAGTTATCCAGAATGCATTCAATGTTACCTTAACAGGGATCGATAAGGGAAGTACGGTTCTTTCTATTAACGCCAAGACATTTCAGGAAACACTTCAGCCATATCAACTGAACCTGTTCCGCCAGGAACAACAAAAGGAGCTCGCCGGGCATACACCTGTCTCCCTTTTTATTACTACTTTTCAGCAGGCAATGGATGAAAAAAAGAATAAAAATTTGTTGGACAAACCTCTGCTCAATGAATTGAAACAGTTTAGGAAAGCATTTAACAATGATGAGGAAACATTAATCTTTTCCAATCAAAATACAATACCTGTTCTTCGAATAAAAAGACAGGATTTCGAAAGGATCAGAACACTGGAAAGCACCATTCCGGAACCCGAACCGGTCATCATTAACGGTAAAGTTGAAGAACTTAAATACAGCAAATTACGAGTGAAGATACAAACCGATCAAGGCAACATAGACGGCTTTCTATCTGAAGATATTTCCTCAGATGTGATTGCCGGATATTGGGGAAAAGTCATCACGATCTCTGGCATATCCCACTATAATCCAGAAGGCAAGCCAATCATAGAAATAAAAAACATATATGAACCCGGAGAAGGTGATCGTTATTTTTCCAGGAAACCAACCAATGAGACCGTCGAGGAACAAATACAACGCCAGCAGAAAGAGAAAGGATTAAACAATCCATTATCGAGCCTGGTAGACCAATGGCCGGGGGATGAAGAATTTGATGAGTTGCTCAACATGCTTTCCAAATGAAAAGGTATCTCCTCGATACGAATATCTGTTTGGCATACATCAGAGGACATAAGCTATATAAGAAAGTGGAGGCTGAACTCAATTTGATGTCCGATGATGCATTGATTTTGATTTCCGTGGTCACAAAAGCCGAACTGATATCATTAGGAATACAAAACGGCTGGGAAAATAACAAAATCAAAAAACTAGAATCATTGTTAAAAAAGCTTTTTCTGATCAATATCAATGAAGCGGATAAAAACCTGATACAAACCTATGCCCGGATAGATGCCTTTAGCCAGGGAAAACTCTCTGGCCTGTCTAATAAATATACTTCCCGTAATATGGGCAAGAACGATCTTTGGGTAGCTGCTACCGCTTATGTAACTCAAGCAGAATTAATCACAACAGACATGGATTTTGACCACCTGGATTCAACCTTTTTAACAATCCATAATTTCTGAACAGCTCATCATTTTTTCTTAAATTCACCCATTGATTAAACAATAACCAGACGCCGTTTATGCCGCGATTCCGGACCATCGAAGAACTGCTTCTGGAGCTTTACCGCAACCGGGGGCTGTTGTCGGGGATGTTTGGCAAGCGGTACCTTTCGGTTACCGAGGAAGAAATCCTGCCGCTGCTGGATGATGACCCGGAGAAGCTGGAGCGGCTGGTGGGATATGGCATCCTGGAGAAGGAACACAACACCTACTCGCTCGACAGCCAGCTGCGCGAGTTCTTCGAAGAGTTCCTGGAGATCAACGAGGAGGTGCACGTGCTTTACATCCGGGAATACCTGGATAAGATTGACAACCTGCGGAACTATTACCTGAAGGAGACCAACCAGCGGCGCAAGAACCAGCACAGCCAGAAGATCAAGCACTACCTGCGGCGCATCAACCGGGTGACCCTGGGCAATGTGAAGACCCTCCGCAAAAAGACCGACGACACCTACAAGGCCGAGACCAACTACGAGGTCAAGCGCGATACCCTGAAGGACCTGCGGGACCAGCGCGATAAGCTGGAGGGGGTGCTCCAGGCCGTCGAGCAAAGGCTCAGCGATGAGCTCTTTTTCCGCAACGCCGCCGACGAAGAGTTCCTCTTTATCATCCACCTCACCAAAATCAACATACAAAGCGCCCGGCACAACCTGCTCGAGATCCAGCAACAGATCATCGACTACCTCAACCAGGTGGAACACCGCAGTGCTGTGATCGAAAAAGTGTTGCGGCTAAAAGACATCAAAGACAAGATGCAGCTCAACGAGCTTACCGACTTCGAGCGGCAGGTCAAAGATATTGCCGGTCTTCCGGCCCTCAAACGCGAACAGTTCAGAACCAGGCTGCCGCTTCGCCTGATCAGTGAAGACGAGCAGCTCCACCAGCTGATCCGGAAAGTGGCGGCTAAAAAGCACAGCCGCCACCTGGAAAAGTTCAATGTGGCCGATGAACTGGCCGACAAAGACCTGGAAGACCACTACAAGACAGCCCAAACCTACAACCTCGACAAGCTCTTTAAGATCTTCCAGTCGAAGGACCAGGACCTGTTCCGCTTCATCCTCTGGCACCCTTTCAACCGGGAAGTGGACCAGCGGGAACGGCTGAAGCTCTTCTGCCGGATGGCCTCCAAGTTTGCCGACCGGCTGCACTTCACCCATCAAACCGAACAATACCATCACTGGGAATACGCCCTGATATATCCCAACAACAAAAAACAAAGCCATGCCCGAGATACCCAAAAGCGATAAAATTTTCGACTGGCTGAGCAAAGGCAACTTCATCAGCTCCAACGCCGTTGACCAGGACCTGCGGCATTACTATGCCATCATCGAGGAGAACTTCTCCGCCCTCTACCAGCTCTACGAGCAGGTGGGCTATAGCCTGGAGGAAGGCAACAACTATTATCACTTCGGGAAAAAAGACGAGCTGCAAAACAGCCAGTCGGTGGAGAAGAAGATTGAAAAAGCCCACAAATGGATCGATATGATGGCCTTTTTCACCACCTATGACCCCTCGTTCACCCGCGGATACCGCTTCTCCCCCAGCGATGTGCTTCGCCAGATCAACGTCAACGTGGAACTCAAGGAACAGCTGGACCAGCTCAGCGGCCGCACCAGCAAGAAAGACGGCAACTACCGCGATATCCTGGACAGCGTGCTGAAGAACCTCAGGGACGAGGGCTTCATCGACCTGGAGAATGAACGCACCCAGACCTACAAGGTGCTCGATGCCTGGCATTACCTGGAACAAATGGTGATGGCCGTAAATATCAGCGAAGAGGAAACCGATTCAGGCGAAGCACGTACATCGAGTTCTTCTCATTGACCTCAAGAGTTTTAAGGCTCATCATTAAGCCAAACATGACAAACCCATGATCCACTTAATAAACCTAGTTTTCCCATGCAGCAACTGAACCGGATCATACTGATGAACAGCGCCACGGTGCCTTACCAGGAGATTGAACTGGACGGCAACATCCATTTCATCGGCACCCAGGGTGTGGGCAAGAGCACGGTGCTCCGGGCGGTGCTTTTCTTCTACATCGCCGACACCCGCCGGCTGGGCCTGTCGAAGGAGCAAAAATCGTTCGCCGAATACTACTTCCCGTATGTCAATTCATACATCGCATACGAGGTGCAAAAAGGAGAGCGCCTGTTCACGGTGTGGCTGCTGAAAAAGCAGAACCGCCTGGCTTTTCGTTTCATTGACGGGGCTTTCCGGCGGGATTGCTTCATCGGGAAGAACCAGGTTTTAAACGAGGAAGAAGCCATCGCCCGCCTTACCCAGAGCCACATCCAGGTGGGCAAGCCCATCACCAACTTCACCGAGTACCGCAACATGCTGTACGGGGCCGCCCGCAACAAGCAACGCTACAGCCTGATGGAAAGCAAGACATACCAGAACATTCCCCGCACCATCAGCAACGTGTTCATGAACTCCTCGCTGGATGCCAGCTTCATCAAAAGAACCATCATCCACTCGCTCAGCGACGAGCCCTATGCGATTGATCTGGAAACCCACCGCCACCACATAAGCCGGGTTCAGCGCAACTATTACGACATCCTCGAATACAAGAAACACCACCAGCGTGTAGCCAACATCATCAAACAGTACGAGGCCTACCTGGAGCTGCAGGAACAGATCAAACGCACGGCCTGGCAGCTGGGAGCAGCCTACAACCATTCCCGCAGTGCCCTGCATGAAATCAATGGACAAATCAATGATTACACGGGGAAGATATCCGGAGTGAAGGAGCAGCTGGAAAAGGCCCGTTCCAATGCCGAGGGCGAACTGCAGACCCTCCGCAACAAGCTGGCCGTGCAGAAGGAGAACCTGAAGAAGGCCCGCGAACTGGACAAGAAATACAAAGAGCTGGACATTGATAACCTCCTGGCCGAATACAACCAAAAAGACCATTACGCCAACCGCAAAAAGCAACTGCAGGACCAGCTCAACCACCTGACCGAAAAGTCGGGTTCACTCAAGGCCGCCTATGACAACCAGCTCAGGCATATCGAGCTGAACACCCGGGAGGCGAACCAGAAGCTGGAATCCCGGATAGCGGCCGAGCGGGAAGATTATCACACCGCCAAGGACCAGATCACCGCCCAGTACGATGCACGCATGGACGAGCTGCGGGAGGAAGAAAAAGAACGGCTGGAGGAGTTGCTCAATGCCATCCATCAGCAGGAAAGGGAAATTGACCGGCTAAAGGGCAAAGAAGAACAGGTCAGGAGCCAGTCCTTCCGCAGAGAAGAGCAAGAGGAGCTTTCCGGGCGGATCATTGAGACGGAAAAACGCCTGACCACCCTCGACCATGAGATTCAGCAGATCAACCAGCGGGAAAAGACCGAACAGGTAAAGGCCGAACAGCAGGAAAAAGAGCTGGAAAATAAATACACCGCTGCCATCGATGATTATCAACGGCAGATACAGGAGCTGGCCGGGCGGGAACAAACGCTGCAGCGGCAACTGGACCAATACAGCAACACCCTGCTGGAGTACCTCGAACAAAACAAGCCCGGCTGGCGGGATGACATCGGCAAGGTGGCAGGCAGCGAGATCCTTCTGCATACCGGCCTGGAGCCCAAACAAGGGGAAGGCAACAGCCTCTATGGCATCCGGATCAACACCGACAAGCTGGAAGCGAGCCCGCTTTCAAGGGCATACCTTCGCGAGCAACTGGAAAAAGCTGCGGGCGAAAGAAAATCGCTGGGCAGGGAACTGGAAAAGACCCGCCAGAATAAGGAAGAAGAAAGCAGCAAGCTGCAGAAAAAAATCAACAAGGCGTTCCGCGACCTGAAAAAGGAGCGGGAGAAAAAGCAATATGAGCGGGAACAACAGGCAATCACGCTGGAGTCGCTCCGAAACGAGCAGCAGAACCTGAAGGAGAAAGCCGAAGGGGAAAGGGAACAGGCCCTGGCTGAAGTCAGGGATAAGATAGCCGCGACAGAGCAGGCATTAAGCGAAGATCAGCAAAAGCACAAACAGGAAAAGGAAGCCTACGAAAAATCGCTGGAAAAGCTGGAGCAACAAAAAAAGGAGCAGACAGAGGGGCGGGCTGCAAAACGCGACAAGGCCATCCGCGAGTGGCAGAAGAAGATCCGGGAAAACGAGGAGGCCGCTTCCAGGGAAAAGGAGGAGGTCACCCAACAGCGCGACCAGGCCTTGCAGCAGAAAGGGGTAGACACCCAAACCCTGCGCGATCTGGAGCAACAGATCAAAGAGCTGGATGAGGCCCTTCACCAGATCGAGCAGTACACCCAGACGGTGATGGAGTACTGGAAGGACCACCGGGAGTACCTTTCCCAGGTGGACCATTTCAAGCAAAACCGCGACCACCTCAGCAACAAACTGCAGAAGCGGGAGGCCCGCTGGAAAGAGCGGGAAGAAGGCTTCAACCAACAGATCCGTCAAAAAGAAGAGGAGAAGCGGGAGCTGGAGAAACAGCGGGATCACCATCAGCGGCAGGTCAATAAGATGGACGATGCCTTCCGCCAGGAAGAACTCTACCAGGAACTGCGCAACTACATCGAAAACAGCGACAAGCACGAAAAGGAGGACGTGGAGACCATTATCGACAAGCTGCGCAACCAGAAGAACAGCACCTACACCAAAGCCGGTAAGCTGCGGGAGCAAATCGCCAACTTCGCCGGCTTCTTCGGGGAAGACAACACCCTGCAGCTGCCCGTGAAGGTCCAGACCGACACCGAGATGATCGATTTTGCCGAGATGCTCAAAGACATCGAAGACAACCAGAAGATCACCGACATGGAGCTGGACGTGACCAAAAAGTACGCCATGATGATCAACCACATCGGCAAGGACACCGACGAGCTGTTCAAGAAGGAGGAAGAGATCCAGAAAGTGGTAAGCCGGATGAACACCGATTTCCGCAACTCCAACTTCGTGGGGGTGGTGCGCTCCATCGAGATGCGCCTGCAGGAAGGGGCCGATCCCATCATCGATCTGCTGCGCAGGATACAGGATTTTCGCCGCGACCATATGTTTGCCGTTGGCGAGACCAACCTGTTCAGCCAAAACAAGGACAAAAGCGGCAACAACAAAGCCGTGGAGATGCTCGAGGAACTCGACAAGCGCATCCGCAACCACAAGGAGAGGTGGGTGAGCATCGAGAATGCCTTTGAGCTGGAGTTCCGCATCCGTGAAAACGAGAACGACACGGGATGGGTCTCACGCCTGGCCAACGTGGGATCGCACGGCACCGACATCCTGGTGAAATCCATGATCTACATCAACCTGCTGAACATCTTCAAAAAACGCGAGGCCAAAAAGAACAGCGACACCCGCATCCATTGCCTGATCGATGAGGTGGGTATCCTGCACGACACCAACGTGCGCGGGCTCATCAACTTCGCCGCCGAACGCGACATCTTCCTGATCAACAGCTCGCCCAACTCGCACAACGAGGAGGATTACAAGCACATCTACCAGTTCTCCAAGGACCCTGAATCAAACAAAACAGAAATATTTAAACTACTGAGCAATACGGTGTAGCGATGGAACATAATCCACAAGGTCATATCATCTTTCATAACCTGAATCCCTCTAAAAACAAAAAATGAAGACACCGATCAAACCTTCTTTTGCCAAAGCGTTGCTGCGGATGGCAGGTGGAGAGACCCTGAAAGCCTCCGATATCAGCGACAGGAAAACCCTGGAGGTGTTTGTCCAGGACGGGGTGGTGGAGAAGGTGCCGGTGTCGCGCAAACGTTTTGTTTACCGGGTACCGGATGCGGCTTTGCTGAAGGATTACCTGGCTGCCAATTACCAGATCAAAGACCTGGAGGCTTACCTGGAAATCCTATCCCGGGATGAAGCAAGCGGGGCGGACTCGCTCAAAGCCACCTACCATACCAAAACCAAACGAACCACAGCGATGCCGGGTTTTTTTGTTAAAACCCTCCAACCCCTTCCTGTGCGTCTTAACCAGGAAGCCCTGAGCCTGCCGGCCTCCAAGGGGATGGAGACATTCATCTCGGAACCGGAAAACCTGGCAGTACCGGAAGATGTAACCATCATCGGGGTGGAGAACCCGGAGGCTTTTCTTAAGATCGACAGGTTGGGTAAGCACTTCAAAGAATATGAGCCCTGCCTTTTCGTGCTGCGCTACATGAGCAAAGGGCTGGTGCCATGGCTACAAACCATTCCCAATCCCTACCTGCATTTCGGGGATTTCGACCTGAGCGGGCTGCAGATCTACATCAGTGAATATAAGAGGTACCTGGACGCGGCCCGCTGCAACTTCTTTGTGCCGGGTAACATAGAAGAGCTAATCCTGTCCTACGGCAACCTAGAATTATATGACCGGCAGGTACAACACACCCAAAACCTGGACACCTCGAATCATCCGGAAATACGAGAACTTGCCCGCATCATCCGTAAATATGGAAAGGGACTGGAACAGGAGATATTGTTGAAGCACTGACAGGAAAAACAACCGGGCAGCTTCATGTTAAAAAACAAAGCAAAAGCATGCTTTTCGCTCACTCAAATATGGCCCGGATGTCTTCTTCGGTGAGCTGTTTGACGAAGCTCTGCTCGGCGCTGACCAGGTCGGCAGCCAGCGTTTTTTTGTTCTCCTGCAGCTTCAGGATCTTATCTTCCACCGTATCCTTGCAGATCATCTTATAGGCGAAGATGTGCTTGTCCTGCCCGATGCGGTGGGTGCGGTCGATGGCCTGCTGTTCCACGGCCGGGTTCCACCAGGGGTCGATCAGGTAGATGTAATCGGCCTCGGTCAGGTTCAGTCCCAGTCCGCCGGCTTTCAGGCTGATGACCATCACGCGGCAGTCGCCGTTATCCTGGAAATCCCGGACGGCCTTTTGGCGGTCGCGGGTGGACCCGTCGAGGTAGCTGTAGGCCACCCCCTCCTGCTCCAGCTCGCGGGTAACCAGGCTAAGCATGCTGACAAACTGGGAGAAGATCAGCACCTTGTGATCACCCGTTTTCTCGCGGATATGGCGCATCAGCTCCTGCAGCTTCACCGAGCTGCTGCCATAGTCTTCTTCGGTGTTCATGATGGCCGGGGAGTCGCATATTTGCCTGAGCCGCGTAAGGGCTTCCAGCACGTTGAACCGGGCCTGGTCCAGTCCCACCTCATCTACTTTCGAGAGAACCTTCTCCCGGTAATCTTTTTTGAAGGCTTCATATACCTGCCGCTGCTCTTTGTCCATCTCGCAGTACAGGGGTATCTCGGTTTTGGGTGGCAGCTCCGAGGCCACCTTCTCCTTGGTCCTGCGCAGCAGGAACGGTTTGATCAGCTGCTGCAGCTCGCGGGTCTTCTGCTTGTCTTTTTCCTTGTCGATGGGCAGGGCGTATTCTTTTTGGAAAAATTTCTGCGATCCCAGCAGGCCGGGGTTGACGAACTGCATCTGGGCATACAGCTCCATGGTATTGTTCTCTATGGGTGTTCCGGTAAGGGTAAAGCGGTACCGGGCATCGATCAGGCTCACTGCTTTAAAACGCAAGGATGTAGGGTTCTTGATGGCCTGTGACTCGTCCAGCACCGCGGTGGTAAAACGGAAATGCCGGATCCAGTCAATATCCCTGGCCAAAGTGCCGTAGGTGGTAAGGATCACATCCTCATCCGCCCATTCGGCAGTGTCCTTATCTCTTTGTGGTCCCCAGTGGACCCGGTAGCTCATGTTAGGGGTGAACTTGGAGATCTCGTTCTCCCAGTTGAAAAGCAGGGTGGTGGGGGCTACCACCAGGAAGGTCATCTTTTCAGAGCCGTTGGCCTGCTGGATATGCCTAAACAAAGCCAGCATCTGCAGAGTCTTGCCCAGGCCCATATCGTCGGCCAGGATGCCGCCCCACCCGAAGTGCAACAGGAAGGCCATCCAGTTTAACCCGGATTGTTGGTAATCCCTCAGCTCCGCTTGCAATCCCCGCGGTTTCTCTACCGGCTCAATCTTCTCGAAGGATTTCAGCAGCTTCTTCTTCTCCCGAATCTCCTTCTTAAGTCTTTTATTGTCGAGCTGCTTGTACAACCGGTCGACCAGGTGAAAATGCAGCTTGCTGACCTTCAGCTTTCCGTCCTCCACCTTGCCAAACTTCAGCAGGTTGGCCCATTGCTCGAGCCACTCTCCGGGCAGGATGCCCCAGGTATCTTCGCCCAGCTTCACGTAGTTTTGCTGTTTCATCACCGCCTTGCGGACCTCCTTCAGGGATGCCTGCTGATCGCCAAACTGCACCTTTATGTCCATGTCAAACCAGTCGATGCCCGAGTTCACCGAAAAGGATGTTTTGGGCTTAGCGGGATTGTACCGGATGTTTTTAAGGCTGCGAATACCGTAAACTTCAATGCCATGCTCACGACACTTTTCATAAAAATCGAAAAACCACATCCGCTTCATCACCTCATCGGCATGGAGAAAATAATATTCCTGCTCTGAGAAAGGATTGAACCGGGAATGAAGATTCACGATAAAATCCCGGATCTCTTGCTCAAAAGCCTTGTCACGGTGTATCACCATAAGCTGGTCATCCGAATAGTAGTAGAGTTTGTCGCCATCCTCATTGAGCATCACCTCTATATGCCCGTAGGTGATAACGGGATAGAACAGCAGGAATTCTCCGGTTTCACTCAGGTTGATCTTTGCAGAAGGCTTTTGTTCTTGCCGTTGTGGTTTCATCTTTTCATCCATTTCAACGTGTATCTGGTTTTGAACTTTTTGTATGAATTCTTTAAACACTTTGTGCCATCGCTCCGGCTCCATTTCAATGACAGCAGTTTCCTTAAACCCGAAATAGGCGGCAAGCAGAAAATGGTGGTGGCTCTTCCACTGAAATAGATCTCCGTTTAAGGTGATGTGGATCCATGGCGGATAATAAGGGGGCTGCAGGGGAAAAGGAAGCTCATCGCCATCGAGGGTAATAAAAAAACGAATCTGTGTCCTGTCCTCCAGCTGGTCAACATACAGGCGGGTGGAAAGTTCGTTTTGATTTTGAACAGCCAGTGGTTTCAGATCTCTTGCTGCAATATTATGTCTGTCGCCCTTACCATGATAATAATAAAGGTATTTATCCTTTGTCTTATCTAAAAATTCCCGAAGATAGCCCAGGTAAAAAGCGGAATAATCCTTTAGACGGAACAGGGCCCGCTGATTTTCCTTTATATCTGAAGGGCTCAGCCAGCCGGTTCCTTTGCCGGTGACATGATGAATGTGCCGGTTCAGCCATGGGCCCATTTGGTTGTTGCGTTTCATCAGGGAGATGATATCCTGATCTTCCGGATCAATGTCCTTCAACAGATCGTCAACAGGAAATAAATTCCCAACCACGCGAACTCTGTTCTTATGCATCGACCGATCCTTGCGTAGCCGGCCGTGGATCAGCTCCGTATCCAATACTTCCAGTCCGGAATCAATATCTGATGGGATAAGTGTATAGCCCAAAGCCGTTTCATCCGTTGTCTGTTCTTTTCCGGAAAGCCCCATTAGCTCATGCTCGGTGGGTCCGTTATTTTTTGTGGTGGGAAATGCAGTCAAATCAATTGTCGAATCCTCTTCTTCCTGCTCAAGGTCTTCAATAAGTTCGCGCTCGTCAGCATCAGGGTCATCCCAATCAAGCCCCGCCTCCTTGAAAAGTCTTTTCAAATAATCGATGTTGCTTTCGGCGTTTTTTTTATCAGCCTGATCCTTTTCTTCTTGCGAAAGATCTGCCCCAAAAGAAGCGAAATCAAGAAGAGTTTTATCTTGCAGGATTGTCTGAAACACGGCCACCTGGTGCTTGCAAATCCCGCCCCAATCATAGGGACAAGAACAATCTGAATCAATATCTGCCGGATCATTCAGATTGATCGCCACCAGGTATTTATGATCATGGCCGGAACTTTCAACAGCAAATTCCATGATTTTCGGGAAGATCGTCCTAACAAAACGCACATGACCTTTTCTCCAAAGATACTGTCCCCTGTCGACAATGACCGATGATGCATTTTTGTCAATATATTCTTTGATGGTCCGGATCAGATGTTCTTTTTCTGCCATACGAAAGTGTAATTGGGGTATGGGACCACCAAAGATGGGAAAATCCGATATAAGAATAAAACCAACCTGCGAATATTTTTGAGCAATCCCTCTAATTCACCGGGATGGTAAAGACAAAGGTGGTACCCTGGCCCTGGGTGCTTTCCACCCAGATATTGCCGGAGTGCTTGGCGATGAACTCGCGGCAAAGCTTGAGCCCTAGGCCTGAGCCCTTCTCATTTTCGGTACCGGCGCCGGTATGGTGGTCATAGGGGTTGAAGACCTTCTCTTTGACCTCTTCCGGCATGCCCACACCGGAATCCTTCACGGCAATCTGAACGGCCTGGTCGGTTTTCTCACCCCGGATATCCACCTCTCCGCCCCGCGGAGTGAACTTAATGGCATTGTCCACCAGGTTGCGGATCACCAGGTTGACCATGTGGTAGTCCACCTTGCCGTGCAGGTCTGTATCCAGGTTGTGGTTCAGCCGGATGTCCTTTTGCCCGGCCTCGGACGATTTCAGCTTCACCACCTCATCCACCAGTTCACGAAGGTTTTGGGATTGCGGGCGGAACTCGATCTCATCCTTCTGGGCCCGGGCCCAGTTCAACAGGTTTTCCAGCAGGGAATAGGTGGAACTGGCTGATTGCTGCATCAACTCCATCACTTCCCGATACATGGAATCATCTTCGCGGGTGGAGTCTTTCTGCAATATCTCCAGCAGCCCCTGGAAATGGCCAATCGGCCCCCGCAAATCGTGGGCAATGATGGAAAACATGCGGTCCTTCAGGGCGTTGGCTTTCGTGAGTTCCTCTTTCTGAGAGGAGATGATGCGGTTTTTGGCTTTCAGCTTCCTGTTCATCATCACCAGCAGCAAGACAATCCCAACTGCCAAGACCAGAACCAGAACAAAGATCAAAATCTGACTCTTCTGCTGTTTGATCTGAAGGGCCTGCAGCTGGTTGTCCGTTTCCAGCTTTTCATTCTCCCAGGTGCGCCTGCGGATCTCGAAGTTGGTCTTCAGGGCCTGGATCTGCCGGCTGTTCTGGTCGCTTCTCACGCTGTCCTTGTAACGGGCATATGCCTCGTGGTAGTGCAAAGCCTGATCATTTTTACCAAGTTCCTTGGAGGCCTCATACAGGTTGAAAGCTGCATCCTGCATTCGGTCGTAGGTGCGGGTCTCCCGGACCATTTGAAAAGCCATTCGGGCTTTCTCCACGGCTTCTGTATAATCTTCCTCCAGCAGCAACAGATCACTTTGATTAAGGTAAATCTCAGATATGCGGCTCCTGAAACCATACTGCTCTGACAGTTGTAGGGCCTGGTCATAATAATTCCACGATTTGTCGTAATCGCCCATCTCCTTATAGATGCCCCCGGTGGTATTCATCGCGTTGATCAATTCATACGGATTGTCAATGGATTCAAAAATTTCCCTGGCCACTGAAGCATGTTCCAGGGCCTTTGAATAATTCTCCTCCTTAGCATAAATCTGGGCCAGGTTATGGCTGCCCCCGCCAATACCTTCCTTATGTCCCATCTCCCGGGATTTTTCAACATACAGCTTGTTGTACTCCTTTGCTTTCTCCATATGCCCCTGCGCCTTATAGATGTTGGCCACCATCACCAGGCTGTTGGCATAGTAATAGTCATCATCCCTGGCCTTGAATTTCTCCACCAGCGGCAAAAGGCGCTTTAAAGCCTCGAAGTACCGTGCCTGCTGATGCATCAGAATCACTATATTGAAACTTGTTTCCAGAGAAACCGGATCGTCCGGGGCATAATACTTCAACGATTCCCTGAAATATTTTTCAGCTTCCAACAGGTCGCCCTGGTAAAAAAGGCTGCTGCCCAGGTTGTTCAGACAGTGGGCGTACAGCTCCTTTTCGCCCTGTTCTTTAAAGATGTCCATGATCGAAAGGGCGATGGAATCATGCTGCTGATATTCCCTGGAAAAGTAATGGGTTAGGCTCACCTGCCGGGCCAGGCGTGCCTGTCGCAGCTCATCTCCCATCTCCTGGGCCAGGTCGCCGGCCTGTTTCCGGTATTTTGCCCCCAGCGCTGTATCTTCACGGGCATGCAGTTTATAAAGCTCCAGGAGGGCTTCAAAGCGCGTGGTATCTTCCGTGGCTGATTTCAAAACTTGTTTCAAACTGTCGGTGGGTGGATTGTCTCCATGGGTTGGAGGGATGACAGCTGCAAAAAAGACGAAAAAGACAAGGGAGAAGGCATAGATTCTCATAAACCGGATATTTGGGGGATTAAATTTCACCTTGTAAAAGTAAAAACAATATCCATTTTTCCGGCAATTCCATTCAATTTTCAGCCGATACTTAGGGCTGTTTTAGAAAGAGGCAGCCTTGCCAGGGTTGAAGGCGATTTATTAAAGCTTATGCCACGATTCCTAACCCTCGGGGATCTGCTCTCGGAGCTTTACCGCAGGAAGGAGTTGCTGTCGGGGATGTTTGGCCAGCGATACCTTTCGGTTAGCGAGGAAAAAATCCTGTCGTTGCTGGAAGATGATTTGGATAAGCGAGGAAAAAATCCTGTCGTTGCTGGAGGATGATTCGGATAAGCTGGAAGAAATTGATTAATTTAGAGGGTGAAAATTTCCGGTGAACCATGACCAGGGTAAAATTCGTCCACACGGCCGACCTTCACCTGGACACTCCTTTCAAGGGGCTTTCCAGCTGGAACGGTCAATTGGCCTGCAGGCTGAAAAATGCCACACTCAAGAGCTTTCAAAACACCGTTGACCTCTGCCTGCGGGAAGAGGTTGATTTTCTTTTGGTTGCCGGCGACATTTTCGACAGCGAGGATCAGAGCCTCAAGGCGCAGTTACAATTTATCCGGGAACTAAAGCGCCTGGATGAACAAAACATAGCGACATATATCATTTGTGGCAACCATGACCCCAGGGATTCCTGGGTCGATGCCCTGCAGCTTCCCCCAAACACATACATGTTCGGGGCTTCTGAAGCGGAAAGCTTCACCCATCTTAAAGAGGGAAAGCCCGCGGTGGATATCCACGGGATCAGTTACAAGGAGCGGGAGGTACAAAAAGATTTGACCCCTTACTATCAACTCAAAAAGGAACCATCACCGCTTTCGGTTGCCCTGCTGCACGGAACGGCTACCACCCCGGGTCCGCACGAAAACTATGCGCCTTTCCGGGTAGAAGACATTGCCGGCAAAGATTTTGATTACTGGGCCCTTGGACATATCCACAAAAGAGCGATTCTCCGCCAGAGGGATCCGGCCGTGGTATATCCCGGCAATCCGCAGGGACGGGATTTCGGGGAAACCGGGGCCAGGGGCTGTTACCTGGTGGAAATGGAAAGGGACAACCCCCCCAAAATGCAGTTTGTTCCCACCCAAATGATCCGTTTCGAGGAGCTGGAAGTAGACCTCAGCGATACCCAGAACCTCAGCGATCTGCCCGATGCCATCGATGAAGCCCTCTTTAACCTAACTGATTATCAGCCAAACACCAGCTATATCCTTAGAATTGTCTTTACCGGCAGAACTTCCCTGCATACCAACCTCAATAAAGAAGGTGACATCGATGAGCTGTGGGAACACCTGAACCAGGACCAGCTCAGCAAATCCCTGTTCCGATGGATCGACACAATTCAGGTAAGAACCCAACCCAATATGGACCTGGAAAAAATCAAAAAAGGAAGCGACTTTCAGGCAGAAATAGTAAAAACCATCGAAGCTTATGAAAACAATCCACAAAACCTCGAAGAACTAATCAGACAAGCCGAAGAGAATTTTAAGGATAAACGCGCCGGAAGAAAACTCAATGAATTATCCCGTGATGAGCAAAAAATCCTGCTCGAAAAAGCCAAATGGCAATTGCTTGAAGAATTATTAAAAGACAAGGAATGATCATCAAAGAGATCCATACCGAAGGCTTCGGAATATTCAACGGATTTTCACTGACCGGGTTGGACAAAGGAGTAAACATTCTCCATGGGAACAATGAGGTGGGCAAATCCACCCTGCTGGCTTTCCTCAGGTATACCTTGTTTGGTTACCCCGATAAAAGAAGAAAATTAAATCAATACTACCCATTAAACGGAGGCAAACATGGAGGCAGAATAAAAGCCGAGCTCTACTCCGGTAAAGAAGCAATTTTTGAACGATATGCCGGAACCGGCAACGGAAATATTACCCTGCATTACAACGGGCAGGAACTCCAGGACGAAGACCTATGGAACCAGCTTCTTGGCAATGCCAGGGAAAATCTTTATAACAATGTTTACGCCTTTTCCCTGGATGAACTGGTCAATCTCGAATCGTTGTCCGAATCAGGGGTAAAGGACAAGATATTCAGTGTGGGAATGGGCCTGAGCAACATCTCCATTGGCGAGGTCGAAGATAAAATCCTAAAGCAAAACGAAGAAATATATAAACCCAGGGGCAACAAACAACTTATCCCGGAAATACGCACCAAAATAGAAAACAAGGAATCCAGGATTAAACAAATCCAGCAATACCTGCCCCAATATCAAAGCCTGCATCAAGAAATAACACAGCTGAAAAAAGAGGCAGATGAGCTCGAATCCCGGATAAAAGAATCAAGGGAGGAAGCAAACACCCTGCACAATTACATAAAATGCTATCCTTATTTCATCACCTATACCCATTCCGAGCAAGCCCTTAAGGGACTTCCCCCATTAAAAGATTATCCTGAAAAAGGACTGGAACGACTTGAAAAGCTGGAAGAAAGAGAAGAAACATTAAGCAATACCCTCCGGGAATTGCACAAAGGCACGAAAGAGGAAAGGGGAATTGAAGAGCTTCAAAAGATCTGCGGAGAGATCTCCTACAACGACAAATTAGCGGAAAAGCACGACTCATTGGAATACCTGCGCACCAACCTGGAAAAATATAAACAGGCAGTGTCTGAAAAAGAGGGGGAGGAAGAAAAAATCAAGAAATACAACCAGCATATCAGCAAGAAAATATCCGATATCAACAGCCAATGGACCGAAGAACATATAAGTGGATTTTCCGACATCACGGTTCATAAAAACGCAATAGAAAATTACAAAAACACGTTCAATGAGTTAACCCAACAAATACGGGACCAGGAAGCCCAGCTTAAGGCAATCCAGGCAAAAGAGGGGCCCCTGAGGCCAAAGGCCTTCGCCATATCCTTGGGCATTATTTTTCTTATCGGCGCTATCCCGGCCTTTTACTACAGCGTGCCAATTCTGGGCGGTGCCTTGCTGGTTATCGCCCTAATCCTTATTCTGGGCAAAAAATATTTCCTGAAAGAAGCCCCCGCCAATAAATTGAGAGAAAAAGCCGAAAAATTAAAAGCGCAAAAGCAAAGTAGGGAGCAGGAATATGGACAATACCTGAAACACCAGCTCAACCTTCCCGATTCACTATCGCCGGATGCCGTAGTGAATATCTTCGGTGAGATAGCCCAACTTCAAAACTGGATCCAGGAGAGAAATCACCTCAGGGAAAAGCTCAACCAACAACGAACTCCATTTATACGGCAATTCGAAGAAACAGCCGGCGCAGTGAGGGAAATATCCCACAAAGCAAGCAAACGGGAAAACACGGAAATCCTTGTAAACCAGCTGATTTCCGAATACGATGAAACAACGCATCAACTCAAACAAAAACAGGAGTTGGAGAAGGAACTGAACCGCAAAAGGAATGCTTTTAACAATTCAAAAGATCAGCTGGAGCAGACACAAAAAGAAATCGGAAAGATTTTAAAATCTGTTTCCGCTTCAGACCGGGATGAGTTCAGAAGAAAATACGAACAAAACAACAAGGTAAAAGAATATTTGGAGCAAAAAAAAGCGGCAGTTGAAGCCATTGAAAATATTGTAGGCCAGGGCAAAGCCGGGCAGGTGATCGAATATCTCAACAGCTATGAAAAAGAATCTATTGAGGCAAGGATTCGCGAGCTTGAAGAGCAAACGGAGGCAAAATCGCAGGAATGGCAGGATAAAAACAACAAATTGGGAGAAAAAAGAAATGAGCTCAACAGGATTGAGGGGGAATCCGAACTTGCAGCTGAACTCACTGAATTGGAGACGGAGAAGCAAAAGTTACAGGATGCTTATAAAGAGTGGGTAGCAGGTCAAATCGCTTCAAACCTCTTGAATGAAGTCAAATCCAAATATGAGCGGGAAAAGCAACCACAGGTCATCAAGAATTCAAGCCATTATTTCACAAGGATCACCTCGGGTGGCTACAGCAAGGTACGAGTGCCGCTGGACGACAAAGAAATGGGCGATATGGTGGTGTATGACGCCCGGGAAGCCCCTAAAAAAATAGATCAACTCAGCCGCGGAACTAAGGAGCAGTTGCTCATAAGCCTTAGGCTGGGTTTTATAGAAGAATATGAAAAACAAGCCGAACCCCTTCCACTGGTTGTGGACGAGGTTATGGTCAATTTCGACCCCCACCGGGCCAGGCAACTGGCAAAAATACTCCAGGAGTTTGGACAAAACAGGCAAATTCTCTTGTTCACCTGCCACCCTTCCACACAAGACCATTTCGACCGCTCATCGGTGCATGTGAAAAAAATGCTATCCACCATTCAGTAAAAGCCATTCACAATTCTGTGGAAATTGCCCCGGTTTAAGTATCCTCTATTGTTTTATGAATAATAGGTTTGAAAATATCTTAGGCCAGGCAAGACAATTACACCCTTTCGACTAAATTCATATTCAAAAGTTAATTTATATCCCGGAAGGGGAATTAGTGGCTCCCGGAATGTTCATCCAACCACTTCTCTGCTTTTGATAAAGATTTGAAATATTCTGTCGGGGCGCCCTCTACCGTGTTTGAAAATTTGTCCAGGGCAAACTGGGCGAAAACATTCTCAGGCACAACAAAGGCCATGGCTTTCATCCCATTTTTGACCATCGTGGGAAGAACGGATGCAGCATACTCGGCATCTTCCGATTTAACAACACTCTGGTTCAGTGCATCGGACAAAACCGTTTCTACAGGATTCGCCTTAACAAATTCAACCGTTTTATCAATGGCTTCACGAAATACCCCGGATTTTGCAAAACCACTCCACTCCTGGGTTAAACGCTTCTTTTTCGAATCAAAAGTGATCTTAATGTTTTCATTTTGATGTACAACCATGCTGTTTCTTTTATTGGATTTTGTCACAAACTTAAAAAAATCATTCTATCGCTGATACTTTACAGGCGGTAATTTTACCCGGCTGATTCTATCAAATTTCTTCGCAAAGACTGCTGTCTTTTACAAGAAAAGTTTTTCCTTTATCAGTCTCTACCTGTACGTTTTCACCCATCCATTCTGCCTCAGTTGGCTTGCCTTGTGAGCCCCTGAAATTAATAAGTAAAACGTATTTCAAATATAACTTTTATATTGGATTTATTATCGATAATGGCACATTTAACGAAATCGCTTTCTGACCATATTCAGCCTTAACCTTTGAATGCCATAAATCACAAATAAGAGAAACAAAACACCGGGATAGATCAGAATAAAAACGATGAAGTTGATCTCGTAATACGAAATATTTGTAAGGTTGGCCAGATTGATCAGAAAATCTGTACAATAAGCGTAAAACCACATGGCAAATTTAACCAGTTCGATCAGTATACTCATTTTCCGTTCTTAATTTTATTGATTTCATCCTGAATATTCAATGATTTGACCAGCAGAAGCCACATTAAAAACGGGATCACCACCACCAGTAAAACAATGTTAGCCAGCCCGTAATTGCCAGTAGCTCTCAACATATTAATAGCACCAAAATACAACCGATCGGTATAAGGGAAGAAGGGCTCGAGATATTTTACGTGATGTGCCTTACAGTAATTCGTATTGTTATGACAAATCCAGGTGCATTGATCGTGTTTTTTTTGGATTGTATTCATGGCCGATACCCCGGCTACACTGTAGGGCTCTTCCTCAATGGTAGGTCTGACCGCTTCATTAATGAGCACCATCATTAAAAAAGGAAAAATCAAAATGGATATATTCCTGACAGCTCTTTTCGTGATTCGCATAAAAATCTAATTTTTCTGTATGGGGGTTTCATCGCAAAATATTTTTATGCTTTTTATAACAAAGCTTCAAGAAAGGTGATCAATAAATATTTTCTGACCAAATTTTTTAAAGCTTTCCCTTTTCAAAAAACTGGTATACATGTTCGACATTGCTTTCGAGGCCCTCATTCAGGGTTCCTTCGAAGATCACCTTCCCCTCGTCGATAAAAACAATGCGGTCGGCAATCCTCAGTATACTGGAGACCTCGTGGGTGATGATCACAACCGAGATACCCATTTGTGCGCGCAGGTTCAATATCAATTTATCCAGGGAAGCCAGGGATATGGGGTCGAGGCCTGCCCCGGGTTCATCGCAGAAAAGCAGTGGGGGGTCCATGACGATGGCCCGGGCCAGGGCAGCTCTTTTCAACATCCCCCCACTTAACTGTGAAGGATAAAGGCCATAGGCGTTCGGTAAATTCACCAGCTGAAGTTTTGTCCATACGATGCGGCTTATCAGCTCATCATTCAGGTCGGTATGCTGCTCCAGGGGCAGGGCGATATTCTCACCCACTGTCAATGAGTTCAACAACCCGCCATTCTGATAAAAAACACCCATCCGGAGGTACATCTGTTTCTGATCCTTTTCTTCGAGCCCTGCCATATCATGGCCCAAAATATGGATGGACCCTTCCCGGGGCTCATAAAGTCCGAGCATATGCTTTAAAAGCACGGATTTACCGGCCCCGCTGCCTCCCAAAATAACCGTTATGTCTTTTTCAAACACATCAAAAGAAACATCTGATAATATGTCTCTACCATTGAATGATGCAGACAGGTTTCTTACTTGAATGATGTTGTTTTCCCTCATTTGCCTGTTCCTGTTTTAATAAAACAGCAGTCCCATGATGCTGTCGGCAACCATAACCAGGGTAATAGACACAACAACTGCCGTGGTGGTGACTTTCCCAACACCTTCGGCCCCCTCTTTTACCCGAAGCCCGTAAAAGCTGCCGGTAAGCACGATGATCACAGCAAAAACAAGGCTTTTGATGATGCCTATGAAAATATCCCGGTTATAGAGGGTCTCAGCCATCCGGTTGACAAATACCTGCGGGGTTATATCCAGGCTGACGAAGGCAATGAACATCCCGCCCAGTATGCCCATAATATCTGCAATAATTGTGAGGAAAGGCAAGGTGATGACACTGCCATGCATCTTGGGGACCACCACAAACCTTACCGGCTGAAGCGCCATTGTCTTGAGGGCATCCAACTCGGAAGTCACCTTCATGGTGGCAATTTCCGCAGCAATAGCTGAACCGCTCCTGCCGGCCACCACGATGGCCGTAATCAAAGGGCCCATCTCACTCATCATGGCAATAACCGTCAGGTCAACTATGTATATATTGGCCCCGAAATTGCGCAGCTGAGCCGATGATTGCAAGGCCATGACCAGTCCGATGATGAAGGCTAACCCGGCTACAATCCATATGGCATTGACTCCGATTAAAACCGCCTGATTGTAAAATTCGCCCTTGCGCTGCCTTTTGGATTTAAATATATCCGAAATCGACCAATATACGACATTTGCCGTCAGTACAAGAAAGGAACTCATGTAATCCCTGACTATCCTTTCAAAACCCTCACCAATCTTCTCAAAGAAGGAAATCTTTCGCGAGCCCTCGAATACCATCGGATTATCAAGGGAGAAGATCTCCATCTTCCTTCGAATATCCTCTTTTCCCCCGGTGTAATCGACTTCGAAGCCCTTATTGCCCATTTTCTCCTTCAAAAGATCAAGGGCGGCGACTCCTCCCGTGTCGATCAGCCCGAGTTCATCAAGGTTGATCTCCAGGCGCTCCTGGTCAAAGTCTTCTAAAAGCCTCATCGAATCCCTGATAAAAAACTCTGCATTGGATAGCACGAGGACATCCTTAATGAAAAGGGTATTCCCACTTAATTCCAAACCTGGTGGCCGTATTTCTTTTTTCCCTTTCAAGAGGCTTGTGATGAGTTTCCGGATTAAATCTTAGTACCCCGCTTAGCGGGGTTGACTGAAAACCTGACCCCGCTTAGCGGGGTCTATTATATCACCCCGCTAAGCGGGTTTTTTAATCCCCCAACTGCTCTATTATTTTCTGCGAGAACCGATCAAGTTCTTCATGGAAGATGTCACCCACCGTTTTGGCATATAAATTTAAATTTTTCCGGGGAAGTATTTCCTTACGGTCTGTCTGGCAGACTATTAGCGATTCATTCTCCCGGGTGTTGAGCAATGTAAACCTGAGCGAAAGATGAGCAGACATCTTTTTTTCCTTCTGAAGTACTTCCAGATGCAACACCCTGGTTTCCAACCTGAAAGCAGGATCAATTTTCCAGTATCTGGTTGATGCCCCCTCAAAAACAGAAGCCTGCTTCATGTAATCTTCCACCAGTAAGGTCATCGATTCGCCCGGGCGCACGGCCCAATGATGATAACTGTAGTAAACGATCTCATGGCTTTCCTTTCTTTTGGCAATGGATTGGCTGGCAAATGCCGGAGAAACTTCCACCGGTGCCACTTCACAATACCCATCAACAACAGGCTCCTTCTGAAAACTTAAAACCCCGATGCTGTCCGGTTTTTCAATGAGATAATACTTGTTTGTGGGTTGTTTCTGGCTCATACAACCCATCAAGAGGCAACCGGTTAAGAAAAGAGTGCCCGTGAACAGTAAAAAGGCTTTGATCATGCGCATTTTTTATGGATTTAATTTTTCATCAGGCGGGTTTTTGGTTTCAATGCCCCGGATCAAAACGGAAGGATTGTTATTGATCTTCATAGAAGCTTCATTCAGATTTTCAAGGGTTAATTTCAGCAGATGCAAACTCTCGGAAAAATCCCGGCTGCTCCTGTTCAGGTCGTTGTCAATTTTGATCAGCAATTGCTGTGTTTGTTCCGTCGCCTTTGCAACATTGGCGATCAGTGATCTGATGTCCGCTTTTTTCATCTCAACCGAGACATCCCTTACATTGGCGAGTATATCATCAATGGTATCGCTGTGGACTTTGAGATGGATGGTTTTCATGGTAGTTTCAAGCAGCTGGCTGGAGGCATCCAGGCGTTCACTGATCTCTTTCATGGGGGCAATCGCATCACGAAGGTCCTGCCTGTTCTCGGTCACGATCGTATCGATTTTGACAACCGTTTTATTGGATTGTTCGGCCAGCATGGTGATCTGATCCACCAGCTCAGTGATTTTGTTCAAGTTCTCAGGCTGGGTGAACAATTGGAGGTTATTCAGCACTTTTTCAGCTTTCTGGGCGATGATCTCCGCCTTTCCGGTAATCTCCTGGGTGATTGATGAACCCGCCGGTATAAAGGAACCTGGCTCCAGCGACTTCGCCTCATTGCTGCCACCGCTGATCTCAATGGCTTTTAAACCGGTGATTCCCATGGAAGTGATGTCGGCGTGGGCATCTTCTTTAATAGGCGTGTCGGGGTTCAATGCAAGTTCAACAATCACTTTATTGACGTTCTGCGGGTCAATGGTGATATCCTGGATGGTGCCTACCTTGATGCCCATATATTTGACCGGGCTGCCCACTTCCAGGCCGCTAACGGAGACCCCTTCATAAGAGACATAATAGATGTCTTCCTTTTCAAAAAATTCCCTAGCCGTAAAATAACCGATCACTGCAAGGAGAAGGGTCAGGCTAACCAATAAAAAGATCCCCAAACGTATTTTCTGTGAACGATTTCTCATTTAACAACTGGCTGTAATAAGTGATGTGATTCCTCCGAAATTACTTGCCAAACCCACTGCAGCGGCAATTTTCATCAATTCTTTTACCGAAGGATGCCCCAATATCTCAAGGGACCGGGATGCAAGGGGATGCCGCCGGGTTACTTCACTTTCAATACCCAGGGCAATGGGAATGGTGATGCGAAAGGTAAAGGTTCCATCGCTGACCTGGCAATCCGTAAGAGACTCAGGCTTCCCTTTGACGATGGAATAGGCATGCGAGCCTGCTTCCACTGCACGAAAATCATTGCCTGTTGCCATCAATACGGCATCAATGCCATTCATGATCCCTTTGTTGTTGGTGACTGCCCTGGATACACTGTATTTGCCCACTTGTACGGCCTTTTGAAATTTCTCTGCAAACTGGCTCCCTTTCATGGACGAGTGAATCACACCCAGTGCATCAACCGGACATTCTACCTTCATGGTTACATAAGAACCCGGGGTATAATTCGAGAGAACAGCCATCAGGATTTCCACCTTACCAGGTTCTTGCTGTTCGGCAGTGTCTTTAAATTCCCTGGCGGTTTTCTCCAGAAACGCATTGATAAACCCTGCCCCCATTTCTTTTCCCGTTTCAAAAGAAAAACCAATAAGGTAATAGTGATCCATCTCCTTGGTCATATCCGACAACCATGTCTCTGATATTTTCACACCCTGGTCAGACAGGTCTTTGGATATATTATACTTTTTATTTTTCAATGCTTCCATGAATGAATTGTAGAGCGATTCCAATCTGGAAGGATTGCCGGACCAGATCAGGTGTATGTAGCCCCTCTTGGCAGTGGCCAGGCCTTCGGTTTGAAAACCCCCGTGATCATACCAGAAAGCAGCGGCCCTGGAAGCTGCTTCTACCACCCCCCTTTCCTCGGTTACCATGGGAATGTGATAGGTATTCCCGTCAACAAGAAAGTTGGGGGCAACACCATAAGGCAAATGAAAATTGGTAATGGCATTTTCGCTGAGTTGTTCGAGCTTTTTCTGCAGGGAATCATTGCTGAGACGCCAGGCCTTCATATCCTGTTTGAAGCCATCAGGATTTTTTTGGTTTTGGGCAATCAGGCTCAATTTTTCTTCCCTGCTTAATATTGAGAATGCTTCATAATCGGAATCAATTTTTGTCATAATGGTTTTGGTTTAATGTATGAAGATGCTTTATAAAGGGGGCTATATCAAAGCCTTTATATGAATGACTTTATGCCAAGGTCTTGATGTCAAAGCCTTTATATCAATGCACTTATGTCAATGCACTTGGCGGCTTCTATTGCTGATCAGCCGACAAGTGCTTGCATAAATTTATTCCCTGCCGTTAAGTCACTTCAAAGAAGACTATTCTTTCTGTTCTTCGATCTTTCCGGACAGGTCAATGATCTTTTTATCGACTTCTTCCATCTGCTCCAACAGGGCCTGGACCTCTTCATCTTTGGTGAAATCGTTGGGTATGGCATTGTCATTGTTTTTCATGGCCAGATACAATTTCATACCCAGCTGCGATCCCAGCTTTTTCTTTTCATTGTTGAGGGTTCTCATTTCGTACATATCCCGGTACTTCTCTGCCAGCCCCTGGGCCCTGTTGACTGCATGTTTGGTCAATTCAGCCCCGGTTTTATAAGCTTCTGCCGATGTTTTTTTGATGGTACCGAAGATTTTTTCCGAATAAGAAGACAATTTTTCCCCGATCACTTTTGCTTCCTCATTGAGCACTTTGGAGCCTTCGGAAATATTTTCACCCGCTTCTTTCCAGAAATCGTGACTTTCGGATTTCTCCCGGGTTTCTTTGTCTTCAGTTTGTTTCTCTTTGCTTTCGTCTTCTTTTTCGCTTTCTCCAGCGGATTGGCTTTTGGCTTTATCGGTCGATTCTGAAAGAGTGCCTTTGCTACTTCCGGTTTTTGATTTTCCTGTTATTTGGGTCTTTTCACCGGTTCCTTTACTTGTCGACTCTTCCTGCGATTCATTCACTGTCGATGAGGTCGATTCAGGGGTTTGCTCTTCCTGCTGAGCATGTTTTTTTTCTTGCTCTTCACCGGTCGTATTATTTTTTTCTTCTTTTCCGGTGTTATTGGATGTGTTTTTGGCTGCCATGATTCAATTGTTTTAAGGGTTAATATTCGTGTGATGATTTGCAAATCATTGGTTGGCTGATGAAAACCGCATGCACGTTCTTTCACAATAAGGTGATAGATAAAACATGCGGATTCCATGGCGGTTGTTGTACTCCGGCGATCACTGACTTAGCCTTGCTTTTTTTCTTCTCCTGCTGCCCAGATAATAGAGCAATCCCAAAACGGCCACTGCGGCAAGGACAATGATAAGGACCGTATTACGGGCTGTGCGGACATTTTTGGAACGCCTGGCTTCCAGTTCGGCACGCTGCTGGGCGAGTTCCTGGCGATCTTCTGCAATTTCCTTTTGCAAAGCTTCAATGCGTTGCCTTTTGTTGCGGATTTCTTTTTCCAGGCTTTTCAGCATTTCTGAACCTTCCAGTTCTTCGCCCGATTCAGTTTTCTTAGGCTCAGATTCGCCGGATTGCGAAAGGAGTTTGGCCTCTCTCCGGGCAAGCTCGGCTTGCTCCTTCTCCAGGGCCGATTTATCAGATAGTATGTTAGACAACTCCTGGTTTTTGACGATTTCAATCTCGGTGTTCAGGGAGTCCAGGCGCTGGCTGATCTGCGATTTTTGCTCTGCCAGGGTGTTTTTCAGCGATTCAAGCTCCTCCTGCTGCTGCTTCAGGGTACTCATTTCACTGTTCAGCCGTTCCTGTTGTTCCTTGCTGAATTCAGTGATCATCTCATTCCTGCTGTATTCCTGCTCCATCATATTACGAAGCCTCTGTTTGAGTTGCTCCACGTTACTCATCCACTCTTGAATGGAAGCAATGGAATTCTCTGCAGTATTGATTTCATTCTGTTCATCTTCAATGTTACTATTGATCTCTTCGATCTTCAGATTGATCTGTTCCAGCCGGGCATCGTCCTGCCCTTCTTTGAGGGCCTGGTTCCTTTGCCGCATATACTGATCCTTCTCCTTCTCCAACAAATCCATCTTTTGATTGGAAAGTTTGATTTGCTGGCGGTGAATTTCAAGCTGGTTTTCCTTCATACGGGTTTCTTCCCCGAGTTCTTCGAGCCGGCTGTCGATCTCATCCACTCCTGTTACAAGTTTTTTCCGGGCTTGTTGTTGTTGTTCACTGACCTGTTTTTCCCGGGCCATGAGGGTGTCTCTCTTCATATCCAGACTGCTGATCCGGTTTTCAATGTCAGAGAGGCTGTCATTCATCCTGGTGAGTCGGGTCTGCATTGACTTTTTCCGCTCCTTCAGGCGTTCCATTTGCTCCTGCTTCCGGGTCTCTGCAAATTCTTCCTGACTCCGGGTAAGCTGGTCTATCTCTTCATTGATCTGATTTCTTTCAGCCATCAGTTTCTTTTGTTGCTCTTCCAGGGAATCTTTGACAGCTGTAAGTTCATTGAATGTCTCTTCAACAGCTTCCTGCTGGTTTTCGAGGGCTTCAGATTGCTTCTGAATCAGCTTTTCTGCCTCCTCTTCGGACTGAGGGCTTTTACACCCGCCAATGCTAAAAATGGCTAAAGCAAGCACAATGGCCAGTCTGGTGATGAATCGTTTGTTTCCTTTTTGTGTTTTCATGATCACTAGCGATTTAATTGATTATAAAGATTGATTTGGTGTTACCAAAGCACGCATGACAGGATATTGGAGGCGAAAACTCAGCAATCTGTTTCCGTTGTGGGTATGAGCCTGGATCCCTATTTTTCAATAATTTCAAACTCTTCTGATATCAGGCGGGCAGTAGGTATAACATGACTCGTTTTGCCGTTCCTGATGGTCACATGCATCCGGTCGATTTTTATAATCTCCCCCTGTAATTTGTTGTATTTAATATACTGGCCAACATAAAAATTACCCTTCCCATAATAGGAGGAAAGAATATTTTTAAACACATCGCGCGAGGAAATGGCAAAGGCGACGGCGAAGGCCAGCAGAAAAGAACCAACAATTATAGTAATATTGCTGGTAAGCAGCGTGGTCTCAACTCCGGCTTGTTCCAGTGCCGTGATGGTTACAATGACCATAATGGCATAAAAGGCTATCTCTCCAAGAGCTGAAGCAGAAGCAACCTCAAAGGATTTTAAAGCAGTCTTTATGAAATCTCTTATGAGGTTGCTTAGATAAAAGCCCACCACAAAAAGCAAAATTGCACCAAATAATTGAGGCAGGTAAGTGATTAACTGATTGAAAGACCTCGAAACAGCACTCCATCCAAGCGTGTCAGTGGCTGTAATAATAAACAACAACAGGATGATCCAATATACAAATTTGCCTATAATTTTACTGGGCACGATTTTGTATTCTGATTTGCGCACCCATTTCAATTCGTTGATCCGGCCTGCCAGCCTGTCGAAATGCAGCAGGCGAAACAAACGGGAAATGACCCGTGAAAATATCTTTGCCAGAAGCCAGCCAACTACTAAAAGTAAGACCGCTGCCAGGATTCCAGGCAGAATGCGCATGATTTCTTCACCCAATGTTGTTAACGAGTTGATTACGATTTGTTTCCATTGTTCCAGTTGCGTCATACTTGATCGTTTTTATTGTTTGTGTCTTTTTTTGACCTGTTTAAGA
>CAJXLK010000041.1 GCA_913055635.1 uncultured Bacteroidota bacterium
GGAGACCCCCATGACAAAGACGACCGAAAGGGCCATCACCACAGAGGGTTCCAGTTTAACGGTAATGGCCAGGGCGGAACAAATGCCCAAAACCTGCACGGTAATGGGGTTGGTGTCGTCCAGGGGTTCCCGCAACAACTTCATGTTCTTGGAAGAAAATAAGGGTTCTCTATCTTGGCTCATAATCAGTTATTTTTTTGCTTCTCTTTCAAATAAGGCACATACACGCCGATAATGTCTTCCAGCATATTGTCAACCCCCGTGCTGGTAATTGTTCCTCCGGAGATGCCGTCTACAGCGTGCGGGGCATCTTCGGGGGCTCCACCTTTGACCACGTTCACCGAAACAAATTCCCCCTGCTCGTTGAAGATGGTCTTGCCAATGAACTGTTTCTGAAATTCGCGGGTGGCAATTTCAGCGCCCAACCCGGGGGTTTCGCTGTCATGGCTAAAGTTGGTGCCATATATGGTGTTATAATCATCCTCCAGGGCAACATATCCCCAAATGGGGCCCCACAGGCCTTTGCCCCGCACAGGTATCACGTATTGCCTGGCTTCCTCGCCTTTGGTGGCAACAAAAACAGGTAAATTCCGGTTCTCGTTTTTTTTGGTGATCTCCTTGGCCAGGTTCACCGAAAACGCATCCACCCCTTCCTGGCGTTCACCCTTATGGTTGATCACATAGCTGTCGGTGATCACCCGGTCGTAGGTTTCCAGTACATTGTCTTTGGTGGTCTGCATGTTCAGGGAAAGCAATATATTCTGCTTTTTGTTGACCTCAATGTTCTTCTTTTGCAGGGGTTGCAACTCCATGGCCACAATCGATAAAACGGCAGCCACAACGACGACCATAATGGCCGAGAAGGTAAAGATATAGGTATTGGAATAATTTTTCATAGCTGAAGGTTTTATTAAGCGGCTTGTAGGCTTGCCCGTTTCTGTCTTTTCTTAATATTGGATTCCACAACATAATGATCGATCAGCGGGGCGAACACATTCATCAACAGGATGGCCAGCATCACCCCTTCCGGGTATGCCGGGTTGACTACCCGGATCAGGATGGCCAGCAGGCCAATTAAAAAACCATAAATATACTTGCCCTTGCGGGTCTGGCTGGCCGATACGGGATCGGTGGCCATAAAGACGGCACCGAAAGCAAAACCACCCATTATCAGGTGTTTCCAGGCGGGTATGGCCATAAATTCGTTGACGGCAAACAGGTTCAACAATCCACCCATGAACAGGGCTCCGATAACGGTCGAGAGCATGATGCGCCAACTCCCCACACCGGTAAACAGCAGGATGAATGCCCCGACCAACACGGCCAGGGTAGAAGTCTCTCCAATGGATCCGGGAATCAAGCCAAAGAACATCTCACTGGCCTCGGGCATCTGTTCGACCTGGCCCTCGGCAGCCAGCGAAAGGGGTGTGGCCCCGGAAAACCCGTCTACAATACCCTGGCCCGACATCAATCCGTGGGTCCAAACCTGGTTGCCCGACATGTAAGCGGGATAGGCAAAAAACAAAAAGGCCCGTGCCAACAGCGCCGGGTTGAGGATGTTCATGCCTGTGCCGCCAAACACTTCCTTACCAATGATCACGGCAAAGGCCGTGGCCACGGCTACCATCCAAAGCGGCACATCCACCGGCAAAACCAGCGGGATGAGCATGCCCGAGACCAGGAAACCCTCATTGACTTCATGGCCCCGTATCTGGGCAAAAGCAAATTCGATGGCCAGCCCCGTTACATAGGAAACCACAATGATGGGAAAGACCAGCTTGAAGCCTTCCCAGAACAATTGAAGCGTCGTTACCCCGGCTCCCATCTGTC
The DNA here is from genome assembly GCA_913055635.1 of uncultured Bacteroidota bacterium. Classification (GTDB taxonomy): domain Bacteria; phylum Bacteroidota; class Bacteroidia; order Bacteroidales; family UBA12077; genus JAGXLC01. Next base: position 1,831 of record CAJXLK010000041.1, read on the forward strand.
CGGTGGCCAGATAATGCTGATAACCCACATTCCACATGCCAAAAAGCAGGGTCGGAATCAAAGCAATAACCACCAGGCTCATCGTACGCTTCATATCGATGGCATCACGAATATGACTGCCCTGGGTGGTGACCTGATCAGGAACAAACAAAAAGGTCTCAAAGGCCTCAAAGGTCGAATGCAACTTTTCAAACTTACCCCCCTTCTCAAAATGGGGCTTTATATCATCAACGAATTTTCTTAATCGGCTCATGTATATCAATTAAAGATTATTCCACATTAGCTCATTTCTTCGATCATCATGTTCAACCCCTGTCGGACAACTGACTGTACAGGGGTTTTGGAAGTACAAACAAATTCACACAGGGCGAAGTCTTCCTCATCCACCTCATAAATGCCCAACTTTTCCATCAACTCAACGTCACCGATCATAATGGCCTTGAGCAGCTCGACGGGGTAGATATCCAGCGGGCAAACCTTTTCATATTCACCCGATACCACAAAAGCCCGCTCGCCGCCTTTGAGATTGGTATCTATGCGGTATTTGCGATTGGGCTGCAACCAGGAGAAAAACGAACGGGAAGTGCTGAATTTGTTCAAACCGGGAAGGGCCCAACCCAACAATTCATGGTAATTGCCTTCGGGAATCACCGTGACCTGGTCGTGGTAGTGCCCCAGATACCCATCGCTGTTGACCTGATCGCCGGTCAACACATGGCCGCTGATATAGCGCAGGGTGCCCGGGCTGACGTTGCCGCGCACCAGCTGCTCAATGCTGCGGCCCCTTAAAACCCGGTAATAAAGAGGTTTCTCAACCTCCGAACCGGTAAGGGCAATCACCTTCGAGGCATCATATATCCCCCGGCCAAAAAGCTTACCAATGGTAATGATGTCCTGGGGATATATGTACCATACAATATCACCCGCGTTGATCGGATCAATCCGGTTGATTTGAACCCCAACATTGCCCGCCGGATGAGGCCCCTTGAAGTAGTGATGCTCCACGCCCCGGGCCTGGGTGAAGACTTCCGAAGGAGGATAAGCCGCATTCAAATTCAAATGAATCTTTCCTTCAGTCAGTTGGCCAAGGGCATCGATCCCCCGCTGAAAATTCTCCCCCTCTCCTTTTACCAAAATATCGTTATCAGGTGCCAGAGGTGCTGTATCAAAACCGGAAATGAAAATCGATTGGGGCGTATCTGCCGGATTGGCAATGGTCGAATAGGGCCTTTGCCTGATAAAAGTCCATAATCCGGACTTCACTAGCTTATCAACCACTTCATCACGTTTCATCTCCCGGGGTTCACCCTTTCCAAATTCTTCATATTCCATCTTCTCATCCGCCTCAACCACCACTTCCAGGATCTTCCTTCGCTCACCCCGGTTCACAGCCACCACTTTTCCACTCACAGGCGATGGAAAACGCACATCCGGCAGTTGCTTATTGTAGAATAAAGGTGAACCCGCTTTAACCCGATCGCCCTCATGGGCAATGAGCTTGGTCCGCATCCAGTGAAAATCCGTTGGCTTAACCGCATAATAGCGGGCAGGCTCAGGGGTGCGAACCACCTTTTCGGCTTCACCCTTCAAAGGAATATCTAACCCTCGTTTTATCTTATAAACGTTTGGCATTGTTGAAGTTTGTTAGATTTGTAACAAATATAGTCATCTTTTGACGTTTCCCCAAAGGGGCTTTTTTAGATATACAAAATTCAAAAAAAAATTGTTTGCAGGCTTCTCATTCCTATAAATGGATTTATTTTTCTCATTCAAAAAAAATGGATCCACCTTATTATCCCCCGACTAAAGGCATTCCATTGACCGGCCAAAGGCTTTCGTCCATTGCCATTTCCTAAGGCCCTGTCATCAGCCTGCTTTAGCCATCCGCTCCAGAGCCGCCATATCCTTAACCTTTATATACCCCTTACTCTCAACGACATATCCTTGCCGGATAAATTCCTGCATGGTCCGCACTACACTCATCATCGACATGCCGGAAAACTCGGCCAGGTCGTTGCGGGAGAGTTTAAAGGGAAACTCCAGGGCATCAAATACTTCCCGGCACAGGTATATCAACGAATCCGACAGGCGACCCCTGGTCTGTTTGTGGGTGAGGCTTATCAGCTTGCTGCGCAGTTGATGTGTCTCCTCATTCACATACCGCATGACCGAGTGGGCAAAAGAACCATTATCATAGACCAGCTGCTCCAGGATCTTCCGGTCAATCGAACAGATGTCCGATGCCCCCAGTGCAGCTACTGAAAAAGGATACGTCTCGCGAGTAAATAAATTGGATAAACCGATGAAGGACCCCTCCGGCAGAATCTGGTAGATCAGGTTGCGATTGGAATCCACCTCCTGATAAACCTTAACCAGACCCTGCTTGACATACAACATATGGGTGACAAAACTGCCTTGTTTGACGATGGTTTCCCCGCTCTTATAGTTGACCTGTACTTTGCTTTCGCTGGTCGACTGCAGTTCCAGATCCCCCAATTGCTTAAAGCACTGGGATTTAAACGGGCAATCTCTGCATTCCTGTTCCTTGGTTGCCATCCTTATGGCTTTTTAAACTTCAAAGGGATACAAATATATATGAATTTATAGATTATTCCATGTATACAATGAATTAAACCTGGGTTTAAATTTTTTTCGACCTGTGTTAACCTGGTTTATTTTGTACAATAGATATTGAAATAAAGAGATCACCAAAATAGTTGCTAAATTTGTTATATAGAAAATTTTATATATCTACAGGTGTAAATTCGTCAAAATGCAGATAAAGAATATTTTAGTGGCCACCCTCATTGGATTTATTTTCTGGGTGCTGCTCAACAACACACTGGACCCCCTTATTCTGGCCATCGGGGCTGGTTTGGCGCTGATTCTGGCCCTGCTGTTCTGTGCCCGATGCAACGTATTTTCTGAATTGAAGGTGACACCGGCAGCATTTGGCTACACCTTCCTTTACCTGGGCGTTTTCCTCGTCGAGTTGGTCAAATCCAACCTGGATGTGGCAAGCCGGGTGATAACCCCGTCCCTGCCCATCAATCCGGGCATCGTCGAGGTCAAAACGCATCTTAAATCCAGGATGGGGCGCATGATCCTGGCCAATTCCATCACCCTGACCCCGGGTACCCTGACCATCGACATCCACGAAGACACCCTTTACATCCACTGGATCGATGTGCAGACGGAAGATAAGCAGGGAGCTACCGAAAAAATCGTTCGCAAATTCGAAAAATACCTGGAAAAAATCTATGGTTGAAACAATATTAACAATCGCAGCAGGGATCATGTTGCTATCACTGATCCTCTCGATCATTCGATTTATCAAGGGGCCCTGTTACACCGACCGGGTCATTTCGTTTGATGTGATGACCATTGCCTCCCTGGCGATCATCGCCACGGTAGCCTATCTGACCCAGCGGATCATTTACCTGGACATCGCCATGGTCTATGGCATTTTGAGTTTTTTGGGCGTGCTGGTGGTGGCCAGATACCTGGAAAGGGGGTTATAAGGATACCCCGGCTTCCCGCATGCAGGCGGCTGTTTGACGAACGAATGCATCCATCATGGGGCGATAAGGGCGGGGGTTCAATACCAGTTGAATCAACACGACACATTTATAACATTCAATATCAGACAAATCAACATTTAACACCATTATAACAGGGGATTTCAGACAGATCTCTGACCAAATGAGGCATCAAATATGGAGTTACTGGCAATCATAGGCGCATTGATCACCCTGGCGGGAAGCATTTTCCTGCTGTTGGGTGCAATCGGGCTGTTGCGCATGCCCGACAGTTATAACCGGATTCAGGCCGGTACCAAAGCTTCCACCCTTGGCACCATTTTGTCTTTTGCAGGCATTTTGCTGATTATGCCGGGATGGTGGGGTAAGCTGCTGGTTCTGATTATTTCGGTGATCATTACCAACCCGGTTTCATCGCATGTTTTGGCGCGGGCCGCGCACTATATGGGCGTACCCCTGACCAAAACCACTTTGGTGGATAAATACCGGGAGGAAGAAGAATACATTGCAGTAAAAGATCAAAACAACGAATCCACATGATACTCAAACTCATTGCCATCGTACTGGCCCTGGCCATTTTGCTGATGGGCGTTATTGCAGTGGAAAACAAGAAGCTGGTGGTGGCGGTCATTGCAGCCGGGGTGGTAAGCCTTTTTGCCTCGGTTTTTTATCTGCTTCTGGCGGCACCCGATGTGGCCATGACAGAAGCGGCCATTGGCAGCGGGCTTTCGACCATCATCTTTTTCTACGTATTGAATAAAATCAAAAAAGACCGCAAGGACCATGCTTAAAAAGATATTTTTCCTTCTGGTACTGGCCGGATTTGCTGTGATGCTGTTCAATGCCTATGGCCTGAGCGGGCCCGATCAGCAGCTCAATGATGTGGCCGCCCACTATGCCGAAAAAGGGCCACAGGAAGTGGGCGCGGCCAACCTGGTGGCCTCGGTGATTGTTACCTACCGGGGCCTGGATACCCTGGGCGAGGTCACCATATTGTTCCTGGCTGCTTCTATTATCGGTTTTTTCCTGAAAGCCCGCCGGGATAACCAACGCGCCCCAAAACAAGTGCGCAAAACAAGCGAAATACTGGAAACAGCCGCCAAAGTCATCACCCCGGTCATCTTCCTCTTCGGAATATACGTCTTCATCAACGGCCATCTTACACCCGGTGGCGGATTCCAGGGGGGAGCCATCATTGCTTCCGGGTTGGTGCTGATGCTGCTGGCCAACCCGGTGAAGAAAATCAACCACAACATCATCCGGGTGATCGAATCCATCTCGGGTTTTTCCTTCATATTGCTGGGCATCTTCGGGCTGTTGCTGGCCGGAGGTTTTCTCGACAATGCCTTCCTCCCGCTCGGGGATTTTGGAACCCTTCTTAGTGCCGGGGCCGTCCCCCTGATCTACATCTTTATCGGCCTGAAAGTAGGGGCTGAATTATCGGGCATTGTCAGCAATTTACAAGAAACGCAGAAAGAGCAGATATAATGGAACACATCAGCTTGTCACAAATAGCGATCGTCGCAGGCATACTGCTGATCCTGATTGGCCTGTGGGCAATCATATCCCAGCGAAACATCATCAAGATGATCATCGGTTTTTCCCTCTTTGATACCGGGATCCACATTGTGATGGTGGGGGTGGGATACGTCAGGGGCAAAACAGCGCCCGTCCTCGATGAAGCGGTCAATGTGAAAGAGGCCGCCCGGCAAATCGTCGACCCCCTGCCCCAGGCCCTGGTTTTGACGGCCATCGTCATCGGCCTGGGCATTACCGCCCTGATGCTGGCTTATGCCCTGCGGCTTTACCAGAAGAAAAAAACGCTTGATGTCAAAAAATTTAATGATCTGAAATGGTAGAACCAGTTTATATTGTCGCCTCCGGACTAGGAATCGCTTTCCTGCTGGGCCTGATCAACAAGGCCGGTAAAAACCCCGCCGGCGGGGTGATGCTGCTGGCCCTGGCCTTTATGACCCTGGTATCATTACAGTGGATGTCATCCGTGGTATTTGCAGGAAACAGCCCTCACTACACGTTTACAGCAGGTTTCCAGCCGCCCTTTTCCATCAGTTTAATGATGGGTGAAAAAGAAGCTTTCTTCACCACCCTGGTCAATCTGATTGGTTTGCTGGGGGGAATATACCTGTGGGAGCGTTTTCACAAACAGGGGGTCAACACCATGATCGTGTACCTGCTGCTTTTTGTGGGGTTAAACGTGGTGGTGATGACCCGCGACCTCTTCAACCTGTTTGTCTTTCTCGAAATCAGCAGCGTAGCCATTACCGGGCTGGTGCTGCTGCAACGTGAGCACAAAGCCATCACCGCCGGCTTCAAATACCTGGTGGCCACCGGCATCATTTCAGGCATCCTGCTGATAGGCATTATTTTCATATACCAGTATGGCGGTTCACTTTACATTGACGACATCATCGCGGCCAACCTCACTGCCGTAAAAGGTGGAATGGTAGCCATTTTCCTGGTACTGATTGCCATTGCCCTCGAGTTAAAACCTTTCCCGGCCAACGGATGGGCCCTGGACCTTTACCAGGGGGCCCACCCGGGTGTAGCTGCCCTGGTTTCGGGGGCTTTTGCCTCGGCCATGGTTTTTGTCCTCTATAAGCTTCTGCCCATTGCCGGGGGCCAATGGCAAACCATGTTTGCCACCCTGGGGGCGCTCACCTTTGTGGGGTCAAACCTTTTGGGCATCAAGCAAAATCAGAGCCAACGCTTGCTGGGTTACTCCTCTGTCGGGCAGATCGGGCTGCTGGTCATGGTGGTTGGCCTGGCCCAATTCCTGGGCGACCGCCTTACGCTGATTGCTTACGGGTTGTTGATCAGCCATTACCTGGCCAAGGCCGGTCTTTTCTGGCTGGCTGGTGTCCTCGACCAGGATCAGATCAGGAACTGGGCCCAGCTTCGCAAAAAGCCCCATCTTTTGGCACTTTTCGGAACTTTTATCTTTGCCTTGGTGGGCTTTCCGCCATTTCCTTCCTTCTTCGCCAAATGGGAGCTTATCATGCAACTTTCCGCCGGCAGCGGTTATGTATGGGTCGGTTTGATATTGCTGGGCTCCCTGTTGGAAGCGGTCTATTTGTTCCGCTGGCTCGGCTACGCCCTCAAACTCGACCACCAGCAGCTTCCCGCCATCAACATCCAATGGCATAAGATCATCCCCATTGTCCTGGCCGGGGTCGGGCTCTTTGTCCTGGGCTACCTTGCCACCCCCATTGCCAGTGGTACAGCCGGCATCAACTTCATTCCCCTGGCATTCATCATCCTCATATACTTTTTGGATGTGTTGCCGGCGCGGGTCAAGAATATAGTGGTCATTGCAGCCATGGCCTATTACGGTTACCTGATCATGCCAGGGCTGGAAGACGTGCGCTTCATCTTTTCGGTGATCTTCATCATCGGAGGCATCCTGACCCTGCTGGCAGGCTTTGCCTACAAGGGCCGGCGCAAAGGTTTCTATCCGGCCGCCCTGCTGATGTATGCCGGTCTTGGCCAGTTGCTCACCGCCGAGACCATGCTGCAGTTCTTCTTTGCCTGGGAGTTGATGACCATCGGCTCTTATATCCTGATCATCCGTGGAAAAAATTCCATCCGGCATGGATACAGCTACATGCTCTTTTCAGTAGGCGGGGCCTATCTGATGCTGGCCGGTTTTGGCGTTGCCTATGCGGGAAGCGGCATGGCAGATCTGGCAGCCATAGCCAATATAACCCAGCTGGCCGGATGGGCGGCGGTACTGATTGCCATTGGCTTCATGACCAAAACGGCTACCCTGGGTCTCCACATCTGGCTGCCCGGGGCACATGCCGAGGCTGAATCGGACGTCTCTCCCATGGTCTCGGCCATACTGCTTAAAGCCGGGGTGTTTGGACTCGTGTTGCTGTTCATCCACATGGGTGGCGAAGCGGCCTCAGGCCATCCCCTGTTCTACGTGCTGGGCTGGCTGGGTGCCATCACCGCCCTGGTGGCCAACCTATCGGCGGTGTTCCAGGAAGATGCCAAACGCCTGCTGGCCTATTCCAGCATCGGGCAGTTGGGATACATCCTGTTTGCCTTTGCCATCATGACCCACGTAGGCTGGCTGGCCGGATTTACCTACACCCTCAACCACTTCATGTATAAAGCCATCCTGTTTTTGATCGTCGGCGGCATTGTCCTGCGCCTAAGAACCCACTACATGTACGAGATGGGCGGGCTGATCAAACGCATGCCCTACAGCTTCATCGCCGTGCTCATCGGCATTGTGGCCCTGGCAGGTATGCCCCCGCTGAGTGGATTCGCCGGTAAATGGCTGTTCTACAACGCCGGCATCGAAAAAGGCTGGTATTTCCAGGGCGGGGTGATCTTCTTCTCCGGTATCATCGCCTTCCTCTACCTCTACCGCCTGATCCACTCCATTTTCCTGGGGCAACTCAAAGACCGCCACCGCAGGGTCAAAGAGATATCCCCCTGGTTCCTCATCCCGGCCTATACACTGATCATGGGCATCATGGTCTTCTCAGCCAAACCCGGCTGGATCCTCCAGCCCATCGGCCAGGCCATTACCCAATACTTCCCCTCTTCTCCCCTGAGATGGCAGGCCGACGGCACAGCCATCGGAGAGTTGGGATACTGGAACGGATCGCAGGTGATGGTCATCGTCATGGGCGTATTCATCCTGATCACCCTGTGGCTGATCCTGCTGAACCGCAAGGCCAAAAAAGTCGAACAATTCAATATCGTCTATGCCGGTGAAAGACCGGAAAGACCCGAAACAACCCATATATCCTATAACATCTACGCCGGCTACAATAAAGCCATCGGCTTTTTAGCCACTCCCTGGATCAGCGGTCTCTGGCAGTGGATCGCCGATGGTTTCCGGGACCTGGCCGTCCAGATACGCCGCATCTATAACGGCAACGGCCAGACTTATGCCCTTCATCTGCTCACTTATGTGGTTGTCGTCTATCTGATAACAATAGGAGGATAAAAATAATGGACTTACTCACACGCGTCTTATTTACATTATTGGGATTATTCATCATACTGAACTGGGGCCTGCTGATGACGGCCATCATGCGCAAACTCACCGCCAGGGTGGGCAAACGTGTTGGCATTCGATGGTATCAGCCCTGGATCAACCTGGTCAAACTCTATTCCAACCGCAATTCCATCAGCCACGGGGTAATGTTCCAGTTGGGTCCTGTATTTCGGCTGCTGGGCGGTGTTGGCCTGGTCATGTTCATGCCCCTGATTTACGGATCCGAACTATTCACCAACTTTTCCTTTGCCGGTGACCTGGTGATCATCCTCTACATCAAGTTTTTCGGGATGCTGGGTATGGCCCTGGGGGCCGGTGAAGGCGGACATCCTTACTCAGCCATCGGGGTGAGCCGCGGCCTCTCGCAGGTGACCACCGTCGAACTGCCCTTCACCCTTGCCGTGATCGCCCTGGCCGTGCAGTACAACACCCTCTCCATCACCGAAATTGTGGCAGCCCAGCAGGGCGGCATCCTCAACTGGACCCTCTTTACCAATCCGGTCGCGACAGCTGCTGCCCTGCTCTCTATGCTCGGCATCTTCATGCACTCGCCTTTCGACCTGCACAAGGCCCCCAATGAAATACCCATCGGCCCCCCAACTGAATACCATTCCTCCTACCTCGGTATACTGCGTACCAACGCAGCCATACTCCACGTGATAGAGGCCGTGCTTTTTATGAACCTGTTCTTTGGCGGGGCCACCTCCTGGCCCATGCTCATCGTGAAAACATTCCTGATTTATTTCATCTCGGTATTCGTGGGAGTGGTTTTCCCGCGTTTCAGAATTGAACAGTCGGTCAGGTGGTTCCTTCAAGTGCCCCTTATATTAGGTATTGTGGCTATTATTTTAATCCTCTGATCTGAACGAACCTGCCTGGAATCGTTTTTTCCGGGCCAGGGTTTTATTGTGACAACCCGATAACGATTTAAGCTTTATGGCGCAAGATAACAACCCCCAACATAACGACGAAAAAAAGATTCAGGAAACCCGCGAGAAATTCCTGAAGGATTACAACAAAAAACGGGAAGTGGAAAGCCCCGACGGCCAAAAGATTGAAGTTGAACCGATGAAGGATTACTTCAGTCAGCAACGGCCTCAGCGGAAGGATCCGCACAAAGGGGTGATTGAAAAGTTCTTGAACTGGGCCCGGTCGGAATCGATATGGGTTTTGGGTTTTGGCACCGGGTGCGGGAGCATCGAGATCCCCCCGTTGTCGTCGCCGCGGTTTGACATGTACCGTTTCGGGGTGGCTATGCGTCCTACACCCCGGCAATCATCGGCAATGATCATCTCGGGCTACCTGTCGGTCAAGACCCTTAAGCGCGCCATCCGGAGCTACGAACAGATGATGCAGCCCAAGTTTGTCATGGCCCTGGGAAGCTGTACCATCAACGGCGGGATGTACTGGGACAGCTACAACACCATCAACCGCCTTGACCATTACATGCCGGTGGATGTGTATGTTGCCGGATGCATGCCGCGGCCCGAAGCCCTTTTGGCCGGATTCAATCAGCTTAAAAAACGCATCCGCGAAGGACGCGCCGAAGGCGCCAACCAGTATGCCGATCATTTCGACTGGTACAAGGCCAACCAGAAAAAAATCATTAAAGACTGGAATATGCCGGATTATAACTGGTGAATGAGTAAAGAGTAGGGAGTAGAGAGTAGGGAGTAGAGAGTAGAGAGTAGGGAGTAGAGAGTAGAGAGTAGGGAGTAGAGAGTAGGGAGTAGGGAGTTAATGAGTAGGGAGTAAAGATTAGAGAGTAGGGAGTAGAGAGTAGGGAGAAGGGAGTAGAGAGTAGGGAGTAGGGAGTAATTAAGTGAATGACTGACCCGCTAAACGAAGTGGAAGCGGGGATTAAATGAGAGAATGGGTAAATCAAATATAAGGAAGTTTAAATTGGGTGAATTAAATATAAGGAAGTTTAAATAAGGACTTATGCAAGATATTGTTGACAAAATAAGATCCCGGTATGATGTCTCGGAAGTGACTGAACAACGGGAGAATCTGACGTTTGTTACGGTAGAGAAGGATCAGGTGGTGCCGCTGCTGATGCAGATGAGGGATCAGGAAGGCTTTTCGCACTTTGTCCTCCTCACAGCAGTGGACTGGATCGAGGAAGGGGTATTCCAGCTGACCTATATTTTAAATCATCCCGGCAAAAAAGTGGACCTGGGCATACGCGCCCATATCAACCGGGAGCATGCCTCGATGGAGTCGGCCCATCATCTCTGGCAACAGGTCGCCACCTATCAGCGCGAGCTTAAAGAGATGTTCGGCATAGATTTTCCGGGCAGTCCGCGGGTGGATGAAGAATTCTTCCTGGAGGGCTGGGATCATACCCCGCCCATGCGCCGGGAGTTCGACACCAAAAAGTTTTCCGAGCAGACCTACTTCCCTCGGCCGGGATCCAAGAGCTATGATCCACGGGAATACATGAAACAAAAGCTTTATTGCGACGATTATGAAGAAGAACAATAGTTTTGACCAAAGTCCGGACAGGAGCAAATATCCGGAGAACGGACCCGACAACAAGCCGGATATTGATTTGTCATCGGGCAAATATTCAAAAGTATGGCAAGGCCCCAACCACCCGGGTGTTACGGGGAACATGTCGTTGGAGCTGACGCTCTGCGGCGATGAGATTGTGGATGCCAAGACGCATGTGGGGTATCTTCACCGGGGATTTGAAAAGCTCTTTGAGCGCCGCCTCTACATGCAGGTCATGCCCACCTGCCTGCGCATGTGTGTTCCCGAGAGCGACACCAATGAATACTGTTTTGCCGAGGCCGTAGAGGAACTCTCAGGGATAGAAGCCCCGGAAAAAGCCAAGTGGCTAAGGATGCTGGTTCTGGAGATGTCGCGCCTGCAGATGCTCCTGCGGGTGGTACCCGGTCAGGGCGGAGCTTTTGGCCTGGGCATCGGGGTCCAGTGGGGCATGTATGTGCGCGAGTTGGTGCTCGATCTGTTTGAGGAACTGACCGGAGGCCGCGTTTACCACATGTATATGCTGCCCGGCGGGGTACGCGGCGACCTGCCCGAGGGTTTCCGGGAAAGGGCTCAAAGCGTGATGGACGAGGTATTCCGCTTTGCCGAACGCATCGACAATGTGATGTTTACCAACTCGGTCTTTAAAAAACGCGCCATTGGTACAGGTTACATCGACCCCTCCTGGGTTGACCAATACGGAATTGTCGGTCCCAATGCCCGGGCTGCCGGTTATAAGAGAGACATCCGCAAAGACCATCCTTACCTGCGCTACGACCAGCTCGACTGGGAGGTCCCGGTGCTGGAAAACTCAGATGTCTTTACCCGCTCGCGCATCCGGTGGATGGATATGCAGGTAACGGCCAGCCTCATTGGCCAAATACTGGAAAAGATGCCCGAAAAAGGCAGCTTCAAAGCCCCTACCCCCAATGCCCTGAACTGGCGAATCCCCAAAGGCGAAACATACGTCAAGGCCGAAGCTTCCCGGGGTGAATTTGGTTACTACGTGGTCTCAGACGGGTCAGCTTACCCCAGGCGCATCATGCTGAGAGGCCCCAGCTATACCCACGCCATTGCCCTGCTCGAACGCCTGCTCATTCGGGCCAACATCGCCGATGTAGGTGCCATCATGGTCTCCCTGCAAACCTGTCCGCCTGAGATAGAAAGATAAACCATCAAAATAGAGCCCTTTCCGATAAAAAGAGCATTTAACCGGAAAGACCAAACAAGAAACTTCAATGCATAAACCTCAATCTAAAACCATTAAAACAATCAAACCGATCTCATTACATGAACCACATGAATTCATGTCAATCGAAAACCATAAAATTAACTGTTTAATAGAAGATTAATCGGAGAATACATATAAAAAATCAAAAATTCAACGGCTATAGCAGATTAGAGCCTATAAACCAATTGTAGTTGCAAAATACATCAACGATGAGCAAACTTAAAGATATACTGACCCCTTTCACTGCCTGGAACAACCTGGCCCGGGATCCGGTAACGGTAAAGGATCCCGTCAACGACCGGCCCGGATCAGCCCGCTATCGGGGTTTCCACCAGAACGACATTGAAAAATGCATTGGTTGCGGGGCATGCGAGTCCATTTGTGAGACCGGTGCCATTCGTATGGTTCCGGTGGAAGGGGTTGAAACCAAGGAAGGCGACAGCGGCCTGCGGCCGGAAGTGGATTATGGCCGGTGCTGTTGGTGCGCTTTATGTGTCGATATTTGCTCCACCGGATCGCTGACCATGTCCAATGAATACATCTGGGTGGATGAGGATCCGGAAGCTTTTACGTTCGTTCCGGGGATCGATCCCAAACCCTGGGATAAGGAAGAAAAAGGCTGGAAAAAGCCGGAGCCCGATTACGAGCTCAACATCAAGGAGCGGGTTTCGATGCCCCAGCGTGAAGCCGAGGAACGGGAAGATTCGTTCATCGAGATCGTCAAAGGATACTCGCGGGAGCAAGCCATTGCCGAGGCCGACCGGTGCATCGACTGTGGCATATGCCAGGCCACCTGTCCGGCCCACATGGACATCCCCGATTACATCCGGGCCGTGCGGGAAGAAAACCTGGAAGAAGGATTCCGCATCATGTACAAAACCAACCCGCTTCCGGAAGTGTGCGGGCGCATCTGCACCCACAAATGCGAGGATGTTTGTGCCATGGGCCACCGGGGCGATCCCATCGCCATCCGCTGGCTCAAGCGCTACATCGCCGACAGTGTGAGCCAGGAAAACTATCAGCAAGCCCTTCAACAAGAAAATCCCCAAGACAAAGACAAACGAGTGGCCATCATCGGGGCCGGCCCCACCGGTCTTTCGGCTGCCTACTACCTGGCCCTGATGGGTTATACCATCAAAATTTTTGAATCCCAACCACGGGCCGGGGGTATGATGCGCTATGGAATACCCGAGTACCGCCTCCCCTACGATGCCCTCGATATGGACATTGACTATATCCTCTCCCTGGGAGTGGACATCCAGTACAACACCCGCGTTGGCGCCGATGTGACACTCGATGAGCTGCATGAAAACTACGACTCGGTGCTGATCGGCACCGGCCTGCATGCCGGTAAAAGCACACGCATTCCCGGTACCGACCATAAGGATGTGCATCAGGCCATCAAATTGTTGCGCGAATTCAGCAAAGGCAACGAAATACCACTCGCCCGCCGCATTGTCATCATCGGCGGGGGTAACGTGGCCATGGACATCACCCGAACCCTGGCCCGACTTCAAAATCAAAAATACGGCGAGGTCCATATCATTACCACTTCCCTGGAAACAGAAGATGTGATGCCAGCCGACCAGGAAGAGATCGATGAGGCCCGGGAAGAAAAAGTCACCCTGCGCCCGGGATGGGGCCCCCAAAAAATTGAGATCGAAAACGACCAGATCAAAGGATTGCATGTCCAGCGCTGCCTGTCGGTCTTTGATGAAAACGGGCGCTTCAGCCCCAAATTCGACGAAGAGGACCAGGCCTTCTTTGAAGGCGATATGGTGGTCGAAGCCATTGGCCAGGGCATGGACATCAGTTTCCTGTCTAAAAAGGTCCGTGAAGGGCTCGACTTTACCCAGCGGGGACGCCTGATGGTCAATGACTGGTTCCAGAGCAAGCAGGAGTGGTTGTTCATGGGCGGCGACATCATCCAGGGCCCCGATGTGATCCATGGCATCGCCAACGGCCATAAAGCGGCCCGCGGCATTGATATGTACCTGCGGGGTGACCTGAGGTATGATGAGGGAAGGAATAAATGATTGTATGCCTGCCCCGACAGAGCGAAGCATAGGCGGGGAGTGAATGAGAAAATGAGAGAATGATTGAATCATTGAATGAAACAAAACCCAAAATACTATGGCCGACTTATCGACAACATACATGGGACTGGAACTGAAAAACCCCATCATCGTGGGCAGTTCCGAGCTTACCAACAAAGCCCGCAAGGTCAAACAACTCGAAGAAGCCGGTGCCGGCGCAGTGGTGCTTAAATCCCTGTTCGAAGAACAAATCATGATGGAGGTCGACGCCCAGCGGGTCAACAACATGTACGGTTCATTCGACGATGTGGAAAACTATGTGGCTTTCTATACCCGCAAACACGATCTCGATGAGTATCTTGAACTGATCGGCCAGTCCAAAGCCGAGACCGACATCCCCATTATCGCGAGCATCAACTGCATCTCTGCCAGCGAATGGGTGGATTTTGCCCAAAAAATACAAAAAGCCGGTGCCGACGCCCTGGAGCTCAACATGTTCATCATGCCCAATGACCCCAAATTCGACGGGCCTCAAATTGAAAAGGTCTATTTTGACGTGGTTGATCAGATCCAGAAGCACCTGGAAATACCGGTGGCCCTGAAAATGGGAACCTATTTCTCCGGACTGGCCCGAACTTTCATTGACCTCTCCCAAACCCCTATATCTGCCATGGTGCTGTTCAACCGCTTTTATTCCCCAGACATCAACTTGGATAAAGAAGAGATCAAAGTATCCAACGTTTTCAGCCATCCCGACGATTTCAGCAACACCCTGCGCTGGATAGGCATCCTGGCCGACCAGGTGGACTGCGATTTGTCGGCCTCTACTGGCGCCCATGACGGGTATACCATTTTAAAAAACCTGATGGTCGGGGCCAAAGCCACCCATGTGGTATCGACCCTCTACCAAAACTCCAGAAGCCACATCCAAACCATGCTGGAACAAATGCAAGGATGGATGGACAGGAAAGGCTACAAAACCATTGACGATTTCCGAGGCAAACTAAGCCAGGCCAATATTCAGCAACCCATGATGTACGAAAGGGCCCAGTTCATGAAATATTTCTCCAATTACCGGGCCAGCAGCTGATTAACCGGAGGTCTACCGCCGGGCCGGGAGGCTACTGATAAAATGCCTCACGTTAGCGGGCCAGCAGCTGATTATCCGAAGGTTTTTTGCCAGGCCAACAGATGGATATACCCTTACCCTGCATATACGCAAAAAATTCAACCATGAGAGCCGCATTATTTTTGCTTCCCCTGCTGGTCATCATGAAAACAGCAGTTTCTCAAAACCCGGAGCAATCATCCGAGGCAGATGCTTATGAGCGGATCATGGCTTTCACCGAAGATCGCAAGCTTCGCTTTACGGTCAATGATGTGTCGAGGCTGGAAGATATCTACGGAATCGAAGGCCGGAAAAAAACGATGCAAAGGCTGAATGCTCTTTTTTCCGATGTACATCGCCACTTCACCCCCCACCGGAACCGTTCCAGACAGGAGGCAATGGATTTTTTTACCACTGTTGATTCCTTGCTGGATGAGCACCACATCAGTCAATTTTACATGAGTGAATCGTTTGACGGGGACTTTTTTAATCGGACCCTTTCCAAACCTTACAAAGGCGTTCCTTGCTATTACATATCTCTGATATACAATAGCCTGGGTAAAATCTACCCCTTTTCCATCTTTCCGGTGTTGGCTTCAGATCATCATATATTTGTGCGCTACCAGTGGGCCGGGAAAGACAGCAGCCTGAACTGGGAAACCACCATAGGGGAAAGCCGGCCTGACAGGCACTACATTAAAAAGAATGAACTATCCCGGCAGGCCATAAACAGCGGATGTTATTTGCGTTGTCTTTCTGACCGGCAGGCCCTGGCCACGTTATTCCGGTATATGGGGGTGATCGAACAGGACAAAGGCCATGATTCAACCATGTTCAAATTTTACAAAAAAGCCTGGCAACTGGATACCACGCGGCTAAACAGCCTGTATGCCTTATCGGCATGCCACTCAGAGCTGGGCGAGCCTGACTCGGCCCTGTATTATCTTGACAAAGCCCATGCCATGGACACGGCTAATGCACGGACCTGGCTTGCCTATGGTTTTATATATGAAGAAAACAACCACACTGATAAAGCCATAGATGCCTATGACCACGCCCTCCAACTTGATTCCCTCTATGGAAGGGCCCTTTACAAAAGGGCCCGTATTGCCCTGGACCGCGATCATAGAGAAAAGTTCAAACAACTCTATGAACGGCTCATGATCAACGATGCAGGTAACCTGCCCTACATCCTCCGCCTCGATAAATTGCTGAATACCAAAAAAAATTCCATCCATATGGAATAAAAAAATTGGGTTTTCGGTGAACAAAATCCCTCCTGAATACATATAACTAATGTAAAACAGAAATTATTCAATTGAAGGTTGATTTACATTGACCAAATTTGCATATTGCGTGGATATTAAATCATAAATAGATGAGACCCTACCTAGAAGAGTTGATCAGTGACATTCAGGAATCGGAGACCAAAGCGAAGAAGAAGTTAGGTAAGCAGGATCAAAGCCAGAACGAATGTACTTCAAGATTGGACCACATGTTCCTTTCCCATGAAGATCTATACAGCAATCCCCGGCGTCTTGAAGAGATTGTCGGTATTCCGCAGGCTGCTTTTCCCCCCGAACATTTGCTCAGCCTCAAAGAAAAGGCCACCCTGGCCAAATCCATGGAAGATTTATTGAATACATGGGGCTTTTACCCGGAATTTCCCGAAAAGGTACCCCGGCATATGCGGTATAAACACCTGCGGGCCATGTGGAAAAACGAACATGCCTATACAGGGATGGGCATCAATTACATCGATGTGTGCAATTTTGAAGAATCGACGTGTCCCTTTCCTGATCATTGTGATATGTGTGAACGGATCAAAGAGCAGGAAAAACTTTACAATCGGCTCATGCAACAATCCAACGACAACTCATCGCCCCGCTCCGACAACAACCCTTCCAATCCCCCCAACCAATCCTAAAAACAACAATTTCAAGGCATCTTTTCGGGTCGGTAGCGGCTCTCGCGCAAACAGCTGCAGCGAGAGACTCTGTCCCGAGCGAGCCTGACCTGCAAGCACCACTGCCGAAAGCTGCTCCGAAAGAAGGTATCCGGGTAACATCCCACCTGAAGAAGCCCCTGAGAAAACAGCAGTCCTGAAAAAATTGTTCTCAAAGGAGGTAATCTAAAAGGAACACATGTCCTGAAAAAGCCTGTTCTGAATGCATCTTTTCCAAAAGCACCTGTCCGGATGGCAGAGACAGTATCATTTACCCACCATCACTTCTGGTTAAGAAACCATATGATATGGCCGCAGTGGTTACAGACGTAGTTTTGAGCGCTTCGGTTGGCCCAGTCCAGTCCCAATAAAGTAAGGCCGGTGGTGTTCAGTAGACTGCGGCGGGTCCAGAACTCCTTATGCCCGCATACCGGGCAAACAAGCTTGTTGCCCTTTACCTCACGGGGCTTAGCTTCCTGTTTTTTTGGCATAATGATGATTTGTTAAGATTGAAAATATGATTTGATGACTTTTCTGGCAGCTAACTGGATGCATCTTCCACTCCACTCCCTTACTTCCCCACCTGTAAACCCAAGCCTTTACCCCTTACTCCCTACTTATCTACCACTTAATCACTTACTTACTGCTTACTCATTCACTCCTTACTTCCTTACTCCCTACTCATCTACTGCTCAATCACTTACTTACTGCTTACTCATTCACTCCTTACTTCCTTACTCCCTACTCATCTACTCCCTACTCATCTACTCCCTACTAATTTACTCCCTACTCATCTACTCCCTACTAATTTACTCCCTACTCATCTACTCCCTACTAATTCACTCCTTCCTGATTCAATCTTTTCTTCCATCCAAGAGATGGGCCACATATTTGCCAATGGCCAGGGAAGCAGTTAAGCCGGGCGATTCAATGCCCACAAGGTTAATGAAACCGGGCAAGCCTTTCCGGGATTCTTCGCGGATGATAAAATCTTTTACCGGATCGCCGGGCTTTTGGAGTTTCGGACGGATGCCAGCCTGATCGGGATGCAGGTCGTCCCATTGCAAAAAAGGCAGGAATTTTCTGGCTGAATGGTAGAAGGCAGATTTGCTGGCTGGATCCACCCCGTAATCCAGTTTCCCGTTTTCCAGGTAGACTGCATCGGGCCCGATTTTCAGTCCCCCGTTCAGGTCAATGGTTGCGTGGATGCCCAGCCCTGTAAGTTTGGTCTGAGGCACCGGATAGATCAAGTGGTTGACCATTTTGTGCTTACCGTTTCCGATCGCCCAGTACTGGCCTTTCCAGAAATGTTGCTGATAAGCAGGATCATTCAGCCCCACCATCCGGGCTACCTCCCAGGCACCCAGTCCGGCGGCGTTGATCACTTTTTGGGCGGTAAACTGGAACAGACCTCCCTCATCGAAGATTTCCAGTTCGTATCCCCCGTCAATTTTTCTTATGTTGTGGATTTGGCTTCCATAAGCCATCATGGTGCCCCGAACCACGGCATCGGTTTCCAATTGTTTCATCAGCCCGTGAGAGTCAACAATACCGGAAGTGTTGAAATACAGGGCTTTGACGGCATTGATGTGGGGTTCTTCCTGGCGCAGGGTCTCGGCCTCGACGAACGTTCCCGATTCGACCCCATTGGTTCGGGCCCGCTGCAATATATCCGATAATTGGTGCGCTTCTTGTTCATTGGTGGCCACCATATATTTGCCGCACTGCTGATGTAGCACCTCATGCTTGCGGCAATAATCGTAAAGCAGATGCCGACCCTCAATACAAAGACGGGCTTTCAGGCTACCCGGGGGATAATAGATACCGGAATGGATGACTTCGCTGTTGCGGCTGGAAGTTTCCTGGCCAAACTTATGATGCCTTTCTGCTACATAAACACCTTCATGGGAAGCGGAGAGCTCTCTGGCAATCGCCAGCCCCACCACCCCGGCGCCGATGATCACAATATGGGTATCCAAAATATCAGGATTTTATAAAAGGTTGAAAACTGCCCCAAAAATAAAATAAAAGTGATTGATTCTTTAAAAGTGACCTTCCCGCTTGTCTTGTTAGCTGGATCACCTTTAATACAGGTCGGTTAGGTTTTAAACAAACCATTCTACTGATCTGCTGGAGCGTGCCAATAAGTTACGAATTTTTTCCATATTAAATAGAAACTTCTGCTTTCAAGCAATAGCAATAAAGAATCAAATTTCCTTTTAATGCTTTTTGTCCTTAATGCAACGCACAGAAAATTTCTGGGAAGTATAGCTGGCATCCCGGTAAAGTCCTGATCCCCGTGTGGTGATGGTCCGGTGCCAGGCTTTATCGCTGTTGGGTTTAGAGGCACTCCAGAAAGAAGTACTGATGCCCATATAGTAGCTATCGCCGGTCAGATCGATGCGGCCGGCAGGCAGGGCAGCAAAGCCGGTCACATCCAGATAGGCGCGATTGCGGTTTTGGCGCCTGGATGAATCATTCCAATAGTTGAGGTTTTTCAGTCGATTGCCAGCTACCATTTCCCCGCCCAGGTATTCGGAAAGTTTACGCCACTCCTTTTCCGAGGGTAAATGCCAACCATCGGGGCAAATCCCCTGAACGGTAGAATTCTTCCGATTGGCCGGGCGGCTGTATTGGGTTGCTTCACCCCAGGTATAGAGGCCACCCAGGGAGTTGCAATTTTCTTGTGAATTGTTGTAGCAGGACTTTTCGATGATCCGGTCATCTTCCGGAATTTCGTCGGGGGGAACCTGCTGGCCTATATTCATGTTTTCAGCCATCCAGGTTTGTTCACCAATGGTGATCACCTGATAACGCTGGGTATCGCGGGGGTCTTTCATGATACGGTAAACAAAAATATTGTTTTCCCGGGTCCGGCATCCGTTTTTATCTTTGACCGTCACCGAATAGACCCCGTTGCGGACACCTGCCAGGTTCCTGGTGGTGTCTCGGGTGGACCACTGATAGGAATAAGGTGGAATACCGCCTTTCACATCCAGTTGAATCTTTCCGGTGGCCGTATCACCCTGGATGTTTTCAACCGATGCATTGACTTTCAAAGGATAGGGTTGTAAAACGCTGACGCTGTCGATGACCTGATAGCCCCAGCTGTCCTCGACTGAAACATAATACCGGCCGGAAGGCAGGTTGTTCAGTTCCCGGCCGGATTGATTATTAGACCACCGGATGGTATATGGGGGTTTGCCGCCATGAATATCCATTCTGACCGAACCGTTTTTCTCGCCGTAACATTTGACGTGTTCGCGGTCAAAGCTCAACTTAACCGGCTCTTTCACCACCAGGCGTTTGGTCACCGAACACGCCCCCCGGCTGCTGACTTTCACCGTATAATAACCCGGGGCTAATCCACTGAGGCTGTTGCTTTCTTCGCCGGTTGACCATTGATAGCTGTAAGGAGGCCTTCCGCCGCTGGTTCGCAGCTGTATGCTGCCATCTTCTGCACCCACCCTGGAAACATTCCGGATCTGAGGATTGATCTCCAGAGGATCGGGCTGGGTAATGGTCACCTGCTTAATGGCAGTATATCCTTTGTTGTCGGTGACATATACTTTATAATCGCCGGCCTTCAAATTATCCAAATCCTGGGTCTTCTTGCCGTTCGACCATTCATAGGAATAAGGCGGATGGCCACCCTGAACAGATATATCAACGGCACCATCTTTCATCCCATGGCAACTTACATCGCGCTTCTCTACCTGGATCAACAACGAATTGACATTCTTCATGAACCGGGGCAATTCAATGACCCCGCCATTGGTCAGGTAAACCTTGTTGTCCTTTACGCTCAGGGCTTTAATGCCTACCCTGGCAGTATCCATGAAAGGATCAGAAAGCTCCTGCACCCCCCCGCTGAAAATACGAGGCGTTATCATCAACAATTCACTGGTATGTTGAAAAGTATAACCTGTATTCAACAAATCTTCAATCGTGGCCCGGATAAAATAACTCTGATTCACATTCCAGGTCACATTTGAGAAGTCCTGTTCACTAAAGCCTTGCCCCAATCTAAGACGAACCAGCCCGTTTTCACTGGTGGTGGCAAACTGGGTTTCCCGATAAACAACCCTTCCTTCAGGCCCACCTGCTAAAAGCTCCAATTCAATATCCACTTCTTCCTGCTTAACCAAGTCTCCCCCGGCATTCCTAACCGAAAACTGATAGACCAGGGGGCGGGTCTGGGCCGATAGTTCATGAAAAGGAAAAATAAACAGCATCACAAGTATATAAAGTGAAAAGGTATGCCTCATGTCGTCTTATTTAGCCAATTTTACGCATTTAAAAATCCTCGAAGACGGTTTTTTTCATTTGCCGCAGTGTTTGAATAGCCCGATATATAAGCTTACGGGCCGACTGATAATTAACCCCCATCACGTCGGTGATTTCCTGGTAGGATAAATTCTTATAAAACTTCAAATAAATGGCTTCCCGTTCCCTCGAGGTCAGTTTGTCGAGCATGGCATTGATTTTACGGGTATAGTCGTCTTTGCTCTCTTCAGAAATCCAGTTGGATTCAGCAGAAGGTTCAATCTCAAAAGTTTCCCCTTCATATTGATCCTCCAGATAATTGAACCCTTTTTTCTTTTTGAGTTTATCAAAGACGCGTCTGCGGAAGGAGGCCAAAAGATAGGACCTGATGTTATCGGTGGGGCCCAGATTGGATAATCGGGATATCAGGTCGAAAAACAATTCCTGGATGGTATCCTTAATAAAGGCCGGATCATTGTGGATGCGAATGCCATAATCGTAAAGGGGATTATAGTTATCATAATAGATGCGGGATAAGGCTTCCTTATCGCCTGTTTTAAATTTCTCCCACAGGAAATAATCAAAATTTTTTGATCGTTCGCTTTCGCTCATACCAATAATCCTTCTTTAAGGATGCAATGAGAATTTGTGCAAATTAACCAATCCGTATCCGTCTTCAAAGTTGATTTATTGAACGCCCCGATCTTTTAAATAAGCGCAAATCCTGCTGTTTATCAACAACATGCAACGCCACATCTCTTTAGGCCGGGGGATTATACCATTTATTATCAATGAGCCACCTTTCATTTGGCTGCCGGCAGAACCTGATGAATCATGCTTGCCTGCAGCCGTATACTGGATCCATCCAATATTTGTGTTATTGTTGCATTCCGCGCCCCTCTCTATGGTGAAGGGGTATTCAGATGCAGCTTTTCAGCAGCGATCAGAAGTAGAATGATATGCCCAGGTCACCCTGCCAGTAGAAATCATTAAAACTGCCATGGACTACCTCATCCACCTGGTCGCTGTAGAAATAGTTGTATTTCACCGAGGCGCCAACACCGATACGCCGTTTGGGGCCCATAAAGTATTCCACACCCGCGCCAACAGCCGAATGGTAAAACAATTGACTGAAGTCAATGGGAACCACCCGCTCATAGGGTATGCCCGTTTCGGAATAAGTTCCGAATTCGGCCGAGAGGTATGGAGTATAGACTTTTTTGGGGGTGAAATCATACCGCATGCCCGCGTTCACATGGGTAAAAGCCTTGTTGTAATGGGGTTTGGCAGTCAGATAAGTTTTGCCAAACCGCAGAAAAGGCATCCATTTTTCATTCAGGCGATAACCCACACTGGCGTTTAACTGGGGTCTTTTCATCGAGGAAGAATAGTCGCCTGAATACTGGGATACCCCGCCATCGACCCTGACAGAAAAGTTATAGGGGCGTGATTTATGCTGAATGCCGAACATATCGGTTTTGGATCGCTGATCCTTATCTTTCAGATAGGTCTGAATAACCTGGGAATTGATCTCCTCGGGATTTTGGAGTTTCCAGAGGTCTTCAAAGACCCCTTCTATGATGAGGCTTTCCAGGGCCTTTTCAATGGCTGAGCGCACAGCAAGCTGGGTGGGCTCATTAAAGGTTACCCCGGTTTCCGCCTCCAGGAGCCGTTTGAATTTGACATAACGGAACACCCCGGCGTCAATCTTTTGGGACAACACCGTTTTGGTGGCATTGACCGATTTAAGGATTTTCCCGTTTTTAGTGGAAACGGCCCGCAGGTAAACACTCACCCGGTCCTGCCGGTATTGCCCGGAAGCTCCGGCTCCAAAATAACGCAAACCGGCACCACCGGTCTTTACATTATGGTCATAGGAGATGATACCCCCTTCCAGGATCACCCCGGCAAACATCAGGGGCGGCAAACCCGATTTCGAAGAGTTGCCCCCATTATAATGGGCCCGGGAGGAGCGTATGATTTTCCGCTCATTCAACAAATTGCCCAATCCCCCACGCTCAATGGGAATAAACCACCCACTTTGATCCATGGCCTGGATCAGAATGGATGTAGCCCCCTGGGTGACAGCGGTCGACCAGGAGCCACCGCCCGAAGAGCTCATCTTATATTGGCCGGTCTTGTCGCGGAAATCATAAACCGCGGCAACCACCTTGCTCTTGGGCTTGGGCAGTTTCTTGAGCCGCTGGACCGTCTCAGTCTTAGCACCTAGCTTGGGATCACTCGTTTGCATGGGATGGTTGATCATATAACTGCATCCCGAAAGCATCAATAAAGATAAGGAGATAAGAATCAGAGGTAATCTCGTGTCAAGTTGTTTCATAATGCTGTTTGATGGTTAATAATACGGCAGGGTGATCGTGGTTTCACTTCCCTTCTGAAAATCCTGGATCCGGATGTTGACCCCCTGCTGGCCTTCAAAAACATCCACCTTGTAGTTGCCGAATTCATAACTGCCTTCTTCCAGACCCCCCTGGCCCATATCGTCTCCAAAATAGGAGTTGACCACCTGACTGGAGAGTTCACTGAAAAAACGCCGCTGCAAATCCTGCTCAAAATTGGCCGCAGGATCATAACTGTAATCGCGTCCATAACTGGCTTGCGATTCATCTTTCAACGTATTCTGGGCATTGGCAGAACTCAGCATCCATTGATAATTGACATAACTGCCACCAAAGGCCGGATTTTTAGGAGTGTATACAAAATCCTGTCCCTGGCTTTGGTGTATCGAGAAAACGGTGGCGATGAACAAACCCACCAATAACTTTAAATGTCTCATAAGCATAGTTTTAGATTAATAAATGCCGGTGCCCTTCATGTCCTCCCCTTCCAATTGCTGTTTTATTTTTTGGTAATGAACGATATAATTCTCCGATTGTTTAACGGCCATTTGGGCAACCTGCCTGATGTACTCCGGTTTGGGACTTATACGCCGCTTAAAAATTTCTTCGTAATTGATCTTAACCTGTATAATATTGCCCATTCCCGGGGAAGGCCTTTCATTGATATAAATGGTAAAATTCCGGTCAGTTTTGGGGGGATCCCAATTGTCATAAAATACGCGGTAAAAATCATGGCCCATCTTGGAGAGGGTCTCATCCATGACCAGGTTGTTGAGCACAAAATCATCATCTTTAGGGTCTTTACCCTGATCGATGAGGGTATCGGATTGGACTTTCTGCTCGTATTGCTCGACAATCTTACGCAATGCCGGCGGTACTTTATCGGGCTGCCCGCCAGTGGAGGCAACGGTGGTGTCCTGCTGAGCCCAGGCACCCGACATCGCAATCATAATGCATACCGGCACAAGTGGTAAGGCAATTCGTCTTTTCATAGCTACTTCAATTGGGTACATTGTTTACAACGTGTTACAATCTTGCGCATTGTTTCGTTCAGGCAAAAGCTGGGGACTGGTTAAAAAATTTTTATATTTGTTTTGCGCTCAATTTTTTACCATTGCCCGGTTTTTTTAGCTTGCCTGCTTTGCAGGCTTTAAAACCTTTAACCCGCATAAATTCCGGGTTAAAAAGCACCCTTTTTAAAGGCTATATAAAGGTATAACAACTTAAAACCACATACAACCAATTCGTCAAAACAGAGCTCCATTCATCAAAATAAAAAAAAGGGGGCACAACAATAATCGTTTGATTATCATTAAATTAATTGCAAATGCCAGGTCAAATATTTTTACCGATCCCCATCGGGGAAGCCGGCCCGCTGATCAGGGCAGGAACATACTTAGCCCCCGGCTGAGCTTTTCTCTTGTTTTTTTAAATGATTCTGCAGAGAAACTGAACATTCAGCAAGGGTTTTGTGTTTCGGGATTTGTAAAGAAAAAAAGAAAACATATGTTGCGTCTCTATGGATTTTATTAATTTGGCCCTTCAGTAAAAAAATAATGCATAAAGAACATTAAAAAGGAATATATGATACAAACACGCACATTCAAATATTTACGGCCGGCATCGTGGATGCTTATGCTCATTTTTGTTTTTGTATCCTTTCAGTGTACGGAAGAGCCCTATGAACCTGATGTAAACGGAGCCATCAAGGGGCAGGTTCGTGATGCCGAATCGGGCGTTCCCCTGGGCAATGTAACCATTACCACCCAACCTGCCACAAGTGTAGCTGTTACCGGAGCTGACGGGAATTACATAATCTCTAAGGTGGATACGGGCGAGTACAGCATAGTAGCGGAAAAAACCGATTACAACAGCAAGATCCTCAGTGTACGGGTCAATGAAAAAGACACTTCCCGGGTGGTCATCCTGCTGTCGGCTTCCGACAATTCAGGGACCAGCGACATCAGCTTTAAGGACAATTTTATGCCCGGCCAGGGCGCCGAAGGGCAGGCCATCAGTCCGACCCTTTCATGGAAAGCCGAAGGCGATCAGGATGTCGATTCTATTAAATATGACGTTTGGCTTTATCCCTCCGATGCCCCGACCAAAAGAAAAGTCGCAGAAAACATCACCGATACCTCCCTTACGGTTGAACCTCTGACTTACAACAGCGTTTATTACTGGCAGGTCAGTGCCTCGAGCAATGATGGAAAGGAGATATACAGTAAGACCATGAGCTTTAAGACCAAAGCCATATCCGAGAATGCCTTTTTTTTCGTAAAAAAAACCGGCGGCGATTATGAAATCATGGCCTATGACATGGACCGCGATGAGGTTAACCCGCTTACTTTCAATAGCT
The DNA here is from genome assembly GCA_913055635.1 of uncultured Bacteroidota bacterium. GTDB lineage: Bacteria > Bacteroidota > Bacteroidia > Bacteroidales > UBA12077 > JAGXLC01. Next base: position 28,197 of record CAJXLK010000041.1, read on the forward strand.
TCAGGGACTGGGCCCCCAAATTCAACCCCAAGAACGGGCGCATTGCCTATGTAAGCGATTCGCGGGTGAAGCCTTATATATATACCATGGACAAGAATTCAGGCGACATCCGCCAGGTGAGCGAAATCCCCGTTGCCGGATACCACAATTACGGCAATGCATTTGACTGGGATGAGGACCGCGGGAAGATCCTTTTTAGCCATAATCAGAGCCTTTACCAGATCAACAGCGAAGGGACCAATCGGACCCTGATCACCAAGGCCCCTGACGGGAGACATTTCCGGGAAGTGGCGGTATCCCCCGATGGCAGCCAGATCCTTGTTTTGACCATTGGCCAAAAGATCTACAACTCCGAGATACGGGTAATGGACCGCGACGGCAGCAATGAGCAGGTGCTGATCGACTCCCTGGACGGGGTGGTTCAATCGCCTTCCTGGTCCATTGACGGAGAATCGATTTTGTTTACCCATGATGTCTCCGGCAATGAAACAGAGGAGGGCCGTATGCTTAACAGCCACATCTTCAGCCTCGACCTGGCCACCAACGACACCACCGACCTATCCGGCAACAAACCCCAGGGCACCAACGACATGAACCCGCGTTATTCCCCGACCGGGGCCCAAATTATTTTCTCCAATGCCCCCAACGATGATTCCCGGGCCCCCAACCTCTATATCATGGATCATAACGGAAACAACCGCGAAAAGATTGTTACCGGCGGAACCCTACCCAGCTGGGAATAACCCCGTGGGCTTATAACCTAAGGCGTATCCCCAACCCATTACCATCCCATATTCTTACAGGAGGCCGAAAAGGCCTCTTTTTAACTGTTATGCACCATTGCCTGGGGTATCAATGCCTTCCCTTTAACCGCCCTATGAACCCGTCTTAAAATCCAAGGCGTATCCCCAACCCATTACCATCCCATATTCTTACAGTCCACTTCCTTAGCCAACGACCATAATCCAGAATATATGATATTTTTAGCGATTCATTATTCTTAACTGTTCAGTATAGTTTAAATTTATGCATTTACACGATACTGTTTTGCGACTCAACCCGCAATCTTCTAAAGGACAGACCTATGATTGTTACCAGAAAAAAAAGACATAAATATTTCTTTATCAACACTTTAGCCAAAAGTTCATTTCCAAAGTCCACCTTCATCCCTTTGATTTATAGCAAATCGGTGCGGCTGACATCATAAATATAAAAAGCTCTTTTACAGCACATTAAAAAATAACCTGTTTTTTTTGAAAAAAACTGGCGATAAAAGGGGCCATGAAGTCTTTATTATATCAGGGAAGGATATATTCATATATTTTCAAGATCTGATGAAAAAATTTACACAGTACGTTACCGTAGATTTCGTGCTGGATGAGAGCTTCCGCAGCTGGGTATACAACGAAGACCCGGAAGCTGCAACATTCTGGAGGGAATGGATTGCCCTGCACCCGGAAATGAAGTCCTTTGCAGAAGAAGCCCGCCGGATCCTGCTGGATCTGCGGATGGAAGAAGTAAAGGTCAGCCCTTCAGAGATTGCCCGGGGTTATCGGGAAATTGAGCATTTCTTTGAACAAACGGTGCATCAGCGTAAAAAATCGGCGCCTGGGTTCTACCTGAAAATAGCAGCTGCAGTGCTGGTCCTGGTGACAACAGCCCTGGGGCTTTATATTCATTTACAGCCCGAAGAGATAACAAAACAATACGCCACCGCAACAGGTGAACATAAGAAAATCCAGTTACCTGATGGTTCAAGCGTTTATATGAAAGGAGACACCAAAATGTCTTACGCACTCAACTGGCGAAAAAAACAGGAAAGAAAAGTTAAACTTCAGGGTGAAGCCTATTTTCAAGTTCGTGAAACCTTGTATGAAGGCAATCAACTCAAATTCATCGTTAAGACCGACAACATTTTGATCGAAGTGGTGGGGACAGAATTCATGGTAAATAACCGAGATTTCAAAACAAAGGTCACCTTAAACTCAGGTAGAGTACGACTTCAGGCGCCTCAAAACAAGACACTTAACATGAACCCGGGTGATGTAGTCGAGTACAATGCCATTAGCCATAAATTAGTTACCCTCAAACCAGACCTACGGCAAAATTCCTCATGGATGAACGATTTTAAAGACTGGGAAGAACAACACCAAAGGGGTAAATCTCATTCCGCTAACAAAAAAGAGCAGTTCCATAAAGGGAATACTGCCATACCACCCGACAATAAGAATAAGCGACAAGACGCTGTATGTGCCGGGACTCAAGCTGCTATCAGCAATCAAACAGAAAACAGGATATATAAGGAAGAAGAAAACGGCCAGAAAAAGAATCCCAAAGAATATCATCTATATACCGGACAACAGAATTTCGAGAACAAACCGACAGGTGTTCTTCAGGAAATTAATCATCGGTACCTTATTCATCCGGTTGGTCCAAACAGTAATTCAGAAAAGGGCAATGTCAGTCAAATCATTCAACAGGGAGAACAAAATACGGCATATATCGAACAAATTGGCGAGGGACTGCGATCTCAACAACATCAGTTCGGCAACCAAAACCAAGCCCGGGTCTACCTCAAAGGCGAGACCAACCGGGAAAAAAGCGTTGATTTGAGTTGGTCAACCAAACAGTTGCAGAATGGTAGCGCCAACCGATCGATTTTTAAACTGATAGAGTCTTATAACATCCACATCTCTTCGAATCAATACGGAACAGGGAATCAAAATTTTGTAGAAAGCAGTGGATATCAAAACATTGGAATCATCCAACAACAGGGAACTTACAACAAAGTGCAGATCGATCAAAACGGGATGAGCAACCAGACGAGGAACCACCAGGTTGGTCGATTGAATGAGATCGAAATCATCCAAAAGGCAAATTAGAAGCTTAAAGCGGCTGTTGCCAGCAACTGATTCACCCAAAAAGATTGTTGAACCCTTAAAATAGAAATCTTCAAAAACGCTGAACAGGCCCAGGACCCGCCTTAGGCAGCCAAACCTGAAACAGGTCCGCCTGAGATTATCTAATTCAAACAATTGTTTAACCCAAAACTTTTATGCTATGAAACGTTTATTAAGTATTTTAGTAGCTTTGCTTTTCGTATCAGGAATGGCAATGGCACAAAACAGTTCAACGACCGATCAGGATGGTGTCAACAACTCAGCCAATGTAACTCAAATCCTTGATGGTGGTGATAACACATCCAATGTAGAACAGTATGGGGGAGATGATCCGGCTTTTCCCAATTTAGCGACTGTTAATCAGACAACCTCCAACACCGGTAAAAATGAATCAGGGATTAAGCAAGGAAACCAGGTAAATGGCAATGCAGATTTAATGGATGCCTATGTGAATCAAATTGCGAATGATGGAGGATGGAACTATTCTTACATCCATCAGGTAAATAACGCGAAAAATGCGACGGTGAATCAAACTGCTGGAGGATCAAACAGCAAAAACGAATCATTCATCGAGCAATCCATTGGAGGAATAAATGAGCCCATAAGCTCCGCTACGGTTAATCAATATGCCTGGAATGAAGGCTACAACAAATCCGAGATTTATCAAGCCGGCAAACAGAGCGATGCCAATGTTTATCAAAGAAACTGGGGATATGGAGATGATGGCATCACCTCATATATCAATCAGAATGGGTATAATCAGTCAGCTGATGTAGATCAATACCATGCCGGCACAGGCAAAGATGAATCCACCATCAACCAGGCAGGTGGCAATAATGCAGCCGAGTTATTGCAAATGGCTATAAATGTTGGAGGTACGAATGCCTCGGACATTGGACAATATGGGGGCGAAAACGGAGGCAATACCGCCAAGGTTCATCAAAACATAACAAACCTGGGCGACAATACTGCCAACGTCATGCAGGGAAAAGAGGCACATCCCAATGCAGATCAGCAATGGGCATGGGTTAATCAAAATGCAACCAGCGGAGGTTCCAATGAGGCCACAGTAGAACAAGTGAACAACTCGCATTGGTCCCAGGTCCTTCAACATGCTGCTGCCAACAGTAAAAATACTTCTACCATCTACCAGGGTGGCCATTCCCCGAAAAACATTAACGGAGGCTGGATTAGCTTAAATCAGGTAGCCATTCTGGGTGGCGAAAACACCTCTAATATCAATCAACATGCAACCAATACAAACTATCACTTAGAGGAAACCTACGCAACGGTTATTCAGACCTCATCAGGTGGAATCAACCAGGTAGACATTGACCAGTATGACATGTATAATTGGGCCAATATTAACCAGTTTCACACTGGAGGTGGCCTGATGAATAACGCTTTCATTGAACAGAAGGGCAATGGTCCAAATATTGAAATGATTAATCAAACAGGATCAGGTAACACCGCCAACACCATCCAACATAACTATTAAACCCTCTTTCAAAGCAGGCAGGCCCAGGCTTTATGCTTGCCTGCCCTGCTTAATTATTGGCTGAAAAATCATCAAAACCAACCTAAAAAAAAGGAAATCAAATGACTAAATTTTGGAATACATATCGTTTTTTGGTGGTTTTTCTTTTTTCGTCCTTTTTGATGTCTGCTATTCAATTGCATGCTCAAAGTCAAGGGCAGGTAGGTAGCAACAATAACTGGTACATGGCCAACCCTGCCGGCAGCAAGATTGATGTAAATGCCCTGCTCCAAAACAATGAAAACGGTCAAAACAATGCCAACCAGACCAATGAGGTATCGGTAAATGATGATTTTGAAGGGAATTACCAGCAGCGGCATCAGGAATTTTATGAATTGACCACCTCCTATGGAGCGGTAGAAGATTACCTCTCTGCACAAAATGGTTATTCCATTGGGGAGAATGAAAACCTCATAAAATTACATATGGAGGGCAATTCCAATTCCATCATGGCTATCCAGAAGCAGGGATCAGGAAACATCATGGATGTAAAATATTACGGCAACTCCAATCAAGGGTACTATCGTCAGCAAGGATCGGACAATTTTATTTACGATCAGATTGGGACCCTTCTAAACCACGAAACCGGAGTTTACCGGGAAATCATCCAAAACGGCACAGGATTGGGCGTAGTAAATACAGGCATCCCCAAAATGGACATGATCATTAATCAGAATGGGGCACACATGCTGTTAAAAATAAACAGTTCTCCCCCTTTCTAACCAGAAAATAAGGGTTCAACAAAAAACCCCGCCTCGTCAGGCGGGGTTTTAATTTTTCTTACCCAATTGTTTAACCAAAAACTAAATGTTATTGGTATTCATTTTAACGCAGTTCGTCAAAATAAGGTTACAGTTTTTTTTTAAATTTTTCAGATTTTTTCGTTTCACTCCATTTCAGTTATCCGATCCATACGCCCCTTCCTAACTCCGGTAAAAAAATGGAAGAAATCTCTTATTTTGATGAGCAATTTTGTCAATAACAGGAAGTATCCCAAAAACTTCATCCCATCAACCAGGGTTTAAAAATTTTCCAAAGCTAACTTAATCTGGCCAAGATTGAAGGGTACCGGTTGTTTTATATCAAAAAAATCAACCGATGACAACAATCAATATGTTTATAAAAACCAGTATATTACACTACCGGACACACTTTCTTCAATAATTTCTTTTCTTTTTTTGTCCACAAAAGCATAAAATCTTCCTTTATATTAACGAAAGGATTTAAAAGCCATTTTCTCCGATGAAAAAATACATACAATATAGCGTAGAAGATTTTGTGCTGGATGATGCCTTCAGGAGATGGGTCCTGAATGAGGATGCGCTTAATGATGCCTTTTGGAGAGAATGGATCACCACCCATCCCGACATGCAGCCGGTAGTGGATGAAGCCCGGCAGATCATCCTGGGGCTTCAGACCGAAC
>CAJXLK010000042.1 GCA_913055635.1 uncultured Bacteroidota bacterium
TGGCAGCGCGATTTCTGTCTGCGCTATTGTTTTTATTCATCATTTCAAGGGTTGGAGTGTCAATGGCTTCAAAGCCGATCACCACCGCGCGTAATCCCACCTCTTTCCAGCGTTGTAATAACTCCGGATGACGCACTACCATATCGGAACGCACATCAGCGAGGTACTGGCGCTTAATTCCGGCAGCTGCGAGGCTTTCGGCAAGCTTTAATGCCTGTTCAGGATGGCCGAAGCTGTTGGCATCCACGAGGCGGATCACCGGGGCATCCTCCAATGCTTCAATATCCGCAATAACGCCGGCTATTGAACGCGTGAGGTAGCGTTTCCCCGTGATTGGAGGGATGCAGCAGAAATTGCACGCATACGGGCACCCAAGCGCACTGGATACCAATCCCATCTGCAGCCCGAGAGAGGAGAGGTAGTATTCATTCCTATACCCTTCAACCAGATCATAGCGTGGTTTGCTGTAACACCCGGCGTCAGCATCCGTATAGCACCGTTCGCGCCAGTGGAGCTTTTGCCCTGGTGTGGCTTTGGCTACTCCGTCTACTTTTGGGGCTCTACCGCGTTCGAGGTCTTCAACTATTTCGCGCAATGCAACAGTGCCGAGGCCGATGACGATCCAGTCAATCTCGGGGTGGTTGAAATCTTCAGGGCGGCATGTAGCGTGGCAGCCGCCTACTACAATGGAGGCGCTGCAGGTGGTCCGAACCCCGCGTGCGAGGTCGAGAACCGTATTGACCTCACAGGTCATGGAGGTGAAGCCCACCACGTCGGGAGCAAAGGTTTTCAGTGCTTCATCCAGGGTGTCCGGCGCCGCTTTAAGGTCGACAATCCGTACATCATGTCCGGCTAGATTGCCCGCCAGGGTCTGGAGCGCAAGGGGCTCGCCGCGGAAGATCTGCTTCAGCGAATCAATGCCGTAGCGTTCTTCGGGAATGCTTCTGCCGCAATTGGGTGGATTGACTAAAAGAATGCGCATGCGATTGGTCGCAGCTCCATGAAGGTCAACAGGTCAGAAAACACTATACAAGCTAGCATAATATTTCCAGAGCCGGAATTTACCTGTTTTCCTTAGCCATGTCAAAAAAAGCTGAATATAAAACTTGATTTTAATTCAGTGCCGGACTCTGAATAAGCGTCTGGTTGAAGCTCTGGCGCTCGAACTCGCGGACGCTTAACCCATCTCCAGCAGAGGGCGGTTGCTGCAGATAGAGAAGGTCACGGCGTACGGCGGGTTGTTCGGCAACTCTGGGGTGGGCAACATAGGTATTTATCGTCTAGGTGCTTGAAAAAACAAAGCGGATTGGCTAAGAAGATACCATAAACGTAAAAGAGTCAGCCGATCTTGCGCGTCGGGTCAGTAAGCGGTGTTGGGTCTAGCCCCCCAACGCCCCCTGGTATTGCCGTGGGTCCGCAAACGAGGGAGCGGTATTCCTCTGCTTTTCGCCGGTGAGAGCGCGAAAAGGTATAAAAAGCCGGAGCGTGGTATCCGAGATGGCCCGGATTTTCTGTTGACAAACAGAGCAGGAAGATGTGTGAACGTATTTAGGCCCATTGACAAGGTTTTCTCCCTATAAAAAGGACCGCGAGCGGGCCCGCAATCTCAACGAAAAAGGTGATTTCATCGAGGTTTTCGTCACCGCTCCCCTGTCCATCTGTGAGAAACGTGATCCTAAAGGGTTATACAAAAAGGCCCGCCAGGGGGTTATTCCTGAATTTACTGGCATATCTGCCCCTTACGAGGAGCCCGATAACCCCGAGATCACCATCGAAACCGATAAGCTGGATGTACAGCAGGCCGTGGACAAAATCATTGATTACTTCAAACAGAAAGGAATCCTGTTTAAATAAAGAAGGTTATAGAACCCAGTTGCAGTTAAAAACAGCGGGATTTCTTGCAGAAACTTTTTATTCCTTCATACAGGCAGGGATGCGATGGCATTCCTGCCTTTTTGATGACTTTATAAGTTCAGCTTTTCGATGGCCAGATCCAGGATTTGTTGGTGGTCGAAGGCCAGGGCAGGGGGGTGGTGGATATCGAACCAGGCTGCCTTCCTGGCATCTGATCCGGCTTTCGCCTGTGGGGGGATGGTATTCAAAAAGGCATAATAGACCACTGATATGTTACGGCCCCGGGGATCGCGGCCCGGCTGGCCAAAGGTATAAAATTGATGCACCGGGATCTGGCTGAGTCCGGTTTCTTCTTCCAGCTCCCTTTGGGCAGCGGTTGGCAGGGGTTCTTCGATTTCGACAAAGCCCCCCGGAAGAGCCCATGAACCCTCAAAAGGTGGTTTGTCCCGCTGGATCAGCAGCAGATGCCAGCTATCCTGTTGGGGCAGAAAAATCATACAATCCACCGTAACGGCAGGCCTTGGATAGGTATAGGTGTAACTCATGATGAATCATTTTGGCTTTTGTCGGATTTTCTGGTGATCACCAGATAGATAGCAATGATGATAACAACCAGAAAAATCAGGATGTATAGGCGTGTCATAGCGAATGGTTTTTTTGAGGTTCATCCATGATATTAATGATCACCCTCAAAGTGTGGGTGTATTGTTTGAGCTCGCGGTTGTAAATGCCTTGATGGTCAATGGCATCGATTCGGACTTTCCCGGAGGCATGAATGATGTGGTTGGGGTCGAGCATCATTCCGGTGTGGATGATTTCCCCCTCCTCATTGTCAAAGAAGGCCAGATCGCCGGGGCGGGCATCTTTGATAAATCCCACGGTGGTGCCCCGATGCACTTGTTGATGGCTGTCGCGCGGCAAAACAATTCCTCCCATTCGGGCCAGAATCTGGGTGAAACCGCTGCAATCCATCCCAAAAACCGTCTTGCCTCCCCATAAATAAGGGGCATTCAAATAGTTCCGGGCGGCCTGGGCCAGCTCTCCCCGCGACATCCCCCTGGCCACACCGCTTTTATCCTGTACCGTACAATGCCGGTTGGATAAAGTGAATGAGCCGGTAGAGGGATCAAAATCGGGTAAAAGCGAGCCCCCTGCAATCCACATCCCCTCATTTTCAATGTTCAACCACATGAAAGGTTCCCCTGCAACCCAAGGTGCCTTTTGCTGGTGTGCGGCGATCCATTCACCACTCATCCTTAAAAAATACAAACTCTTCATCCATCCTTCATATCCATCGGGTAACCTGCGGATATGGTGCCATTCCCCCTGCGATTCCAGTATCCTGAAATGCTCCCCAAACAAAAGCTGATCGGTCAGCTCCCCCTGCCTGTCGGGTGTATCCCTTAAGGGAATCATACTGTTCAGGCAAATGCCGTTGTCCATCCCAATGGTTTTTAATCAAAAATAACAAATTCTTACGAGTTATACCCGTATAAAGGCTTATTTAACTGTGGGTAAATAGGTATACCGTTGAATATCAGATTCATGTCATTGAATATTCCCCTATGGCCGTGGCAAACGCATTGATGATCTTACTGGATGGTTTCCCATGCAAGTGGGCAACTTCATTTATGATCTTGTGGGGGCCTGTTGAACCGCCCATTTATTATTTAGGACCCTGTTTGATATTTGTTCATAAAATCTGCACAAGCTGGCAGGGTCGTTTAAGATGATTGAAAGGCCATGTTTTACCTGAGATGAGCCGGTGGTGGTTAAACATTGATTGCGGTTGAATGGTTTAAGGGGTAAATTGACCCGGGCTTTGGCCAAAATTTGTATTTTTGTCGGGTACAAAATTTATTCTACTAAAAGGCTGCAAATTATATGAAGGATATTTTTTCATTCATCAAGAGCAAATATAAAAGCATCTTCAATGGGCTGTTATTTTTGGTGGCTCTTGTGATCCTTGTCAATTTGCTTCCACGGGAAGGCAAGTTCAAATACGAATTCCAGAAAGGCAAACCCTGGATGCACGAAACGTTGATAGCCCCCTATGATTTCCCCGTATATAAAAGTCAGCAACAGATCAAACAGGAACGCGACAGTGTTCTGGAGCACTTTAAACCTTATTTTCGCTATGATACCCTGGTACTGAAACGACAGGTTAAAAATTTCACCGAGGAGTACAACCAGCAGTTGAGGCAGGCCTTCAATGAAAAATTTTCGGACCGGCAATTGAAGGAAGTCTTTGTTGACAGCCGCTTTGAAGAGCGGACCCGCCAGTTTTATCAACCAGAAGACGGCATACGAGATGCGGACGTGACTGGAGTTCAGACGTGTGCTCTTCCGATCTACCAACGCACCATTCAATACCTGAAGGATATTTACCGCCAGGGTATTGCTGAAGCTGCTGCAATCAACGGGAGTCTGGATCGGGATTCAAAGGTTGTGATTCTCCGCGATAACCTGGCCGAAGAGCATGAGTTCGGAAAGATCTATGATCAGAAAGAGGCCTATAAATATTTGATGAATCATGTGGAAAAGTATCTGGACTCGCTGGATGTGAAAGACGACCGGCAGCGAAACTTTTTTACTTCGCTTAATTTTTATGATTACATCAAGCCCAACCTCTTTTATGATCAGGAGACTTCCCAAAAAGTCAAACAAAACATGCTGGACAACATTTCCATCACCCGGGGGATGGTTCAGGCGGGTGAGCGGATCGTATCGAAGGGGGAAGTGGTTGATGCCAGGACCTTCCGCATATTGGAGTCCCTAAGGAGGGAATATGAGAAAAGCCTGGGCAGTGATTTTCAGTACAACCTGATTTTTCTGGGCCAGGCTATTTTTGTTTTCGGGGCGATCTTTGTGCTCTACCTCTTCCTGTTTCATTTTCGCTATGAGATATTGCAGAACAGTCTGAAAACCGTTTTTATTCTTTTCCTGGTGGTTTTGATGGTGGGCATCGCCAGCATCACCGTCCGGGTGCGCCCAGATACCCTTTATATCATTCCTTTTGCCATATTGCCCATCATCATCCGTTCCTTCTATGATGCCAGGCTGGCCCTTTTTATCCATATTGTCACCATTATGATTGTGGGTTTTTTTGTGCCCAATGGCTTCGAGTTTGTCTTCCTTAATTTTATTGCCGGTATTGTGGCCATCTTCAGTTTGACCAGTCTGAACCGCCGGGGCAAACTATTCCTTTCCTCGGCGATGGTGGTTTTGAGTTATATCTTCATTTATTTCGGGCTGGCCATCACCCAGGAAGGCAGTATAGAAGGCATTAACTGGATGAATATTGCCTATTTCGGCATCAACGGTGCGTTGGTGTTGGCTTCTTATCCGCTGATCTATATCTTTGAAAAAAGCTTTGGCTTCTTATCGGATGTCACCCTCATGGAGCTTTCCGACACCAACCAGCCTTTGTTGCGTCGCCTCTCGGAGCAGGCCCCGGGCACCTTCCAGCATTCTCTGCAGGTAGCCAGCCTGGCGGAGACCGCTGCCTACCAGATTGGGGGCAATACCCTGCTGGTGCGCACAGGTGCCCTTTACCACGATATTGGTAAAATGGAACAACCCATTTATTTTATCGAAAACCAGGATACCGATTTTAACCCCCACAGCCAGCTGGAGTTTCTTGAAAGTGCGCGGCTGATCATTGGCCATGTGAAAAAGGGTGTGGAGTATGCCTCTAAATATAAGCTGCCCGGGCCCATTGTTGATTTTATCCGTACCCATCACGGAACTACCCGGGTGCATTACTTCTACAAGAAATATCTGCAGGCCTTCAATGAGGATGAGGTGGACGAGAGTCAGTTCTCCTATCCCGGCCCCAAGCCTTTCTCCAAAGAAATGGCGGTGCTGATGATGGCGGATGCCGTGGAGGCGGCTTCGAGAAGCTATTCATCGCTTGATGAGAAGACCATCAACAACCTGGTCGACAGCATCATCGATTCCCAACTCAATGGCGGGCAGTTTGAAAATGTGGACATTACTTTCCGCGATATCACCATCATCCGGGGTATCTTCAAGAAAAAGCTGCAAAATTTCTACCATGCCCGGATTAAATATCCGGCATAAGTCCCGGCTATTTCTGAGTTTCCATCTGAGCCAATCCCCCTTTGCCTGGTAAGAAATTTTTTGAGGAGATATTTAGCCAAGTTTCAAATTCTCGGGCAATAGATCATCCAACGGATTGGCCTGATAATCGGGAAGTGGCTGCCATTTAAGTGCAGTTTTTTTCCATTTAAACGGGCTATGATGGGTTTTATCATGATCCTTAAGCCGGGCAGGCATCCTGGCAAATGAGCCAAAGCTCGGCTTCCCGTTCATTTAGGTGGCATTCTTTACAGAAACAGATTTTTATAGAGATGTTTGTTTAAGAAGAAATGCCCTTCCGGTTAAAACCGCATGTCGATGACTTCTACTTTGGGATGGGCTTGTTTATCGAATACAAAGGATGAATCGGAGGCCGGTTTATCGGTTACCAGGTTGTCTATTTCGATGGTATATCGGGTGCCGTCCTTGGCAAAGACCCTGGCCGAATGGATCTGGACCGGCGATGGGGTGAGAAACAGCCTGATCCGGCTATAATCTTTGTCGAGGTCTTTGGGATAGAGATCGATTTTGTGCATCTGTATGCCCTCGATTCTCTCTTCACCCAGGTATTTATGCTTGAGCTCCATTTGATGAATCTCGAAGATTTGGTGGGGATGGTTGAGTATATCGCCTTCTTTTTGTTCAACCGGTTCTGAAACATTGACCTCTTCTGCATCATGAAGGTGATTCCATAGGGTTTTGCCATCGTAGTAAACGGTGGAATGGTGAAGTTCAAGGCGATATTTTTGGCCTTTCATAAGAATTTGGCCTTCCCAGGAACCTTCTTCCTGTGATTGAAGGCTTTTATAGTGGAAGGTAAAATCGGCCCGGATGGTTTGATGGGCCTGGTTGTTTTCGGCCAGTTTTTTAAGGAGCTGTTGGGCCCGGTTATTTTGCTGGCCCGACACCTGAAGGGCCGGGAGCGATAGGAGGGTCAACAGCAGGATTTTCAGTTTCATACGGATATACTTTAATTAAAAGTTTATAAATCAATATAATCTGAATCTCAAAACAGACATTATCTGGTCAATCATTATGGAACCCGCATGTTTATTCATGTCCTTGTTGTGTAAGTTCTTGGATGGGGGGTTCATAGGGATTGTTTCGTTTTTGCCTTTTACTGCCATATTTCGCCAGGGATAAAAGGTTGGATTATGTGGTGTTTTCATTGGAAGAAGCGTTCAAATATTGTTCCAAAGCGTATTCATCGGGGAAGAGAACCTGGCGGGCCTTGCTGCCTTCGTGGGAGCCCACGATGTTGGCCGCTTCAAGCTGGTCCATGATGCGGCCTGCCCGGTTGTATCCGATGGAAAACTTACGTTGTATCAGGGAAGTAGAGCCCTGTTGGTGTCGTACCACCATGCGGGCGGCCTCTTCAAAGAGCTCATCCCATTTTTCCACATTTTTGGCCTCGCCGTTGGCCCCTTCATCTTCCTGATATTCGGGCAGTTCAAATGGTTCCCCGAAGCCCTGTTGGTTGCTGATGAAATCGGTGATTTTTTCCAGATCCTCGGTTTCCAGGAATGCGCATTGCAGGCGGGTCAGATCGCTGCCGGTGGATATGAGCATATCGCCCCGTCCGATCAGCTGATTGGCCCCCTGGCTGTCGAGGATGGTGCGCGAGTCGATCATCGAGGTGACTCGGAAAGCAATGCGGGCGGGGAAATTGGCTTTAATCACCCCGGTGATGATATTGGTGGTGGGCCTTTGGGTGGCAATGACCAGGTGAATGCCAATGGCCCGGGCCAATTGAGCCAATCGGGCAAGCGGGCTCTCGACTTCCTTACCGGCGGTCATGATCAAATCGGCAAATTCGTCGATCACCACAACAATATAGGGCAGGTAACGGTGTCCTTTATCGGGATTCAGCCTTTTGCGGATAAATTTTTTGTTGTATTCCTTGATGTTGCGGACATGAGCAGCTTTCAGCAAATTGTAGCGCTCATCCATCTCCAGGCATAGAGAATTCAGGGTTTTAATGATGTCCTGGTTCTCAGTAACAATGGGTTCTTCTATGTCAGGTATTTTGGCCAGATAGTGATTTTGGATCTTTGAATAAAGGGTCAGCTCCACTTTTTTGGGATCGACCATGACAAATTTGAGCTGGGCCGGATGCTTTTTATAGAGCAGGGAAGTGATGATGGCATTCAGGCCCACTGATTTACCCTGGCCGGTGGCTCCTGCAACCAGCAAATGGGGCATTTTTGAAAGGTCCAGCGCATAGGTTTCGTTCGAGATGGTCCGGCCCAGGCCGATGGGCAGTTCATACTGGGCCTCGCGGAAAATTTTAGAGCTCAGCACCGAGCGCATGCTGACGATTTCTTTTTGCTCGTTGGGCACTTCAATTCCAATGGTTCCCCTGCCCGGGATAGGGGCAATGATGCGAATGCCTAAAGCGGCCAGGCTCAGGGCAATGTCGTCTTCCAGGTTTTTGATTTTTGAGATGCGAATGCCCGGGGCCGGCACGATTTCGTAAAGGGTTACTGTGGGGCCAACCGTGGCTTTGATCTTATCAATCTGAATTTTATAATTGGCCAGGGTTTCTACAATTTTGTTCTTGTTGCGGTAAATCTCCTCTTTGTTGACTTCCGTCTGGCCTTCTTCATCGCCGTAGTCTTCAAGCAATTCGATGGGGGGCATCTGGAAATGGCTCAGCTCCAGGGTTGGGTCATAGTCCGGGATGTTTTCCGTGGGTATACTTCCTTCAGCACGTTCTTCTTCACTTTTCTCAATGGTGATCTGAACGTCCTCTTGCGAATCCTCTTCGGCCGGGCCCTGGTCAGGGTGATTTTGTGGCTCACCGTTGCTTTGATTTGGGGATGCTGCGGGTTCCTCTCTGGTTGACTCCTGATTGGAGGTGGCCTCGGGGGTTTTGTCCTGTGATGTTTTGTCTTTAGCCGTTTCGCTGGTACCAGGGCTTTCGTCACTTGTTTGAGCTTGCCTGTTGGAAGCCCCGGTCTTAGGGGTGATCTGCTCCCATTCAGTGACTGCTTCATCGGGGGGCTCCCCCTCCTGTTGGCCTGCGGTAGATTGTCCGGAGGATTCAATAGGGGTGTTGTCGACTTCCCGGGTAGCCTCTTTTTTCCCGGCCTTTTCCCCTGTTGAACCAGAAGGACCATCGTTTGCCGGCGATGGCCTGAGGGGAGCTTTGCTGAGGCCCAACCACCGAATTATCCTGCGATAGCCCCGTATGGCCGATTGCTCCAGCTCACCCACTGGTTTGTTGAGCAGGGCAAGCATGTAAGTGGCCAGGGCAATCACCAGCAGAAAAGCCGTGCCCGTTTTTCCGATCAGGGCATTTAACCAGCGGGCCATGAAAAGTCCATGCCCCCCACCAGGACCGTTAACCAGGTAACCCTCCAGGTCCTGGAAAAGGTAGCCCAAAAACAACGACAACAAGACCATCCCGGTCAGGCTGTAGAAAAGGGTCTTTTGTACCGGCAGTATTTTGTAATTGAACAGCTTAAAGGCCAACACCACCAGAAAAAACGGCACCAAAAAGGAGGCAATGCCAAACCATTTGGCAATAAACATGTTGGCCAACCGTGCCCCCAGTTTGCCGCCCCAGTTCTCCACCGTTATGCTGGCCCCGGAAACAACCTGCCCCCATTCAAAACTCTGGTCAATCTGCCAGGTGAAAAAAAAGGAGGTAAAGGCCAAAATGATATAGATGGCCAAAAACAACAGAAAAAGACCCGTAAGAAACTTATACCGGTCATCCCGTGCTTGTCGCTTTTTGTTTTTTTTACCCATGGGCAGTGAGATGCTTTTCAAACGAAAAAAACGCAATTACAAAGAAAATAAAATTAATGGGAAATCACGACCATTGCACGGGGTAAAAACGTTATTTGAGCAGTTCAATTATCTTTTTCATTGATTGTTTGTTGACCCTCTTGTAGCCAGAAGGAACAGAAAACTTTTTGGGGGAAACCTCTTCGCCGGATACTTCGGTAGCTTCCAGTTTAACTGGCAAGCCATAGAGTTGCACTTTAAATTTAAGCAATACCCCGTCAATGGACTGGTAGGGAGTCAGATCGGTGAAGCCCTCGATCTCAATATCCTGGGTGGCATATACGGCAAACGGCCCATCTTCCTGGCCGGTGTTCTTGCGGTGGATGATGTATTTGCGGCATTTACAACCCGCAATTTCTTTCATCGTCGAGGTGCGTTCAATCTCCATCTCCGGTCGGCTCTGAAAAAAAATGGAAGGTTTATCGCTTTGCTCGATGTATTTGTACTGGTTGTTGAATATATCCACCAATGTGGTATAGGTTCCTTGCTCGTGGTTTTTTATATGGGTGAATGCCACTACACCGGCCAGATCGCTAATGCGGTTGCGGGTGTTGTTGTCCTTGAACCACATGGTCATCTTTTTGGGCAACAACTCGTATTTAAACCCGCGCATGCTGTCACCCTTGTAGGTCATCCGGTATTCAATGAAGCCTTCCTGAATCTGGCTTGCCGGTTTGTCTTTTTTCTGGCAGCAGGCCAAAAGCATTATAAGCAGGAGCAGCAGGGCATAATAAAGGGCCGTATGTTTGATTTGCATATATTCTTGGGGGATTGGATGTTGTAAAACAATCTACAAAAATAGCAAAATCTGTCAAAAAGCCGTGTTTTAACCGGGACAATTTCCACGAGGATAGGAGGGGGATGGCGGTTCAGAAAGGGGTTAAATGAAAACAATGAGGGAGGTGGGTGTATATGGATAATTTTTATTAGATTTGTATCTCCTTGATTAATAAATGTAAAAAATTGGTTATGAGAAAATTAGCAGTTATAGCATTAGGTGGCAACGCATTGCTCCGGGGCAATCAGGCGGGGACGATAGAGGAGCAGGAACAAAATGTCACCGAGACGCTGGAAAATTTACTTTTCTTGCTGGAAGAGGATTATCACATTGTCATCAGCCATGGCAATGGTCCTCAGGTAGGTAATCTCCTGATGAAAAACGATGCAGGTGAGCAGATGTACGACCTGCCTCAGATGCCGCTTGATGTATGCGTTGCTGATACCCAGGGTGAAATAGGTTATATGATTGAAAGGGCTATGCTCAATTTGTTGCGCAAGCATAACATCAACAAAGATGTGGTCACCCTGGTAACACAGGTAAAGGTAGACAAAGAGGACCCGGCCTTTCAGGATCCTCAGAAGCGGGTTGGCAGGATATACAACAAGGAGCAGGCCGATAAGCTGGCCAGGGAAAAGGGCTGGGCTTTTAAGGAAGAAGTTAAAGCCGAAGGGGGCTGGAGAAGGGTTGTGCCTTCGCCCATACCCCAAAGCATCATGAATGAAAATGTGGTTGAGAACCTGGCACGACAGGGCAATATAGTGATTGCTTCCGGAGGAGGAGGTATTCCCGTTTACAGGGATGAACAACAGCGGATTCGCCCATCGGAAGCTGTCATCGATAAGGATATGGCCTCATCACTTATGGCAGCCCGTATAAAGGCCGATGAGTTTTATATCCTGACCGATGTACCTTATGTCTACATCAACTATAAACAACCCAATGAAAAAGCACTGGATCCGTTGGATGTAAATGATGCCAAAAAATACCTGGAGCAGGGGATGTTCTCCGAAGGCAGCATGAGTCCGAAGATCCGTGCTGCAGTCCAGTTTGTCGAGCAAGGCGGCGGAAAGAGTGTAATCACTGAAGCCACCCTGCTCAAGGATAAGGAATATGGCACCCGCATCATTGCTAATTATTAACTTAAAAAATAGATTGTTATGGCGTTTAATATTAAGAACCGTAATTTCCTGAAGCTGTTGGATTATACCCCACAGGAAATCGATTTTCTGCTGAGTTTGTCCACCGGCCTAAAGGCAGCCAAATATGCCGGTACCGAACAACCCCGTCTCAAGGGCAAGAATGTGGCCCTGATTTTTGAAAAATCTTCCACCCGCACACGTTGTGCTTTTGAGGTAGCCGCCAAGGACCAGGGCGCCGATGTGACTTACCTGGGCCCGACCGGCTCGCAAATGGGCCAGAAAGAGTCGATGAAAGATACAGCCCGCGTGTTGGGCCGAATGTACGACGGCATTCAGTACCGCGGTTTCGGCCAGGAAGTGGTTGAGGAACTGGGCAAATATGCCGGGGTTCCCGTCTGGAACGGGCTGACCAACGAATATCACCCTACCCAGATATTGGCTGACTTCCTTACCATGAAGGAACATACCGACAAGCCGCTGAAAAATGTCAAATTTGCCTATCTGGGCGATGCCCGCAACAATATGGGCAATTCCCTCTTGATTGGCGCCGCCAAAATGGGCATGGATTTCCGCTCGGTAGCCCCTGAAGAAACCCAGCCCTCCGAAGAACTGGTTGAGCAGGCCAGAGAAATAGCCCGGGAAACCGGTGCCAAAATAACCGTTACCGACCAGGTGGAGGAAGGTGTGCGCGACTGCGATTTCCTTTATACCGATGTGTGGGTCTCCATGGGGGAACCTGAAGAAGTATGGAAACAGCGCATTGAGCTTTTAAAACCCTATCAGGTCAATAAAGCCTTGTTGGAGAAAACCGGCAATCCCGATGTGAAGTTTCTCCACTGCCTGCCCGCTTTCCACAACCGCGAAACCAAAATCGGTGAAGATATTTATCAGAAGTTTGGCCTGGAATCGATGGAGGTCACCGAAGAGGTTTTTGAGTCGGAAGCTTCCATCGTATTTGATCAGGCGGAAAACCGCATGCACACCATTAAAGCTGTTATGGCCGCCACAATGGGCTAAACCATACCCCCTTTTCTATTCCACCCTCCTTCTATCAACCCCGCTTAGCGGGGTTGATTTTTTTAACCCCCGCTTAGCGGGGCCATTGTTTGAGGCGAACCCCGCTTAGCGGGGTTGATTGAAAGCGGGGGAATGGTGTACTAGAAGACCAGGCTGTAATCGATGCGGGTAAAGAAGTAAAATGCCATAATCAGGGCGGCGATGAGTTTGAGACCGGTTCCCATTAAAAAGCCGATAAAGGAGCCGAATCCGGCCCGCAGGGAAGCGTTAAAATCGGAACCTTTGAGGGTTTCACCGACCACTGCACCTACAAAGGGCAGGATGATGATGCCAATGGGGGGGAAAAGGAAGATGCCCAGGACCACCCCAATGGTTGCCCCCCAGCTGCCATATTTGGTGCCCCCAAACCTTCGGGTTCCCCAAATGGGGACAAAATAATCCAGCAGGGTCACGACAATGGCGACAATGGCCAGAATAATCAGGGTAGTGGCGGAGAAGGAGGCGAAACCGGTCAGCTGCAACATCAGCAACCCCCCAAAACTAAGGGGCGGACCGGGGATGACGGGAAGAATGCATCCGGCCACACCTGCTACCATCAATATAACACCTAAAAATACCAGTAAATAGTCGCTGAATCCAATGTTCGCTGCCAGTTCGATCATGGTCGTTTTTAATTGTAAATATACATATTTTTCACCTTTCCTGATGAACACATCCCAGGTTGATTTTCTACAGAGCAATTTGGGCTAAGCTTTTACAGCGGCAATCGACCTTAACATCTTGATGTATACATAGAAGAAAGGAACCCGCTATGGCATCCGGGTTCCTTTCACTGTGGTTCATCTTTGCCTGCCTTCACAGGCAGGCGCTTCATCCTGAAAGGGTCAAAACCGGTAAAGGGCATTGAGTGGTTTCTGGCCATCGGGCATTTCTTCGGGGGCCATCAGGTAGACCCGGCCATTGTTCAGAAAGGCCTTGACCGCAGCAAAATTGAGCAGATCTTCATCCCCGTTCTGCCTCTGGTGGTGTTGGGAGACTTCAAAGGTGTCATGGTGTAGGCTGCCCCAAACACATTCTTTTTTGTTTACAAACAGGGTTTCTACCCGGTTGTACAGCACGTTGGGGAGGATGTCTTCAATCATAAAGGATTTGTTATTGGAGTCGAGATACTCCTTTACCTTTTGTGCCCTTTCCCGGTCCAGCTGATCCTGAATGACCTGCCAGGCTTTTTTCAGCAAGCTTTTCTCGTTTTCATCCCGCGGACTTTCCGAAATGTTTCGATCGACCAGGTATTTGTAACCGGTTACTTCCCTGAACAACGAGAAGATATAATCGACCGAGGCCACCACCAGGGGTTCGGTTTTATTGCTGAGGATGTTTTGCAGGCCATCTTCCACATATCGGAGAAACCGCTGTACCTCTTGCTTTTTCTCTTCTTCCCCTTTGGCATGTCCATGGTAGAAAGTTTGACCACCTCCAACCACTGCACTGCGGTGTTGGTAAACTTTATCCTTGTATTCATCGAACCCGGTGACTTCTTCAATCTGTTCGGGGATGAAGGCCTCGAGCTCAACGGGTTCGATGCTGAACCGGTTGGCTTTGTATAACTTCACCCCGTGCAGATTGAGCGAGAGGATATAGAAGTTTTTGTTTTCCTTTACAGGCCTGAGCAAAGGCAACAAGTAAAAATCTTCGCCCATATACAGGACGTTGTCAAAATCCAGAGGCAAGGTATAATATTTAAAGGTGCGTTCATTGAGAAAAATGGCAAGCCCATCCCACAGACTTCTCAGAAAACCGGCATCCTCAACAATGTCGTACAATGGTTTGAGGTATTGATCAATGTCTTTTTGCTGGAAACCTTGCTGTTCAAGGTTCTGACGGGCAGTCTTGATTTTATTTTTCAGGTTGATGCGGTTCCGGTTTTCTTTGGATTCGGGATCTTCACGGGTTGTAGGCAAATAAATGGAAATGCTGTTGGGGCTTCTTTCCTGACTTAATTTATCAATGGTTTGTTTATCAATTTGTTCCATAAGCTCCTGATTTTGGATTTAAACATCGATTTAACATCTCAGTGGCACAGCTTTTTCCTTCAAAAAGGGTGTTTTACTTTATTCAAACCGCTTTGTTATCGGCATTAAATTCAACGTAAGGTGATTTTTTGTTATTTTTCACGTTTGTAGATAAATGAGGCTATCAGCTGCGTAATACGTACAAATCCGGCTTTAAGCAGGATAAGGCAGGGGTATGGGATTGGTGGGATAAGAATCTTATAGACTGACACTTAACAGGAGTACATGCATAAGCCATGCGACTAAGTGGAGAGCTCCAACGATTAATTAGGGTTCAATACTGAGCATGATTGATCCCCTTTAAATGGGCCTTTAAATGAGTACAAAACTCGAGCCAATGGTTATTGGGATGGCTTATTTTTGGTAGGGAAGGGGGCGGGGGTTGGGATTTTTTTTCATCGGGCATGAAGAGCAGGGGCACATCCTTTTTTTGTTGCTTTGCCTGAAGAAGCGGAAGATATGGTAGCCTGCATAAGTAACTGCAGCGGCCACGATCAGATATGTAACAAGCCATTGTATCATATCAGAGGAACAACGGGGTTATTTGTTTTACAATATAAGCAACGATCCATGCCAGGGATGTAGTATACAGGATAGCAAAAGCCGACCAGCGCCAGCTTCCTGTTTCCTGTCGGATAGCAGCCAGGGCTGCCACGCAGGGGAAGTAAAGCAGGACAAATATGAGGAAGGCCATGGCGGTGGGGCGATCAAAGACCTTTTCGCCTTTATGGGGTCCCTGTTCATATCGGGCCTGCTGGAGGCTGCGGATGAGCTTATCGCGGTTGGTGTCGACTTGGGTATTGGCCTGATAAAGCACGCCCATGGTGCTGACTACGATTTCTTTGGCTGCAATGCCACTGACCAGGCTCACGCTCATTTTCCAGTCAAAACCGAGGGGCTGCATAACCGGGGCAATGAATTTTCCAATCCGGACGATATAGGAGTTATTGAGTTTGCTGGTGTCCTGGCCGGTTTGTCCGGGCTGATGTTCACCCCCTTTATGCTCCTTTTCGTCCATCTCCAGGGCCATGGTTTGTGGGTTATTGGCCTCTGGTTGCTTAGGTTGCGGCGGGGATTGAGGGAAATAACCCAAAGCCCAGATGATGATGGAGGCCACCAGGATGACGCCCCCCATTTTTTTCAGGTACTGCGATCCCTTGCTCCACATGTGACCGGCCGTATTTTTGAGCGTAGGCATGCGGTAGGGGGGCAGTTCCATGACAAAGGGCACCTCTTCGGTGCGGAAAAGGGTTTTTTTAAAGACAATGGCTACGGCCCCGGCCATGAGAATGCCGAAGAGGTATATCGAAAAGAGCATGGTGCCCGGGTGTTCGGGGAAAAAAGCCGATATGATCAGTACATATACCGGAAGGCGGGCACTACATGACATGAAGGGATTGATCAGGATAGTCAGCAACCGGTTGTTCTTGTTTTTGATGGTCCGGGTGGCCATGATGGCGGGCACATTGCAGCCAAATCCCATGATGAGAGGGATAAACGACTGTCCGTGCAGACCGATCTTGTGCATGATCTTGTCCATAATGAAAGCTGCCCGCGCCATATACCCGGTGTCTTCCATGAACGATATAAAGAAGAACAGGATCAGGATGTTGGGCAGAAAGATGATGACTCCCCCCACCCCGTCAATGATGCCATGGATGATCAAATCCTTCAGGGGGCCTTCCTGCATGAGTTGATCCAGTTCGTTTCCGGTAAAGCCGACCAGCCCATCAATCCACTGCATCGGATAGCTCCCCAGTTTAAAGGTGGCCTGGAACATTACCCACATGAAAAAAAGAAATATGGGGAAACCCAGGTATTTGTGAGTGAGATAGCGGTCAAGGCGGTCGGTTTTGTGGCGGTATTTGGTCTCTACATTGCCCTTGTAGGTTTCTTTAAGAGCTCCGGCAATGAAGGCATATTTGGCATCGGTGATTACCGCTTCGCTGTCTTCCCCCAGTTTATGCTCAATACCGGTAATCTCTTGCTTAGCCTGGTTGTTGATGGCCTGATAATTTTCCCAGTTGGAGAGGGTGAAATGAGCTGCCGAGTCTTTTTCCAGGAGTTTGATGGCATAAAAGCGCGAAGAGACCATATCGGTCAGGCGCTTGTTCTTCCATATCTCATCCTGGATGTTTTTCAGGGAAGGTTCGACTTCCTGGCCATAATTGATATGGATGTGTCGCACGGTGGGATCATTGTCTTCGAAAACCTGGATGGTTTTTTTGAACAAATCACGAATACCGACTCCTTTTGAGGATATAGTAGGAACAATGGGGATGCCGATCATTTTACCCAGCGAGGGGTAGTCGAAATAATCGCCCCGCTGTTTCATCTCATCATACATGTTCAGGGCAATGACCACTTTGATGTCCATATCGATCAACTGGGTGGTCAGATACAGGTTGCGCTCCAGGTTGGAGGCATCGACCACATTGATGACAATATCGGGCATCTCCCCGAGGATGTGTTTGCGCACAAAAAGTTCTTCGGGCGAATAGACGCTTAAGGAATAGGTTCCGGGCAGATCTGTGATGTTGAAGTGATATCCCCCCTGTTTATAGCGGGCCATCTTGGAACCGACGGTGACTCCTCCGTAATTGCCTACGTGCTCTTTTGAGCGGGAAGCAAAATTGAACAGGGTGGTTTTGCCGGAGTTGGGATTCCCGACCAGGGCAACATTGATGGTCTTTTGCCGTTTTTTGGCTGTTGTTTTCAGCAACTGTTCGGAGATCACCCCGTTAAACTGACCGGGAGCCTCTTTTTTTGCTTCTTCCCGGGTGATCACTTCAATCAGTGAGGCTTCGCTGCGACGCAGTGAAACCTGATAGCCCATGATTTTGTATTCAATGGGGTCGCGAAGGGGCGCATTCTTGACGACGGTGACCTTCTTTCCTTTTACAAATCCCATTTCCAGGATTCTTTTCCTGAAGGCCCCACGCCCCCTTACTTTTGTTATGATGCCCGATTCGTTGCGTGTTAACTCTGATAACCTCATCGACTATTCCCAGATGAACATTAAAAAGCCTACAAAAATAGTATTATTTTTTTTCTCCACCAATGATTTGAACCATGATCAAAGATATGTTTTTATGAGGAAGGGCACCGGCGAAGAACATGCAGTAAGCCACCGGCAGCTATCAGCTCTGGCTAATCCATTGCATTGTAAAGGGGCACCATAAGAATAAGGCCATCATTGCTCAAGACATCCACGAAATAAACAGAAGGAGGTGGTAAAAATGAATGGCTTTTTTAGAAAAACGGATGATTTGAATAAATGTCCCCCTCTTCAATCCTGGCCCGGATAAAGCAAAAGGCCTCCTTATAAGGCCTCGGTATGATTATGATACAAAAAAAGCGTTTAAGCGCAAGGCTTAGGGAGGAACGATTGGACTATAAAAAAAGGGCCCGGCCGGGCCCTTTTTTTTGCTATGCTATTCCCTGTTATCTAAATCTTCAAATTCAATGTCAGAAGTGTAGCTTGAACTGGCAGCGGTTTCTTCAACCTGTTCGGCCTGCTCTTGCTCCTTCTCTTGCTGCCGTTGTTTGATTGCCTCCATCTCTTCACTCTTCTCTCGCTTGATGAAGTTGATCACTTCTTCTAAACTGTCGGTGAACTTGTCAAAGTCTTCCTTGTAGAGAAAAACTTTATGCTTCTCAAAAAAGCGTTTCCCGTTGTTTTTAAACCTTTTCTTACTTTCAGTAATGGTCAGATAATAATCATTTTTGCGGGTTGCTTTAACATCCAGGAAATAAGTGCGCTTCCCGGCTTTGATCACTTTTGAGAAGATAATGTCCTGTCCGTTTTTCCCTTGTCCTTGTTCTTGTTCTTGTCCTTGGCCTTGTCCTTCTGTGTTTTCGTATCCGTCCATCATTAATCGCTTTTAAAGTTTCACTTTGTAATTACCAAAAGTATAAAATAATTAGCGGATTGCGCTTACAAAAATACCTTTTTTTATAAAAAATTGTTCCCACCGGGTGAATTCATCCCCTAAATTTTAGTTTGAAGCATAATTTTCATTTACTTTGCACCCGGGCTAAAATCGTGATGGATTAACGAAAACTGCGATGATAACCAGACGTTTAATAAGGATCAAAATTCTTCAAATCGTATTTTCCTATTTGTTCTCCGAAGGGAAAACCAGGTATGCTGCCGAGAAAGAGCTGTTCTTTTCCATGCATAAATTTCACCATCTCTATCATAAATTGCTTTATTTGATGGTGGATCTGAAAAACTACGCCGAACAAAAAATTGAGCTGGCCCGCTCAAAGAAAGCCCCGACTTATGAAGACCTTCATCCCAACACCAGGTTTATTGACAACCAGGTGATTAGGCAAATAGGAGAAAATCAACAGTTGCAGGCTTTTGTAGAGAAAAACAAGTTGGATTGGTCACAGCAGCGGGAGTTTTTAAGGGATCTTTATGCGCATTTAACCGAGACCCGTCTTTACCAGGATTACATGAGTCAGGAGGGGGCTTCGACCTATGAGGACGATAAAACTTTTGTTTTACGAATTTATGACACCATACTTCCTGAATTTGAAGGCCTTTTCCAGCAACTGGAGGAACAAAGCATCTACTGGAATGATGAGGTAGAGCTTGTAATCAGCTTTATTCTTAAATCTGTGCGCAATCTTCACCAGGAAGGCCCGGGCGAGCTTTATTTCCCGCTGTTCAAGAAGCAGGAGGATCAGGAATTTGCAGAACGATTGTTTCGAAAAACCATTGAACATTACCAGGAGTTCGACCAACTCATTGAAGGGAATTCCCAGAATTGGGACCTGGAGCGGATCGCTTTTATGGATATTCTGATCATGAAGATGGCCATTACTGAAATCCTTGAGTTTTCTTCTATACCAACCAAAGTTACTCTGGATGAATACATTGAGATCGCCAAGTACTATAGTACCGAGAAAAGCAATGTCTTCATCAATGGCATTCTCGATAAGGTCATTGCCCAGCTCAGGTCCGAAGACAGAATTCATAAACAGGGACGGGGATTGATCGGGGAAGTCTGATGATTTTGATTTTATTACCTTCATCTTAATATTTTGTTATAGTTTTGTAGCAGATGATGCTATACCGAATGGCATATTATATTTTGCTGTTCACCTTATTTGTTGCGGGTTGCGGACAGCACCAGGCCGATAAAGGGGATGAGGCGAGCGACGAGCCAGCCGGCCCTGCTCAAATTGCTTTTGAACAGGTTTATTATGATTTTGGGGATTTGCAGCAGGGGGAAAAGGTTTCGTATGTCTTTGAGTTCAAAAATGAGGGGGGCTCCCCGTTGGTTATCCGCGATGCGGCGGCCAGCTGTGGCTGTACGGTACCCCGCTATAACAAGGAACCGATTCAGCCCGGGGAGGAAGGCAGCATCGAAGTTGTTTTTGATAGTTCCGGGCGCCGGGGCAATCAATACAAGACGGTGATCGTCAAGACGAATACCCCCAAACGGGAGGTGCGCCTGACGATCAAAGCCAATGTGATCGTTTAAAGCTAAATATTAAAAATTTTTACATTATGAACTTACTGTTTCAACTGTTTTTAGTAGGTGGTCAGGCCGGAGGCGAAGGCGCTGGCCAGGGAAGCACCTGGGGCACCCTTTTGCCTCTTTTACTGATTATTGTGGTGTTTTATCTCTTTATGATTCGACCGCAGGTCAAACGGCAGAAAGAACTAAGGAAGTACCGCCAGTCCCTTCAAAATGGCGACCGGGTGGTCACTTCAGGCGGGATATACGGGAAGATCGTGGAAGTTTCCGATCAGACCGTGGTTATTGAAGTTCAGGATCAAACCCGCATTAAGATCGATAAGAATGCCATCTTGAAGGACGCCAAGGACCTTGGCGAAAAGAGATAAGTCCTGACCGATTTGTACAACTCCCGGTGTGGTTTAGGCCAATGCCTGCCAATGCCGGGAGATTTTTAAATTTCTGATCTGTGCGTTTTTCCAGTTTAAATGTAAAACAGGTCGTTCAACACCTTAAGGCCCGTGTGAATAACCGGCGGGTGGGGGTTTTTTTGATTTTTCTGGCAATCTCCGCCATGTTTTGGTTTTTGACCCAGCTGGAGGATGATTACGTAACCCGCATTTCCTATCCGGTCGAATATCAGGATATGCCAGCCGATAAGATTGTGGTGGGGAATTTACCCGCGCATCTTGATCTGGAGGTTAAAGGCCAGGGTTTTAAACTCCTCGAATATCAGTTCAGCAATGAATTGAATCCCCTGATTTTACATCTCAACGCTTATAACCTTCAATCCCAGGACCAGGGGGATTCGCCCAAATACTATATTGTCACCCAATCTGCCTTTACACAGATCACCCAGCAATTGAGCCAGGAGGTGGAGATCCTCAACATTGCCCCCGACACCCTTTTCTTTGAGTTTGCTGAAAAAGCCCGCAAGCGGGTACCGGTACGCCCTGATATTGATTACAACTTTGATAATCAAATGATGCTCAAGGGGAAGGTCCGCCTGGAGCCCGACAGTGTAAACATTTCGGGGCCCAATTCCGTTTTAGATACCATAGAAGTGGTCTACACCCAAAAGCGTACCTTTGATCATCTCAAGCAAACGGTCCAAACCAATCTGGGGTTGGCAAAGGCACATCCTCAGGTCGAGTATGACCATAACCGGGTTAAGTTGACCATCCCGGTCGAGCAATATACCGAAGGGGAAGTGGAGAAAGAGATTGTGGCAGAGCATTTGCCCGATTCTTTGATTCTTAGAACGTTTCCGCGGTCTGTCTCCATCACCTATCTGGTAGGGCTGAGCAAATATGAACGGGTTATCCCCGAGTTGTTCAAGGCTACCGTTGATTATCGGCAGGTTCAACAGGGCAGGGAGCATTTGAGGGTTGAGATAAAGCAGGCCCCGGATTATCTGAAATCATACAGTTTTGCCCCGGAAGAAGTGGAATATATTATCGAGAAGAAGCCATGATCAAAGTGGGGGTTACCGGCGGCATTGGAAGTGGGAAGACTTTGGTGTGCCGGGTTTTTGAAACCCTGGGTACCCCGGTTTTTTATGCCGATCAGCAGGCCAAACAACTCTATGATGAAGATCAGGAGCTTCGCAATGAGATGATCCACCTGTTCGGACCTGAGATATATGGTCAGAATGGTTTGAATCGTGCCTTGCTTGCTTCTAAAATTTTTTCAGACCCGCAAACGTTGGACCGGGTGAACCAACTGGTGCATCCCAGGGTTCGGAGAAAATTCAACCAGTGGTGCCAGCTTCATACCGATCGGCCTTATCTTATCGAGGAGGCAGCGGTTTTACCGGGATCTAAAAACCAACACGGCCTCGATTACCTTATCCTGGTTTATGCCCCCAAAGAGATACGCATTCAGCGTGTTATAGAAAGAGACCAGGTTAGCCGGGCCTCGGTGGAAAGGCGGATGGCCCACCAGGTTGAAGATGAGCACCGCATGGCCCGGGCCGATTTCGTGGTCTATAACGATGGCTCGCGGATGGTGCTTCCCCAAATTATTCACATACATCAACAATTAACAGACAGCGCTTAGCCTTATGGGAAAATTTACCAAATGGATCGCAGGAGGTTTGGGATGGGCTTTTTTGGGCCCAATTGGCGGAATCATGGGGTTTGTCCTTGGTTCCATGTTCGATGAAATGCAGGGACAGCAAACTTCCGGTTACTCCATGACCACCACCGGCAGTTTTATCTCCAGTATGCTGGTGCTGGTGGCTGCCGTCATGAAAGCCGACCAAAAACTGATGCGTTCCGAACTGAATTATGTGAAAGATTATTTTGTCAGGAATTTTGGCCAGGAATCGGCCGAGGAAGCCATCCATCTTTTGCGCGATATCCTCAAACAGAACATTCCGGTTAGCGAGGTGGCCCATCAAATCCGCAATAACCTGGATTACAGCAGCCGGCTTCAATTGTTGCATTTTCTCTTTGGAGTGGCTGCTGCCGATGGCAGTGTCAGTCAAAGTGAACAGCAAACCATTGAACACATCGCCAACCAGCTCGGAATATCAGCGAAGGACATGAATTCGATTCGCTCCATGTTCATCGAGGATACCGATTATGCTTACCGCATCCTCGAGGTCGACCCCTCGGCCAGCGATCAGGAAGTGAAAAAAGCTTACCGGCGAATGGCCAATAAATATCATCCCGATAAAGTCAGTTATCTGGGAGATGATTTTAAGAAAGCGGCCAACGAGAAATTTCAAAAAGTCAATGAAGCTTATGAAAAGATTCGAAAGGAACGCAATCTGAATTAGACGCTTCAACAATCTGCCGTTTTGTGCTTTTGAAGTTGCCACATTATGCTATATTTGCACCTGGAATCTCCATGAGCAAAACCTTATAACAGAAGGTGGGTCTTGAATCATGGACAGGTTCCTACCTATTTTCGAATTAAAAAACGAACCAGCATGCTAAAGGATATTCTTTCCATAGCCGGCTACAGTGGGCTGTATAAGTATCTAAAGAAAAGCCGCAATGGCATCATTGTCGAGAACCTGGAAACAGGCAAGCGGATGAATGCCGATGCCACGGCCAGGATTAATTCCCTTGAAGACATCAGTATTTATACCGACCAGGGAGACCGTGAATTGAAGGATGTCTTCAAAGCCATCCATGAGCATGAAAACGGCCAGAAAACCATCAATCCCAAGAAGGTCTCCGGCAAAGAGCTGAAGGAGTATTTTGGCCGGGTCATTCCGGATTACGACCAGGAAAGGGTCTACACCTCGGATATGAAAAAAATCATTGGCTGGTACAACACCCTTCAGCGTCTGGGATACATTGATTTAAGCCGGGATGAGGAGGCCAACGAAGAGGAAGGCAACTCGCAGGAGGCTTCAGGGCAAAATCCCGATTCGCAGCAACAGGATTCGACCGATGCATAGAAATGCACAAAATGACTCCCATTGGGCTCGGCAATGCCATTTTTGATTGAAGCATCAGCTGCGCCGGGAGCCATATCCTGCCCAGTTAAAGCCATAGACCAATGGAAAGGGTGCTTCGGGCATTTGATTTTTATTCATCCTGTTTTTTGGCTTCTTCCCAAATGACATTCATCTCTTCCAGGGACATCTCTTTCAATGAGCGTCCTTTTTGCAGGGTGTTTGCCTCTAAATGTCGGAATCGCCGGATAAATTTTTTATTGGTTCGCTCCAGGGCATTTTCGGGGTCGATATCATAAAGGCGGGCGGCATTGATCAGGGAAAACAACAAATCGCCGAATTCCTGTTCGATGTGTGCCTGATCTTGTTGCTGGACTTCGCGTTCGAGTTCACCCAGTTCTTCGCGTACTTTGTTCCATATCTGTTCACGGCGGTCCCAGTCAAAGCCCACCCCACGCACCTTTTGCTGAAT
Source organism: uncultured Bacteroidota bacterium (assembly GCA_913055635.1). Taxonomy (GTDB): domain Bacteria; phylum Bacteroidota; class Bacteroidia; order Bacteroidales; family UBA12077; genus JAGXLC01. The sequence goes on from CAJXLK010000042.1 coordinate 24,109, forward strand.
GCGGTTGGCTTTAATCATCGCTGGCAATGATCCGGGCACACCGGAGAGTATGGAGTGCTTGCCTTCTTTCATTTTGATCTCTTCCCAGTTTTCTTCCACCTGGCGGTGGTTCTCTACCTGGGTTTCTCCGAAGATGTGCGGATGGCGCTCGATAAGTTTGTCGCACAGCCCGTTGATTACATCGGTGATATCAAAGGCCTGTTTTTCCTGGGCTATTTTGGCATAAAAAACCACATGCAGCAGCAGGTCACCCAGCTCCTTTCTGATTTCCGGCATGTCGTCTTCAACAATGGCGTCGGCCAATTCGTAAGTCTCCTCGATCGTCAGGTTCCTTAAACTCTCCATGCTTTGTTTGCGGTCCCAGGGGCATTTTTCCCTGAGCTCATTCATGATATTCAATAGTCGGTCAAATGCTTGCAGTGATTTTTTCATGGTGTTGTATTTTTTCCATTCTCGATAAGTTATACCTCCCAGGGCCTCAGAAAAAAGTGATCCGAACGGTGGAGTCGGTATCCAGCGAGAGGATCTGGGCGGCGTTGCCGCCGTTCATGGCGATTTCCAGGAGGTTCAGGGAATTGAACAGGGCCAGCAGTTCTCCTTCCGGGGCGTCATAGTAGTTGCTGCTGATCTGGTTGATTTTGTTGCTGTTGCTTTGTACAAAAATTTGGTATTTCCTGGAACGGGCCACCCGATCAAATAAATCCTTTGATATATTGGTGATGGCGTTGTCAAAGGAGTCGATGTAGACGATTCGCCCAATGATTACTGACTCATCGATGGTCGGGCGCAATGGGATGCGTTTGTAGAAGGAAGGCTGCTGAGGGCCGAATTCATCGGGGCTTTTGCCTGAAATCAGCTGACTGGCCACTTCGGCAAACACACCTGCTGCCGGGAAGGTCGGAAGCGGGTTGGGCTGGTCTATACGAATGATTTGCTCAGGGGTCTGTTGAAAGATCAGTCCAAAGACTCCATTGTCGTTGCCCAGGAAATAGTGCCCATCATGAACCACCAGGATGGGATGCTGTTGATGGCCAAGGCTCTTGACGGCCATCACGTGAATCGTCCCCTGCGGAAAATGGGGGTAGGTATTGGCCAAAATGAAAGCCGCTTCAGGAACATGTAGGGGCTTGATTTGATGGGTGATCTCTATAATATGGGCATCATCATGGGCCTTCAGCAACTTGCCCTTGAAAGCTCCCGCATAGAAATCGTGCTTGTTCCAATCGGTGGTCAGTGTAACAATTGGCTTCATAATGACCCCTTACCTGATATTGACCCGAATGATTTGACAGAGCCTTGCCTTTAATATCAAATAAATTATTAGATTTGTTATTTGACACAAACCTGTTGCGGTGTCCAAAAGTACACAATATTTATCGAATTTATGATGGAAAAGGTGATATATTTAGAGACCATTGAACCGGTTAATCTCTTTGGGGTCAAGAACAAGCGCCTGGAGAAACTCAAGGAGCATTATCCCAAGCTGAAGTTGATCGCCCGGGGCAATGAATTGAAGGTGCAAGGGGAAGAGCAGGAGGTCCATGAATTTGAAGAGAAGGTGGATCTGATCGTAGAATACCTGAATAAATTCAAGAATCTTAAGGAGACCGAATTTGAAGCTTTGCTCAGCGATGAGGGGGAAGGCGAACAGATGATGAAGGCCAAGGAGAAGTCGGAGGATTCACTGGTCTATGGCATTGATGCCCGTCCGATTCAGGCCCGCACGGTCAATCAGCGCAAGTTGGTGGAAGCCCATCAGAAGGACGATTTGGTTTTTGCCGTGGGCCCGGCCGGTACGGGCAAAACCTACACCGCCATTGCCCTGGCTGTTAAGGCCTTCAAAGAAAAGCGGGTGCGGCGCATCATCCTGACCCGTCCGGCTGTTGAGGCGGGTGAAAATCTCGGCTTTTTGCCCGGCGATATGAAGGAGAAGCTGGATCCTTATCTGCAACCCCTCTATGATGCCCTGCGCGATATGTTTCATCCACGCAAACTCACCGAATTTATTGAAGAGGGAATCATTGAAATTGCCCCGCTGGCCTATATGAGAGGCCGAACCCTGGACAATGCCTTTGTTATCCTCGATGAAGCCCAAAATACCACCGTCAACCAGCTTAAGATGTTTTTAACCCGGATGGGGAAAAATGCCAAGTTTATCGTTACCGGCGATATTACCCAGATTGATTTGCCCCGCAAACAAAAAAGCGGGATGATTGAAGGTATGGAAATATTGAAGAACATTTCAGGCATCTCGATTGTATATTTTGACAAGCGCGATATCATCCGCCATGAATTGGTAAAACAGATCGTAGAAGCTTATAGTGAATATATGAATCATCAGGATCCTAAAAATTAAACCTATGCAGAAACCCATTCTTCGCACCGATTTTCAGCTGCCCGGCCAAAAGGACGTTTATAAGGGCAAGGTACGGGATGTCTACAACATCAACGACGATCATCTGGTGATGATTGTTACCGACCGCATTTCAGCCTTTGATGTGGTTCTGCCCCGGGGCATCCCTTATAAGGGGCAGGTGCTTAATCAAATCGCCGACCGTTTCCTGGAGGCCAGCCAGCAGATTGTCCCCACCTGGAAGATTGCCACCCCCGACCCCAATGTGATGGTGGGCCATAAAACCGAACCCTATCCCATAGAAATGGTCGTACGCGGATATTTAACCGGCCACGCCTGGCGGGAATACCGCTCCGGAAAACGGCAAATCTGCGGCGAACCCCTGCCTGAAGGAATGCAGCAACATCAGAAGTTTGAACGTCCCATCATTACCCCCACCACCAAAGCCCATGAAGGCCATGATGAAGATATCTCCAAAGATCAGATCATCAGCCAGGGCCTGGTTAGTAAAGAAGAATACGAACAACTGGAAGCATACAGCCTCCGGCTCTTTGAACAGGGTACCCGGATGGCCCGCGAAAAAGGCTTGCTGCTGGTCGATACCAAATATGAGTTCGGCAAGAAAAACGGACAGATCTATTTGATCGATGAGGTCCATACCCCTGATTCTTCCCGTTATTTCTATGCCGATGGCTACCAGGAAAGATTGGACAATGGCCAGCCTCAACGCCAGCTTTCCAAGGAATTTGTCAGGGAATGGCTCGTTGAAAGAGGTTTCCAGGGTGAAGAAGGCCAGAATGTACCCGATATGAGCGACGATTTTATTGAACAAGTCTCCCAACGCTATATTGAACTTTTTGAGCAAATTACCGGCGAGCCATTTCAATATACCGAAAGTGAACATGTAGAGCAACGGATAGAACAAAATATCCGCCAGCAATTGGAACAACTCAAATGAGTAGGTCTGCCCAGAGCACTGAAAACCCGCCCCGGGTGATCGCTTTGCCCACGGGCAATTGTAACCCCTAACGAAAGTAAACTTTTACCGGAAAAGCCCCCGAAAGGAACCCACCTTTCGGGGCTTTTTTATCTGCTGGCTTTGTCCCAATCCAATGACGCAGTTTCATTGCCCGCATCTGTTTCAATCTGATGATGGAAGCGCTTATGCCTTTCCCATGGTGGAAGGGACCGCTCAGGTGCCGGCTTTGCTTTTTAAGGGTGGAATGGTTCGCGGCATGGGTCTAATCGGTCGTATTCAACATTTTAAGGTGGCTTGTATTTTTTCTTCCTTGGGGTTGTCCAAATGCAGCTTGGTATTTTGAACCGTATCCTGCTTTTAATTTTTCAATAGAACATAATTGGCTTACCCGTATGGCTTTGTGATTGGGTTGGTTATGTAAATAAAAGAATTTTAATTACTTAAATAATCAATTCAAATTTGGTTTTTACTTGAATATTGACTATGTTTGCACAGAACTAATTGACAACATGTGCTCACAATAATAATTAATTAACACACTGTTAGTATTTTATGTTACCTCAGCATCATGTCAACGGCGATTATCCCCAGCCTGCTTATTGCTTTCATCTAATTGGATGAAGGCGTAGATCCTCACTTTCGTCATTTTTTTCTTAAACTGCCTCATTTTGGGTTAATTTTTTTCTGGTTCATCCGGTTAATGCGTAGGTAATATGTATAAATAAACTGGAAGTCATAACTTTGTATAGTTAACCAAAAAAATACAAAAGACTTATGACAACCAGTTTATTATTCCATGTGTATGGTCTGAGGGACCAAGAGTTATTAAGAACTGATTTTAAATACTCAGCCGTGACTGTCAAAGTTAAAACAAAAGAAGATAAATTGCAATGTTCCCATTGCCATAGCTGGCAAGTAATAAAATCAGGAACGAAAGAACGTCTTTTCAGGGGTATTCCTATCGGTTCAAGACCTGTGTACATCATAATTAAAGTTCAGCGCTTAGAATGCAAACAGTGCGGTCGTATAAGACAAGAGAAAATAAAATTTGCCAGGCCAAAATCGCATTATTTGAATAGTTTTCGTCGCTATGTATTGGAACTCTCCAGGATCGGAACCATATCTGATATAGCCGACCATCTTGGAATTGGATGGGATGTGGTCAAGGAAATCCAGAAAGAATATTTGCTTAAAAATTATGGTCGACCCAATCTGGAAAATGTTGAATATATTGCTATTGACGAATTTGCCATTGAAAAGGGACATAAATACATGACTGTTGTATATGACCTGGTCAGTGGTGTGATTTTATATGCCGCCAAAGGTAAAGATGCCGAAAGCCTCGAAGGCTTTTGGAGGAGACTAAAGAAAAAAGATGTACATATTAAAGCCGCTGCTATAGACATGTCACCGGCATATATATCAGCAGTATCAACCAACGTACCTGAGGCTCAGATTGTATTTGACCGGTTTCATATTAAAAGACAATTCAATGAGCAAATAACAAAATTAAGAAGAGATTTATATCGACAAGAGACTGATCTGGGCAAAAAAGACCTTTTAAAGGGTACCAGATGGCTGCTTTTGAAAAACAAAGAAAACCTTGACTCTCAGAAAAACGAACACGCGCGCTTGCAAGAAGCACTAGATATAAACCGTCCTTTGGCCATAGCCTACTATATGAAAGAAGAATTGGATCTTATATGGGAACAAGATAACCGCGAGGAAGCAGAAAAAGTATTAGGAAGCTGGGTTGCCAAAGCATTTGCCTGTGGGGTACCCAGGCTAAAGAAATTTGCAAATTCCCTTTTAGCTCATCGATCAGGAATTTTTGCATGGTATGATTATCCCATATCCACTGGTCCTTTAGAGGGAATCAATAATAAGATTAAAACAATGAAAAGACAGGCTTATGGTTTTAGAGATGATGAGTTTTTTATTCTTAAGTTATATAGTCTTCATGAGAAGACCTACGCATTAACCGGATGAACCATTTTTAGTGATGTTTGAGCCAATGTAAATCATCTGGAAAAAGATTCGGAATTCCTTAGTATAAAAACTTCTGTTATGCATTTGTAAATAGCAAATAAATAGCCATCAATTTTTCGCAATGTTATTTCCCCAGTTTATTTATGCTAAAAGACAGAAACTATGATTATTACAGGGTAGAAGATTTTGTTTTGGATCCATGTTTCAGGGATTGGGCATTGAATAGGGGCACGGCACAGAGTATTTACTGGCATTTATGGATTTTCCATCATCCAGAAAAATATCAGGACATTCAGGAGGCCAGGATGATTCTATACATACTGCACCCCGCCTTTATTCCGAAAAAGGAAATCGGGAAAGAATTAAAGTGGCAGGAGATGTGCAATTGAAAAGAACTGGAAAGAAACAACAATATGAATCAAATGGCAGGAAGGAAAGGGTGGCTGGTATAATAAACGATTGATTTAATCGAGTTTATACAATGAAGAAGATGTAGAATGAGGAAAAATCTTATCAGAACGATATTGTTTTTTTTAACAGGTGCTGGACTGTTTTGGTATGTTTATCGCAACCTGGAGATTCATAAAATTCAGGATACTTTGTCGGAATTAAAATATGGCTGGATATTCCTGTCTTTTTTTCTGGGGTTATCCAGTCATTTTTTACGGGCGGTACGATGGAAGATGCTGATTCAACCTATGGGACATCAACCCAGGACATTGAATCTTTTTTTATCGGTGTTGGTATTATATTTTATTAATTTGGTGATACCCCGTGGAGGTGAAATTGCCCGGTGCGGGACAGTCACAAAATTCGAGCAGATACCTTTTGTAAAGCTGGTTGGTACGGTTTTCGTGGAGCGTTTAACGGATGTAGTTGCTTTCTTTTTGATCTTTGCGGGCCTCCTTTTCTGGAAGCTTGATGTGGTAAAACAGATGTTTTCTGGTCTGAAATATGATTTTACAGGATATGATTTCCGGATTTTTTGGCTAGTTGGCGCAGTTTTTTTTATCGTGCTGGTTTATTGGTTGTCCAGAAAGCTGGGATGGTTGGATCGATTGTCTTCCCGTATTAAAAGGTTGAAGGAAGATATCAAAGAAGGGGTTCAGTCGGTATTGTTATTGAGAAATAAAAGTTTGTATCTCGTATATACGCTATTAATTTTTGTCTTATGGCTGTTCATGTTGTATGTCATTTTCTTTGCTTATACACCCACCAGCGACATGAGCTTTGCCGCCGCCATCTTTGCCTATACCGTTGGGACTTTTGCCTACCTATTACCTATTCAGGCTGGAATAGGGGTCTGGCATTTTCTGATCATTCAGGCCTTGTTCCTTTTCGGCCTCGAAAAGGAATTTGGGATGATGTATGCTCTGATCGCCCATACTTTTACCAACTTGGTTTATCTGATATTTGGTGGAATTGGATTCGTTTTATTGCCCTTTTTCAATCAAAATTCCGGGTTTAAATTTGAAAAGCTACAGCTTATGAATGATTAAAATTAGGTATTTGTATCTAATGATAATTATAATTATCATTTTTGATCTTTAAAGGTTTTTTATAAATAGCTCTTAATTACTTCATCCCTGTATTTGAATTGAATGCATTTGTACTTATTATGTTTAAAAGATTTGTATTAGTCGTGAAATTTATAATCTTTCTCTTTATTAAGATTGGAATTTCTGTTGTCATCGATCAAGGACCATCGTTTATCTAACTGCTGTTTCAACGAAGAATTGTCAAAATTGTATCCAAAAATTTCGATATCTTTTTTATATATATGGGCAACAATATCCTTCATTTCATTGGTATAATAATCTTTATAATTATGTTTTCTATTTCCTGACTTATTTTCATGTTTAAGATATACATCAGCATCCATTGATAGTTTATTCTTAATATATTTGAAATCATTTTCAATATTTTCAAAAAAACCTATGAAATCTACTAATATTTTTTTATTATAGGGGGTAAGTAAGAATTTATATTGTGGTTTAAAATGAAGATGTCGTCGAATATTTCGTTTAAATAAACCTATTTTAATAAATTCCTCAAAATTATCAAAAGCCTTAAGATTGATAGCTGCCCATTTTTCATCTATTTCATTCATACCCCCATTTTTTAGGAATGAATATGCAGAAAAAACTCTTTCCCATGGGTTTCGTACAAAAGTAAACTTGAAATAATTTAGAAATTCTTCCTTTGAATAAATTATTTGATACTTCTTTATTGAAATATGACCAGGGCCTAAGTTCCCAAATAAAGTCTTAGAAAGTGATATCCCTGCGGTTTTGGGTATGTGAATAAAAATGCATTTATAATGATCAAAAGATTTATAAGAATAGTCGTTAGTAACTATACTTCTTTTCTCTTGAAGCCGATTAAATGTTTTATTTTTATAGATTTTATATAACCTACTACGGGTTTTATATGGCAGTAAAAAGAAGGTTTTTTCTACTATCATTATTATTCCCTTTTAAATGTTTCTACTTCAGATTGTGTTCCGTATGTAAAGTATGTTCATTATACCCCATTTTCCCTTTGTTACTAATTATATTAAATAATTTTTGAAGTTTTTTGTCAGGGCGGAGATATGTATGGTAATACTTCCTGTTATTTTTTTGAATATTTTCTCTCAGATCTTTATCCTTATATAATAAGTCTACTTTTTCCACACAGTCATCAACATTTTCATATTTTAAGTAATTTTCCCCGTCCACAAATTTCCCCAATAATTGAAATTTTTCAATTGGATTGGAAACTATGGCCATACCATGTGCTAAATATTCACCCATTTTCCATCCAATACTATGTTCAAGGCCCTGATTAGCTACTCCTATACTGCATTTTTTCAAAATGTTCAAGTACTTATTTTTGTGCCCTTCTTTATATTTTAATAGTACTTCCTTATATTTTTGATTGTTTAATCGTTTTTCAGAAAAATTATCTTTCTGAATTCCTCCCAGAAAATTACCACCGTACTTTTTTTTAAGTTCCATGCAAATATTAATTCTTTGAGAATTCATGATTTTTCTCTCTTCTTTTTTCCATAAAGTATTATTACGCTTTGGGTCCCATAACCGCGCTCTGAAAATAATGTTGTTTTTAGGGCATGTGTCAGTTTCTGTGGTTTTTAGGTGGCTTGTTCCAATGGAATTATTTATATTTAGTATTTTTGATAAATTTTTTATACTGCTTTACAGTAAATCTTTCGCCATATTTTTTAGAGCATTTAATAAAAGCTGTTTCAATATTATTGTCGCAACTATTAGTCTGCTCCATACTCACCACCCTTTAAATTGTTATAATTTTTATTAATGCTTTAGCATCTTCTATTTTTTTAATTATCCAGGATTTTTGTTCTCTTTTTTTCAGCCATTTTTTGTACCTGCTATTAATTGTTGAGTGGCTACAATTAAACTTTTCTCCTATTTCTTTTATTGTCATTCTTTCTTCATAATATAGTTTTTTAAGTTTCTCTTTGTTTTTCCAAGGAACATCAGAAGGGTATCCACCATTGCTACGGCTTTTTATATTATGCTCTTTTAGAGCATTTTTTACTGGAGTTCTGCTTTTATAGCCAAGCCTTTCAGCAGTTTC
>CAJXLK010000043.1 GCA_913055635.1 uncultured Bacteroidota bacterium
TCCAGGCGCTTGAAATCGACGTTGGTCTGGAACCACTGGCCAAACGACTGCATGATGTTGCGCCCGTCATAACCGGTCCCGTAACGGCCAATGGTCCGGTTGCTGACGTAATTGGCGTTGGCCTTTACGTTAAGATTATCCGAGAAATTGTAAGACCCGTTGAAGCTAACGTTATGCTTGGTGATGTTGCTCTTGGGAATAATCCCCTGCTGGGCAACATTGGTATAAGACATCCTAAAAGAACCCTCTTCGTTGCCGCCGCTGAAAGAAATGTTGTTTTCAGCCCGGGGAGAGGGACGGAAGAAATAATCGATGCCATGCTCGGGGGCTTTCCATGGGCGGGTCTCCAGATAATTGGGATCGGACGGATAAAGCGCGTCCCAATGGATCACTTGCAGGCTCGGGTCAAAAGCTGAACCCAGGGAAGCATCGTCCATGGTTTTGACGATTTTTTCAGTTTCTCCGTCGCCATCTATGTCGAAATCAAAGAAACTGCTGCCACTATAAGCGGCTCCGTATTGATACTGGTGATTGGGATAGGTTTTGTCATTGACCGTGCTTACCGTATAACTGGAGTTGACTGTAACACCAATTTCGCCTTCCTTAGCACCTTCACCGCTCTTGGTGGTAATCAGAACAACACCACGGGCAGCACGCGAGCCGTAAAGGGCGGTTGCTGCTGCACCTTTCAGGATGGAGATGTCCTTGATGTCTTCCGGGTTGATGTCGGCTGCGGCATTGCCATAATCATAACCGGCACCTCCGGTCTTCTGGGTGGATGTGTTTACGTTGCTGTTGTCAATGGGCACCCCGTCAACAACAAACAATGGCTGGTTGTTGCCGGTCATTGATGTGTATCCGCGTACGATCATGTTGACCGAGCCGCCCATCGTATTGGATTGCTTGATGTTCACACCAGCAACCTTACCCGAGAGGCTGTTCAGCGGATTGTCCTGTTTGCTCTTGGCCAGATCATCACCGCCTACCTCGGATACCGAGTAGCCCAGGGATTTCTTTTCCCTTGAAACGCCCAGGGCGGTTACCACAACCTCTTCCATCTCCTGAACGGTGGGCTGCATTTGAACATCAATCGTGGTACGACCCTGAATGGCCACCTCTTTGGTCTGCATCCCTACAAAACTGTAAACCAGTGTTTGTGCATCGGATGGGACTTCAAGGGTGTAATTGCCATCCATGTCAGTGGTGGTACCAATGGTGGACTGTCCCTTGACCACAATCGATACCCCGGGGATGGGATCACCACTCTCAGCATTGGTGACCTTTCCCGTAATCTGCATCTGTGCTGATGCCGTAAACCCGACAAACAGCAAGAATGTAAGCAAAAAGCTTAATTTTCTCATAGACATAAATTTTAGGTTTAGGGTTAATAGAAGTCGCCTTCTGATCGCTAATGTAAAAACATAAAATAATTCATGCAAACATATGAGGAAAATCATTTTCCTTCGAAATTCTTTGCCATTGCAGAGGTGTGGTTAAACCCCAATAAGCATCGCAATTAACGGCAGTGTAAATTTTTTTTACACCTCTTATTTATAACGGTTATAAATAAGAGTGAAGTTTGATTACTGGCGCAACCCCTTAGAATTACCCTTTTAAATTGCTGATTATCAAACTAATGTCATGGACAATAAAATATCCCGGCTCAAACAAAAGAAATCCGGATCCATACCGATATTCTTGATGCAATTGTTTCAATCAGTAACCAAAGCCGTTAAAAATAACATGTGAAACCCGCATGCAAGGACTTACACAACAAGGACATGGTTATATGCGGGTTCCATAATGATTGACCACATAATGTCGGTTTTAAGATTCAGATCATATTGACTTACAAACTGTTAATTAAGTTATATCCGTATGAAACCCTCATGCACCGACTGACAAACCACAGCCTCCATTCCTTTACCGGGATGCAAATCGGTCGGTGAAGCAATCCAGTGCCTCGGCCAGCCGTATCCATCCGAGCAACCCATCTTGTAAATGAGCGCTGCTGATTTTAGCTTCGAGGCTAAAAATGCGGTTATGAAAAATACAGCCAATCTTTTCTGCACAGGGGCGATACATATCTAGTCGATAAAATAACGGGACAAGGGGATAATAAAGTGGGAAAAGGGGATAATATAACGGGACAAGGGGATAAAATAACGGGACAAGGGGATAATAAAACGGGATGAAACCTTTATTAAAAGGCTCATCCCGCAATTATAGCAATGGGACCCGCAAACAGTGAGATACAAAAAAGGATCTTTTTGAGCATGCGGGTTTAATAACGAGGCGTGTTATAAAGATTATACTACCAAGACGTGCCAGGGGCCTTACATCTTCTCCTCGACTTTTTTCAAAATTTCCTGCTCTTTCTGCTCAGCCTGTTGCTCGATTTGTTTTCCCTTCTGGACGATTTGATCGACAAAATCCTGATCTTCAAGGTCAGCAGCATTGATGCGCACATTCATAAAAGCGCCCTTCACAGCAGAACGAACGGCACAAGCCCCGACTCCGGCGTCGGTCACCGAGTTGGGATTGCCCTGTTCCACCATGGCTTCAATCACCTCAAAAGCTTCATAAGCCTTTTCCATGATCCGGTAAGGTACCATGATGGCATTGCGCGTGGCATCCTGGATGGCCTGATGCCGGGCTGCCTTTTCCTGGTCGTTGGATTTGGGAAGTTTAAAGGCGGCCATGATTTTGTTGAAAGCCTGGGTATCCTCATCCACCAGTTTCTTAAGCTCATCCTGCAGGGCGATGCCTTGATCGGCCCAATCGGAAAATTCTTTCCAGCGATGATCCCAGCCGCGTTTGTGAGAAGAAAGATTGGCCACCATAGTTGCCAGGGCCGCCCCCAGTGATCCCATATAGGCCGAAACGCTTCCACCACCCGGTGCCGGTGACTCGGAAGCGGTTTCATCCGAAAAATCGGAAACGCTCATATGATTAAGTTTCTTCTGCTCACCGCGCTTTTTGGCCATCTTATACTCAATGATCTTTTCATCGGGCTGAAATTCATACAGATCGTCCAGGCCCAGCGACCTGACAGCAATCTTAATCAGTTCTTTTTCAGGTATACCCGTCGAACGGTTCTGTTTGCGCAGGAAATATTTTCCCGCCTCCAGCATCCCTTTCAGGGGAATCAGCCCGACGAGTTCAGAGCCGGTCACCCTCAAACCACGGGCTTCTGCACGCTTACAGGCCTCATCAAAAGCCACGTGTACCGGTGTCACACTGATATCGGTCAGGTTCAGTGAGAGTTGGGCGATGCCGTACTCCTCAATGTACCAGCCAATGCCTTTGACCTTTTTCAGGCTTCCGGGGGTGTAGACCTTTTCGCCGTTCTCGTCCAGTATCGGCTTGCCGGTGAGTTTGCCGCCTTCGCGCTTAACCCGGCCTTTCTCACGGATGTCGAAAGCCACTGAATTGGCCCGGCGGGTGGAGGTGGTGTTCAGGTTGATGTTATAGGCCACCAGGAAATCGCGGGCCCCTACTGCGGTGGCTCCTGACTGTTGGTTGAACCGGGCGGGACCAAAATCGGGCTTCCATTGGGGATCGGCCAGCTTATCTTTTAAACCTTCATATTCTCCCTTGCGCACCTGGGCCAGATTCTGTCTCTTTTCTTCGTAGGCGGCATGCTCATAGCAGTAAACCGGAATCTCCAGCTCTTCGCCGACGCGCTTAGCCAGTCGGCGGGCATATTCTACGGCATCCTTCATCTCCAAACCCGAAACCGGTACCAGCGGACACACATCAGTGGCACCGAAACGGGGATGCGCCCCCGAATGTTTACGCATATCAATCAACTCTGATGCCTTTTTGACCGCACGAAAAGCCGCTTCCAGGACTTCTTCCGGCGTACCGACAAAGGTCACCACCGTCCGGTTGGTGGCCTGTCCCGGGTCTACGTCCAACAGGTCAACCCCTTCAACGGCCTCTACCTGATCAGTGATTTGTTTGATGATATCCATGTCTTTGCCCTCACTGAAATTGGGCACGCATTCCAGTATTTGTTGTTCTGCCATAGCTCTATCTTTTTTGGGTTTATTTGATTTGGGTAAAGACTGCTAATAATTATAGATCAGTATTGCCTTGCACATTCCTCCATTATTCCGGAATGCTCATTATAGATCCCGCATCTTTGAGACATTTCGTTGTTGTGTAAGTCCATGCATGAGGGATGCATTGTCTAAAGGGGATAATCCTGCCATTGTCCGTTCAGCATGATCTGGTCGATCAGATAGCTGCCATAGGCATACGGCATAAATTGGTACGAAGGAATGGGTTTGGTCACGAAAATATTGGCCGTTTTGCCTTGGGTGATGGTTCCCAGGTGCTTCTCCTCGCCCATGGCATAGGCGCCATTGCTGGTGGCGGCATGGATGACTTCCTCGGGCAACATTTTGAGCTTGATGGTTCCCAGCGACATGATCAGTTTCATGTTGCCGGAAGGGGAAGAGCCCGGGTTGTAATCGGAAGCCAGGGCCAGGGGCAGGCCGGCCTGCATCATTTTGCGTACCGGAGGATCGACCAGTCCCAGGAAAAAGGCGGCTCCGGGAAGAATGGTGGGCATGGTCTGTGACGCCAGCAAGGCCTGAATCTCCTCTTCCCCGGTATATTCCAGGTGATCGACCGATAGGGCCTGATGGCTCACCCCGGCCTGGATGCCGCCCGAATAATCCAGCTCATTGGCATGGAGCTTTGCCCGCAAGCCGTACTTCGCCGCAGCATTCAGAATGCGATCGGTTTGCTGGACGGTGAAAAATCCCCGGTCACAAAAAACATCCACATAATCAGCCAGATTCTGGCGACCCACCTCCGGTATCATCTCATTGACCACCAAATCGACATACTTGTCGGGATCCTCTTTGTATTCAGCCGGAATGGAATGAGCCCCCAGAAAAGTGGATTTGATCGTGATGGGGGTGGTCTCCTTCAATCTTCGAATGACCCGCAGCATCTTGATTTCATCTTCCACGGTAAGCCCGTAACCGCTTTTTATCTCCACGGCACCCGTGCCCAAAGCAATGATCTCATTGACCCGGGCCAGCGATTGGTGGTAAAGATCATCCTCCGGGGTTTGGTGCAGGCGCTTGGCGGAATTCAGTATACCTCCCCCCCGACGGGCAATCTCCTGGTAGGAAAGCCCGCGGATTTTATCGCCATATTCAATCTCTCGGCTGCCGGCATACACCAAATGGGTATGGGAATCACAAAAGGAAGGAAAAACCATCCGCCCGGAAGCATCCACCTGCTCAGCAGGGGCATCTTCCCCGGTTAACTCGTCCATCCGCCCATAATCGGCAATCTTGCCGTCACTCACCCGTAAATAAGCATCGTCCAGGGTCTTTAACTGCGACATGGCCGCTCCGGCCACCCATTTATCGGGGCGATCAGCTATGTTCACCAGCGACTTGATGTTCTTAATCAAAATATCCATGGATACTCCCCTTTTTAAGATTTGATACGAAAATACAAAATTCCTACATTTAACCCAATCATTATCCAACCCACTGATATAGGCGACCATGTTCAACAACCTGAAAAAATCACTCAACCGGCCGGGGCGCCCGTTATACCTATGGGCATTGCTGCTTTTCATGGGAATGCCATCGCCTCTTTTGGCCCAAAGCGACACCACCGGGCAAGAAACCAAAAAAGGCTGGACGTTTGGAGCCTTGCCGGCCATCGCCTACGACTCCGACCGCGGATTCAAATACGGGGGGCTGGTCAACTTCTTCAACTACGGCGATGGAAGCACCTATCCCGATTACCTGCACTCCATCTATCTTGAATGGTCAAGAACCACCAAAGGCAGTGGCATCAACCAACTGCAGTTTGACACCGAACGCCTCTGCCCCGCTATACCTGTGCGCCTTACGGTGGATGTGAGCTATATGATCGAAAAATCCCTGGACTTCTACGGATTCAATGGCTTCCAAAGCGCTTACCACCGCGGTTTTGAGAAAGAAGGCCATCCCGATTACATCTCCAGGATGTTTTACCGCTACGAACGCAACCTGTTCCATTTCTCGGCCATTTTCCAGGACCATTTTAAGGACAGCCCCTTCAAGTGGCTGATCGGGATGGACCTTTACCACCACCGGCTCGGACCCTTCGATTTTGACCGCTACAACAAAGACAGCGACGACCCACTCAAAGATACCCTTACCCTGTTCGAACAATACACCGACTGGGGGCTGATCCCCGAAAAAGAGGCCGACGGGGGCCTGGTCAACTATTTGCGCATGGGGATGGTCTACGACACGCGCGACCAGAAAGCCAACCCCATGGAGGGGATATGGTCGGAGTTGCTGTTCTCAGCAGCACCAGGCTTTTTAGGCAACAGGGAAAACCAATTTGCCAAACTATCGGCCATTCACAGGCAGTATTTTACCCTGATCCCCCGCGACTTAAACCTTGCCGTGCGCCTGGGCTACCAGGGTACAGTGGCCGGTAGAGCCCCCTTCTACATGCAAAGTTACCTGATCAGCTCCTATATGGAAAGTGTGAATGTGGAAGGCCTGGGTGGTAAAAAATCGCTGCGGGGCATCCTGCGCAACCGCATCCTGGGCGATGACATCATCTATGCCAACTTCGAGTTGCGTTGGAAATTCTGGCGGGTGAACCTGTTCAATCAACAGCTTTACCTTGCCCTCAGCGGCTTCTGGGATAGCGGTACCGTCATCGATCCCATACCCCTGCCCGCAAATGAAATACCGGAAGCGGTCAACCCCAACCGATATTTCTCGCGTAAAAACGACGGCCTGCACCATAGCGTGGGAGCAGGCCTGCATATTGCACTAAACAGAAATTTTATAGTGGCCGTCGACTATGGAAGGGCCATGAATCAAAACGACGGCCGCGATGGTATATATATTGGCATGAATTTTCTTTATTAACCCCTGCCCGGCTCAAAAAACCTCCGTACTGTGATCGGGTCCGCCAGGCTTAGGTGCTGCAGTTTTCCTTATAGAGAAGCTGCCTGGCCTACTTTTCTGAGCAGGGCCAACTTCCGGATCGGATTGATGTGGAATGTCTTCTGGTTGCTTAAAAGAACCTGGTCTGAAAATACAGCCTCCAGGTGCTCCAGGTTAATCATCTCCCGGCTGCTGACATTAAAGAAGGTATTGTCATCGAGGAAATGTTGCAATTCACTCAGTTTTTCCTTCATCAAATAGTGATTGCCGTCGCTTAACTCAATCAGGGTGCCAACAAGATATTGCTTACAATAAATAATCTTGTCTTTTTCAATCTTTTTCTTTCCCTGAGCAGATGATATGGTGATGGTATCTTTTTTCATAGCTGTCGGTTTTAAATAAGGTTAAGGAATGGGGGCTGTTACCAGGCCTGGCACTCACCAGGAATGACGATGGTATAGACCACTTCATGCGAATCGCTCCGGTGGGTAACACGACCCTGTATCAAGTCAAGTAGCTTATTTACGGCTTTCCAGGAAAAATAATCATAATCATTCTGATCTGCATCCCGTTGCTCATTCTTTTCCTCGAGTTCATTGCTGCGGATGCCCCGAATTTCAATGGCAATCCGGTTATCTTTATTCGTTTCATATTCAATCGTTACCAAACCCTCGTTGATGTATGAGCGCGCCAGTTCGATGACATTGCTGATCACCCGCTCAACTACATACTCATCAGAATATACCGTCGTTGCCTGGTTGTTATTCATCAGGTAAAGATCGATGTATTGATCCTGCTCAATGCGGCCTTTATAGGCTTCGGTGACATCAGCCAACAAACGGTTGATGTTCACTTTGGCCGGTTTCACATGGATACAGCCCGATTCGACTTCAGACAGGTCAATCATGTTCTGAAAATACTGGAGAATTTGGTAGCCACTGTCCATGATGCGTTCAGCAAATTCCTGCGTCCGCTCAGCAGAAACATCCCCGCTCATGAGCAATTTGGAAAATCCAATTACTGAGTTCAAAGGGGTTCTGACCCGATGGGAAACAAGGGCAAGGAAACGTTCCTCGGCATCCTGTTCTTTCTCCTTGTTATTCAATTGGTATCTCTGACGGTATAGCATAGTTCACATGGTTTGCTGGTGCTGATGAGCCTGTGGGCTAATGGGGTTAGGAAACGAGACTCCTGCACCGGATTTACTTTTGTTCTATTCTGTCCAGCTTGCCCTTTACTTCATTGGCTTGCTCCCGGTAATAATCGCTTTCGGCTGCCAGGGTGCTGAGCATATTGCGGGCTTGTTCCATATTGCCCAGTCGGATATGGCACATCGACATGTACCAGCGGGCCTGGTCCAAATAAAGGTTGTCGCGGTCTTCCACCACATCCTCAAAGGATTGATTGGCTTTTTGGTACTTCTGAACTTCCATGTAGCTGATGCCTGAATAGAGACTGGCTGCTACATCATCCCGCTTTTGAAGTACTCGCTGGAAAAGGTGCAGTGCCTGGTCATAATCCTGCTCCTTGTACTTTTCCATGGCATGGGTCAGCAGGTTGTTGATCTCATGGCTCCCCGAACGGTCGGTGATGGTCACCGAATAAGGCTCATAATACTTGTGAAAGATCTCCTCCTTGGTCGGTGCATTGTTGACATGAGCGGCATAATAACCCAGGCTGCTCAGGCTAAGCACAAGTGCACCTATAAGGGCACCTTTCACTGCTTTGCGCTTGAACCAAACCACAGGACGGGATTCTTTCTCCCGGATCATATCCTGCACCTGATCCTTAAATTCGCTCAGATCATCATCCATCAGGGCCGCCTCAATGTCTTTTCTCAGGTGATATTCATCAGCAAGCTCCCGGTCCCGATGAAGGGCGGTCTCAAATTCCCGGGTCTCTACATCACTCAGATCACCCTGAATATAGGCTTCAATGTTCTCATATGCATTCATGGTCACTGATTTTTGGGGTTGATAAATTGATGTTTGTATACAATCGCTTCATCGTTAAAAGATTCATGATTATTAGTTGAATCCGTCGTCCTGGCGGTCGGCGGTGCTGCCTTTCGTTTTTTCATCATCGTCATCTTCCTTGCCGCCACGGATTTCAAACATTTGGGCACTGGTCAGCCGGCTCTGGCTGAAGCGTTCGAAGAAATGGTCCTGTTGTTGGTTCATGTTTGTTACTTGGGTATACATGGCTGTTGGTTTTTTGGGGTTGGCAATGGGTTATTGGTTTGTTAATGGTTTGAAATTTCTGTAGTTGTTCATTAGTTGAATCCGTCGTCCTGGCGGTCGGCGGTGCTGCCTTTCGTTTTTTCATCATCGTCATCTTCCTTGCCGCCGCGGATTTCAAACATTTGGGAGTGGTTCAGGCTGCAGGTTGCAAAGTGTTGCAAAAGGTTGCTGCTGGTGTCGTTGGGTGATAATGGATTGTTGCGTTTCATGGCTTTGAAATTTTTGAATTTATACATTTAATGATTTGATTTTCAATACAATATTTACATTTAAACAAACCTTCTATATTTTTTTATTTATTGATATACAGTACCTTAAAACTGGCATTTAATCACCTAAATGCTTATTTCTTATGCCTTTTCTTTCGTTTTAGCCATTCGGCCTTTTATGATTTGTCCTTAAGCTTTTCCGGAAACTTTTTTTGTGAAGAACCTTTTACTGACATATCCCATCCGAAGCCAAAAGGTAACCCCTTTTACCCGGAAAAAATCCTCCATTTTTCCATAAAAACCTCATTATCAATTCCTAAATACAGCTTTTTATGAAAAAACCAAAAGGAAGATGTGGATGTAAAGAACAACTTACTCAATGCTTCCTTGAACATGTTTTCATATACATATCCCATCCAAAGGCAAAAGGTAACCCCCTTTTGGAAAAAAAATTTTCATTTTTTTTATAATACCCTTATTTTCAGCACAAAAAAATTTTAAAAATTGGCATTTGCAGCAGATTTTATTATTTTTGAGGCAAAACAGCATCTATGGCCATAAGGGCTTTAACAGCATACGTCTTCCTCATCGTCCTGCTCCTCAGCTTTCCAGGCACTTCTGTTGCCGGTATTGCTCATAAAAGCCCCGGCCAGGATACCTTAGTGCTCCAAGCGGATTCAATCGGGCAACTCAAGCAAAGGGGGATCCGCCAGGCAAGGCAGGGAAAACTGGAGCAAGCCCGTAAAACGTTCTTGCGGGAGCTGGCTTTGAAAAAGAAGCACTTTGCATCAGAAGCTCCGGAAATCGGCCATACCTATGTCAATCTGGGAGTAGTCTGCAAAATGCAGGGCAAGATGGATAAGGCCCTGGCTTATTACAACAAAGCCGACAGCATCTATTCCGGCCATCCAAGGGTCAGTGAAAGGAAAACGGCCACCAATTACCAGAACATGGCCAACATCTATTCCCTGCAAAAAGACTATGAGAAGGCTAAAAATTATTACCAACGGGCCCTGTCACTTTTCAAAAAGGATTCTATCAATAACCTTGACCGGTTGGGGATGGTGCATAATAACCTGGGCATCATGCTTAAAGAACAGGGGGAATTTAAACCAGCCACAAAAAATTTTAAAAAAAGCCTCCAATTAAAAAATGAGACCAGTTCAACCTCTCTTGCAGGAACATATGGAAATTTGGGCAATGTATATTACAAAAGAAATCAACTAGCCCTTGCAGAGCGATATTTAAAGAAATCCATGGAACTGGACCTTCAGCATCATGGCAAAAAAAGTACGCCGGTGGCCCTGGATTACATGAATTATGGCCTTTTAAAATTAAAGAAAAAAGAATATGGGGCTTCCCGGGGCTACCTTCAGAAAGCCCTGGAGATCATCCTTCAAAAACGGGGGAAGTTTCACCCCGAAGCCTCCCGGTGCTATGAAAACCTTGGGGCATTGGCCGATACGAAAGGTAAACTTAAACAATCCGTTAAGCTTTATCAAAAAGCCCTTTTATCGCTGTCCAATAATTTCCAGGACACCTCCATTTATGCCAATCCGCAAACGGCCAATGTCATTTCGAAAACACAGTTCCTGCGCATATTAAAAAAGAAGGCCTCCCTGCTCAGGAGATTGGAAAAACACCCCGATAAAAACCTCAGGGTAGCCCTGGCCAGCTACCAAAAAGCCCTGGAAGTGATCAGGGAGTTGCGCACGGGCTATCAAAACCAGGAGAGCAAGCTGCTGATGGCGGCCAATGAGCGGGAAACATCGCTCAACGCCCTCTATACAGCCATAAAGCTTTACCGCCGCACCGGCCGGCAGCAGTACCTGCGGGAAGCCTTCCGCTATGCCGAAGCCGGAAAAGCCGCCGTACTGCATGAATCCATGCAAACCAGCCAGGCCCTTCAGTTGGGCAACATCCCTGACAGCTTGCGCCGGAAAGAAAAGAAACTAAAAAAACACATATGGACTTATGAAGAGTTGATCTTCGAAGAACGCAAAAGAAAAGATCCCAACAGGAAAAAGATCAACTACTGGAACGAAGAAATGTTCCGGCTTCAAAAGGAATATGAAAGCCTGGTCCAAAAATTTGAAAAAAAGTATCCCCGCTATTATGCCCTTAAATACAACAAGAAGGCCATCACCCTGAAAGAAGTCCAACAGCAGGTACAACCCGATGAAATCCTTGTTGAATATGTATTGGGAAGAGACAGCCTGCATGCTTTCACCATTGAATCCAACCAGGCAGCCCTACAGAGCATGGCCGTTGATTCCACCCTGCCCCGGCAAATCCTTGAAATGCGCCAGTTTCTCTCAAACCGAAACTTTTCCCAACACAACCGCCAGGATTTTCAACACTACCAGGAGCTTTCCCATCGTCTTTATAACCGGCTGATCGAACCCCTGGATCTTGTTCCGGATAAAAAACTTACCATCATCCCCGATGAAGTCCTGGCCTATTTGCCCTTTGAAATCCTGGTCACCCGCAAGCAATCGTTTGATGGCATCAATTACCAGGACCTGGCCTACATGATCCGCAAACGTCAAATCGGCTATTCCTACTCAGCCAAAGTACTTTTTAATCAGCCAAAGGAAAAAGAGCGCCATGGAACGAAGCTGGCGGCATTTGCCCCGACCTACAAAAACATCGAGCAGGTAAGCGATTTCAACTCCCCAACCCGCCAGCAATACCGTGAAAAATTGTATCCGCTGAAGGGCATCAAGAAAGAAGCCCGGCGCATCACGAAAATCATCCAGGGAGATGTCTATTCGGGGAAGGAAGCCACCGAAACCCGCTTCAAAGACACCTCCGGGCAATATGATATATTGCATCTGGCCATGCATACCCTGGTCAACGACCAAAACCCGATGTACTCCAAAATGGCCTTTACCCAGCAGGAAAACCCTAATGAAGATGGTTTTCTCAATACCTATGAAATATACAACCTGAATCTGGACAGCCGGATGGCTGTATTAAGTTCCTGCAATACAGGAACCGGCAAGCTCAAGAAAGGAGAAGGGGTGATCAGTTTGGCCCGTGGATTTAAATACGCCGGTTGTCCTTCCATTGTCATGACCATGTGGCCGGTCGAGGACAATTCCAGCATCCGGCTGATGGAATACTTTTACCAGGCCATTGCCAAAGGCCAGAGCAAAGACGAAGCCCTGCGTTCCGCCAAGCTGAAATTCCTCCGCAATTCTGATCCCCTGCATGCCCATCCCTATTTCTGGGCAGGTTACATTCTCATTGGCGATCAGTCAGCCCTTTATTCACCAAGTTGGGTATGGTGGTCCCTTGCAGGAGGGATACTGTTGATCCTGTTAATTGCGGCCGTTATTTTCAGGCGCCGGCGCATCAATCGATCTGTTTGATCAGCCCTCTTGCCCTGGCGGTTGGCCACATGCGCTTTTCAATCATCCAATCCAGCCGGTCTTTGGCCCGATCCCTGTGCCCGGCTTTGATCAAGGCCAAAGCAGAATACCAGCTGGCCTGATCACGAAGGAGCGGATCATTTGAGGAGGCCACCCAATTAAAGCAACCCAGGGCCTGAAGTGGCCTGTCCATCTCCAATCGGGTCAGCCCCAGGTAAAACCACCCCACCTGGTTGGAGGCATTTTCCCCTACCGCAAGGCTGAAGTGCTTTGAAGCAGCATCCCATTTTCCCGCTTCATAATAAGAGAAAGCCCGGTGCAATGGGGTGGGGTCCTCCCCTCCCGAACGAACAGATGCCAATGCCGGGTAGGATGTATAATACCGACTGAACAGATCGCTCCCTTCCATCGGTGGGCGGACCATATATACCATGGTGCCGAAGATCAGCAGAAAGGCCATCCCGGCAACCATCGCCACCCTTCTCCAGGAAGGGTCCCAAATGCCGGAACCGTCTGCAGCCCGGCGGTCAAGGACTTCGCTGATCTGCCTGCGAAGAGACATCACATCATCATCCCGCAGGGCTTCAGCCATTTCACCGGATAAATCAATCCCTTCCCCCCATACCGGGGCATCACCTGCCTGACTTGCCCCGGACAATTGCCCCCGGCAATCCAAATCTTCTAAATATCGCCAATTGCGCTCATTCTTATTTTCTTCCATGATAATCCTCAAACCTTTGATCATTTTTAATCGACTGCACCAGGCGCTCCTTGCATTTATACTTTTTCTTTTTGGCCGCCTTCTCGCTTTTATGTCCCATCATCCGGGCAATATCCTTCAACGGATATTTGTTCAGAAACAGCTTCAGCAATTTTTGACACTCCCGACCCAACCGGCGAAAATGATCCTGGTATATCCGGTACTTCTGCTGCTGCTCAAATTCGCGGATTATACCCGCATCCGCCGCCTGCTCCAGGTAGTGATATTCCATCAGGTTGTTGATCTCCGTTTTGCGATTGCGCAACTCCCGCATCCAGATGTTCCAGCAGACCGAAAAAAAATAGGAAGTAAAAGTGGTGGTCAATTCGAATGAACCATTTCGGATCTTCTTATAGGTCAGTATAATGGCTTCCTGCAAGACATCCCTGGCATCCGCCTGATTTCCGTTATTCTTGGAAACCATCTCGTAGATCATACCAAAATACATATCATACAGGTAATTCAGGATTTTATTGTCTTTCACCCGAATACCCTGTATGATTTCAAGGTCATTATATTGTCTCAAATCGAAATGGTTTTTCCGAATGCAGTAGCATAAATAAAAGAAAATTTTTGAAACGGCAAAATATCAGCACCATAAGCTGATATCAGGGTCACATTGGGTAAGAAATAAGGAGGCTGACAATCAATATATTAACTGTTCAATCTCTTCTTTATCACGTTTCAGTTGATTTTGAAGGGCTTCGGAATGATCCAGCCGAAGCTCCTGGCGCATTCTCTTATGAAACTGAATGGTAACAACCTGTCCCCGAAGTTCGGTTTGGTGATCATGTTCAAACAAATGCACCTCCACGCTGATCTTATTGCGATCGGCAAACTGTTTAATATTAAGCATGCCTTTATACTTGCATTCGCCAAAAAGCAGGCTGATGGCATAGACCCCTTCAGGAGGAATCAATTTGACCTGCTCTTCGATCTCCACTTCATAGGTGGGAAATCCGGCATCGCGGCACAAGGGGTGTCCGTCATGGAGGGGACCCATCAGGATATAAAAGTGGTCGAGATAAGCATTGGCCCGTTGTATTCTTCCTTCATGCAGGGCCTTTCGGATGGTAGTAGAACTGACCGTTTCATTTTCCACATCCTGCTCAGGAATCTCTTCCACTTCAAAACGATGGGTTTTGGCCAGCTCGTATAGATAATCATAGTCGCCCTGGCGGTTGTGGCCGAAATGGTGGTTGAAACCCACGACAATGCGACGGGCGTCTAACTTGTTGACCAGGATCTGCTCAACAAAATCGTGTGAGCTCATTCGGGAAAAGGCCAGGGTAAAACGAATGATCACCAGGTGATCCAGGCCGGTATCGCGCAGGAGTTCAGTCTTTTCCCGCTGGGTGCTGATCAGCTTCAGAGACTTGCCGGCTGTTTCAGGGTAGAGCACCTTCCTGGGATGCGGGTGAAAGGTGATTAAAACCGTCTCTCCCCCAATCTCATCGGCTATATTTCGCAACCGGTTCAGGATGGTCTTATGGCCCACGTGTACCCCGTCAAAAGAACCGGTAGTAACCACAGGCTTTTTGATTTGGCCCAGTTCATCTAAATCTCGGTGTATCTTCATATCCTTTCCCTATTCAGCTGGTCAGGCCTCAAAGGTAAACAATATTTTTTTCCTGCAACAATTTCGACCCCGTTTGACCCCGCTTAGCGGGGTTGAAACGTGCCCCAGCAAAACCAGAGGGGCTAGGTCTCCTTTTTTGACCCCCGCTAAGCGGGGTCTATTTAAGCGGGATTCCTTAAGGGAGCTATTGAACCTTTTTGGTCGAATACTGCTTGACATAATAAGCCACCTTTTCCAGAGAGGTGGTCATGTCGTAATTCTCAATGATGATGTCCGAGGATACATTCACCGGTACAGAAGTATAATTGAGGATGCCTTTGATGCCGGCCACCACCATCGCCTCGGCCACCTTGGAGGCATGTTCAGGAGGTACAGTAAGAATTCCAAGCGATATATTCTTTTCAGAGATGATCTGCTGCAAATCATTCATCGAATAGCACTTCACCCCGGAAATAACCCGGTTAACCTTCTCGGGGTCTGTATCAAAAGCAGCCACTATTTGCAATTTGGAGCGTTTCCCCTTAAAAAAAGCCGTAATGGCGCGTCCAAGATTTCCAATTCCGACCACAGCCGCATTCAACCCTTGTTCGGAATCAAGGATCTCTCCAATCAACTCCACCAGGGCCCTTACATCATAGCCTTTTTTCAGGGTGGTGGAATACCCGATCAGCATCAGGTCGCGGCGCACCTGGACGGCGGTGATGTTGTGCAGATTGGCCAGTTCATGGGAATAGATGTACTCCTTACCCCGGTCCAGGCAATTCAGCAACGTGCGCCTGTAAACACTTAATCTTTCAATGGTCTTTTCCGGTAGACTTTTCATGATGATGTCGTTTCTGCGTTATACTCTTCTTTGGTGGGCAAGAAAACGGTAAAGGTACTGCCTTTTTCAGGTTCACTCTTCACCTGTATGTCTCCCCCGTATAGGTCAATTACTTGTTTGACAATGGATAGGCCCAAACCGCTTCCGGTGATATTTTTGGTTTTTTCATTCTTGATGCGAACAAACTCTTTAAATAAACGGGCTGTCTCTTCCTGGTTCATTCCAATGCCGGTATCGCTCACCCGGATGCGCGCCCCTTCGCGAGTCCCTTCAAGGTGAATATCCACCCGGCCCCCTTCATAGTTGTATTTGACAGCATTGGAGACCAGGTTGTTCATGACAATCTCCATGTCATTGGGATCGCTATAAAGGCTAACCGGCTGGTCGGGTTCATGAAAACGTATATCCAATTCCTTTTGTATGGCATAGGGATTGACCGATTCAATGGCGCTTCGGGCAATATCCGCCAGATTCACCTGCTCATACTGTTTGTCTTTCTCGTCAGACTGGATCTTGGTTAAATCCAACAAATCCATGATCAGGGTCCGCATCCCCTTAATGCGTTGCAAAGAACGCTCTACAACCTGTTGATAATCCGATAATTGCTCCCCGGCCTGCCGCTCCTGCATCATCCGCAAATACCCTTCTACCGCATTCAACGGCGATTTTAACTCGTGAGAAAGGACCGAAAGAAACTGAAACCGCACCTCTTTGCCTTCCTTATTCAGCCGCTTGGTCATCGAGCGAAGGAAAATGTTCTTGGTTACATTCTCCATGGCCGATTTCAACTCCTGAGGGGTGAAAGGTTTGGGAATAAAATCATAGGCCCCCTGATCAGTGGCCTTGACAGCCAGCTCCAGGGATGCATACGAGGTGATGATCATGACAATGATATCGCGGTTGTTTTTGTTGATGTAATCCAGCACCTCGGTTCCCTGGATACCGGGAAGTTTGTTGTCAAGCAACACGATATCCGGGGGGCTTTGCTTGATGAAATCCAGGGCTTCTTCCCCGGTAAAAGATTCATAAACCTGAAAGCCCCGGTCTTCATCCATAAAAGGATAACTGACGGTAAAATTTTTTAAAATCCGCTTTACCCCTGAACAAATACCAGGTTCATCATCCACCACAAGTACATTGAGGTTTTTCATAGGGCTTACCTGTTCAATAACTTATTAATCTCTTTTACCATCTGCTCTTTGCGAATGCCTTTCTCGAGGTACAGATCAGCCTTGATCCATTTTTGCTCCTGCTCGCTGTTCAAACTGAAAGAGACCCCGGTTTCAGATGCAACAGCCGTGGCAATGATGATGGGAACATCCGGATATTGCCGGCGGGTTTTATAACTGAGGATGAACCCACTGTCTTCGGTTTCCATCATCAAATCGTATATGGCCAGATCCGGCCTGGTGGATTGCAAAACCTCCTCGGCTTGCTTTTGACTTTCAGCGGTAACTACCCTGAAACCCGATTGTTCAAGGTAAAAACGCATCTGGAACAAGTAATCCACATCGTCGTCGGTCAGCAAAATGGTCGTTGTCTCGCTCATAAATATTATTTTTCGGGTTGATTGGGTATGGATATGGTAAATTTAGTCCCCGTCGGGCCTTTATTGGGATCATCATTTGAATCGAGGGATATTTTGCCCTGATGCATCTTGACAATGCCATAGGCCGTGGCCAGGCCTAAACCCGTGCCTTTGCCTATGCCCTTGGTCGTATAAAAAGGCTCAAATATCTTATCCTGGTCCTCCTGTTTGATGCCCTTTCCGGTATCGGCAATGGTGAATACCACGTTCCCGTTTTCCTCCCTGATTCGGATATCGAGGGTACCCCCCTCGGGCATGGCATCGATGCCATTTTTGATCAGGTTGGTGAAGATCTGGGTCAGTTGTTCCTGGTCAAGATAGGCCTTGCCCTGGCTAAGGCCATCGGCATCAATGTTGACTGTGATGTTTTCGGGTACAATCAGGGCATCGAAACTCTGCTCCACCAGTTTCACCGGGTCGACCTCACTACGGGTCACCTGATTCTTGCGGGCAAAGTTAAGCAATCCCCCCACAATTTTTTTACAGCGGTTGGTTTGTTCCACAATCAATTTCAGATCGCCGTGCAAGTCGGAATCTTTGGGGACCTCCTCCAGCAAGATGTTGGCATACATGATCACCACCCCCAGGGGATTATTCAGCTCATGGGCGATGCCTGCCGACAACTGACCCATGCTGGCCATTTTTTCGGTCTGCTTCAGGGTTTCCTGCATTGAAACCAACTTCTCATTGGAAACAGCCAACTCTTTGACCGAATTGTGTAATTTTTCGATGGTATAAGGCAGGCACATCTCGTTTTCAGCCAATCCTTTCACAATGGCAATGGCGTGCTCTTCACAGGTATCATAACCACAAGCTCCGCAATTCAGGTGGTCTTTGGGTTCATATTTGCCCATTGAGCGCAAGACTTTATCAATCTCTTCCCGGGAAGGCGATGAGATGCGTTTATCATTGGACTGAAAATCAACACTCAGGTCCAGGTCCTGATAGGCTTCAATATTTTTCTTCCAGGCGGCCTTATCAAAGTTTTCGATTTTATGTTGTACATAGTTATGCACCAAAACCCGGCGGCTGTATTGACGTCGTTGCTTTTTGGAGGTACCCGGGCCCATGATGCATCCCTCACAGCAGAGCAACTCCAGATGCCGGGAGTTGATCTGGCCCCGCTCAAATTCCTTGATGGCTTCCTGAAAATCGTTCCTTCCTTCGGCCACAATGATGCTTCCATCAAAGACATCGTCCTTGATGCCGGCCGTTTGAAGCAACCCACGGCTCACCGGGAAGATGGCCCCTCTCCCACTCACCGGCGGATCAAAAGGGGTGGGCTCCACCTGATCGGAACGCACTTGCTGTTGTTCAAACATCTCGCGCAGCTCCATGAAGGTGATCATTTCATCCACCTCGTCGCTCTCGGCCTTTTTGGCAATGCAGGGACCGATAAAAACCAGGTTGATGTGGGAACCATATTTCTTCTTCATCACCCGGCTCATAGCAACCATAGGAGAGGCAACAGGGGCCAGATTTTCGACCAGGTTGGGGTGATATTGCGCCACATAAGCAGCGATAGCGGGACAGTCAGAAGAGATGAACCGCCTGTCTCCGTTTTGCCGGATGAGTTCGTTGTATCGTTTGGCCACCAGATCGGCCCCGAAGGATACTTCTGATACCACGTCAAATCCAAGGCCCCGGATCATACCAACGAACAGCTGATGGTTGGGTATATCGGAAAATTCGGCCGGGAAGCTGGGGGCCACAATGGCCACGTTTTTGCGCTCACGCTGCTCCAACATCTGATAAACCGCCCCTTTGGTGTCCAAATAGACCTTGGCCCCCTGGCTGCATACCTTGATACAGTTGCCACAGGCCACACAGCGGTCTTTGATCACCTCGGCCTGGCCATTGACAATCTTAATGGCTTTGGCCGGGCACTCCCGGACACAGGTATAACACACCCGGCACTTGTTGCGGATGGTATAGATCAGGTCCCTTTCCTTGTTCGATCGTCTTTCCATGGTTCATGCGCTTGTGAGTGTTCCCGCTTTTTTTGACCCCGCTTAGCGGGGTCCGCTAAGCGGGGATGTATTTGTTCCGACCCCGCTAAGCGGGGGTGTAAATTTCAATCAAAGCAACACATCCCGCGGGGTGAAGCGGGTATGTAAAATTCTCCGGGCTTGTTCGCCATTCGATTCACCCAGGTAACGGCGGTAGAATTCCACCACCTCTTGGCTGTGATGGACAAACCGGGTAGCCAGATGGTCATCATTCTGATGAATGGCTTTCATGCGGCTGCGCAGGGTTTTGGGAGCGCTGTAAAACGGATGTCCCCCGCCATTTATACAACCTCCCGGGCATGCCATCACTTCCAGGTAATGATAAAGGCTTTTATCCTCCTGGAGATCGGCCATGATCTCGCGGACTTTTTCCAGGGGGCTCATCGCCGCCAGGCTCAGGTTATGTTCGCCCAATCTGATATGGGTTGATTTGGTGTTTTTGGTGCCCCTCATCCTGCTAATTTTGGGATTCCGCAGGTCTTTTCCACTAATCTGATGGTGGAGGGTACGCAAGACGGCTTCCGTGGTTCCGCCCAGAGCTGCAGTAAGCCTGGCAGCGGAAGCGTCCCGGTGAAAGGGGGCATCGGCCTCGAGGGGCTCGATGGCATGCATATCGACCCCGAACAACTTGATCAGCCGGGCCAACTCGCGGGTGGTCATCACCGCATCGATATCAGAGATGCCCCGTTGGGTCATCTCCTGGCGCTGGGCTTCAAATTTCTTGGCCGGACAGGGGACAACAGCCACCGAGAAAATATCATTCTGGCCCCGATCGCTGCTTTCCAGGCAAAACTGTTTGATGATGCTGCCGGCAATTTGCTCGGGCGACTTAACCGTAGACAAATGGGGCAACAAATCGGGATAAGCCTGCTCCATCTCCTTGACCCAGGCCGGGCAGGCACTGGTGATCATCGGCAGATGCTCTGTCTTGTCGAGGCGATCGGCCAGTTCAGCTGCTTCCTCCATCACAAAAAGCTCAGCAGCGAAGGTGCCATCATAGACCTGGTCAAAGCCAATCTTTTTCAAAGCACTGTTGATCAGACCACTTAGATCTTTCCCGGGTTTCAGCCCAAATTCCTCGGCCAGGGAAACCACCACCGAGGGGGAATAATGCACCACGGTGGTCACATCCTGGCGGCTCACAGCCTGCTGAATGGCCTCCAGGTAGGATTTATCGTGCAAAGCACCGGTAGGGCATACCATGATGCACTGGCCGCACTGGATGCAGTTGGAAAAATTCAGGTCCTTAGCCATTGCTGCTTTCACGGCTGTTGTATTGCCGCGACCGGTAAAATCAAGGGTGGATACGGCCTCGGTCTCCTCGCAAACCCGCACACAGCGGCTGCACAACACACATTTGGAAGGGTCGTAAACAATGCCCGGACTCGAGAGGTCGAGATTGGAGCTGTTCTTGCGCCCCGATATGCGCCGCTCACGAATATTGAGCTCCTCGGCCAGCCGCTGTAGTTCACAATGGCCATTGCGTGCACAATACAGACAGTCATCCGGATGATTGCTGAGCAGCAGCTCGACAATCATCTTGCGGGCCTCTATCACCCGCGGCGAATGGGTGTGTATCTTCATCCACTCCTCCACCGGATAGGAACAGGCAGGCACCAACCGGTCCATGCCCTCGACCTCTACCACACATAAACGACAGGCACCGGTGGGGGTAAAATCCTCCAGCCGGCACAGGGTAGGTATCTGAATGCCGTGTTCGCGGAGCGCCTCCAGGATGGTTTCGCCTTTGCGGGCCCCGATGGTATGGTTGTTCACTTCTATCTCGATCTGCATGGTTTTGCTTTATGGTGATGAACCCGGCCAACCGGACGGACCGGCCCCCGGGCGTATGCTATTTGCTGATGACCGCGCCGAATTTGCAAACATCATAACATATCCCACAACTGATGCATTTCTCCTGAACAATAAAATGGGCATGCTTGGCACTGCCCACAATGGCACCAGTAGGACATTTTTCGGCACAAATGGTGCAGCCGGTACAAAGGTCCACATCAATATAAAAGGTTCGTAGCTTTTGACACACCCCTGCCCGGCATTTGCGTTCAAAGATGTGCTCCTCGTATTCCTGCCGGAACCACCGGATGCTGGAGAGCACAGGATTAGCGGCTCTTTGGCCCAACCCGCAGAGGGAAGTATCATGCACGACCTGGGCCAGTTTTTCCAGGTTGATCACCCCTTTGAAACGCTGCAAGGTGGCACGGCTATCCTCTTGGTGGGGTTGCTGGGTGATGTTGTCGAGGATTTCATACATCCTGCGGATGCCTTCACGGCAGGGTATGCATTTTCCGCAACTCTCCTGCTGAAGAAAATACATGTAATACTTGACCGTGTCCAGGATGCAGGTATGTTCATCCATGACCACCAGCCCCCCGGACCCCAGGGCACCTCCCAGCTCGCTGATTTCCTCATAGTCGATGCGGGTATCCAGGTGGTTGTAGGTGAGCATACCCCCGGCCGGCCCCCCGACAAGCACTCCCTTAATCTGCTGATTATCGGGTATACCCCCGCCAATCTTATAGACCACCTCACGCAAGGGCAGCCCCATGGGAACTTCCACTAGACCTGACCGTTCAATTTTCCCGGCCAGGGAAAATATCTTGGTGCCGGCGCTTTTCTCCGTGCCGATCCGGCTATACCAACCCGGGCCATGCTGAAGGATCACCGGCACATTCAACAGGGTCTCCACATTGTTGACCACGGTAGGATGCCCCAAAAATCCGCGGCGGGAAGGATAAGGCGGCTTGGGCCTGGGCATCCCGCGTTTGCCCTCGAGGCTGGCAATCAAGGCCGTCTCCTCGCCACAAACATAAGCTCCGGCCCCCTGATGAAGCTGGAGGTTAAGGTTAAACCCGCTTTCATAGATGTCATGGCCCAGGATGCCATAGGATTTGGCCTGTTCAATGGCTCCCTGCAAGCGGCTGCAGGCCAACTCGT
The DNA here is from genome assembly GCA_913055635.1 of uncultured Bacteroidota bacterium. Lineage (GTDB taxonomy): Bacteria > Bacteroidota > Bacteroidia > Bacteroidales > UBA12077 > JAGXLC01. The sequence goes on from CAJXLK010000043.1 coordinate 22,464, forward strand.
ACTCACCTTCCACAAAAATATAGGCCTTCTGGGCCCCCACGGCATAGGCCGATATGGCCACCGATTCAATCACACTATGGGGGTCGCTCTCCATGATCATTCGCTCCATAAAAGCCCCGGGGTCGCTCTCCCCGGCATTGCAAACCAAATAACGCTGTTCGGCCGATGAACTCAGGGTATTCTTCCACTTTTTGCCGGTGGGGTAACCTTCTCCGCCCCGTCCCCTCAAGCCACTGGAATCAATCATATCGCAGACCTCTTCCGGGGTATAATTGCGTATGGCTTTCAGGAAATTATGATACCCCCCGTGGGCAATATATTCTTCGATCGAATCGGGATCAATCACCCCACAATTGCCCAGGATCACACGTTGCTGCCCCTCAAAAAAAGGGAGTTCATCAATGCACGGGACATTTTCCCAGGGTTCATGGAGGTCGTTGGGATGCTGACAGAGGACATGCTCCGGGGGAACAAAATTATTAAAGACGGCATCCAGGATGTCATTGACTTTTTCCGGGGAAACCTGCCTGAAGGTCAGCCGGGTTTTGCCGGGCAGCTGAACGTCCATCAGCGGCTCTTCGGTCCCCAGGCCCAGGGATCCATTGGCTATCAGGGTGGCTTCAATGTCGCGTTCGCTCAGGTATTTCTCAATGGCCTGTCGGGTTTCACGGGAACCGGCAATCATCCCGGCAGTGGTACTGGAAAGGGCTATGACCGGATGCTTCACCTTATGGCGGCGAAGCCGGTCAAGGGCTTCCTTGGACTGGCTGGCGGGTGAACGATTGGAAGCATCGCTGAGCAGTTCAATCAACTCCTGTTGCAGGCCTTTTTGGGCATCTTGTTCCTCCATGAATGGCGCTTAAATTTTGTTCTATGGCTGGGTTTCCAAATAAGAAGCCAGGATTTCCTCCAACCGGTCATCCGTAACCTGGGTAAAGTAAGTGTCATTGACGGCCATCACGGGTCCCAGCCCGCAGGCACCCATACAGGAAACCACCTCAAAGCTGAACTGGCCGTTTGAAGAAGTCTGGCCCGGGTCTACATTCAATGTTTCGCTCACCTTCTTAATCAAATCACCAGCCCGATGTATCTGACAGCTGGTTCCACGGCACAAACGAATGTGATAGCGGCCCAGGGGATAAAAACGGAACCGGTTGTAAAAAGTGGCCAGGCTATAAATTTTACTGGCCGGCAAACTCAGATAGCGGCCCACCTGTTTGACCGCCTCTTCCGTTAGGTACCCCTGTTCACGTTGAATATCCTGTAAAATGGGAATTAAATTTTCCCGTTCTACAAATGGGTAGCGTTCCAATATCCGGGCAATCTGTTCCATGGTTGCGCTGATTAGATGAGGCTCAACCCTTTGGTAAAAAGGGCCAGGACAAAAATAATAAATTATATTGTTATTTCATAAACAATGTTATAATTTTAACAATTATAAAATATTTGCTATTTTTGCTTCCCGGCAAAAAAAATATCCAGGGCGAAACCCCCGAAGGAACCCGGCAATTTGAACCGAATCTAAATAACAGGGGGGCGAGCCGGGAGTTGATCGAGAATGCCTATTTTTAAGCAACCATGAATCACCGCGCCAACAATAAAAAAGAGTTGATCATCTGCCTGGGCAGTGCTTGCTTTTCCAGGGGCAATAAGAATGCGGTGCAGGTCATCAAAGACTACATTAAAGAACACCAGTTGGAGGAGAAGGTTTATTTCCACGGGTGTCATTGCATGGAGCGATGTGAAAACGGGCCGGTTTTGAAATTTGAAGACAAAGTCTACACCCAGGTCACCTCCGAGCGGCTGATCTATGTTTTGGATGAAATTTTTCACAAGTATTTTTAACCCGTCATGTCATTAGTTGAGATTATACCGGAGAAGTGTGATTTAAGTTATTCCTGTGTCAGAGAATGCCCGGTAAATGCCATTGAAGTAAAAGTCAACCAGGATTATGCCCGGGTGATCCCTGAGCGGTGTATTGGATGCGGGCACTGCATCGATGTGTGCCCCCAGCATGCCATTGTTTACAGGGATTCCAAACAAACCACCCGTGAATTGCTCCAAAGCGAAACCACCACCGTTGCCATTGTGGCCCCCAGTATCTCGGGGGAATTCGATGACATTGAAGATTACCGCAAATTCGTCCAGATGATTCGCGAACTGGGCTTTGACCATGTCAACGAAGTCAGCTTTGGCGCCGATTTGATCGCCCTGAAATACAGAGAACTGTTCGATAACTTCAAAGGCAAATATTACATCACCTCCAACTGTCATGCCGTGGTCAGCCATGTGCAGAAATATCACCCGGAGTTGATCAACAACCTGGCCCCGCTGGTTTCCCCCACCATTGCCACGGCAAAAGTGGTTCGGAAAAAATACGGGGATCCCCTCCATGTGGTTTATATTGGCCCCTGCATTGACACCAAAGAGGAAGTGGGCCTTTATGAGGGGGAAAACAGGATTGATGCGGTGATCACCTTTGTCGAGCTGCGTGAACTGTTTGATGAATTCAACATCCAGGAGAGCAAGGTGGAATTTTCCGATTTTGATCCGCCCATCGGTTATAAGGGTTCACTTTTTCCCATCAGCAACGGGCTTTTCCAGGCGGCCGGCATCGACGAAGATCTTCTCACCAGCAGTGTAATCAATGGTTCGGGCAAAACCAACACCCTCAATGCGGTGCGTCAATTCGAAGAGGGCATCACCCAAATCAAGCATCACTTCAACCTTTTCTTTTGCGAAGGTTGCCTGATGGGCCCGGGCACTTCCCCGGGGGGCAAAAAATACAACCGCCGCTCCAAAGTCATCGACTATGCCAACAAGCGGCTGAAGCATTTTGATAAAGCCCGGTGGGAAAAAGAAATTGCCCGGTACCTTGAGCTGGATTTTTCACGGCATTTCCAAAACGATGACCAGCGGATTGAAACGCCCTCGGAGGAAAAGATCCAGGAAGTACTCAAAGCCATTGGCAAGGAAGACGCCGATGACAACCTGGGATGCAGCGCCTGCGGCTATGACAGCTGCCGGGATTTTGCCATTGCTGTCAGCAAAGGCCTTGCCAAAACCGAGATGTGCCTCAGCTATACCCTGCGCAACCGCCATGAATACATCAAGGCACTGCGCACGACCAATGAAAAGCTGGCCCAAACCCAGAAAGCCCTGAAGGAATCCGAACAGAAAGCCCGTAAGGAAAAACAATCCGCCAAAGAAGCTTCCGAGACCATCAACGCCATGCTCCAAAAATTGCCTTCGGCCGTGGTGATCATCGATCAAAACCTGAAAATCATTCAATCCAATAAAACCTTCATTGATTACCTGGGCGATGAGGCGGCTTCGATCAGTGAAGTCATTCCCGGGCTGGTAGGTGCTGACTTAAAATCACTCCTCCCCCACAACATCTATACCCTGTTTTCTCACGTATTGAACAACCAACAGAACATTGTCAACCGGGATATCCGCCTCGAGGAAAAGTTGCTGAACCTTTCGATTTTCACCATCAAAAAAGGCAAAATCGTAGGGGCCGTCTTCCGCGATATGTATGCCCCGGAAATCCGAAAAGAGCAGGTGATCAAACGGGTCAGTGAGGTGATTGACAAAAACCTGGAAATGGTCCAAAAAATTGGTTATCTGCTGGGTGAAGGGGCTTCCGAAACTGAAAAAATGCTCAATTCCATCATTGAATTTTATCAGTCGGGCCAGCAGGATCAAACACCACCGATGGGCAGCGACCACCCGGATCCGGGGCACGATAAGAACCCGCAGGACGGCAAGAAACCGGATGACACCGCCCCGGAGGATGACAACAAACCCAATGACAAGGGGCCGGATGACAAGGGGCCGGATACCCAAAACAACCCGGATGACCATCAGAACCATCCCGACCAATGAACAGCGATTTCCACATAGAGGTAGATCTCCAGCAGAAAAGCCATGAGGGAGAGCGCATCTGCGGGGATGTGTTCCTGTCGGAAAAGTACAAGGAAGAAAACCGCCTGATCATCGTCCTCTCCGACGGCCTCGGGCACGGGGTTAAGGCCAACGTGCTGGCCACCCTGACGGCGACGATGGCCAAAAATTTCACCAAGGAGCATAAAGATGTCCACACCATTGCCGAGATCATCATGAACACCCTGCCGGTGGACAAGCAAAGGAAAATCAGCTATGCCACTTTCACCATCCTGGACATCAGTTACAATGGCGAAGCCACCATACTCGAGTTTGACAATCCCCGGGCCCTGATCCTGCGTGGCGACAAGATCTATGAACCTGAATGGGAATCGATTGTACTGGAGAGCGAAGAGAACAAAGGCAAAGAATTAAAAAGCTGCCGGTTTCAGTTTCAAAAGGAAGACCGCATCGTTGTCTGTTCCGACGGGGTGGTTCAATCAGGGCTGGGAACCGAGCAATATCCTTTTGGCTGGGGTCAGGAGAACTTCCAGGATTTTACCAAAAGGCTGGTCCATAACACCCCCGCTATATCGGCCAACAAACTGGCTCAGAAAGTCGTCAACATGGCCTACCGCAACGATCAATACTTTGCCAAAGACGATACCAGTTGCGCAGCCGTTTATTTTCGCGAACCCCGGCGTCTTTTAATAACCACCGGGCCTCCCTATGATCAGGACAACGACGCTGAACTGGCCCGCAAAGTCAAAGAATTTGACGGAAAAAAGATCATATCCGGGGCCACCACCGGCGATATCATCGCCCGCGAGCTCGACCGGGAAATCGAAGACAGCTTTGAATTTGAAGATCCCGACCTGCCTCCCGTTTCTTATATGGAAGGGATTGACCTGGTCACCGAAGGCATTCTGACCCTAAGCAAAGTGGCCGACATCCTTCATAAATTTGACAAAAACTACCTGCTCAAAAAAGGCCCGGCCGATCAGATCATTCGTTTGCTCAAAGACAGCGACGAGATCCACTTTCTGATCGGAACCCGCATCAATGAAGCCCACCAGGATCCCAACCTCCCGGTTGAGCTGGAGATCAGACGCACCGTGGTCAAGCGCATCGCCAAAACCCTGGAAGAAAAATTCCTCAAGGAAGTCACCCTCCAATATATTTAGTTTCCGGAGTCCGATCGGTTCATCCTTCCCAAAAAAACCACATGGATGGACCTGTACCACAAAGCTATGAATAAAGCATGTGGGTTCCATCGCGAGGGAGATTCGATAAGAATTACCAGTGGTGCATTGCCATCGCGATTTATAACACTTTAACAGGTCTTTATCCAAATGAACGATTATGCGATGCATAGGAAAGCCTGCAACAGATAAGGCTTATTCACTGATGTTATAAGTCAAGATAAAGAAGGAGGATGCATGCTGCCATCCTCCTTCTGATGGAATCAAACCATAAAGATTAAACCCTTCTGCCTGGGATGATCAACCCGATTGGCAGATCGCCATCTTATCTGTTTAGCATGGTCAATCCATTATCTTTCACCGCTCAGAAGAAAAAATCACCTATCGGATCACCTTGATTTTCCGGGTCACATTGGACCGGCCATTGCTAAAGACGACAAAATAGAGTCCTTCAGCCAGGTTGGCCACATCATAGCGCAGCAGATGATTGCCCTTAAACGGGCGGTTATCGAAGGGGGTGGGCATCTTCTGGCCCATCACATTGAACATGGCCACGGTAACAGGCAGCTGGGCGTCATTTGCTATTTCAATGATCAGTTCGCTGGAGGCCGGATTGGGATAAACCTGCATGCGGGTCAAATCGCCAAGCTGATTGCCGATACCGGAGGGCGGTTCATATTCAGGGAGACCAACCAGGTCACCCCCGGCAGCCAGGGCGGCGAACAAGCCAAAAGCCGGGCCGTCGCTGTTGTTGGCAGGCTCCAAAAAGCCGGAGGCCAGTGCCACCAGGGCTGAATCCCCGAGGCCCAGGTTACTGAGGTTGGCCTCAAACTGGGCAACCGTGGTCGAACCCGATTCGTCCTGAACATCCAACACGTAATTGTCGGTAGCAAGCTCAAGGTAATCGCCTGAAAAAGCACCGTAGGCGAGGTTATCGACCAGGGTACCGGCGGGTTGACTCGACTCATAGATGTCGACGACGGGGGCATCGGTAGCACCATGATAAACCAGCACATCGGTGTTGCCACCCTGCGAAGCCATGGTACGTGCACCCTGGAAGACATCAATATCAAAGGGTTGAATCGGGTCGTAACCACTACTGGAGATCAGACCGGAGGCAATCAGCACATATTTTTCATCGGGCAAAAGCTGATAGTCAAACTTGGCCAGGGCATCCACTGTATCACTGCTGCTGGAAGGCTGGATGGAGACATCCAGATGGGTTCCGGCGGTTAACCCTACAAAGGGAGAAGCCGTGCGGAAAGCAAAATCATCCAGCAGGGGTTCATCGTTAAGCCATACATCTACTTCAGAGGCAGCAGCATCGGCAGCGTTGTGGATCACCTGGACCATAGCCTGGGAGACTTCACTGGCCGGCAATTCAACCATTTCACCACCGGAAGGCAAAGCGGCATACAGGCCAAATGCAGGGCCATCACTGTTGGAGGCCGGATCCAGGAAACCGGAGGCGGCCACCACCAGGGCGGAATCGGCAAGGCCCAGGGTCTCCAGTGGGGCTCCAAATTGAGCCACTGCTTCGGATCCCAATTCATTTTGCACCTGGAGTTGATAATCGCTGGTGGTCAGGTTCAAATATTCCCCGAGGAAAGCACCGTAACTCAGGTTGTTTGCCAGGGTAAGCTGTTCGAAAGGCTCGGTAACATCTACGGTGGGGGCATCGGTTGAGCCATGAAAGACCATCACATCGGTATTGCCTGACTCAGAGGCTTCCATTTGTCCCATTTCATTGACATAGATATCGAAAGGCTCAAGCGGGTCATAACCGGAAGCACTCACAATGCCATTGGCCACCCAAATGTAGTGCTTGCCGGCGGCCAAACTGTAGGCTTTACGCCACAGCCCTCCGCTGGTGTCGGTGCTGTTCATGGGCTGAATGGTGATGTCAAATTCCACACCGGCTGTCAAATCCACGTAGGGTGTGGCGTTGCGGAAAGCAAAATCATCCTGCAGCACCTGGTCATTGTACCACACATCCACCGTGTCGGCGGCCAGGTCGGCAGAGTTGTGAATCACCTGGGCCCTGGCCGTTGAGATGGCCTCACCGGGCAACTCTACCATTTGACCACCAGCGGGCAGTGCGGCATACAGGCCAAAGGCCGGCCCGTCATTGTTGTTGGCCGGCGTCAAAAAGCCGGAGGCGACCACCACCAAGGCCGAATCTTCCAGGCCCAGGTTCTCCAGCGGGGCGCTGAACTGAGCTACCGCCGATCTGCCGGTGGTATCCTGCACCTGCAAACTGTAATCGGCTGTGGAAAGTCCCAGGTACGCGTCGGTGAATTGTTCATATCCCAAATTATCAACCAGACGCAGCAGGGCATTGGGCTCCATCACATCCACGGCCGGGGCATCGGTGGAACCATGAAAGACCAGCACATCCGTTTCCCCTGATTCAGAGGCCATTTTTTGGCCCATCTCATAACCACTGAAACCAAATTCCCGGAATGGGTCATAGCCGGAAGAGATCAAGCCATTGGCAATGACCACGTATTTGCCGTCTCCGGCTACCACCACCGATTCTTTATAAAGAGCGCCAGTGGTATCGGTGCTGGTTTGAGGCTGGAGCGAAACGTCAAAAAGGATACCTGCAGGGACCTCTACAAAAGATGAAGCATTGCGGAAGGCAAAGTCATCGATCAGCATCTGGTCATTGTAGTAAAGGTCGACGGTATCGGCCGCATGATCGGGGGCATTGTGGATCAGCTGAACCTCAGCGGTGGCCGCATTTTCTGTCTCCAGCCCGATCAAATGGCCTCCGGAAGGCAGGGCCGCGTATAACCCAAATTCAGGGCCATCGCTGTTGCTGGAGGGATCCAAAAAGCCAGAGGCGACCACCACCAGGGCCGAATCTTCCAGCCCCAGGGCCTCCAGTGGGGCGGCATATTGAGCCACCAACGAGCGCCCGGTGGAATCCTGGACCTGAAGGCTGTAATCGGCCGTCTCCAAATTCAGATATCCTTCGCTAAAGGAACCATAACTCAAATCATCGGAAAGCCGCTCGGGGAGATAGGGCTCGATGATGTCGACCGTGGGGGCATCCGTCGCCCCATGAAAACCCAATATATCGGTATTGCCGGATTCCTCCGATTCAATCTGGCCGGCATCATATACATAAGAAGCAAACGCCCTTGCCGGATCATAGCCGGAAGGACTCACAATGCCATTGGCGATGATCACGTATTTCTTTCCGGCAGCTGCAATGGCTGTTTCCTTGTACAGCGCCCCAACCGTATCGGTGGATGTTTTAGGCTGTATGGAAATGTCAAATAAAACCCCGGCGGTCATATCTACATAGGGGGTCGCTGTACGGAAGGCGAAATCATCGGCCAGCAACTGATCGTTGTACCACACATCCACCGTATCGGCGGCCAGGTCAGCTGAATTGTGAATAATCTGGGCCCTGGCCTTAGCCACTTCCTCGGTCGGCAACTCTACCATCTTACCCCCGGAAGGCAGGGCTGCATAGAGGCCAAAGGCCGGGCCGTCGCTGTTATTGGCCGGATTCAGGAATCCGGAAGCGACCAGCACCAAAGCCGAATCCTGCAAACCCAGGGTTTCCAGGGGAGAACTGTATTGAGCTACCACGCTGCGACCCGTGGTATCCTGTACCTGCAGGCTATAATCGCGGGTGGTAAAACCGGTATAATCATCAGTAAATGAACCATAAGCGAAATTATCCGCATAGTGGAGCAAAAGAGCGGGTTCTACCACATCTACCGGCGGGGCATCGGTCGAGCCATGGAAACCCAATATATCGGTAGTGCCGGATGCGTCAGCCTTTAGACGGCCACCTTCGAAGATATAAAGGTCAAAGGGCTCAGCCGGGCTGTAGCCTGAGCCACTGACGATGCCACTGGCCACAACCACGTAAGTCTCATTCTCGGTGAACGTTACCCCGGCATTGTAAAGGGTATCATCCACACTGGTGCTGGTTTGGGGAGCAACGCCCACATTTACAGCAACACCCGCGGGGGCATCAATAAAGGGAGTCGCCTGGCGGAAGGGAAAATCATCCAGCAGCAAACTCCCATCCAGATAGACATCCACACTGTCGGCAGCAGCATCTGCAGAATTGTGGATGATCTGTACACGTGCTGTCTGTGCGTACATCAAGCTCGTACCCAACAAAACAGCCAACAAGAAAAGGGTAAAAGTTTTAACTCTCATAACAACGGATTTTGTTAAAGGAATTTTTAATAGAAAACATCCCATCCATCCATCAAAAAAAGATTTGCCCGACGTGACGCACCTGATAACAAATTAACAGGTGCCATCAGGCGATAGATTGAAGGCATTCAAAAAAGAAAGGGTAAGGAGATGGTAAAAAGAGCCATTAAAAACCTACTCACACAAATTCCCCGAACAACGGGGAACAACACAATCAGACGCCAGTGGTCCGGAGAGAGGTAAAGGGGCCTTCAAGCAATGTCATCATAAGCTTAAAGGCCTGACAACACCCCACAAGTGGCAGATCAAGGATACCACTAAACCTGAGGGCAACTCCTTATCGCGTTGCCGCGCGTAAAACTCATGAATTGACGCTAAAGGGAAATGTATGTTCAAATGTACAAAAAAATTTCATAGGCCCCTGAATAAAAATACACTATATTGTTTTTTTTCTTTCAAAATATATTCCTGGCTACCGTTCATACCTACCGGTCAGACGCAAAGCATTTACAGGATTAAAGAAAATGCCGACCGCGTATTGGATTTGAAGGGGAAGTCGGTTTATCCGGGCTTCATTGATGTCCATTGCCATTGTTACAGTTATTCGATGAATTTGCGCCAGGGGGATTTGACCTCGGTAGCAGATGCCGGTTTGGACTACCCGGCCATTCGACTGATGGATTCCCGGCAGCAAGCCGGTTCTTTAAAGATGCAAACCTATGTGATGGGCTCGCCCACCAGGATCCCAACCTCCCGGTTGAGCTGGAGATCAGACGCACCGGGGTCAAGCGCTTTATACCTTCACCTTATTTCCCCTTCCACTTCCAACAGCCACCTGTTTACCTTCAATCATCCACCAATTTACATCTTAAACGGGATCTTCAGACTGAAAACGATGTTCCTTCCCATATTGTGGTACTGCAAAGGCTTCAGCGTGGAGAGGTGGTGGATGTAGACCTCGTCCATCAGGTTGTCCACCGAAATGCCAAGCTGCAACCTGCGCCCGGCTATCTCCATCTCGCCCCCCAGGGTAAGATCAACAAGAAAATAATCAGCTGTCGAAGTCTCAAAGCGTGAGGGCCGATCCTGTTCAAAGGCATAGGTGGTCTCAATACCAGTATAGACGGTTCTGAAAAAAGCCCATGGACCGCCTTCGAAGCGCACCCCTGCCTGCAATTTATCCTGCGGGATGAACGGCAGGTTGGCACCATCCTGTTGCTCCCCTATGGTTTT